>CAUPMS010000015.1:0-116621 GCA_963512445.1 uncultured Ralstonia sp.
ATGACTGTCTGAGCCTCATCGATGACTGTCTGAGCCTCATCGATGACTGTCTGAGCCTCATCGATGACTGTCTGAGTCCCATCGATGCCCATTTTAGGTGCATCGATGGCGGTCTGAGGTGCGGTGATGGCTCTCCGAGCCTCGACGTTGAGGCTCTGAGGCTCAACGATGACGGTCTAACGCTCAACGCTGAATCTTCGAGCGTCATCGACACGCGCATGCACCTGCGAGGCGCATCATCGGACCGCATAGCGCCGCAGCAGCGGCTTGCAGCCTAGTCCCGCGACACCCGCAACGCCCGCCCCAACGCCCCGCACCGCAGCGCAATCTTCGCCGTATCCGCCCGCAGCGCCTGCAGGCGCCGCTCCAGCAGATGCATCGCGGATAGCGAATCCGACTCCGCCGCCGCATCCACCATGCGCGAACGCGCTGACTTGTCGGCGAAATCGGCGGCACCCAGTTCTTGCGTATCGCGCGGGCGCACGCCCCAGCCGCCTTCGTGCACGGCTTGGTCGAAGCGCTCCTTGGCGCGGGTGAGGCTTTCGAGCGCGGCTTCGGCGGTCTGTTCGACCAGGGCGCGCGTGTCAGCCTCGTCCAGTTCCTGCGCGCGCTGGCGCACCAGGATGCGCACCGCCGCCACATGCGCGGCCACCAGGTAGTTCTGAACGATGAAGCGGTTCAGGTTGTCGACAGCGCGGTGGCGGCTCTTGGGCTCGTCCAGCATCCGCGTGAAAGCGGAGATCAGCCCCGTGAGCGATTCCATGTATTGCTTGCGCTGCACGCGATAAGCAAAGTCGTCTTTGAGCGTGCCGAGCAGCAGTTCGCGCGCGGCTTCAATAAAGCGTCGGTTGGTGCGCAATACGTCGTCCACCAGCTTGGGCAGGTTGCGGTATTCCCAGGCGGGCAGCACGTAGCTGAAGGCGGTGGCAATGGCCGCGCCGATCAGCGTATCGACCAACCGCTCGCCAATGGCACCCTTGCTGCCCGGCAGCAGCAGGTTGATCTGGATGAGCACCTGCACGCACGCTGCAATGGCCGTGTAGCGGTAGCGCACCGTGACGAAGGCTGCGCTGGCCGCCGTCGACAGGTACAGCACGCCCATCAGGATCCACGTCGAATGGGTGAAGCGCAGAATCACCGCCGCGATCACACAGCCGATGAGCGTGCCGAGCACCCGGTCGAAGTTGCGCTGGCGCGTCATGCTGAACGTCGGCTTGAGGATCACGACGATGGTCAGCAGCACCCAATACCCGTGGGATGCATACGGCAGGCGATCGGCAATCCAAAGCCCGGCAGCCACCGCCATCGAGATGCGCAGCGCAAAGCGCAGCACCGGCGAGCGCCACGTCAGCTCTTCCAGCACCAGCCGCAGTTCGTACTTCTGGCGCGAGAGGAACGGCGTCATGTCGGGGCGCAGCAGCACCTTGGAGGGCTCCACCGGCGTGGCAGTGGCGGCGTGCAATTGCGCCAGCAGCCGGATCGCGCCGCGCACCGTCGCCACGGATTCGTCCAGCGCTGCAAACGCCTCCAGCGGAACGGCGTGGTGACCGTGCTGCAGTGCGTCGAGCGCCGCATCGATGGCGGCCAGTTCCTGCTCGTACGACATCGGCGTGGGCGATGGCCGGTCGCGCCCAACGGCGTAGGCCACTGCCTCGATATCCAGGCGCATCTTTTCGATGACGTCGCGCAAGAGGCGAAGAATTTCGGCGTCGGCCAGGTACTGGCGCAGCAGCGGGTAATCAGTGTTGGACGACAGCAGGTACTCGTAGATGTCGAGCATCCGCATGTGGATCTGCACGAGGCGCCCGTCGCTGGCGGTGCGGTTGTCGCGGAAGACAAAATCGCGCGCCACCTGCTGCTTGTCGGCCACCGAAATCTGCTGGCGCACGAGCAGGTTGAACTGCTCGTCGAAATCCTTGGAGGCGTCGTAGAAGCCGGCCTTGCGTTCAACGTAGACGGCCAGTTCGTACAGGCACTCGGCCAGCACCTGTTCCTTGATGCGGCGGCGCTGGCCCCACGCCACGGCCATCGCAAAGGCCATGTAGCCGATGGCGCCGAGGAAGAACTGCACGGTATGTTCTACCGCTTCGCGGAAGGCGAATTCCTCGGTAAAGGTGAGCGTCATGACGAACAGCGCCGCAAACTGCAGCGGCATCGTCTTGTTGCCGTACGCCAGCATGAGCCCGGCCAGGAAGCTCACCACCACGATCACCACCGGCAGGACCGCGTATGGCGTCACCACCGCCACGAGAAACGTAACGGCGGTCGTCAGCAGCACGCACGCCATCATCTCGTTGAACTTGTGCCGCAGCGGGCTGGGCAAGTCCATGAGGCTGGTGCACAACGCACCGATCGACACCACCATCGCGCCCTGCAGGTCCATCACCAGCAGCGCGAGCAGCGTCAGGCCGATCACGCCGGTGGCAGTGCGGATGCCGCGCGAGACGTAATGACTGTAAAGGAAGGTGCGTGGATCGTGGACGTAATCCATCGGATCAGGCTACGCGAGTCACGCCGACTTGCCGCGCGCCACCTTGCGCGCCGCCGCCCGCTTGCCCAGCCACGCCGAACGCAACGGCGACGGCTCCGTGGCCAGCGCCAGCGTGAACTGCGGCGTGGTGTCGGTGGCGAGCGTCACCTTTAGCGTCATCAGCTCGTCGCGGCGGAACACGTGGACGGACACGGTATCGCCGGCGCGATGGCGCGCGAGGGTCTTGTCGAGTTGGCCAGCCGGTACACGCAAGCCGTCCACCGCGACGATCAGGTCGCCGGCGGACAAGCCGCCGCGCTGCGCCGGGCTGCCGTCGAACACCTGCTGCAGCTTGACGAAGCCATTCTCGGTGCCAGCTTTGATGCCCAACGCGAGCGCCGACTCGGCGGCCTTGCGCGTGGCGCTCACGCCCATCGCCTTGAAGAGCGTCGGCAGGGGCAGATCATCGCGCCCTTCGGTCAGTTGGCGCACCAGCGTGCGCAGGCGCACGCCGGTAGTCTCTTCCATCAGGGTGATCAGCCCGGCTTCGGTCACGCCGCGCTGCGCATGGCCAGCGGCGTAGAAATCGCGGCCGTAGGTGACCCACAGGGCGCGCATCACGTCGTCGAGCGAACGTTCGCCGTCGGTTTGCGTGCGGATCGTCAGGTCCAGCGCCAGCGCCACCAGCGAGCCCTTGGTGTAGTAGCTGACGATGGCGTTGGGCGCGTTTTCGTCCTGGCGGTAATACTTCGTCCAGGCGTCGAACGAGCTTTCGGCCACGCTCTGCTTCAGGCGGCCGCTGCCGCGCAGCACGCCGTTCCAGGTCTTGCCGAGCATCTCCAGATACTGCGCTTCGGAGATCAAACCCGAGCGCACCAGCATCAGGTCGTCGTAGTAGCTGGTGAAGCCTTCAAACAGCCACAGCAGCGGCGTGTGCACTTCGCGGTCGAGCGCGTACGGCACGAAGGTGGCCGGCTTGATGCGCTTGACGTTCCAGGTGTGGAAATACTCGTGGCTGACGAGGCCGAGGAAGGTGCGGTAACCCTCGGTGGTCTCGTCGCGGCCGGTCACGGGCAGATCGCCGCGCGCGCACATCAGCGCGGTGCTGGCGCGGTGCTCCAGGCCGCCGTAGCCGTCGGTCGTCACCATCGTCATGAAGACGTAGCGACGGTTGCTGTCAAGGAACGGCGCCGTGGCCGTCTGCGGCTCGAACAGGCGGATCTGCGCTTCGCAGATGCGCTTGAAGTCGCGGGCGATGCGTTCCAGGTCGAGGTTCGGCACGCGGCCGGTGAACACAGCGTCATGCTGCGCGCCGCAGGCTTCGAACGAGACCAACTCGAACGCACCCATTTCGACGGGGTGGTCGATCAGCTCGTCGTAGTCGGCGGCTTCGTACCAGCCGAAGCCGTAGCGCTTGGCGCCAGCCTTGCCCTGGATGCGACCGGTGGCTTCGCGCAGTGCGGTGGCGACGCGCCAGCCACGGTAGGCGTCGCCGGCGGGCGGCTGGATGTCGACCAGGCAGCGTTGGTCGTCCGCGCCTTCCACGCGCAGGAAGACCGACGTGCCGTTGAAGAAGCCGTGCGTGGCGTCCAGATGCGCGGCGCGCACCGACAAATCCCACGCATAGACGTCATACGAAACCGTCAGCGGCCCCGTGCATGGGGCGGCCCACCACGTGTGCTTGTCGACCTTGGTCAGGCGCACCGGCCGGTCAGCGGATGCGGCCTCGATCCGCACGATGTTGCGTGCGAACTCGCGGATCATGTAGCTGCCCGGAATCCACGCCGGCAACGAAAAACGCTGGCCTTGGCTATCAGGCGCATCCACCGTAACGGTGACGGTGAAAACGTGCGCCTCGGGCGCGGCAGGGGCGATGGTGTAGCGGATCGGCTTCATGGCGGACATTGTAGCGTTGCCGTCCCACGCTGCCGATGCCGAAATCGTCCGGAAACCGGTCTGTCAGCCTAACGGTTGACGTCCACCACCACGCGCCCGCGCATCTTGCCGGCCATGATGTCGTGCGCCGCGTCGATGGCCTCCGAGAGCGTCACCTCGCGTGTGATGGCCTCCAGGCGATCAGGCAGCAGGTCAGTTGCAAGGCGTTGCCACGCCGTCTGGCGCAGCGCGCGCGGCGCCATCACGCTATCGATGCCGCACAGCGTCACGCCGCGCAGGATGAACGGGGCGACCGTGGCCGGAAAATTCATGCCCTGCGCCAGCCCACACGCCGTGACCACGCCGCCGTAGCGCACCTGCGCGCACGCGTTGACCAGCGTGTGCGAGCCGACTGAATCGACCACCGCCGCCCAGCGCTCCTTCTGCAGCGGCTTGCCTGGGGCGGACAACTCCGCGCGGTCGATCACGTCCGCGGCACCCAGCGCCTGCAGGAAATCGGCCTCGCTCGTCTTGCCCGTAGACGCCACCACGCGATAGCCCAGCTTGCCGAGCAGCGCAATGGCGATCGAGCCGACGCCGCCCGAGGCCCCCGTCACCAACACCTCGCCATCGCCTGGTTTCACGCCCGCGCGCTCCAGCGCCAGCACCGACAGCATCGCCGTGTAACCGGCCGTGCCGATCGCCATGGCCTGCCGCGCATCGAGCCCCGCCGGCAGCGCCACCAGCCAGTTGCCGGAAAGCCTCGCTTGCTGCGCAAGACAGCCCCAGTGCGCCTCGCCGACGCCCCAGCCGTTGAGCACGACCGCATCGCCCGTCTTCCAGTCCGGATGCGAGGAATCCAGAACGACGCCTGCGCCGTCAATGCCGGCCACCATCGGCCACTTGCGCACGACCGGCCCCTTGCCGGTGATGGCCAGGCCATCCTTGTAGTTGATCGTCGACCAGTCCACGCGGATCAGCACGTCGCCGGCGGTCACGTCGTTGGCAAGCGCCTCGGGCGTGGACAGCGCAGCGTCATCCAGGTCAACGATGTGGGCCAGCGGCCCGCCATCCTGCTTTTCCAGCATCAGCGCGCGAAATGACATGAGGTCTCCGAGGATGTTGTGCTTGTTGTGAATTGCGGGCGCCCAAAGAAAAAGCGCCGGATCAACCGGCGCTTCCTTCGTGCGATTTACGACTTCTTGAGCGCAGCGAACTTGCGCTCCAGCGTGGCCGCATCGATCAGGCCCGGAGCCCGCGAGCCGTCCGGGAAGATGATGGCCGGCGTGCCGGTCACGTTGAGCTGCTGGCCCAGCGTCAGGTTGGCTTCCAGCGGCGTGTCGCAGGTGCCGGCGCCGCCCGGGGCGGTCTTGGTGGTCATCCAGTCGCGCCAGGCGCGGGCCCGGTCGGCCGAGCACCAGATCTGTTTGGCCTTGGTGTTCGAATCTTCCGACAGAATCGGGAACAGGAAGGTATAGACCGTGATGTTGTCGACTTGCGTGAGCATCTGCTCCAACTTGTGGCAGTACGGGCAGTTCGGATCGGAGAACACGACGATCTTGCGCGCGCCGTTGCCCTTGACCCACTTCACGGCGCGGTCCAGCGGCAGGTCGGACCATTTGACGCGGTTCAGGTCAGCCAGGCGCTCTTGCGTGAGGTTGGTGGCGGTCTGCGTATCAAGCAGGTCGCCGTTGAGCACGTAGCGGCCGGTGGCATCGCTGTAGACGACCTGGCTGCCGAGGTTGATCTCATACAGGCCGGCCAGCGGCGACTTGGTGACGCTCTTGATCTCAACGTTCGGGCCCAGGGCCTTCTGTACCGTGGCCTTGACCTTGTCCAGTGCGGGCTCGGCGGCACCCGCGCTCAAGACATAACCCGCGCCAATGGCTGCCACTGCCACCGCAGAGGCGATGGCCGCCACCCGAATACGAAACGACATAACAACTCCTGAAACCCTGAAACCCCGAAAGCGCTGATGATGCCTCAGCCCAGCGCGTGCTTGATCAACAAGCGTTTGATAAATGGCGTCATGCCCACCATGCGCATCCCCGCATTGCGTACCGTGCGGGGCAGCGCGCCCGGCAGGGCGAACAGCTTGTGCAGACCATCCGTGGCGGCCGTGAGCGAAAGGAGGTCTTCGCGGCGGGCGCGCTCGTAACGGCGCAGCAACCTCAGATCGCCATGATCGCGCATGGTTTCACGTTCTGCCATGACCCGGCCAATTTCAGACACATCCCTAAGGCCGAGATTCATGCCCTGCCCGGCCAGCGGATGAATCACATGGGCCGCATCGCCCACCAGCGCCACGCGCGGCGCAACCGCTCGGCTGGCGTGCTGCAGCACGAGCGGAAAGCCCTGCGCAGGCGTGATATTCGACAGGCGCCCAAAGCGTGCGGCGACAGCGCCACCGGCAGCGGCTTCCACCGCGCGGCACAGCGCATCAGGCGACAGCGCAAGCAGTTCGCGGGCGTGGTCTTCGCTGGCGGACCACACCATCGAGACACGGCGATCAGGCAGCGGCAGCATCGCGAGGATCTCGCCGCGTACCGGCGTTGCGTCGTCGGCTGCGGCGGCTTGCTCGGCGGATGCACCAAGAAACCACTGCCAGGCCGTGTCCTGATGCCAGTGCTCGGCCTGAAAGTTGGCGACCACGCCAAGCTGGCGATACGGCTTCGCCTCGGCCTGAATGCCGGCCTGCTCGCGCACCCACGAGTTCTTGCCGTCGGCGCCGACCACGCATTCAGCGCGAATCACCTGCCCGTCGGCCAGCGTCAGGCGTGCGGCGTCAGTCTCCATTTCAAAGCCGGTCGCGGCGTGCGGGAAAGTCTGCACGGTGTGAGCAAAGCGCAGCGCGGTTTCCAGCGCACGCTCAACCAGCGACGATTCGGCAATCCACGCCAGTTGGGGCGTGCCGGCCGCGTAGGCGGAAAAGTGCAGATCGGGGTGGGCGTGTTCGCCACGCGCGGCGGCGGCGTCGCCGAAGATGCGCATGTCATGCACCGGCTGCACGCGTGTCATGTCGAGCGCGGGCCAGATGCGCAACTGCTCCAGCAGCCCCTGCGAGCTGGACGAAAACGCGTAGACACGCGCATCCCAGGCATCCGGCCCCGCAGGAGCGGATGCTGCGGACGCGGGCACGGGCGGCGCGATATGCGCGATGCGCAGGCCGATCTGCGCCAGCCGCAGCGCGCAGGCGCGCCCGACAATGCCGCCGCCCACCACGGCCACGTGGTAGGCCGCTGCTTCCTTGGGAACGGCCTTGGAAGAGGAAAACGCGGGTGTATTCATGGTGGGCCGATTATAGCGGCGGGGGGGTGTTGCAGCCTTGTGGCCGCGCAAATGTGTCGCGGCGGGCACGTGGCGCCACCGCACATCGGCTCGGTGTTTACGCCTACCGGCCCCGCGCGAGGCGAACGCATCACCTGAACCCATTGCTGCGCGCAGTGCATATTTGGTACGCCGATGTGCCACCGGCGCCGCATAAGCGCAAGGCACATCGCCTGCCTGCAAACCCCCAATGTGACGACATTTTCACGTTAGAGCGGGCACTCAAGCCATCCGTCGGGATGGACGATAAAAGCCGGGCAATTCGACGCTTTGACATGCGCGACCCGCCGATACAGTGCGGGTCCAATCCACGCATTCCCCATCGCCATGTGGACTTTTTCCGAACGCTCCGCGGTATCGCTGGTGCTGGTCGCACTGTTCGCACTGGCGGGCTGTGCGCAAATGCCGGCCCAGACCCCCACCCCCGTGGCCCGCACCGCACCCACGGGCGAGGTCATGACCTTCGCCATCCCGCCCGACGCACTGGGCGCGCATGATCCGCAGTTGACCGCCGTGCTAACCAAGGCCGGCGCGCTGGCCGCTGCGCAAAAGCGCCCGGCGACCATCCAGGTGGCTGCGCTGGCGCAGGATTTCCGCTACCTGAACCAGGCGCTGTGGAACGGCGTACCCGCGCAGCGCGCCGGTTATGTCCGCCTGGAAAACCTGACCGTCAGCGCCAGCCAGCCGTACAGTGTGACGATTCGCACGCAGGATTAAGAGGAATGTCATGCATATGACCCATCTACTCTTCCCCCTCACCGTCGGCCTGCTGACGGTACCGGCCGCATCGGCCTTTGCCGCGCCGCCCGACGCACTGATGCCGGCGACGGCCGCCGCGCCCGACCGCGTCTATCCGCCGCTGCCTTCGCTTGCGATGCTGCCGCCCGGCGGCGGTGCCGAAACTGAACCCGCGCCCGTGGTGCGCACGCGCGGGGGCAAGCGCAAGGTCGTAACCACGCAATGGCGCAAGGCGACCGAGCCGGTGCCGCGCATGGTGGTGTCGGAGGCATCACACACGTATCTGGCCGGTATCGAGCGTCAGCTTGAAGTGGCCCTGCAGAAGTAACCAGCAATTGCCGCCGGAGCCGCCATGTCTATCGCCCGCACCTTTCGCTTGTACTGGAGCCGCCTTGGCGCGGCGCTTGTGTTGACCGCTTGCAGCGTTGCCGCACATGCTGCCTCGGGCGATTGCTTTGAGCAGGCCGGCATCTATCAGGGCGTCAACCCGGCGGTGCTGCGCGCGATCGTGTGGTTTGAGTCGAAGGGCGATGCGGCCGCCATCCATCGCAACGCCGACGGCTCGGTCGACATCGGCCAGGCGCAGATCAACTCGATCCACTTCAGCACGCTGGCGCGCTACGGCGTGCCCCGCCGCGCGCTGACCGACGCGTGCGTCAACGTGTTTGTGGCGGCCTGGCTGCTCAAGCAAAAGATGGTGCGTCACGGCAACACGTGGCGCGCGATTGGCGCGTACCACTCCGAGACGCCCGCGCACCGCGACGCCTATGCGCGCAGCATCCAGCGGGTGCTGATGTCGTGGGGAGAATTACGGGCCGACCGCTGAATCGGGTCCGGCCCCGGAGCGCCTGAGTCGTCGCTCAGTAGTAGGAAACGGCGGCGTACGCCTGGCGAGCGCCGATGGCGCGGCGCTCGCCGCTCACCAGGCGCATCAACTCATCCTGGCGCGGGCAGACCAGCACGCGCACGCGGGCGTCGTTGGCAAGAATGCGCATCATCAGATCGCGCTTGCGCTGCACCTCTTCGTGCGACAAGGCCGGGCGCAGACCGTGACCCAGGCGCTCCATGTGCGCCGCGCATTCGCGCTCCAGCAGGCTCACTTCGTCCCAATCGCCGCGTTCGGCAGCATCGACCATGTCTTCGGACAGGCTGGCGATGGCCTCGTAGCAGGCGAACAGGCCAGCGCTGTCGGAAACCGTATGTGTCGGGTGGGCGGCGGTGGCGACGGTCCAGGACATGCTGTGCTCCAGAAGCAGATTTGTTGTTTAGAGCAAGACAGTGCAATAGGCATGCCCGGTTCGTTCAGCACCCGATCCTGACGCCCCAGACCGACCGCCAAGCCTTATCCAGCTTGGATTTACGGGCCGGATTGGAACTTCCCTACCCTGCCGTGGCATCCGGCGTACACGCGGTTTCGAGTGAAGTTGTTACGTTTCCGGAACATCACGCGTAACGGGCGCGTAACGCATTTTTGGCGAGCCACGCCAGCTTGCGGGGAAATCGCCTTGCGTCCCCAATGTGCCTTCCTAGAATTCGACCATGGCGCGCCGCAGTTGGGCTGCGGGTCGCTTGAGTCCGCTTGTCTTCGATACCGCCGGCCGTCTGCCCGCGCGTTCCGACCCTCCATCCGGGCCCAGCCCCGACACCCCCCAACCCGGCCGATGGCCTCTCGTGGTGCGTCATCGTCAACCGCGTCGGATGGAGGAAACCATGAGTTATCACTTGGAGGGCAGGCTGCTCGAAGTCTGCAATTGCCGTGTCCTATGCCCGTGCTGGATCGGCGAAGACCCTGATTTCAAGGTCTGCGACACGATCGTGGCGTGGCATATGGACCAAGGCACGATTGAAGGCGTCGACGTGTCCGGCTGCACCATCGCCGCCGTCGCGCGCGTGCCGGGCAACATCCTGGAAGGCAACTGGACGGCGGCAATCTTCCTGAACGATTCCGCATCGGAAGCACAGGAAAAAGCGCTGCTCAAGGTCTACACAGGCCAAGCGGGCGGCCCAATTGCCGAACTCGCCAAGCTGATCGGCAAGGTGGTCTCGGTGGAGCGCGCGCCGATCACGTTCGACATCGTCGGCGCCAAGGGCACGCTCAAGATCGGGGCGGATTACTACGCGGAGCTTGAACCGTACGTGGGCCCGACCGGCCAGCAGACCACGCTGTCGGATACCGTGTTCTCGACCGTGCCCGGCGCGCCGGTGTTCGTGGGCAAGGCGCCGGTCTATCGCTCGAAGAACGCGGACATCGGCATCAACGTCGATATCAAGAACCACAACGCGCTGCAGAGCACCTTCCTGTTTGATGCATGAGTGCAGCATCGCGCCATCAACGCGTCTTCCTGCCGGTACTGGCCGGCCTGGTGGCGCTTGCCTGGCTCACGCTGTGGCTGTGGGCGCGCAGCCCGTATGGCCGCTATCTCGATCACGGGAGCTGGACGGCGTCTGGCCCGGCGGCGTGGCTGTGCCAGGTGGTGCCGGGCGGTTCACTCGTGGTGCCGGCGGTACTGTATGCACTGGCCTGGACGCTGATGATCCTGGCGATGATGCTGCCGACCACGCTGCCGCTGTTCCAGGCGTTTGACCGGGTGGTGGCAGGGCGCCAGGATCGCCTGCGTTTGGTCATGTTGCTGGGCGTTGGTTATCTGGCGGCATGGAGCGCGTTCGGCCTCTTGGCGCATGGGCTGCATGCGTTGCTGCTGGCGGGCGTCGCGCGGGTGCCGCTGCTGGGCTGGCACGGTTGGTTGATCGGTGTGGCCACACTGGCGGGCGCCGGTGCATTCCAGTTCAGCGCGTTGAAGTATCAATGCCTCGAACGGTGCCGCTCGCCGCTGAGCTTTGTCATCAGCCATTGGCGCGGCCCCGCGCCGCGCCGGCAGGCGTTCATGCTGGGCCTGCGCCACGGGCTGTTCTGCGTGGGCTGCTGCTGGGCGCTGATGCTGCTGATGTTCGTGGTGGGCGCAGGCAGCCTCGGTTGGATGATGGTGCTGGCGGCCGCCATGGCCATCGAGAAGAATGTGTCCTGGGGACGGCGCTTGTCGGCACCGCTAGGCGTGGCGCTGCTGGCGGGTGCCGCCGTCCTTGCCGTCATCCACCTGTGGGGCGCACCGCCCATCGCATAAGACCAACATAAACATGAACCAGACCAACGACGGCCAACTCGCCCTGCGCACGGTGCTGCTCACCAGCATCACGATGGTGGCGTTCGCGTCGAACTCGCTGCTGTGCCGGCTGGCGTTGCAACACGCAACCATCGATGCGGCGAGCTTTTCCAGCATTCGCCTGGTGTCGGGTGCGATCACGTTGGCCATCCTCGCGCGATTCAACGCTAGCCGGGCGCCAAAAGCGCGCACGGATTGGACCGCTGCGGCCATGCTGTTCACCTACGTCGTGTTCTTTTCGTTTGCGTATCTGACGCTAAGCGCGGGCACGGGGGCGCTGATCCTGTTCGGTGCGGTACAGATCACCATGCTGGCGGCTGGCCTGCGCGCAGGCGAGCGGTTCGAGCCGCTCGGCTGGGCAGGCTTTGCGCTGGCGCTGGGCGGGCTGATCTACCTGGTATCGCCCGGTGTAACGGCCCCGACGCCGCTGGGCGCCGGGTTGATGACGGTGTCCGGCGTGGCCTGGGGCGTGTATTCGCTGCGTGGGCGCGGGCTCGACAATCCACTGGGCGCCACTGCCGGCAACTTCCTGCGCGCCGCGCCCATGGCACTCGCCTTGAGTGCCGTGTTGTACGGCCGTGCACACGCCAGCCCGGCGGGGATCATGCTGGCGCTGGCCTCCGGCGCACTCACCTCGGGCATCGGCTATGTGATCTGGTACGCCGCGCTCAAGGGGTTGTCGGCGATCCGCGCGGCAGCGGTGCAACTGTCGGTGCCGCCCATTGCAGCATTTGGCGCAGTACTGTTCCTGGCCGAGCCGCTCACGCCACGGCTGGCCACGGCCTCCGCCGCCATCCTCGGCGGCATTGCCCTGGTGCTGGCCAGCCGCACCCAGCGCAAGCGCGCCGAAGCTGCCTCCCAGGGCTAGACGCCATCCGAAGCGGTTACAATCACGCCTTTCCGTGAACGACGCGCACAGTCCGGATTCCCGCTGTGTTGCCGCCTCCTCCGCGTCACGCAACCCCTTGATTTAGAGCCTTTTTCGCCATGAGCCTCCAATGCGGCATCGTTGGTCTGCCGAACGTCGGCAAGTCGACCCTGTTCAATGCCCTGACCAAAGCCGGCATCGCCGCCGAGAACTACCCGTTCTGCACGATCGAGCCCAACGTGGGCGTGGTGGAAGTGCCGGACGCTCGTCTGCAGGCGCTGGCCGACATCGTCAAGCCCGAGCGTGTGCTGCCGGCGGTGGTTGAGTTCGTCGACATTGCGGGTCTGGTCGCAGGTGCATCCAAGGGTGAAGGCCTGGGCAACCAGTTCCTGGCCAACATTCGCGAGACGGACGCCATCACCCACGTCGTGCGCTGCTTCGAAGATGAAAACGTGATCCACGTGGCCGGCAAGGTCGACCCGATCGCCGATATCGAAGTCATCAACACCGAACTGGCGCTGGCCGACCTGGCCACTGTGGAAAAGGCTCTGCAGCGCTACACCAAGGCCGCCAAGTCGGGCAACGACAAGGAAGCCGCCAAGCTGGTCGCCGTGCTGGAAAAGGCCCAGAAGGTGCTGGACGAAGCCAAGCCCGTGCGCGGCCTGAACCTGAGCGACGACGAGTGGGCAACGATCAAGCCGCTGTGCCTGATCACGGCCAAGCCGACCATGTACGTCGCCAACGTGCGCGAAGACGGCTTCGAGAACAACCCGCACCTGGACGCCGTGCGCAACTACGCCGCCCAGACGAATTCGCCGGTGGTGGCCGTGTGCGCCGCCATCGAAGCCGAAATTGCTGACCTGGATGACGCCGACAAGACCGAATTCCTGGCCGACATCGGCATGGAAGAACCGGGCCTGAACCGCGTGATCCGCGCGGCCTTCAAGCTGCTCGGCCTGCAGACTTACTTCACGGCTGGCGTGAAGGAAGTGCGCGCCTGGACGATCCACATCGGTGACACAGCCCCGCGGGCTGCTGCTGCCATCCACACCGACTTCGAACGCGGCTTCATCCGCGCCCAGACGATCTCGTACGAAGATTTCATCCAGTTCAAAGGTGAACAAGGCGCCAAGGAAGCCGGCAAGATGCGCGCCGAAGGCAAGGAATACATCGTCAAGGATGGCGATGTGCTGCACTTCTTGTTTAACGTCTGATCAGGCAAGCGCAACGAAAAAGCCCCGCAAATCACCGCGGGGCTTTTTTTATGGACGACGCGCAAGCAAGCCACGGTATCTACAACACCTTGCGCAAAAACGCCCGCGTGCGCTCATGCCGTCACGGTCACCCTGATTGAGCGTGGCGCGATGATGCCGTTTCCACGGCATGCTGATCCGCTTGATGTTGCGGGCGGCATCGCAAACGGGGCCGGAACGAGTCCGCACGCAACCGCCATGCGATGCAACGGGCCGAGCAAATACCGGCGAGACGTGCAACATCGAGGCGACCTGGCATCACTTTTTTATACGCACGCCGGGTCATAAGGCGGGCTCGCGCCCCGCCGTGCGCTTCACCGCCTCGATTTCACCTGTCTGGCACGCCGCTTGCGTGGGCCATGACGAATACGCTGAACCCGGCAGGCCGCTTCCGCCCGGGGCAGCCCGCTGCCCCCTTGGCACTCCAGCCAAGGCCCTTGGGACAGCGCACTCGCCCACCGCCATGAGTTCGCAATCGCCTTCGCCCTCGTCCGTACTTGACGACATTGACGCTTCGCCCGGCATTGGCAGCAACGCAGCCATCCAGTCGCGCGGGGTGCTGCTGTGCTTGTCCGAGCCCGATCTACGCATCCACCAGGTGAGCGCAAACCTCGAGGCCGCGCTGGGTACACCACACGCCGCCGCGCTACAGGCGCCAGTCGACCGTGTGATCGGCACGGCTGGCCGCGAGGCGCTGGAACGCGCCCTGGCCACACACAGCATCGACGACCACCCGCTTTATATCGGCACCCTGCACACGCCGCACGGCCACGCGCTCGATGCAGTCGTGCACCGGCACAAGGGCACGCTGATTCTGGAACTCGAACCCGCAGTGCACGCAGCTGATGGTGCATTTGCGTCGATGTACCCACTGGTGCGTACCTTCGTGACGAGCCTGCAGGCAGTGAGCGGTGTCGATGCATTGACGGACCTGGCCGCGCGCGAAGTGCGCCGCCTGACCAACTTTGGTCGTGTCACGATTTACCGCATTGACCGCGGCGGCTCGCTGCGAGCGCTGGCCGAAGCGCGCGATGTGGCCTACGACACGCTGGTCGGCACGCACTTGCCCGGCGCCGGTATCACGCCCGAACTGCGCAGCCTGTATAGCCACAACCCCTTGCGCCTGGTAGCGGACATCAACGACACGCCCGTGGGCCTGCTGCCGGCGCTGCACCCATCCACCGGGCGGGCGACCGATTTGTCGTATGCGGCCCTGCGCGCTGCCTCCGATGCGCAGCGCGAAACCATGCGCCGCATGGGCGCGAAGGCCTCGTTCACGCTGGCGCTTACGGTGCGCGGGCAACTGTGGGGCCTGATCGCCTGTCACCACGCGACGCCCTGCTCGCTGTCATTTGAAGTGCGCACGGCGTGTGAGCACCTGGCGCAGATTCTGTCGCTGCAAATCGAAGCCAAGGAGGACCGCGCCGAGATCGCCCACCGGCTGGAGCTGCGGCGCATCCTGGTGCGCCTGCTGGCCGCGATGGCCGACCGCGACCGCTTCCAGGACGGCCTGCTCGAACATCCTGCCGATCTGCTGCGCTTTGCCTCGGCCAGCGGTGCGGCCATCGTGCGCCGCGAGGAATGCGTGCGCGTGGGTGCGGCGCCCGGCGCAGAAAGCGTCCTGCGCCTGACCGAATGGCTGGCAAACGAGCACCCGGGCGAGATCTTCCACACCGACAGCCTCGCTGCCGTCTATCCGGATGGTGCCTCGCTGCTGCCACAGGTCAGCGGCGTGCTGGCGGTGCAGATTTCGCAACTGCATCGCCACTATGTGCTGTGGTTCCGCCCCGAAACGCCGCATACCGTGCGCTGGGCCGGCGACGCGCCCGGCCTGGCAAGCGAGCGCGATACGGAGCGCATGCTCGGCCGCACGCGCCATTGGCAAGAGCACATCGCACACACCTCGCGCCCGTGGCGCACGAGCGAAGTTGAAACCGCTGCGGAGTTCCGCTACGCCATCCTCAACATCGTGCTGCGCCACGCCGAAGAAGCCGCCGAACTGACCAGCGAACTGCGCCGCGCCAATCACGAGCTGGAGGCGTTCTCGTATTCCGTTTCGCATGACTTGCGCGCGCCGCTGCGCCATATCGCGGGCTATGCCGAATTGCTCGACGAGATGGAAGGCGACCACGTGTCCGAGCGCGGGCGGCACTTCCTGCAGACGATTTCGGAGTCATCGCGCTTTGCCGGCAAGCTGGTGGACGATCTGCTCACCTTCTCGCAGATGGGCCGCGGCGCGCTGCGGGTGGCGGATGTCGACCTCACACAACTCGTGCGGGGCATCGTGCGCGAGCTGAGCGCCGACCAGGGGCGCCGCCACATCGAATGGGACATCGCCGCGCTGCCGGTGGTGCGCGCCGACCCGGCCTTCCTGCAACTGGCCGTGCGCAACCTGCTCTCCAACGCGGTCAAATACACGCGCGACCGTAACCCGGCGCGCATCCGTATCGACGCCGAACAGACCGACACCGAAACCATCGTGCGCATTGCCGACAACGGGGTGGGCTTCTCGATGGAATACGTGGCCAAGCTGTTCGGGGTGTTTCAGCGGCTGCATCGCATGGATGAATTCGAGGGCACCGGCATCGGACTGGCCAATGTCCGGCGCATCATCGAGCGCCATGGCGGCCGCACTTGGGCGGAGGGCAAGCTGGACCACGGGGCGACATTCACATTCACGCTGCCGCGCGCGCCGGACCCGCTGGAGGTATCCAAGGCCGCCCCCCCGAGCCCGTCAGCCGTGATGCCTGATGCCTGATCGTTCTTTCCACGTTCATTGTCACCATGCTCAAACCCATCCTGCTCGTTGAAGACAACCCGAACGACCTCGAGCTCACCCTGCTGGCGCTGGAGCGCAGCCAGCTCGCCAACGATGTGGTTGTCACCCGCGACGGCGCTGAAGCGCTGGATTACCTGCACGCGCGCAATCTCTACGCGCAACGCGTGCCGGGTAATCCGGCCGTGGTGCTGCTCGATCTGAAGCTGCCGAAGGTCGATGGCCTGGAAGTGCTGGCCGAGATTCGCGCCACGCCCGTACTCAAGAGCCTGCCGGTGGTCATGCTCACCTCGTCGCGCGAAGAAACCGACCTGCTGCGCAGCTACGAGCTGGGCGTCAACGCCTATGTGGTCAAGCCGGTGGAGTTTCGCGCGTTTGTCGATGCGATTGCCGATCTGGGCGTGTTCTGGGCGGTGCTCAACGAACCGCCACCGGGCTCGACCCGGGCCCGCCGTGCCGTGCTGCCGACGAGCTAGCCGCCCCATCCGGAGCATCCGCCCCCATGCCCAATCTGCAACTGCTGCTGGTCGAAGACAATCCGCTCGACGCAGAACTCACGCGCGCGCGCCTGGAAACCGCCAACCTGATCGCCGATACCGTGCTCGTGGACAACGAGACCGACTTCGTCGCCCAGCTCGGCGCACGCACCTTCGACGCCATCCTGGCCGATTTCATGCTGCCGCAGTTCACAGGAACGGAGGCGCTGGACATCGCGCGCCGCATGGCGCCGCAAACGCCGTTCATCTTCGTGTCGGGTGCGCTGGGCGAGGAGCACGCGGTGGACATGCTCAAGCGCGGCGCCACCGATTACGTCATCAAGCAGCGCCTGCAGCGCCTGCCCGTGGTGCTGCTGCGCGCGCTGGCCGAAGCTGCCGAGCGCCGCCAGCGCATCGCCGCCGAAGCCGCTCTGCGTGAAGCAGAAACACACTTTCGCCTGCTGATCAACGCGCTCAAGGAGCACGCCGTGCTCTCGCTCGACCCGCAGGGCATCGTGCGCACCTGGAACGCGGCGTCGCGCGGCATTCTCGGTTATGCGCGCGAGGAGATCCTCGGCAAGTCGGCCGAGATTCTGTATCCACAAGCCGCGCGCGAAGCCGGCGAATTCCAGCGCAAGCTCGAACGCGTGCGCCGCGAGGGCAGCCTCACCGACGACCGCTGGATGCTACGCAAAGACGGCACGCCGTTCTACGCGTCAAGCGTGGTCACCGCCATCCATAACGAGACCGGCCAACTGCTCGGGTTCTCCCAGATCATCCGCGACGCCACGGAAGAGCGCATGGCCGCCGATGCCCTGCGCCGCGCCAAGGAAGAAGCCGAGACCGCCAACCACGCAAAGGACCACTTCCTCGCCGTGCTCTCGCACGAGCTGCGCACGCCGCTCACCCCTATCCTGACCGCCGTACATTTGCTGGAACTGCGCCGGGACTTGCCACCTAACGCGGTCGCACAACTGGAAGTGGTCCGCCGCAATGCCGAGCTGGAGGCGCGCCTGATCGACGACCTGCTCGACATCACGGGCATTGCGCGCGGCAAGCTGGCGGTGAACTTTGCGCTAGTCGACTTGTATCCGCTGCTGGAGAGCACGCTGGAGATGTCGCGCAACGACATGCAACGCAAGCGGCTCTCGCTCAAGACGCGCTTCGAGGCAGGCCGCAGCCGGCTATATGCCGATGGTGCGCGCATCCAACAGGTGATCTGGAACCTGGTGCGCAACGCGGTCAAGTTCACGCCCGAGGGCGGCGCCATTGAGGTTCGCGTCTGGAACCCCGCGCCCTCCACTGTGGCCCTGGCCGTGAAGGACAACGGCATCGGCATCGAACTTGACGCGCTGCCGCGCATCTTCTCAGCGTTCGAGCAGGCTGATGCGTCGATCACGCAGCGCTTTGGCGGCCTGGGCCTGGGCCTGGCGATTGCCTATGCGCTGGTGCAAAAGCACGAGGGATCATTGATTGTCGAGAGCGCCGGCCGCCACGAGGGCGCCACGTTCACGCTCACGCTGCCGCTGGCCACCGAGATGGCGCAGCCCGAGACGCCGCCCGCGCCGCCCATGCCACGCGAGCAATCGGCGCGCGGCCTGTACGTGCTGCTAGTGGAAGACAACGCCGATACGGCCGAAGCCATGTCGCAGATGCTGGAGATTCTCGGCCACACCGTTGCCATGGCCAATGGCGCGCGCACGGCCATGCAAGCCGCTGAATCGGGCAAGTTCGATCTGCTGATCAGCGATATCGGCCTGCCGGACGGCAGCGGCCTGGACGTGGTGCGCGTATTTACCGAGCGGCAAGCCGCCCCGTCGATCGCAATTACCGGCTATGGCATGGAAGAAGACATCGCCCGCTGCCGCCAAGCGGGCTTCACTGACCACCTGACCAAGCCGGTGGACTTCAAGCGGCTGGAAACACTGCTGGCTGGCTACCTGGCCGCGCGCGATGCGCGAACCACCAGCGTGGGCGCGGGCTGACCGCGCCAGAATGCCGCGGGCGCAGTCAGCCTAGCGGCGGCGCAACAGGCCCCAGGCCGCGGGCAGCAGCATGGCGCCCACCACGGCGGCTGTCCACGCCAGGATCTGCCCGTCGGCGTACAGATGGACGAATTGGCCGCTGTAGTAACCAGCCAACGCCCCAAGCCCGCCCGTCAGCAAGGCCGCCAGCCACCCCAGGCGTTTGCCTGCGGGATGCAGCCAACGCGCTGCCACGCCCACAGCCAGCCCGATCCACAGCGGCCCGATCCACCCCATGCCTGTTCTCCGTATTCCGTATTGCCCGTGAGCGGTTCAATTGGACGCGTACCTTAGCGCAGGACGGCGCGGAAGGCCACGGCGGCGCACTGCCTCGTGCGTGACGAATAATAAACATTCATCCACACATACCACTGGATTTGACCTGCTTCCTGCTCATATCAGGGCCGGGCGTTATAATCCAAAGTGATCAAAATTCGTGCCGTCCCCCTTTTTACCGGCCGCCCCACATGCAGTTGCTGACCCTCGGAATCAACCACCACACGGCGCCGCTTTCCCTGCGCGAGAAGGTGGCGTTTCCGCTCGAGCAGGTGGGGCCCGCACTGGGCGCGCTGCGCCAGCACCTGCCGCACCTCAAGAGCACGGCCGAAGCGGCCATCCTCTCCACCTGCAACCGCACCGAAATCTACTGCGCCACCGACGGCAACCTGCCCGAAGCGACCGCGCACGAGCATGCGATTCGCTGGCTGGCACAACATCACAACATCGACGCGGGCGAACTCGCGCCCCATGTGTATTCACTCGGCCAATCACTGGCCGTGCGCCACGCGTTTCGCGTGGCCAGCGGGCTCGATTCAATGGTCCTGGGTGAGACGCAGATCCTCGGCCAGATGAAAGACGCCGTGCGCACCGCCACTGAAGCAGGCGCCCTCGGCACGTACCTGAATCAGCTATTCCAGCGCACCTTTGCGGTGGCCAAGGAAGTGCGCGGCACGACGGAGATCGGCGCGCATTCCGTATCAATGGCCGCCGCTGCCGTGCGACTGGCACAGCGCATTTTTGAATCGATTGGCGAGCAGCGCGTGCTGTTCATCGGCGCCGGCGAGATGATCGAGCTGTGCGCCACCCACTTCGCCGCGCAGACGCCGCGCGAGGTGGTCATCGCCAACCGCACGCTCGAGCGCGGCGAGAAACTGGCCGAATCGCTGTCGAACCAGGGCCTGAACGCCCGCGCCGTGCGCCTTGCCGAACTGCCGACCAAGCTGGCCGAGTTCGACATCGTTGTTTCGTGCACCGCCAGCACGCTGCCCATCATCGGCCTGGGCGCCGTGGAGCGCGCCATCAAGCAGCGCCGCCACCGCCCGATGTTCATGGTCGACCTGGCTGTGCCGCGCGATATCGAACCCGAAGTCTCGCGCCTGTCCGACGTGTTCCTCTACACCGTGGACGACCTCGGCGCCATCGTGCGCGAGGGCAATGCACTGCGGCAGGCTGCCGTGGCGCAGGCCGAGGCCATCATCGAGACGCGCGTGCTGAACTTCATGCACTGGCTTGACGCACGCAGCGTGGTACCGGTGATTCGCGATCTGCATGCGCAGGCCGAAACACTGCGCCAGGGCGAGCTGGAACGCGCCCAGCGCATGCTCGCGCGCGGCGACGATCCGGCGCTCGTGCTTGAGGCGCTGTCGCAAGCGCTCACCAAAAAATTCCTCCACGGCCCGACGCATGCGCTGAACCACGCGCAGGGTGAGGGCCGCGAACAGCTCATCGACCTGCTGCCGGCGCTGTTCCGCCAGTCCAGCCACTCCGAGCGCTAGCGGCCGCCGCGTCGCATGCGCGCCATATGTTTTCACGCGTGGCGCGCAACTTCTGGCGCGGTATCATGCGCCGCCTTCGCTTCCAGCGTTTCCCTCCGCGACTGCCCGAATGAAGCCCAGCATGCTGTCCAAGCTCGACCAACTGGCCGAGCGCATTGTCGAAATCAACGCGCTGCTCGCGCGTGAAGACGCCACCGCCAACCTCGACCACTACCGCAAGCTCACGCGCGAACACGCCGAGCTGGAACCCGTGGTCGCGCAATTCGCGGCGTGGAAGCAAGCCGAAGGCGACATCGCCACCGCGCAGGAACTCCTGACCGACCCCGACATGAAGGCGTTTGCCGAAGACGAACTCCGCGCCGCGCGTGAACGGATGGAATCGCTTGAAGGCGAACTGCAGCGCCTGCTGCTACCGAAGGACCCGAACGACCATCGCAACATCTTCGTGGAAATCCGCGCGGGCACGGGCGGCGATGAATCCGCCCTCTTCGCGGGCGACCTGTTGCGCATGTACACGCGCTTTGCTGAACGCCAGCGCTGGCAGGTGGAGATCGTGAGCGAATCGCCGTCAGACCTGGGCGGCTACAAGGAAGTGATTGCGCGGCTGGTGGGCGAAGGCGCGTATTCGCGGCTGAAGTTCGAGTCGGGCGGCCACCGCGTGCAGCGCGTGCCGGCCACCGAGGCGCAGGGGCGCATTCACACGTCTGCCTGCACGGTGGCGGTCATGCCCGAAGCCGATGCGCTGGCCGACATCCAGATCAACCCGGCCGACCTGCGCATCGATACGTTCCGCGCGTCCGGGGCCGGCGGTCAGCACATCAACAAGACGGATTCGGCCGTGCGCATCACCCACCTGCCGACCGGCCTGGTGGTGGAGTGCCAGGACGACCGCAGCCAGCACCGCAACAAAGACCGCGCCATGCAAGTCCTGGCCGCGCGCCTGAAAGACCGCCAGGAGCGCGAGGCGCAGGCCAAGGAAGCCAGCGCACGCAAGAGCCTGATCGGCTCGGGCGACCGCTCCGACCGCATCCGCACGTACAACTTCCCGCAGGGCCGCGTGACAGATCACCGCATCAACCTGACGCTCTACAAGATTGACGCGATCATGGACGGCGACATCGCGGAACTCGTAGGCGCGTTGGCTGCCGAGCACCAGGCAGAACAGCTCGCCGCGCTGGGCGAAGATGCCTGATCGCGCTAGCCGTTAAGAAGCGCGCGCGCCGTAACATCCGCTTGCGTTTGATACAGCTTTGCGCGGTGGCGTACCGGTCGCTCGTTCCTATAATCGATCTCGATCACGCCGAGTGCGCAGCACTCACTAACAAGCGCGACAACATCACGATTAGGAGAATCGCAATGCGTACCCAACTGCTGGCCATCACCGTCGCTACCACCCTCGCACTCGGTCTGGCCGCCTGCGGCAAGAAGGACGACGCCGTCGACCAGGCCGCGAAGAGCTCGATGGAGCAATCGAAGGACGCTGCCAAGCAGGCCCTCGACAACGCTGGCACCGCCGTCAGCAAGGCCGCCGACGCCGCCAAGGCGGAACTCTCGCAAGCCGCGTCCGACGCACAAGTCGCGGCTTCGGGGGCGATGTCCCAAGCCAAGGATGCCGCCAAGGACGCGGCTGACAAGACCGCAGACGCCGCGAAGGTGGCTGCCGACAAGACCGCCGCTGCCACCAAGGATGCAGCCAACAAGGTCAAGGACGCGACCAAGCAGTAAGCGCAACCCTTCGCACCAACCCGCTCGCGGGCCCGTGCCACATCGGCCGGGCCCGTGTTATTTTGTGCCCCCGATCTTTGCCGCTCGTCTGTTGCCGTGCCGTCTGCTCCCGTCATTTCGCCCGAAACATTCGCTCGCGTGGCCGACGCGCTGACCGCGCTCGCGCGCGCTGGCGTGCCCGCGCTGGAGGCACGCATGCTGATCTCGCACGTGACGGGCCTGTCGCGCGTGCAACTCATCACACAAGACACCTACGCCATCGACGAAGCCGAACGTGCGCAGATCAGCGAACTCGCCACGCGCCGCCTGGCCGGCGAGCCGATGGCCTATCTGTTGGGCGAGCGTGAATTCTTCGGCCGCACGTTCAAGGTGACGCCAGCCGTGCTGATCCCGCGCCCGGATACGGAACTGCTAGTCGAACAGGCGCTGGACCGCATCGAAGACCGCGACGCGCCCGCCGTGCTCGACATGGGCACTGGCAGCGGCATCATCGCCGTCACCATCGCGCTGGCGCGACGCGACGCACGCGTGTGGGCCACCGATGCATCGGCCGATGCGCTGGCCGTGGCGATGGACAACGCGCAAACGCTGGGCGCCACCAACCTGCACGCGGCACTGGGCGACTGGTACGGCGCGCTGGCCGAAGCCGATGCACCGCCCGCCTTCGACCTGATCGCCAGCAACCCGCCCTACATCGCCGCCGCAGACGCCCACCTCAGCCAGGGCGACCTGCGCTTCGAACCCGCCAGCGCCCTCACCGACCACGGCGACGGCCTGCGCCATCTGCGCAGCATCGTCGCCGGGGCGCCAGCGCGGCTCGTCGCCGGCGGCTGGCTGCTGCTCGAACACGGTTACGACCAGGGCGAGGCCGTGCGCGCGCTGCTGAGCGGCGCCGGCTTGGCCAACGTCTTCACCGCGCAAGACCTGGCCGGCCACGACCGCTGCAGCGGCGGGCAGTGGCTGGATCAAAACGCCGGTGCGCGTTCCTCGCTAAAATAGACAAGTTTTCCAATGTGGATGTCAGCTCGGAAACCCGGCTGCCGCCCTTCACCAAATCGAGTCCCCCCATGAGCACCACGCACGAAAAGATCGACCAGATCGTCAAAGGCCACCCTGTCGTCCTCTTCATGAAGGGCACGGCGCAATTCCCGATGTGCGGCTTCTCGGGCCGCGCCATCCAGATCCTGAAGGCCTGCGGTGTGGACCGGCCGCACACCGTCAACGTGCTGGAAGACGATGAAATCCGCCAGGGCATCAAGAATTACGCCAACTGGCCGACCATTCCGCAGCTCTACGTCAAGGGCGAGTTCATCGGCGGCTCGGACATCATGATGGAGATGTACCAGAGCGGCGAACTGCAGCCGCTGCTGGCTGCCTGAGCTACGTTCTCGTTTCAGCGTGACCTCTACCCTGAACGCCACGGCTGAAACGCCACCCGTGCGCCGCATTATCGTGGCGATTACTGGGGCGTCGGGGGCCATCTACGGCGTACGGTTGCTGCAGGTTCTGCAGGAGATGCGTGAAACTGCGGGTGTGGAATCACACCTGCTGATGTCGCCTGCGGGGCTGATGAACGTGCAGCACGAACTGCACATGGCGCGCGAAGAAGTGGAAGCGCTGGCGCACGTGGTGCATAACGTGCGCGATATCGGCGCCACCATTGCCAGTGGCTCGTTTGGGGCCGAAGCGATGGTGGTAGCGCCGTGCTCGATGAAAACGCTGGCGGCCGTCGCACACGGTCTGTCGGACAACCTCATCGCCCGCGCCGCCGACGTCACGCTCAAGGAGCGCCGCCGCCTGATCCTGATGGTGCGCGAAACACCGCTCAATCTGGCGCACCTGCGCAACATGACGGCCGTCACCGAGATGGGCGGGATCGTCTTCCCGCCCGTGCCGGGCTTTTACCAGCGCCCCAAGACGATCGACGACCTGGTGGACCACACCGTCGGGCGCGTGCTGGATCTGCTCGGCTTGCCGCAGACGTTGGCACCGGGCTGGCCCGGGCTGCACTCAGCAGGCTAAACAGTCACGCGATCAACGGTGGTGGTAGTTGAAATACATTGACGGCCCGCCCCAATAGCCGCCGTAGTAGGCCGGATACGCCGGTGCCGCATAGATCGGTGCAGGCGCCACCGCCACCGGTGCCGGATACACCGCACATCCCCCGAGCGCCGCGGCCGACAATGCAATAAGCGAGGCCAAAGCCACGATTTTCATGATTAACGTCCTTTGGCCCCGCTAGTGAGGCCTTGTGGACGTTATAAGCCGGCGCGGGCGACGCCGGCGTCATGCGGGTGTAAGTGCTGTAACGGAAGACTACGAACGTGTGTCCGTAAGTTCACTGCTTAGGCGCCGGCTTGCCTGTGGCAGGCTTGGCCGTCGCGGCGGGTGCGGAGGCCACCGCACCGGACGCCGCAGTCGGTTTGGGCGCATTTGGGTCCACTTCTGCACGCATCTGATCCATCACCGCGCCAGCGCGTGGCGCCCAGAGGAATTCCACCGTGCCGTTCTGCGGCTCTTCAGGAATCGCATACATCGTGATGATGGTCTGATGCCCCGCCCAGCGTGCGCGCAGCGAATCCACCGTCTTGCCGGATTTCAGCTTCAGCGGCGCCTTGCCTTCCTGCGCAGGCTTGCCGTAGCGATCAGACAGCGCCTGGAAGACGCGCTGCTCGGTATCCACCCCGCGCGTGGGCACGAACATGCCAGCGACGTTGCCGTCCTGGTCGATCAGCAGCACGGCTTGCGGCCCGTCCATCAACGCGGGGCGCTTTGCCTCTGGCACCCCCAGCGAGCGCGTGCGGCCGTGCGATTCGAGCGGGTCGGAACAGTATTCGGCGACATCCTTGCCACCATTTGCACGCACGTCTTCGCACGAGGGCAGCTTGGACAGCGGCTTGCCGAGCGGGAAGGCGTCAAGCAGCACCGCCACGTCGCCCGGATCGCGCACAGCCTTAGCCGGCGCTGCAGCCTTGGGCGCATTCTTGGCAGGAGGTGTGGCAAACGCCACGGGCACGAGCAACGAGGTCAAAAAGGCAAGCGCAGCGGTGGCAGTAGCGCGTCGCGTCCAGCAGGTCATGCGAACTCCATGGAGGAAAGAGCCAAGAGTGTGCCACGCAAGAATCCCGGCACACGGCAAAGCGGTTCTGACTGCCGGCCGGCGGGATGCGTTCCCATCAACCGAACGGCTGATCCGCCAAAAAACCCGGGATTACACACCATGTGACGCGGTTGGCAGTCCGATGTGGACGGAAACGTTATCAAAATGTTGCCGGTTTTGATCTCGTAAAGGTCCGGCGGGTAAAATCTCGGCGGCACAGACGAATGACCGGCAGGCCCCGAGCGTCACGTTCCTTGGGCCCGCCGCATAGACGCGATCTCATTTTGAACATTCCCTCCGCTGTTTCCTCCCGCTCCCTGGGGGCCCGCTATGCGCGGCTGGCCGTGGGCCTGCTGGCGCTGGCGTCGGCGCATGCTGCGCTGGCCTTCGGTTTCAACGACGTGGCCGTGCGCGCAAAACAACTGGCGGCCAAGCCGTACCAGGCACCCGCCAACACCCTGCCGCGCGAGTTGCGCGAACTGCGCTACGACCAATACCGCGAGATCCGCTTCAAAGCCGACCAGGCCTACTGGCGCCGGGACAAGCTGCCGTTCGAACTCGGTTTCTTCCACGAAGGCTCGTATTACGACCAACCCGTGAAGATCAACGAGGTATCGCCGACCGGCGTGCGCGAAATCCGCTTCGACCCGCGCCTGTTCGACTATGGCCCGGTCAAGCTCGACCCGAAGCAGTTGCAAAAGCTCGGTTTCGCCGGCTTCCGCGTGCACTACCCGATGAACACGCCCAAGTACAAGGACGAGGTCGTCGTGTTCCTGGGTGCGTCGTACTTCCGCGGCATCGGCAAGGGGCAGGTCTACGGCCTCTCCGCGCGCGGCCTGGCCATCGACACCGCGCTCAATTCGGGCGAGGAATTCCCCCGCTTTACCGATTTCTGGATCGAGCGCCCCGCCGCCAACGCGAAGGAGCTGACGATCTACGCGCTGCTCAATTCACGCCGCGCCACGGGTGCGTATCGCTTCGTCATCAAGCCGGGCAGCGACACTGCGGTCGACGTGAAGGCGCAACTCTACATGCGCGAGAACGTCAGCAAACTGGCCATCGCCCCGCTCACCAGCATGTTCTTCTTTGGCGAGAACCAGCCGGCGCCGGCGCTGGACTTCCGCCCCGAAGTGCATGACTCCGATGGTTTGTCGGTGCTCTCGGGCACAGGCGAATGGATCTGGCGCCCGCTGACGAACCCCAAGCGCCTGCTGGTCAGCTCGTTCGGGACGACCAACCCGGGCGGCTTCGGCCTCATGCAGCGTGACCGCGCGTTCGCCAACTACCAGGAGATCGGGGACCGCTACGAACTGCGCCCGAGCGCGTGGGTCGAGCCCGTCGGCAAATGGGGCGCGGGCCGCGTGGAACTGGTGCAGATTCCGACGCCCGACGAGACCAACGACAACGTGGTCGCCTACTGGGTGCCAGAGAACCCGCCCAAGCCGCATCAGCCGTTCAATCTCGAATACCGCCTGCTGTGGCAGAAAGATGCCGACAAGAAGCCGGCACTGGCGTGGGTCACGCAGACGCGCCGCTCGCACGGCTGGACGACCAAGCGCCCTGATGAGCGCAAGCCCGACGACACGATCGCCTTCGTGGTCGACTTTGAAGGCCCGGCGCTGGCCAAGCTGGCACCGAATGCACCCGTTGAACCGGTATTTTCGGCAGATGCCAACGGCAAGATCGAATCGATCTTCGGCCAACCCAACACCGCGACCGGCGGCTGGCGCGTAACCGTGCGCCTCAAGCGGGTCGAAGACGATAAACCCGTCGAGCTGCGCGGCTACCTGCGCAGCGGCGGCACCGGACTCTCTGAGACGTGGAGCTACCTGTTACCTCCGGGCTGAACGTGACGATGGCCCAGACCGGCGGCGCCGCTGGCGCTGCGCCCTCCACCGGCCCGGCCACAGCGCAATCTGTGGCCGACCACTACCTTGAAGCGCTGCCGCTGGCGGCCGACGCACGGGTTGCGCTGCTGCGCGACGCGGGCATCGCAACTGGCGACGACGATGCGGCTGCGCTCGCCAAACTGCATCGCGCACTGGCCAAGTTCGACCCGGCGCAGACGACCTCGCTCGACGCCGACGCGCCGGCCTATGCATCCGTAGGCTCGCGCCTGGATGCTGCCTATGGCGCCACGCGCGCCGATGCAGCATCGACGGAGCCCTCTGCCGAACCCGCGCCACCGCTTGAGCACGACACCCAGGGCCGCATCCACCTGGATACCGGCCCTGCGCCCGCGCGTCGCTCGATGGTGCCGTGGCCGTGGGTGCTCGGGCCGATCTGGCGCACGCGCCGCGCCATCGACCGCTGGATGCACGGCGGCACGAAACCCGTGCCGTACGAAGCGCCCGACTCGCCAGACCCGAAAGGCATCTGGCGCTTTGTCGGCGCGCGCCGCCGCCTGACGCTGCTCACGCTGATGATCGCGCAGACCATTGCCGCCACCTGGGCGATGAGCACGGTGCTGCCGTATCACGGCGCCGATTGGCTCGAAGCCATCATCATTGTGCTGTTCGCGGTGCTGTTCTGCTGGGTGTCGGCGGGCTTCTGGACGGCCATCACCGGCTTCCTGCTGCTGGCCTTCCATGGTGATCGCTTCGTCATCTCACGCCGCGCCACACCCGATGCCACGATTCCGGACGATGCGCGCACCGCCATCGTCATGCCGATCTGCAATGAAGATGTGCAGCGCGTGTTTGCGGGGCTGCGTGCAACGTATGAATCCTTGCAGCGCACAGGGCATCTGGAGCACTTCGATTTCTTCGTGCTGTCGGACTCCGGCGACCCGGACATCCGCACCGCAGAGGCCGACGCATGGCTGCATATCTGCCGCGCGCTCGATGGCTTCGGCCGCATCTTCTATCGCTGGCGCCGTCACCGCGTCAAACGCAAGAGCGGCAACATCGATGATTTCTGCCGGCGCTGGGGTGGCAAGTACCGCTACATGATCGTGCTCGACGCCGACAGCGTGATGAGTGGTGATTGCCTGACGCGCCTGGTGCAGCTGATGGAGGGTGCGCCTTCCGCCGGCATCATCCAGACCGCGCCGCGCGCCGCCGGCCGCGACACGCTGTACGCACGCATTCAGCAGTTCGCCACGCGCGTGTATGGGCCGCTGTTCACTGCTGGCCTGCACTACTGGCAACTGGGTGAATCGCACTACTGGGGCCACAACGCCATCATCCGGCTGGACCCGTTCATCAAGCACTGCGCGCTCGCACCGATTCCGGGCAAGGGCTCGCTGGCCGGCGAGATCATGTCGCACGACTTTGTCGAAGCCGCGCTGATGCGTCGCGCCGGCTGGGCTGTGTGGATCGCGTACGACCTGGATGGCAGCTACGAAGAGATGCCGCCCAACCTGCTCGACGAGCTGGGCCGCGATCGCCGCTGGTGCCACGGCAACCTGATGAACTTCCGCCTGTTCGGCGCGCCGGGCTTTCACCGCGTGCACCGTGCGGTGTTCATCACGGGCGTGATGGCGTATTTGTCAGCACCGCTGTGGTTCCTGTTCCTGCTGCTCTCGACGGCACTGCTGGCCAAACACACGTTGATCGCGCCGGAGTACTTCACGCAACCGCGCCAGCTCTTCCCGATCTGGCCGGAATGGCATCCGGAAAAGGCCGCCGCGCTGTTCTCGGCCACCGCCACTGTGCTGTTTCTGCCGAAGATCCTGAGTGTGCTGGTGCTGTGGGCACAGGGGCCGAAGCGCTTTGGCGGGGCGATCCACCTGGCGCTGTCGATGGCGATTGAGGCCGCGTTCTCGGTGCTGGCCGCGCCGGTGCGCATGCTGTTCCACACGCGCTTCGTGACGGCCGCGTTCCTCGGCTGGAAGGTGCACTGGAAGTCGCCGCCGCGCGAAGACGCGCAGACGCATTGGGGCGATGCCGTGCGCCGCCACGGCCTGCACACCGTGATCGGCATCGTCTGGGCAGCGATCGTGTATTGGCTGAACCCGAGCTTCCTGTGGTGGCTGTCGCCGGTGGTGGGCGCGTTGATCGTGTCGATTCCGCTGTCGGTGTTCTCCAGCCGCGTGAGCCTGGGCCGCCGCATGCGTCGTTTGCGCCTGTTCATGATCCCCGAGGAAGTGCGCCCGCCGCGCGAGTTGCGTGCCACGCGCAAGCACCTACGCAATGCACCGCCGATGCCGGACTTCCGCCAAGCCGTGGTCGACCCCGTCACCAACGCGTTGATGTGCGCGATCGGCACGACCCGCTTTCCGCACGACCGACGTCTGATTGCAGTGCGTGAAGCACACGTGCGTCACGCGCTGGAGGTCGGCCCTGACAAGCTCACCGGCAAGCAGAAGCTGGTGCTGCTGTCGGATCCGTTCTCGTTATCTGCGTTGCACCTGGCGGTCTGGTCATCACCCGAGCAGCGTGCGGCCTGGGAGCCGATGCAAGGCTGAATCACACACCACGTGAAATACCGCGCCCCACCAGCGTCTTGCCGGTGGGGCGTTTAACTTCCCGTTACATCCGTAGGATTTGCGTATCACCTGAAGCGCCCGGCGGTTCATAGAATGACATCACGAACTTGATAGACGAAGTCGACGGCACTGTAGCTGCGGCCTCGCAACCGTAAGGAGAAGCATCATGAAACGCACACTGCTCGCTTTCATTCTGGGTGGCGCCGCGCTGTGCGCCTCGACGGCGGCGCTGGCGCATGTGGATGTCGGCGTATCGATCGGCGTACCTGCGCCGGTGTATGTGGCCCCGGCGCCCGTTTATGCACCGCCCCCGGTGGTGTATCGCCCGGCTCCGGTCTATGCACCGGCCCCGGTGATCTACGGCGGTGGCTACTGGCGTGATCGTGACGAGTGGCGTGAGCGCGAGTGGCGCCGCCGCGAGTGGCGTGAGCGTGAATGGCGCCACGACAACGGCTGGCACCGCGGCTGGGATCGCTAAGCTCAGCTGATGAACCGCAACAGGCAAATGGGCCGCTCAGATGAGCGGCCCGTTGCTTTTGTACGCCCGAATGCCTGCGCAATCCGCAAACCGACCTATGCTGACGTAGCGGCCATCGCAACTCTGCTGCCGGCCGTCAACCATACGGGAGGACGCCATGTCGATTTCCAGCACCCTCGACGGCTGCCTGCGCAGCAAAGGTTGCCTATACGAGGTGATTCGCCATCCGCATACCCACACCAGCACGGAAACCGCGCAATCTGCCCATGTTCCGGGCGATCGTCTGGCCAAGACGCTGCTGCTTGAAGACAAGCTCGGCTATGTTGCGGCCGTGTTGCCGTCGACATATCACCTGCATTTGTCAGAGCTGCAAAAAGAATCGGGCCGCCTGGACCTCACGCTGGCCGATGAATCCGAGTTGCGCGAAGTCTTCCGGGACTGCGATGCCGGCGCGGTACCACCGGTAGGCATGGCCTACGGCATGCCCACCTACATCGATAGCAGCCTGATGACGCACGGTGACGTCTACTTTGAAGCCGGCGACCACGAAAACGTCGTGCATATGGACATGGACCAGTTCATGGCCCTGATGCGCGACGCCAAGCCCGCCCACTTCGCCTACCGCATGCAGGGCATCCTCTTTTGAGGGGGCGGCCATGGCCGACGACGTCGTCATCACCGTCCGCAACAACGGGCCGTATCACATCAAGGGAAGCTTTCGCATCGTCACCCAGAACGGGCGCGAGTTGCCGGTGGAGGAAGGCCAGGCATGGCTGTGCCGCTGCGGGCACTCGTTGAACAAACCGTTCTGCGACGGTTCGCACAAGCGCGCCGAGTTCGATAGCGATCTCGACGCGCCGCCCATAGTCGAGGCGAACCGCTCGCCGTAGGCTGGATTGCGGGCAGCGACGCCCGCCCTTCTGCTTAACGGACGACCGGCTTGTAGCGGATACGCTTGGGCTTGGCGCCTTCCTCGCCCAGACGCTTCTTCTTGTCGGCTTCGTATTCCTGGTAGTTGCCCGGGAAGAACTCGACGTGCGAATCACCCTCGAACGCGATGATGTGCGTGGCGATTCGGTCGAGGAACCATCGATCGTGCGAGATCACCATCACGCAGCCCGCAAACTCGAGCAGCGCGTCTTCCAGCGCACGCAGCGTTTCCACGTCGAGGTCGTTCGACGGCTCATCCAGCAGCAGCACGTTGCCGCCCGAGATCAGCGTCTTGGCCAGGTGCAGGCGCCCGCGCTCACCACCCGAGAGCGTGCCGACGTGCTTCTGCTGATCGCCGCCCTTGAAGTTGAAGCGGCCGATATAGGCACGCGACGGGGTTTCGTAGCGACCAACCGTGAGGATGTCCGAACCGTTCGAGATTTCCTCGAACACGGTCTTGTCGGCGGAGAGCGCATCGCGGCTCTGATCCACGTACGCCAGCTTGACCGTCGGGCCGATCTTGATCGTGCCCGAGTCCGGCTGCTCCTTGCCCGTGAGCATGCGGAACAGCGTCGACTTACCCGCGCCGTTCGAGCCGATGATGCCGACGATAGCGCCCGGCGGGATCGTGAAGCTCAGGTCGTCGATCAGCAGGCGGTCACCATAGGCCTTGCTGACGTTGGTGAACTCGATCACTTCATTGCCCAGACGCTCGCCGGCCGGGATGAAGATTTCCTGCGTTTCGTTGCGCTTTTGATATTCCTGGCTGTTCAGCTCGTCAAAGCGGGCCAGACGCGCCTTCGACTTGGCCTGACGGCCCTTCGGGTTCTGGCGCACCCATTCCAGTTCCTTCTTCAGCGCCTTCTGACGGGCGGATTCGCTCGACTCTTCCTGCTTCAGGCGCGTCTCTTTCTGATCGAGCCACGAGCTGTAGTTGCCCTTCCAGGGGATGCCATGACCACGGTCGAGTTCGAGAATCCACTCGGCGGCGTTGTCGAGGAAGTAGCGATCGTGGGTAACGGCCACCACGGTGCCCGGGAAGCGCGTGAGGAACTGCTCAAGCCAGTCCACCGATTCCGCATCCAGGTGGTTGGTCGGCTCGTCGAGCAGCAGCATGTCGGGGCGAGAGAGCAGCAGCTTGCACAGCGCGACGCGGCGCTTTTCACCGCCTGAGAGGTGCTCGATCTTGGCGTCCCACGGCGGCAGGCGCAGCGCGTCGGCAGCGATTTCCAGCTGCAGCTCAACGTTGTCACCCGCACCGGCGGCGATGATGGCTTCCAGGCGCGCCTGCTCTTCGGCCAACTTGTCGAAGTCGGCACCCTCCTCGGCGTAGGCGACGTAGACGGCTTCGAGTTGCTTCTGTGCGTCCATCACTTCGCCCAGGCCGCTCTCGACTTCCTCGCGCACGGTCTTGGCGGGATCGAGCTGCGGCTCTTGCGGCAGGTAACCGATATTCAGGTTGGGCATCGGCGTGGCTTCGCCTTCGATGTCCTTGTCGAGGCCGGCCATGATCTTGAGCACGGTCGACTTGCCCGAGCCGTTCAGGCCCAGCACGCCGATCTTGGCGCCAGGGAAGAACGACAGCGAGATGTCCTTGAGGATCTGGCGCTTGGGCGGAACGATCTTGCCCACGCGGTTCATGGTGAAAACGTACTGTGACATGGCGAAAATGCGGCGGGAAACGCAGAAATGGGGAACCCGGCGAGTTTAACAAAGCCGGGCATGGCAAACGCCAAGGCGTAAAGCCGCACGAGCAAAAGAAAAGGCGCCCACTAGGGGCGCCCTTCCGATGCAGCGGGAGGCAAGCCTCGTTACATCGTCATCATGTTGGCGTTCATGTTATGCATGACCCACAGCGAGCCGACAACCACAATCGCCAGGATCAGCAGCGTGAACAGGAAAGCCATCACGTTCCAGCGCTGGGCGGAAGAACCGTCCAAGTGCAGAAAGTAGATCAGGTGCACGACGATCTGCACGACCGCCAGTGCCATCACCGTCACCAGCAGCGTCTGATGCGAGTAACCACCGTCCATCACCATCTTGAACGGGATGGTCGTCAGGATCACCGCCAGCACAAAGCCGATCAGGTAGCCCTTGATGGTGGCATGGCCGGCGCCGCCGGCAGCATGACCGTGAGCCTCGTCGTGGGCGATGGCGGTCGTTGCGTTGGTCTGTTCCATTTACATCGCTCCCAGCAGATACACGACGGTAAACACGCCGATCCACACCACGTCCAAGAAGTGCCAGAACAGGGAGAGGCACGACAGGCGGGTCGATTGGGTGGGGGTCAGGCCCTTGGCAGCGATCTGCCACATCAGGACGATGATCCACAGCATGCCGCTCGCCACGTGCAGGCCGTGGGTGCCGACCAGCAAGAAGAACGACGACAGGAACGCGCTGCGGCTCGGGCCCGCGCCTTCAGAGATCAGGTGGTGGAACTCGTTGATTTCCATACCGACGAACGCTGCGCCCAGCAGCAGGGTGATGCCCAGCCACAGCATCACTTGATCCTTGCGGCCGTTCTGCAGGCTGATCATCACCATGCCGTAGGTGATGGACGACACCAGCAGGATGCCGGTTTCGATCGCCACGTACGACAGATCGAAGAGCTCCTTGCCCGCCGGGCCGCCTGCCGTCGCGCCGCGCAGCACGCAGAACGTAGCAAACAGCGACGCGAAGATGATCAAGTCGCTCATCAGGTACACCCAGAAGCCGAAGACCTTGGTGTCTGCAGCATCGTGGTGGTGCGCATGGTCATGCGCGTGGTCGTGGCCGGCAGCGTGACCGTGCGCGGCGTGACCGTCTAGAACATTGGAAGCCATGGTTTAAGCCTGCGAACCGATACGTTGGAAGTAGGCCGACTCGGTCTCGTGAACCTCGTGAGCGGGCACGTAGTAATCGATGTCGTCGTTGTTGCTGCGGAGGATGAAGCTGCCGATCATGCCGACCAGACCCAGCACGGCCATCCACCAGATGTGCCAGATCAGCGCAAAGCCCATCACGATCGAGAACATGCCGATGAAGAAGCCGGCGCCGGTGTTCTTCGGCATGTGGATCTTCTCGTAGCTCGGCGCGACTTGCGTCAGCACTTCACCGCGTGCCTTCATGTCAGCAAAGGCGTCGATGTCACGGATGACCGGCACGGTGGCGAAGTTGTAGTGCGCCGGCGGCGACGACGTCGCCCACTCCAGCGTACGGCCGCCCCACGGGTCGCCCGTCAGGTCAGCCAGCGCATGACGGTTGCGGACGCTGACGAAGATCTGGATGAGCTGACAAGCGATACCGCACGCGATGATCGCAGCGCCGATCACGGCGACGATCAGCCACGGCTGCCAGGCCGGGTTGTCGGTATGGTTCAGTCGGCGCGTCATGCCCATGAAGCCGAGCACGTACAGCGGCATGAAGGCAGTGTAGAAGCCCACGAACCAGCACCAGAAGGCGCGCTTGCCCCACTTCTCGTCCAGCTTGAAGCCGAACGCCTTCGGGAACCAGTACGTGATACCGGCCAGGTAACCGAACACCACGCCACCGATGATGGTGTTGTGGAAGTGCGCGATCAGGAACAGGCTGTTGTGCAACAGGAAGTCGGCACCCGGCACGGCCAGCAGCACGCCGGTCATCCCGCCGATCACGAAGGTGATCATGAAGCCGATCGTCCACAGCATCATCGAGTTCAGTTCGACGCGGCCGCGGTACATCGTGAACAGCCAGTTGAAGATCTTCACCCCGGTCGGGATCGAGATGATCATCGTGGCGATCCCGAAGAACGCGTTGACGTTCGCGCCCGAGCCCATGGTGAAGAAGTGGTGCAGCCACACCAGGAACGACAGCACGGTAATACCGGCCGTTGCCCACACCATCGACGTGTAGCCGAACAGCTTCTTGCGCGAGAACGTCGAGACGATTTCCGAGAACATGCCGAACGCCGGCAGGATCAGGATGTACACCTCGGGGTGGCCCCAGATCCAGATCAGGTTCACGTACAGCATGGCGTTGCCGCCACCGTCGTTCGTGAAGAAGTGCATGTCGAGATAGCGGTCAGCACCCAGCAGCGCCAGCGCCACGGTCAGCACCGGGAAGGCAGCCACGATCAGGATGTTGGCGCACAGGGCGGTCCAGGTGAAGATGGGCATGCGCATGAGCTTCATGCCCGGCGCGCGCATCTTGAAGATGGTCGCGACGAAGTTCACCCCGGTCAGCAACGTACCTAACCCCGATATCTGTAGTGCCCAGATGTAGTAGTCGACCCCCACACCGGGGCTGTAGGCCAGTTCCGACAGCGGCGGATACGCCAGCCAGCCGGTACGCGCGAATTCACCCACGCCCAGCGACACGTTGATCAGCACCACACCTGCAGCGGCCAGCCAGAACGACAGCGTGTTCAGGAACGGGAACGCCACGTCGCGCGCGCCAATCTGCAGCGGCACGATCAGGTTGATCAGGCCCGTCATCAGCGGCATGGCCATGAAGAAGATCATGATCACGCCGTGCGCGGTAAAGATCTGGTCGTAGTGCTCAGGCGGCAGATAGCCGGCACCGCCGCCCGAGGCGACCGCCAGTTGCGAGCGCATCATGATCGCGTCGGCAAAGCCGCGCAGCAGCATCACGATGGCCAGAATGCAATACATCACGCCGATCTTCTTGTGATCGACGGAGGTGATCCACTCATTCCACAGGTACGACCACTTCTTCAGATAGGTGATCAGGCCAAATACGCCCGCGCCACCCAGCAGAATGGCCGAGACCGTCACGACCACGATGGGCTCGTGCAGCGGAATGGCCTCCAGACTCAACTTGCCAAACATCGTCAAACTCCTAGGAATTCTTGGCCGCGCTCTTAGGCGCCGGCAGGGCGGACTGCACCGGCAGCGGGCGCGTTGCCGCCTCAGCCGTGGCCGTCGTGCAGTTGGCGCCTTCGAGCGCCTCGTCGAGCGTCAGGACCTTCTCCCCTTCGCCCATCTTGTCCATGTATTTGTGCAGGATGCTGTGATACAGCGTCGGGTCCACCGAGGCGTAAGCAGCCGGCGGCACCTTCTCGCTCGGCTTGGACAGCTCGGCGTAGCCTTCCTTGGTCAGGTTCTGCGACGAGGCGCGAACTTGCTTGACCCAGGCGTCGAACTCTTCGTTCGTCATGGCCGTGGCCTTGAACTTCATGCCCGTGAAACCCTGGCCGCTGTAGTTCGACGACATACCGTCAAACGTGCCGGTCTCGTTGGCGATCAGGTGCAGCTTGGTCTGCATGCCTGCCATGGCGTACACCTGGCTGCCCAGCTGCGGGATGAAGAACGCGTTCATCACCGTGTCGGACGTGATCTTGAAGTTGACCGGCGTATTAGCCGGGAACGCCAACTGGTTGACCGTCGCGATCTTCAGTTCCGGATAGATGAACAGCCACTTCCAGTCGAGCGAGACGGCCTCGACGGTGATCGGCTTCACATCCGATTCGATGGGCTTGTACGGATCGAGCGCGTGCGTGGACTTGTAGGTGATCCAGCCCAGCACAATGATGATCAGGCACGGGATCAGCCACACCACCGCCTCGATGGCGTTGGAGTGCGACCAGTCCGGCTCGTAGCGCGCGCGGGTATTGGTGGAGCGGTACTTCCACGCAAACACCAGCGTCATGATGATCACGGGAATGACCACCAGCAGCATCAGGCCGGTCGCCACCAGGATCAGCGTCTTCTCCTCCGCCGCGATCATCCCCTTCGGGTCCAGGACCGTCAGGTTGCAGCCCGCAAGCAGGAGCGGGAGGCTTGCGGCCAGGAGCCGCTTCATATGTGGAACGAGTGTGTTCTTCATGTCTTGCACGGGAGCCAGGTAGCCCAAACAACAGGCCACAGGCAAAAAACGCGGGAAATGAGAAAGACCGTGCTGGAGCACCGTGAGACGCCTAGGTGCAGCAGCGGATCTTCGATCACATCTGGCGCCGGTCAGGGAGAAGCTGAACCAAGCGCGCCCTGCCTGCGAGGCGGACTTCGACCATGGTTGGCATGGACGAGGCTGAACGTTGCCGCATCGCACAAAGCGGCGGACAACAGTCGGGGCGCGGATGGAGTCGGAGCAGGCACTACGTCGTGCGCTCGTTGGGGGAGCGCGGTTGGGAGTGGAATGCGGGCGCGATCTTACCGCCAGACGGCGTTTGCAATCGCGCAATTTGCTCAGGCAAATAGGAATCGGGGCCGATTGACAAGTGTCACCTGCCCTACACGGCTAGGGTTTACGCGGCTTTGCGGGTAAGCAAATCGAAAGTGCATGTTGTTGCACTGCGACAATCAGCCACAGTGGTGCGCACCCGACGTTATCCCCAAATGTGCGCGCCAAAGCAGGCGAAAATGAGAATAACGCTCATCTTAGCCAGCCCGTGCCTAGGCCTCTCCCTACTGCGCCAGCAGCCCGGCAATCCGCACCAGCACCAGCCCCGCCGCCACCACGAGGTAGCCGCGCAGCACAAACATCCAAGTGCGCTTGAGCGGCGTCCAGCGCGCCGCCGTGAGCTGTTCCAGCGGCGGCATGGTCCAGTGATCACGGTCAAGCACGCTCACGCGCTGCGGATGCGGCGGCCGGTGATTGCGTCGCTCGATACGCCACAGCACCAACGACATCACCACCGCAATCAGCGAGCCGCCGATCAGGATCGCACCGATCTCGAACTCGCCAATGCCCGGAAACAGCACCGCCGCCGTCAGGATGACGGACAGCATCACCAGCACCGCCACCACGCCGCCGGTGAAGATGTTCATGGCGCGGCCATTCGTCCAGGGCCCAAGCACGGCCTTGTCGTTGCACAACAGCAGCAGAAACACCGTGGCACTCGGCAGCAGCACACCTGCCAGCGATTGCACGGCGTTGGTCAGCAAGCCGAGCGGCACACCGGGCGTCAGTACCAAACCGGCAGCCAGCAACGTCAGGCCGAAGTACACGGCGTAGAAGCCCTTGGCCTCGGTCGGCTTGCGGTGCAGCGAATGCCGTACGGCAAATACATCACCGATTGCGTAGGCGGTGGACAGCGACACCGCGCACGCGCCGATGATGCTGGCGTCCAGCAGCGCAATCGCAAACAGCACACCGGCCCAACGGCCCGAATGGCGCTCCAGCCCCTGCGCCGTGCCCAGCGCATCGGTGTAGTTGCCAAACTCGGGCGTGCCGTGGAAAGCCTGCGCGCTGAAGGCGATCATCGCCACAGCGCCGGCAATCACGAGCACGATGCCGAGCCACAAGTCCGCGCGCTCATAACGGATGAAGCGTGCGGTGATCCGCTTGTCGATCACGTAGCTCTGCTGGAAGAACAACTGCCACGGCGCCACCGTCGTCCCCACGATGGCGATGATCAGCAGCATCACCTCCGCCAGTGGTGCGCCCGCCGGTAGCGCAGGCACGAAGAAGTCGCGCGCCACCTGCCCTATCGGCGGATGCACCATCACGAACACAGGAATGAGCGTGAGACTGCCCGCCACGAGGATCAGCGCAAAGCGCTCGAAGCGGCGGAAGTCTCCGGTGGACGCCGCCAGCATCACGAGCGCCGCGGCTGCACACACGCCCCAGTGCCGCGGGATGCCGAGGTACTCCAGCGCCAGGCTGATGCCGATGAACTCCGTCACCAGCGTCAGCGCATTCACCAGGAATAGATCGATGACGGAGAAACTGCCCCAGAACTTGCCGAACCGCGCGAAGATCAGCCGCGCGTGGCCCACGCGCGTAACAGCGCCAAGGCGCAGCACCATCTCCTGGTTCACGTACAGCACGGGAATGAGCAGCAGCAGCGTCCACAACAGCGTCGTGCCGTAGTTCTGCCCGGCCTGCGCATAGGTGCCGAACGCGCCGGCATCGTTATCGCCAACCATCACGATCAGGCCGGGCCCGAGGATGGCGAGCAACGTCCGCAAGCGCGCGCGCCAGCTGTCACGTGCGCCGGTGTCGTTGTGCGCGATGGTGCCGAGCGCACCGCGAATGTCGCCCACGTGGGCGCTATCGAGTGCGGCATGACGTGGCGGTGCGTCGATGCCCGAAGCGATTTGGGTCATATCGACCTCCGTTGATGTTGGTGTTGTTGGATTCCCCGCCGGTTACCAGTAGGTGCGCGACAGCCGGATGGCCGCAGCGGCGTAACCGTGGTTGGAGAGCGATTGGCCGCCATCGTCGGCACGGCGGTTCGACGTGGCCGGCACGGCGTTGGCGTGCTCGGGCACACCCGCGCGAGCCTGCACAAACGGCGAGCTGAACGGCAGTGCGATGGCCGAGAAACGACGGGCGGGAATGTTGAATTTGCGCATAACAGCTCCTCGCCGCATGGGCGCACACAGTGCACGGCATGCGGCAATCGCCGCGCGCGGGCGTGTTACCCGGGCGGCGAATTCAAACAATCAAGGAGCGATGCAGACACCGCTGCCTTGCCTTGTCGGCAAGTCAGCAGCAGGGAACAACCGTGCGGCGGACTCGCCTAGTGAGATACAGATGTGGATGTCGGGTAAGGTCGACTCGGACTGTCCATATGGGTCCTCCGTAGGTCTTAAAACTCCGCGTGAGCTCGAATGCCGAAGAACTTGGCGGGCCCGCGGTCCCGGTTATAACCGGGGTTCTGGATCAACTGAAAATCGGGGCTCAAGGTGATGCCCTTGACTGGTTGAAAGCTGTAAAACACTTCGAGTATGCGCTCGTGGCCGTAGTTCAATGCGCCATCGCCCAGGAAGGCGCCGCTGCCGCCCGCCGCCAGATAGGCCCGATGATCCGGGCCCAGCATGTTCAGCGAGAAGGCTGCACCCAGCACATCATTCGGCCGGCCCCACGACGTACCCTTGAGCAAGCCGCCGAACGACACGTTGCGACCCGCCTCAGTAAAAGCATAGGTCTCAGTCTTGTCATCCGACCAGTTCAGGCGGGTGAACAGGCCCGCGTTTTCGCCTACCTTCTGCTCGAACGACAGGCCCACACCCACCTTGGCGTGCTCACGGCGCACCAGGCTCAGGTCTGGCGCAGCACCGGTGGCCTGGCCAAGTGCGATCGCGTCATCGAAACGGCCCATACGCGCAAAGTTGCGCCAGCCCAGCAGGCGCACCTTGGGCGCGCATCTTTGGAGAGCAGGCGGCAACCTAACCGGCGTGGATGCGCGCGCCAAAAGAAAACGGCCTCCTTGCGGAGACCGTTTTCGTGAAGCTGGTGCCGGCTGCAGGACTCGAACCCGCCACCTGATGATTACAAATTTCCTTGCAAATCAATAAGTTACTGATAAATAAGGGAAAGCTAGGCTAACAGAGGGAAACTAGCTTCTCCTTTGGAATCAGTAGCTTAGGGTAAGTTGAGGAAACTAAGAATAGCTGGTGCGTGTACCGGCATCGTACCCGTCGCGGGCGGCCAACGTCTTGGACACGGATTCGACTTGCACACAAATGCCCCCACCGATGCCCCCAAGCTCGGTCAGACTGGACCGAGCTGCCGGGCAGTCCCCTTCCTCTTGGCGCCCACGGTAGCAGCGACCTCAGCTAAGGCCTCGTCGCCTGCTAGGGATGAAACTGTCGAGGGCCCGAGCTCCGATATAGTCGGCGCTATCCGATGACCGGTGAGGCGACCGGTGGGGCGTGCCAGTACCAAAAGACGAGAGCATCAGGCATTCGAATCCTTTCGGAGGGACTTCCAGCTGCCCGAAGGACGGGTGATCGATTCGCCGGCAGGCCTCTCAACAGCCTTGCCGGCACAGCACGTAGACTCAATCGCAACCCGACTTCGGAGCGCCTCACATGGACCAAGCAGCCATTGACTCGTTGCAGCCCGATGACCAGATGCTTCGGCGGCTGGGCCATGACGTACGGCTCACGGATGACCACCAATGGGCGTTCTACGCGTGGCAGAAGGTTACATCGGGAACCTACAGCAGGCTTTGCTGAAGCGGCTGCCGATGCTCGATCACCTTGACGATGATGGACTCGGTGACGAGCTTCGCGCCTTCGATACTCTGCACCTGACGCAAGTCGACCAAGAGCACATCACCCTTGCCGAAGCGTTCACCAGCGTCGATTTTCGCAAGGAACTCCTTGTCTTCGATTGCGACGTGGTATGTAGCATTGCCATCGCTCATGCGCCACTTGTTGCCGTCTTTGAACGTCAGAGACTCAATCTGGAGAAGCTTCCGAGCGGTTATGTCCGACACGACCTCTGCGTCGGCATCGGTGATGCTTGCGTTGAACGACGGCACATCCTCGGCATGAATATCGAGCACCTTCTGGCCGTTCATAACAATGCCGAAGTCGTCGATCCCGTCGCGCTCGAGCGGGGAAACCACCTTCTCCAGGCTGGTGCGCACAACGCTGTTGCGATAGAGCCGAACGACGTTGCGCTCGACCTCGATCGTCTCGGTTTGGTTGATCCAGACGCTCGCGATTTCACCTTTCTGCTCGATTCTGACCGGCTTGCGGCCTCCGAGCTTGAGCAGGAGCTGGATGAGGCCGTACCCCGAGCTAACGGTCATGCCGATCAAGGCAAGGATTCCGCTGGCATTTGAGATGGCCGACGCGCCCGTGCTTGAGAAGATGTCCTTGAGCTGGGAAAGCAAATGCTGCGTTGCAACAAGATCGATGCCGAACGAGCCGGCCTTAAAGCTGGCATTGACCTGCACACGCACATCAGCCGCGTCACCGTTGATTTCCTTGTTCACCGCAGTGAACAGATCAGCAAAGGCGACGAGGGCAGGCGCAAGGTCGCGCACGTCCATCCGATGCTCTGCGAGAGCCGGACCGTCGTACACAACATGGAAGCGCTCATGGTTTGCCATTTCCATAGTTTACAGGGGGCGGTGAGTACGAGGTTTTTGTATCGCAGCAACAATGCGCGCCGCGGCATGATGCCCGAGCCGGATCAAACTAACAAACATCTTCTACGTGTCCGAAAACGGCCGATGTCCGATTATGGACGCCGAAACGGCGGACCGCAGGGTTTCTCGTACACAGTTTCAGGCTACGTCCGATATCAGCGAGGAAATGCGGACGCCCGTAAGTAAATGGGCCTGACGGCCTGTTTGTTGGTGTGAGCTCTCGTTATCACCCGGTGCGCCGCCATTCGGACAGCTCGGGGAAGGCATGGCGCGTCGAGACCGTCTCGTTGGCACGCAACTGGCGCTTGATGGACCTGGTGACGATCACACGCTTGGCCGAACGGCGCACGACGACCTTAGGCGCGTCCGTCGTCGCCAGCTTATTGGCGTTGATGGGTGCACTCATATGCCTTCCTTGAAGCCTTCGGCAACAAGGCCACGACGATCCAGCGCTTGCGCAGCGGCGCGACGAACAAATCCGACCTCGGCGGCGTTCTTCAGACCAACAACATCCATATCGCCACTTGCGACAGCGGCCAGGTCACGAAGACCCTCAAGGCCCTGAAAGACAGCCCGACACGGGCACACTACACATCAAGACAAAACGGTACACGGCCAACCTCTCGCTCGTCGCGGATTGGACGCAAGACAACCTGACCGGGATGTGGGAGTTCACCATCGGCGGGAAGGTGAGGGCGCTTTTCGCGAACAACGAGTACGCTTTTCTGGACCTCGCCAAACGTAGGATGATTGAGCATCAGGAGGACTTGGCCAAATGGATTCAGTCCTATGCAGCGACACACGAGCCAGGCGTACACCGTGTGTCGGTCGAGAACCTGAAGAAGTGGTGCGGCTACGCGTCCCCAACGCGCAAATTTCGTGACGCTTTGACCAAGGCACTAGGCGAGTTGGAACGGCTGAAGATCCTCATCAATGCGCACCTGTACAGGGAGGGGGAGATGGTTCAGTGGACGAGGTTCAGCTCGGTTGGCTAGAGCACGGCATGGCATTCAGCTTCGGCCGCCTCTCTTGGTGGCAAAACCACGGCATAGCATTCCGCTTTACATGCGTCCCAATGGGGTTTTGCTGCAAAAGGTCATGCCCCAATAGGCGTGGATAACTTTGCCGACTCCACGGCATAGCATTCCGGGTCACACGGCATGACGTTCCGCTTCCACGTCATGACATTCCGCTTTCACGGCATAGCAATCCGCGGCACCTTTGCAAGTTGCTGATCTACAAGAGTTATTTCGGCGATTTCTACCGTTAACCTAATCTAACCTATCCTAACCACCACTGCCCTGTGGACAAATAGCTTCAGGGCAAGGGTGCCGCCGTTACGTTGCCAGGCGATGCTCGTAGGCTGGACGCGCTTCGTTCACAAGGATCTCTGCACATGACCGACGGCTTCAACGATATTGGATTCCTTGGGAACGATCTGGAGACATGGCGGGCGCATGTCCGTGCCGAGTTTCCCGAGTCGTTCGCCATCGCCGATCGCATGAATCGCATGGGCATGCGCATGGTCCACGAAATGCCTGAGGGAGAGCGCTCCGAGGCTCAAGCTCTTGCGATTGCCGCCTTCTACCGAGCGCTGCAGTCTTTCCAGTGTGTCGTCTTTCTTTCCGAACGCGGTGCGCTTGCAGAAGCTCGCTCGCTCGCGCGTCTGTGCTGCGAAGCGGTTATCGTGGCGGGCGGTTTCCTATTGAGGCTGGCGATCCCCACCCGTTGACGGTGGCGCCAGGAACGTCAACGGCGCGTGCTTGGCCAGCAGCGCGTCTAGCGACCCAACCCCGTTCTCGTCCTCATAGCGCTGGGAAAAGGTCTCCCGAAGGACGAAGATCGGCAACTTGGAGGTCTCATCAGCCTGATCAGGGTGATCCAGAAAAGTTGGCTGCACCTCCACTTCTTTCCCATTCTGGGCACTGTCGGTCGGCATTCTTAGATTCGTTCGATGCGTAGGCTGCCACGGGAATACGTGAGCTATTTTGGGAGTCCGAGCAAGGCTATCTGCCAGAAGGTTCAAAACCTTGCTCAGAGTGTTGCGCCTTGCAGCCGGCGATCAGCTACTGCAAGGGAATCCCGGCATTTTGAGGGTTTCGCTTCGACGGACCGCACGCTGACAACTTGGCCTGGATGCGACTGATATGTGAGCTGCTAAGGGAGTCATTTTCAACATCAGTCATGGGCATGCGCACTCATCGCGATGCGCGTCTCAGCCTGCTCTTGGTGCAGGTGGCGGTTGGCTTCGCCCAGGCGCTCGCCCAGCGTCGGCTTCTTCGGCGTCGCCAGCTTGTCCAGGTGGCTCGCCATCTTGTCTAGCGTCTCCTCCAACTTCTTTGACGTAGAGCCGGCGTTGCCAGCACCTTGAGCGCCACCAATGGTTGCAGCAGCCTCCATAGCGCCCTGCGAGCTGGCTGGCGCCTGACCAGTAGTCGCAGCGATGGGGATGCCCGTCCCCTCAGTTGCAGCACCCGTCACATTGCCTTGCACGCTGGCCTTAGCCTGGCCAGTAGTCGCAGCAGTGGAGCTGCCTGCCTCCTCGGTTGCAGCACCCGCCGCATTGCCCTGCGAGCTGGCCGGCGCCTGGCCAGTAGTAGCAGCGGCGGAGCCGCCTGCCCCCTCTATTGCGGCATCATTTGCCGCGCTCGGCGCGTTTGGAGCATCGCCTGACAAATCAGCCCCATATCGCCCAGAGGCGACGTTGCCGCTCACGGATGGACTCGAAGCGGGTCCGCTTTGCGGCCTGCTGGGTGGCTGCGGTGCCGACGCACCACCTCCCGCACTACCCCCGGCAGAGGCGCCAGCAGACAAGGCCGGCTTGGGCGCGTTAAACGAAGGCGGGTCACCACCACCACTGCCCATAGCGGAAGCATTCGAGACCGAGCTACCCCCCAACAACTTACTCATGAAAGAGGCCATGGACTTAGGAGCCGTGACCGCCGCACCGGTAGTAGCCGATCCGGCCGCGCTGGCAGCAGCACCCGCAGCCGCGCCTGCCGCGATTGCCTGCCCAACGTCTCCAGTGCCGAGCGACGACGATCCACCAGCCAAAGTCGCGGCAATCGAGTCGGATTTGAACGCCAAGAACAGGAGGACTGGATAGGAGAGCAGACAGCTTACTGCTGTCTTGGCGTTGGTACCAACGCTTGTAACGTCCATCCAATTGATGGCATTAAACGCGTCCACTGCGTAGTTTGTGACAAATTTGAATGCACCGAAGATGCAGCCGAACAGCACGGCTCGATACACAAGCGAGATGAGCGATTTGAGCGGCGCAAATCCTTGCTCCTTGAAGCTATCAAGCCCTAATAACACAAAGCTCAACGGGGAAAGCGCAACGATCATCGCAAGCTCCAGGGAATACATGAAGACTTTGAAGGCCAGATAAACGCCACCACCCGCTACAACCCAAAACACCCCGACTAGAATGCTGGCAAGCGCAGTGTTGAATCCGCTGATAGCCCCAGCGGCGGCAAGTATGGTCGTGGCCAGTGGCACAACTGCGGCGAGCACGGCACTCGCGCTTGGCACACTCGACAAAAAATGACCCAATAGATCGTTGCCAACGCTGTCGATGAACTCGGGACCATACGTTACCGCAGTGAGGCACACGCCTGCCCAGGAAATGGCGAGGAAAAGTTTTGCAAACGCCTTCTCCAGATCGCCGCCCTGCAAAAGCATGCGGCCGTTGGTCAGGACGTATTGGAGTATCAAAAAGCCCCCAAGCCATCCCCTGACTTTGGGCTCAATCTGATTGACGGCCGACGCTTTCAGCGCTTGCGTGACAGCATCCTGGACGCCGTCTATGCCAGGTTGAGCCTGAGCCAGGGCTGCCCCTGAAATCAGGAGCAGTGCGCCGGCCATGAGGCCACGATTGATTTTCATCGCTGTTTCTCCAGCAAACCTGCGGCAGACGAGATATTTCCGTTGGACAGGATCTTGAGATTGCCGATGTGCGAGCCGTCGATCAGGATGTCGTCGCCTTCAATAGCGTACTTTTGGCTCGGGAAGGTGTGGCTGGCGTTCGCATGCACAAACGTGCCGTCACGGCCAAAGGTGAATTTTTCCCCGGTCATATTGCTGATATAGGTCCCTTCAATCGATTTGCCGTTGCCGCATGCAGCAAGGATGAGTGCAGCAAAAATTCCGACAACCTTCTTCATGTTTGCCCCTTCGATTAGTTGTAGCTCTTGTAGAAATTGAACTTGTTGAATTGCTGCGGCGCGCTGTCCTGCCACTTCGGAATCGGGTTGGACAAGAGTCTTTGAAGATCGTCGTTGGCCTTGTCGTTGGCTTGATCCTTCGCCGACCGTGCCGCCATGTAGGTCGTCGCGGCCGTCGCTTGCGTCGCCATCAGCTCTTTCAAAGACTGCAACTCCTGGATCTGGCGGATGTTGATCTGTGAGAGTGTCTGCAGAGCGTCGAGATTGCCGTTGGTGGATTGACTGCGGTTGTACAGGTCGGTCAGGGCCGCTTGGCTCGATGCATAGTTGTCGCGCTGCGTTCCAATCGCGCGGAGCGCAGACTGGAGCGTGTCCGTATTGGTTTGATGCCAGGAGGTGAACATCTTGGCGAAATTGTCTGCCTGGGGACTTTTGAACGTCCGCGCAAAGTTCTGGTCGATCTGCGCGAGGTTGTAGCCAATGGACTGGCCGCCGTTGTAGATCTTCCCGATGGTGTTGATCATGTTGCCAACGTCGTCACCCAGCAGCGAGGTCGGATTGGAGATCAGGTTCTTCAGCTCGGCTTCGACCTGGACGCCCTGGCGCACGTAGGCCTGCACCTGCTGCTCGTAGCTTTGGACGAGCTGCACCATGTTGATAAGTTGCGTGACTTCGGTCGAACCGCCAGTCCCCGCGATGGTGCCGGCCAAGGCCGGCGTGGCAAAGACTGTGGCAGTGATGAAGCCTGCAATGCGCGTCCTGAGGTTCATCGCTCCCTCACTTGTTCAGTTGACGGCGGCGAAACGGCAGGTAAACCCAGCTCGCGACAATGAGCGTGGCACAGGGCCAAGGATTGCCCTTGAGTGCCAGGTAGAGCGGGATGGCACCACCGACTACAACAATCGAGATGGCCTTGGCCATTTGCCAATCCGTGAGTGGCTTGCGGGCTTTTTGCGCTTCCATGGTTCAGATCCTTTTTATTGGTCTTCGGCGGGTACGGTGCCAAACGGGCAGCCATACATCGCAGTGAACTCGCGTCGTTGACGCTCAATCTCGGCAGTCGTCTTTGCAGACGGTTGTTGGCGAGGGGCGGGGGCTTGAGCCAGGATCACCGTGCGGTCCTGCTCGGGCAGCTTGTATTGGGTTGCCAAATGCGTTGCAGCGAGTAGAATTTCCGCAGCCATATGTCGATCCCGTGTTCTTGGATTGTCTCGGTCAGAGGCGCCCGACTGTTCCCGCAGCTTGGGCGCTTCGTTCTCTTTCAAGCGCGAACTCTTATTTCGCATCTTCCGTCTATGTAGGCGGCACCTATCTGATCACCTGCTTTTAGTCCTTGGTCTAAGTCGGCTATATCGGATAGCGGGATGACGACGGCGGCATTCGTGCGACTCGCAATGAGGATCCCAGCAGTATTGAGATCCAGAACTACGCCGAAATACCGCCCTCGCTGTCTATTCAATTCCAGTATTTCTCGGTTCATCTCCTTGGCTGTTTGAATTAGGTTGGAGATATTGCCCCGCATGGCCACGTCAACCTGGCTGTCGATGAGTCCGAATATGGACTGGACATACAGATCCAGTTCGACGCGGGCCATGCAGTGCATGGCGTAGAGCACCTGTACCTCGGTGCGGATCTCTTGCAGCGACTGGATGAAGTCGTCAGGCGCCATCAGATAGACCTCGCCTCCAGAGCAGCAATCCGCCCCCAGCACTAAGGCCAGCAAGTGCCATCGAGGCTGCCGCGACCCCCACGTAGCTTGGATCGATGCGTCCATGGGACAACCAGATACCCAGGAGCAGACCTAGGAACCCGGCTCCGGCACTCAAAGCAGCGGCCAACGGCCAAACCTTGCGGGTCTCTTTGCGCTGCTGGCGATGAATTCGGTCCACCATCGACAGGTACTGAATCTGGACTAGGTCGAGCAAGAGAAAAAGCGGGTCGTCATTGCCGATCCTGCATCCATGCTCGATGAGGATTCTTTTGACCTTGTCCCGGTCCTGGGGCAGGGTCTTAACAACTTCCTCACCCATGACCTTGAGCAGGATCAGGAGCGGTTCATTCGCCGCTAGCTTGTGCCCCCTGTAGCCAAGCAGGGATCTGGCAACGTCGGGCGTCATTGCCAGTTGACCTTATTCAATTCAGAAAAAATATCGCCGACCACCTTGCTCAGCCGGTTCTTCACCAAGAATCCAAATTCAGACGAAGCCTTCACATCATCAATCGTCAAATGCGCTGACGTCATTGCGGCAACGGCTTCGACAAAAGCATCGTTGCTGCTCCGATCCGCAATCTTGACTCGACCAGCAATCCTGCCGGCTCGGTCCGCATCCTTGAATAGCTTGGTGGCCGCGATGGAGTGACCATCATATTCAACAGGACCCCAAAACTCATTTTCCCAAACAACGATCTTGGCATTGCCATTGGTCTTGCTGATTAGCTCACAGAATCCATTGTAGGTATCCGATTTTGCTTGACCTCCGGTCAACACCGAATGAATGAAAACCTTTTTTCCGGCTGCTTCAAGTATTTGATAGATGTCATTGTCGACAAGATACTTCGTCAGCGGCAGAAACGTTGCGGCTCCGTTGTCAATCACAAAATCTGACTCGTCGCCGATGATTGCTTCCATCAGTGGGTCAAACCGGCTCTGGATAACCGTGCCGTCTTTGGCAATATCAATGTGAGTGACATCGAGACTTTTGTACTGAGTGAATGTTGCATTCACGGGGTCGGTGTCGGCGCAAACGACTTTCGAGCCGATACTTTTCAGGTACTGTGCCGTCATCACAGACACGAGCGATTTGCCGACGCCCCCTTTTCCTTGCAGGATCATGTGCACGTTATTCATATCAGTCCTTTGCTATTTCCACAGGTTTTGGGATTGGGTTAAATGAGTCAGCGCTTTTAGCGCCTTCAAGACGTCTTAGGGGGTTGTTGGTTGATCTGTCTTCGTTCACTGCCGCATTCTGTGCTTGCTGAGGTGCTTGCTTTCTTTGAAGCTCCCTTTCAGTGCGTCGCTGAATGTACTTGTGCAACCCGGAAACCGAGGTTTCGACGCCGCAGTGTTTGAGGTAGGTGACGATCTCATCAAGCGTGTAGTCACGAGCCCGAAACTTCGCTATCGCGTCCCAGTACGGGGCCAGCACCGACTCAAGCTTTTTACGCCGGGGCGGGTGCTGAGCCATGTACTCATCTTCATCCATATCCATCCAATTCTGGTTGTCCTGGCCGGCCATCTCAGTCGTTCGTCTCTAAGTGGCGTTTAGCTCTTTTCAATTTTCCACACTTTCCTGAACTTTCCTAGCGCACATGTGCGTGTTTTGATAAAAAAATTCATTTTTCTCTAGGTAAAGTGTTAATTAGGTGTTAATTCGGCGTTAATGGACGTTGTTTTTCTGTCTTTTTCCATTCGTGCACTGTGTTTACGCGACCGCGTTCAGTAGGATCGAATGACGTAGAGGCACGACAGCCATGTTTGCAAAAATTCAGCCGAGCTGAATTCTTGCAACCACGGCGCGTGCAGATGGGGTTCCCCCCTCCACCCCCAGCGCGCTCCACCTCACGGTGCCGGGCGCTTGGCCAGCCTGTGGGCTGGACGTGGGCGGAGCCCACTGGTTAAGGACTGGATAGATGGCTAGGCCGCCAAAAGACGGGAGTGAGAAGCTGACTAAGACGGTGGCGTTCCGGCTGACCGAGGGCGATTATCAGCGCCTTAACTTGCAAGCAGTTTACCTCTTGACCAACCGCGCCGATTTCGGGTCATAAACGTACTGCGTAATCGTACCGTCCTTGATGCGTTCGACAGCTTCGTCGACGACGAACACGGGCACAAGGAACCACTCCCGTGGGATAACGGGCTTGCCGAAGCGATCTTTGATCTCGATATCAAGGCGCGCCGGGTTGAACACGCGGTGGATCAGGTTTTCGAGTTTGACCCGGTTGATGTTGTAGAGATCATAGGTGGCCACCACCTCCACGTCAGCCAGCAGGAAGGTTGAATCGTTCGATGATGTGCTCCACCTCCCGCATCTTGTCCTTGGTGCTTTCGCGCGAATTGACGTTGGGGATGTGGATGATGGTTTTCTCGGCGGGGTCGAAGACGTTGAGGATGTCATCGACGTACGGCCCGCTATAGAAGAAGTACCCGATGTCGAGTTGCTTGAGGTACTCGTATCCGTTGAGCTGTTCGTAGTAGGTGTAGGTGACTGCGTCGAACTTGGATTCGTCCTGCGGAGCAAGGACGGCTTCGGCGTCGCCCCGGAAGTAAGAACCGGTCATGGCGACGATGTGAACGCGGCCCCGGGCGATGAACTGCCCAAGGTGCAGGCCGAGCTTGTTGTCGGGGTTGGCGGAAACGTGGTGGAACTCATCGACGGCGATCAGCCGGTCGTCGAACTTCTCCACGCCATACGCGTCGACCGCGAAGCGGAACGTCGCGTGAGTGCAGACCAGCACGTTGTCGGTGCTTTCGAGGAACGCGCCGACCGACCTCACTTTGCCTCCGTTGTCATTACCGGGGGCGTTGCAGAGATTCCATTTCGGCTCGACGTGCCAGTCGGCCCAGAAGCCGAACTTCGACAATGGCTCATCGTTGAAGCTCGCACCGATGGACTTCTCCGGCACGACGATGATGACCTGCTTCAAGCCCTGGTTTTGGAGCTTGTCGAGCGCGACGAACATTAGCGCGCGGCTTTTGCCTGACGCAGGCGGCGATTTGATGAGCAGGTACTGCTCCCCCCGCTTTTCGTACGCGCGCTCCTGCATGGGACGCATCCCAAGGACATTGGCCTTGGTGGAAACGCCGCTGCGGGCGTAAGTAACGGAAACCGAAGGGACGGATTTATTCTTGTCGTTCATGCGTTGGCTCCCGCCTTTCGTTTCTTGGCCTTGGCCGGTGCAGCCGCAGCGGTCATCTTCGTATAGAGGTCGAACAGCTTTTCCAGCCTCTCGGTGTCGTTCTTGAAGCGCCGACCGATGTAGATGCGCTCCAGCACTTCGTCATTGCGCTCGTGCGCCGCCCGGAGATCGTCGGGCATTTTGTCAGGGTCGTACAAATCTGCGATGGTCGCCGGGAAGTGATGCTCGCGCACTAGCAGGATGTCCTCGGCGCAGCGCGTGAGATCAGCTCTGTTCTTGTCCGTCAGTGCCGGGACGGGGAATGTGTTCCAACCGAGAGTATTGGAGTAGCGGTATCGCGTTTCGAGCTTGCCGCACACAGTGGCAATCCAAACGAGGTGCAAGCGCGAAGCGATCAATGCCAAGTTCAAGAGCGGGGCATCGTAGAGCGCAAACAAAAGATCACTTGCGATTGCCTCGCCAGGCAAGAGAGAGACCGGGATGTACGGCCTACGCTCAGACGAAACCTTCGCAACCACGAGCGAATGCGCAACAGCCGTACCGGCGATCTGAACGAAGCGATATGGGCGCGACGCAAACTCACGTGTCGACGCAGCGTCGCTCTTCAACCGGGAATCTCTGACCTTAGCAAGAACTTCGCGCAGGTACGGATGCTCTGAAGCTATGGAAGAGTCCCGATCCTCCAACCATAGACACCACCGCAACTTACCTTGAATCATTTCCTCAGATCCGAGATAGGGCCGGATGAAAGGATTGAGATTCGGGTACTGCCTTAAGAGCGCTTGTCGCTCTGCGCCGGTAAGGATGAAGTTCCCGCCATCTCGCGGCATGTTGCCAAACAACATTTGTGACACAGAGGAAAGCGGTTGGCGCGCTTGATCGACAAGCGTATTTGCTCCGGGAACAAGGTATGCGTTGATGTGCGGCACACTACGTTCAACGATGGCACCATCATCGCTGGTAGAAAGAAGGCGTCGTGCGCCCTTCGGCTCCCGAATGAGTCCAACAATGGCTACCGTTACCCCTGCGTTGTGGCTGGCGAGATTCGCCCACTTAAAGGAAGTGTGAGCGAAGAAAATTTCGTGTCCGGTGTCGAAGATCTGTGGCCATAAGATTGGAACTTGTAGCCCTTGGCAGATTGAGTTGGTGGTAACAAACGCGATCGCTGTACGGGTGTGCGTACCGTAGGCTGCAGCCTTCATTACCCAAGCCGCAACATAGTCAAGCGACTTCCAGCCATTCGTGCGCTGCTGGAATACGCCTTTCAACTCATCCTTCTGCTCCTCGGATTGCCACTTGCTACCTAGATACGGCGGATTGCCGCAGATGTACGTCTCGCCACCCTCATTCTCGAAATCAATTTGCGCTTGATCCAGCGGAGTCTGAAAAAGGTCGTCGCTGACAAGCTTTACCCCGGTTCCCGTCGGGGGGCAAACGCTCAGCCAGTCAAGGCGGAGCGCGTTGCCATGCGTGATCCAGTTCTCGTCGCGCAGTGGCAGGAACTCGGCAAGGGCCAGCTTCTGACCGCGATAAAGCACGTCGCATTGGTACTCGGCAATGACCAGCGCCAAGCGCGCGATTTCTGCCGGGAAGTCCCGTAGCTCGATGCCCCGAAAGTTCGTGAGCGGGATTTCCGAGCTGCGGTCCGGCTCACCACGCCGCTTGTTGATCTCGGCCTCAATCGCGCGCATCTCCTTGTAGGCAATGACAAGGAAGTTGCCGGAGCCGCAGGCAGGGTCGAAGACCCTGATCTTCGACATGCGCTTGCGCAGGTTGAGCAAGGTGCGTGAGTTGGCGCCTGCCTCCTCAAGCCGCGCACGCAGGTCGTCGAGAAACAGGGGGCTCAGCACCTTCAGGATGTTGGGGACGCTGGTGTAATGCATCCCAAGCTCGCCGCGCTCCTCATCCTCGGCGACGGCCTGAATCATCGACCCGAAGATGTCCGGATTGATCTTGGTCCAGTCGAGACCGCCGACATGTAGCAAGTAGGACCGGGCGATCTTGCTAAACTTTGGCACGTCCATGCTGCCGGAGAACAGGCCGCCGTTCACATAGGGGAAGTCGTCCGCCCAGCGAGGAATCTTGGCCGCTGCCCGCTCATCCCGTTTGGTGTTCATGGCCATGAACAACGTTTCAATCACCTCATGGGTGTTGGACGAATCCTTCGCGCTCATCTGAGCGATAGCTTCTGTGAACCGGCCCTTGCCGACGAAGATGTCCGTATCCTCGGCGAAGAAGCAGAAGATGAGCCGCGCCATGAAGTGATTCATGTCGTGGCGGCGCTCAGCCTTGCCCCACTCCGGGTTGTCCTTCAACAGTTCGACGTAGAGTCGATTGAGGCGGCTGGTCGCCCGGATGTCGAAGGCGTTCTCGCTGATCTGCCGGACGGTGGTGATGCCCGCCAGCGGCAGGAAGAAACCGAAATGGTCGGGAAAGTCCTTGTAGGCGCAGGCGACGGTCTCGCCGCTTGTCAAATCCTCGGCCTCAAAGGCTGCGCCGTCCGTGGCAAGGATGAACTTCGCCTTTGCCCGAACGGTTGGCCAAGCGTTTGAACGATTGGTCCAACCAGGCATAAGCAGACGTACCGAACGCCCCGTTCTTGCCCGGCTTCCAACCAAGATCTCGGAGGAATTCGGCGCGGTCACACCTGACGGGCTGGTTGAGATCCACGCCTTGCGCATACTTTAGGGCCAGCATGAAAACGTCCTGGTCGGCCATATCGAGCTGCTTGCCAGTGAATCGCACTTCACAGCCTTCTGGCGATGGCAGCACGGCGTCGTCATGCATTTTTCTCCGCCCACGCTGAATTGGTGCAAACAGCGGCGTCCGCGCGATGTAGTTGGGAAGCGCGCTAGTGTCCTCCTCCGGAAAGAGTGGCAACTGCCCGCCAGACAGCGCCTCAGTGGCAACGCGAGCTTGCACTTGCTCCGCTTTGGCGCGAACCCTTTCGGGTACCTGAGCGAGCGCCGACCGACATAGAGCCTGTCTCACGCGCCGCTGAGGAATTTGGCGATTTCTGCAGTGCGAAAGTAAACGCGGCGACCGAGCTTCAGCTTGGCGGCATTGATAGACCTCGTCCAGTCAGAATCCGAACGAAGGCTGATCGTGAGCCCTTTCGCAGAACGGTCCAGCACCTTCGCGAGCTGGGCGATGGTAAGCATGGGGCCGTATAGGTTTGTTAGTGTCTCTTCGATTTGCATACCGTCTGCTTCCCTCAATTGCGTTACACGCCCCGAACCATCTCGTCCTCGGTCCGTCGAGCCCAATCCTCGGCATCGCGCTTGGTGCGGAAAGTCTTGGCCGTAGTCGGCCAGCCGAGCTTGCGAATGACCGCCTTCCACGTGCCGGAAGGCGTCTTGACGATGGTCGCCATGTACCTGTTCTGAGAGCTGACTGTACCGAAAATGTACTTTTCAACGCCCAGAAAGCACAAGGGGTCACGTGAAATTCACGTAACCCCTTGATTTTATTGGTGCCGGCTGCAGGACTCGAACCCGCCACCTGATGATTACAAATCAACTGCTCTACCAGATGAGCTAAGCCGGCGAAGAAACGCGATTCTAACCTAACACGCGTTACTTGACGACCTTTAGCGCAGGCTTGCCACCAATACGCGGCACATTCGGCGGTGTCGGCTCGTCTTCCGGGCCGCTTTCCGCTTCCGCAGGAACCAGCGTGGGCGCTGATTCGGAGTCCACCGCTGCCAGCTTGGGCGGCGGATTGTTCTCGCGTTCGGTGGCAACCTGTGTCGTCGGCGTGCTGCGCTCAACCGGGAAGGCCATGCCCTGCCCGTTCTCGCGCGCATACACGGCGAGCACGTTTTCGATCGGCACTTCGATCTTGCGCGACACACCCGAGAAGCGTGCGTGGAACGTAATCCACTCATTGCCCATGTCGAGCTGGCTGGTCGCGTCAAAGCTCACGTTCAGCACGATCTCATCGTTCTTGACGAATTCGCGCGGCACGTTTGTGCTGTTGTCGACGAAGACAGCGATATACGGCGTGAAGCCGTTGTCCGTGCACCACTCGTAGATGGCACGGATCAGATAGGGCTTGGTGGAAGTTTCCGGCATGATGAAATCAGTAACCGTTGGGCTCGGCCGCACGCGGGCTCAATCCCGACCCGCGGCCCACAACCCAGCGGCAATCAGCGGCGCATGACCTTTTCCGACGGCGTCAGCGCTTCAATATACGCCGGACGGCTAAAGATACGCTCAGCGTATTTCATCAGCGGGGCGGCGTTCTTCGAGACTTCGATGCCGTAGTGGTCCAGGCGCCACAGCAGCGGCGCAATCGCCACGTCGAGCATCGAAAACTCTTCGCCCAGCATGTACTTGTTCTTCAGGAAGATCGGCGCCAGTTGCGTGAGGCGGTCACGGATGGCAGCGCGTGCCTTCTCGTGATTCTTCTCGGCGGCCTTGCCCTTTTCGTTCTCGAGCACGGAGACGTGCGTGAACAGTTCCTTCTCGAAGTTGAAGAGGAAGAGGCGGGCGCGGGCGCGCTGCACCGGGTCGGCCGGCATCAGCTGCGGGTGCGGGAAGCGCTCGTCGATATACTCGTTGATGATGTTCGACTCGTACAGAATCAGATCACGCTCAACCAGGATAGGCACCTGGCCGTACGGGTTCATCACCGCGATATCTTCCGGCTTGTTGAAGAGATCGACGTCGCGGATCTCGAAATCCATGCCCTTTTCGAACAGGACGAGGCGACAACGCTGCGAGAACGGGCAAGTGGTGCCCGAGTACAAGACCATCATGGTTGTAGTTCCTTGGCGCATGGGCCGGGGGCGGCCCGATGACGGTACAACCGTGACGACAAATGACATCGCCACGGCACAAAAAGCGAAAAGGCAAAGGGCTAGGACCAGTTCTCCACCGGCCTAGCCCTTGCCCGGAAAACACGGATTTTACTTGATGTCCTTCCAATAGGCCGCATTCAGGCGCCAGGCCAGCACGAAGAACACGCCGATGAACAACAATACCCACACACCCAAGCGCTTGCGCAGGTTGCCCGAAGGCTCAGCCATCCAGTCCAAATAGCTGACCAGATCGGCCACGGCTTGGTCGTATTCGACCTTGTTCATCTTGCCTGGCACTGACACCTCAAGGCCGACCAGCTTCTTCTCGGCCTCGCCGTGTTCAGACTTCACCTCGGCGTACTTCGGTACCTGCTGGCCTTGCAGCTCCCACAGCACATGCGGCATGCCGACCTTGTCGAACACCAGGTTGTTCCAGCCGGTCGGACGCGTGTCGTCGCGGTAGAACGTGCGCAGATAGGTGTAGAGCCAGTCGCTGCCGCGCGCGCGCGCGATCACCGACAGATCCGGCGGCACAGCGCCAAACCACTTCTTGGCGTCTTCACGGTCCATGGCGATGCGCATCAAATCGCCCACCTTGTCTGACGTGAACAGCAGGTTCTTTTGAATCTGCTCTTCGGACAGACCGATGTCGCGCAGGCGGTTATAGCGCATGGCGCTGGCGCCATGGCAGTTCAGGCAATAGTTGACGAACAGCTTGGCGCCGCGCTGCAGCGCAGACGTGTCGCTGGATTGATTGGGCGCCGGGTCGAGCGGCACACCGCCCTCGTTGGCCATTACAGGCGCGGCAAACACGAGACCGGCCAAGGCGAAAATCGCAAGCAGCTTTTTCATTCTTGTGTCCTTCATGGGTCCTTGTGCTCGGCTCGAATCAGTGCGGCGTGAACGTGACGCGCTCAGGCACTGGCTTGAACGTCCCGATCTGGCTCCAGATCGGCATCGCGAGGAAGAACGCGAAGTACAGAATGGTGCCGACCTGCGAAATGATCGAACCGACCGGGCTCGGCGGTTGAATGCCCAGGTAGCCCAGCACCGCGAAGGCGATCACGAAGAGGATCAGCAGCGTCTTGTGGAAGCTCGGACGATAGCGGATCGACTTGACCGGCGAGTGGTCCAGCCACGGCAGGAAGAAGAAGATCACCACCGAGCCGCCCATCACCACCACGCCCCAGAACTTGGCGTCGATGAAGGCGAAGCCCAGCGCCAAAACCACAGCCACGGCCACCGCCACACCCTTGACCGTCATGCTCTTCGAGCGCACGAACAGCAAGCCCAGCATGATCGCGATGAAGCCCCACAGCCACGGGAGGAAGTCCGACGTGGTCGCGCGCAGCATCGAGTAGAACGGCGTGAAGTACCACACCGGCGCGATGTGCGGCGGCGTCTTCAGCGAATCTGCCGGGATGAAGTTGTTGGCTTCCAGGAAGTAGCCGCCCATTTCCGGCGCGAAGAACACGATCGCGCTGAAGATGAACAGAAACACCGCCACACCCACGATGTCGTGCACCGAGTAGTACGGGTGGAACGGAATGCCGTCGAGCGGAATGCCGCGCGCGTCCTTCTTGGCCTTGATCTCAATGCCGTCCGGGTTGTTCGAGCCCACTTCGTGCAGCGCGATGACGTGCGCCACCACCAAGCCCAGCAGCACCAGCGGCACGGCAATCACGTGGAATGAGAAGAAGCGATTGAGCGTTGCGTCCGACACCACATAGTCACCGCGAATCCACAGCGACAGGTCCGGGCCGATCAGCGGGATGGCAGAGAACAGGTTCACGATCACCTGCGCGCCCCAGTACGACATCTGGCCCCACGGCAGCAGATAGCCCATGAAGGCTTCGGCCATCAGGCACAGGAAGATCAGGCAGCCGAAGATCCACACCAGCTCGCGCGGCTTGCGGTACGAGCCGTACAGCATGCCGCGGAACATGTGCATGTAGACCACGATGAAGAACGCCGACGCGCCGGTCGAATGCATATAGCGCACCAGCCAGCCCCACGGCACCTCGCGCATGATGAACTCCACGCTCGCATAGGCGACGGGGATGCCGGCGGCGTTGAGCGTGCCATCCGGCTTGTAGTTCATCACCAGGAAGATGCCCGTGACAATCTGGAGCACCAGCACCAGCAGCGCCAGCGAGCCGAAGAAATACCAGAAGTTGAAATTCTTGGGCGCGTAGTACTCCGACAGATGCGCCTTCCATGTCTCGGTCAACGGGAAGCGCGCATCGATCCAGCCCAGCACCCCGGTTGTCTCCACCTTTTTCTCGGCCATGATCAAGCCTCTCCTTTCTCGTCTTTGCCGATCAGCAGCTTCGTGTCGGACAGGAACATGTACGGCGGAACGTCAAGGTTCTGCGGCGCGGGCTTGTTCTTGAACACGCGGCCAGCCAGGTCGAACGTGGAACCGTGGCACGGGCAGACGAAGCCAGGGTCTCCGGCGAGCTGCACGTTGGCGCCGGCAGGAAACGGACCAGACGGGGAGCAACCAAGATGGGAGCAGATGCCGACCACGACCAGCAGGTCTTTATGCTCGGCACGGGAGCGGGTTTCGTTTTTGCAGTAGTCCGGCGTCTTCATGGTGAAGGGCACGTCGGACTTGGGGTCGGCGACTTCGTTATCGGTCTTCTTGAGCGATTCCAGCATGTCGGGCGTGCGCTTGAGCAGCCAGACCGGCTTGCCGCGCCATTCCACCACCTTCATCTGGCCGGGGGCCAGGTCACTCACGTCCGCCTCTACGGGCGCGCCCGCTGCGCGGGCTTTTTCAGATGGTGCGAATGTGCAAACGAAAGGGGCCGCAACTGCAACCCCTCCCACACCACCAGCCACGGACGTCGCAATCAAAAGATTACGGCGACCCTTGTCCACGTTTTGCTGGTCACTCATTCAAGACCCCAGGATGAGAAATCAAGATAGATTCGCGTCAACCAAAAATTATACCCGACCGTACCTAGCCAACGGTAGCGGTCGCGGAGCGCGCTCGTTGCAGATATAGTGAACACACCGATTGCCCGCCAGCCCAGCACAGGCAACGCTTCGGCATGTCTCTTGCAACCTCGCTTTCAACAATTCAGGTCAACCGTTCGCTAGCTTGACCGTTTGTCTCGAATCAAACAATCCGGAGAAAACCGATGGCACTGATGCAAGACTTCAAAAAATTCGCGATGCGCGGCAACGTGATCGACCTGGCAGTGGGTGTGATCATCGGTGCGGCGTTCGGCAAAATCGTCGATTCTCTCGTCAATGATCTGATCATGCCGCTGATCGGCCGCGTGGTCGGCAAGCTGGATTTCTCGAATCTGTTCATCCAGCTGGCAGACGCACCCGTGGGTGTGCCGCATACCCTGGTGGACCTGAAGAAGGCAGGCGTGCCGGTCTTCGCCTACGGCAACTTCATCACGGTGGCGGTCAACTTCCTGATCCTGGCGTTTATCGTGTTCCTGATGGTGCGCGCCATCACTCGCATGATCGACGCCAACCCGCCGGCAGCCGAAGCTGAGACACCCGAAAGCACGCTGCTGCTGCGCGGAATTCGAGACAGCCTGAAGAACAAGCCCTAATCGGATGTTGAATCACACCGGATTCGGAATATCGATGAAGGTGTGACGCACGCCAAAGCGCTCGGCGAGGTGATTGCCGAGCGCTTGTACGCCGCCGCGTTCGGTGGCGTGGTGCCCCGCCCCGATATAGGCGACACCCGATTCTCGCGCGAGATGCGTGGTCTGCTCCGATGCTTCACCGCTCAGATACACGTCTGCGCCGGCTGCCACGGCGGCATCAAACCAGCCTTGCGCACCGCCCGTGCACCAGCCGACCGTACGCACCGGGCGATCTTCCTCGCCGATCATCAGCGGCGCCCGGTTCAGCTTTGTCGACACCGTTTTCACAAAAGCGCCCAGCGTGGTCGCCTCGGGGAGCGCGCCAATCCAGCCAAGCTCGTCGTCGCCGAACCGGCCCTGGGGCTCGATGCCCAGCAAGGCACCCAACTGCGCGTTGTTGCCCAGCACCGGATGCGCATCCAACGGCAGGTGATACGCAAACAGGTTCAGATCATGCGCCAGAAGTTGCTTCAGGCGCGCATGCTTCTGGCCCACGACACGGCCGTCCTCGCCTTTCCAGAAATAGCCATGATGCACAAGGATGGCGTCGGCACGCGCATCGATGGCAGCCTCGATCAGCGCCAGGCTGGCGGTCACCCCCGTCACGATATGGGTGATGGTTTCGCGCCCTTGCACCTGCAGACCATTGGGGCAATAGTCCCGAAAACGGGCCGCCTGCAACAGGTCGTTCAAGTACAATTCAAGTTCTTTTCGATCCATTTCGACTCAATTTCGCTCTATGTTGCGCCGCTTTTGGCTATTTTTTGCGCAAGCCGTCACGGTCGTCCTGGCCGTCTGGTTTGTGATCGCCACGCTCAAGCCTGATTGGCTGCAGCGCGGCAAGGTCGCAGTGCAATCCGGCTCGCCCATCGTCGCGCTCAAGGAAGTCGCGCCGGTCGGCCATGGCGGCACTTCCAGCAACTCCTACGCGGAAGCCGCCAAGGTGGCGATGCCGGCGGTGGTCAATATCTTCAGCAGCAAGAATGTGCCGAAGCGCAGCAACAATCCTCAGGCCAGTTCGGACCCGTGGTTCCGCTTCTTCTTCGGCGACCGCGCCCCTGAGCAGCGCCAGGAACCCACAGCCAGCCTGGGTTCGGGCGTAATCGTCAGCCCGGAAGGCTACATTCTAACGAACCATCACGTGGTGGACGGCGCCGACGCGATCGAAGTCGCCCTGACTGACGGCCGCAAGGCCAACGCCAAGGTGGTCGGCTCCGACCCGGAAACCGACCTGGCCGTCCTCAAGATCAATCTGCCGAATCTGCCCGCCATCACGCTGGGCCGGCTGGAAAATGTGCGCGTTGGCGACGTGGTACTGGCCATCGGCAACCCGTTCGGCGTAGGCCAGACGGTGACGATGGGCATCGTCTCGGCCCTCGGCCGCAGCCATCTGGGCATCAACACCTTCGAGAACTTCATCCAGACCGACGCTGCGATCAACCCTGGCAACTCGGGCGGCGCGCTGGTCGACGCCGACGGCAACCTGCTCGGCATCAACACGGCAATCTATTCGCGCTCGGGCGGCTCGCTGGGCATCGGTTTCGCGATTCCGGTGTCGCTGGCCAAGCAGGTGATGGAATCGATCATCTCAACTGGCAGCGTGGTCCGCGGCTGGATCGGCGTCGAACCGCAGGATGTGACGCCGGAAATTGCCGAGTCGTTTGGCCTGTCGCGCAAGGATGGCGCGCTGATTGCTGCCGTGGTTCAAGGCGGCCCGGCGGACAAGGCGGGTCTGCGCCCGGGGGACATCCTTACCAGTGTGAACAGTGGGGCGATCCTGGATACGACGGCGCTGCTCAACAGCATCGCGCAACTGCAACCGGGCGCGGAAGCCAAGGTAACGGTGTCGCGTAAAGGCAAGGCGGTGGAGTTGACCATCGTCGTTGGCAAGCGCCCGCCGCCGACGCGTCGTAATGTACCGATGCCCTCGCAGGACGATGAAGAACAGTAAGTGGTAGGGTTCGGAACACAAGAACGGCGGCCAGGTGTGCCGCCGTTTTTTTGCGCGCTCGCATGGGGAGAACCGGTGCATTAACGCGGAGCCCCCCCCTTGACGCCCCCGCCCATCCGCCCAAGGGACAAGCGGCGTACCAACAACTGCGCTCTGTCGACATGAACTGCGCTTGTCGACCCTGCGAGACAGGTGCGGCGTGCCTTGTAGCGCATGCTCAGAGCAACGCGGCAAGCATGACGCCAGCGCATGCTTGCCACCGCCTTGCCCGCTTCCGAAACACCTGTGATAGCTGGCCAACGTTAGCTGAGCCCGCCCTTGGCGCGGCCTCAGCTATGCAGGAGCGTTGAAAATCGCCCGCACAAAGAAAAACGCCGACCCCTTTCGGGATCGGCGTTTAACCGTTTAATTCGATGCGCCCTTACGAGCGCGTCAAATTAGAACTTGTGACGCAGGCCGACGGTAGCGCCGAACTGGTTGCTGTTGCCAGCAGCCGGGCTCGAGTACACGTTGCTGCCGCTCGACAGGGTCGTACCAGCGTAGGAATCGCTAGCGTTCAGACCCAGCACGCCCAGGCCCGAGCCGCTGCTGTTCTTAGCATAGGCCAGGTTGAAGTAGGCGTCGGTGCGCTTCGACAGAGCGTAGTCGGTGCCGACCACGAACAGCCACGGGTTGCCCGCGTTGCTGTTCTTGAACTGTTGGTAGTAAGCCGTACCGGTCAGCGACAGGGCCGGGGTAGCTTGGTAACCCAGGCCAGCCCAGTACAGGTTCGAACGCAGGTTGCCGTTACCAGCAACGGTTGCGTAGTTAGCCTTGTACCAACGGTAGCCAGCGTACAGCTTGGCCGGGCCGAAGGCGTACGTGCCACCGATCGTGGCGCGTTGTTCCTTGTTGTCAACCAGAGCTGCGGTGGTGTTGTTCGATTGGTCGTACACAGCACCAACCGCGAACGGGCCGCCAGCGTAGTTAGCACCCAGGCTCCACTCACGGCCCAGCTTGTTCAGACCAGCTTGCTCGTTGCCATCACGGTTGAACGAGTACAGAGCCGAGACGCTCAGGCCACCGAACGTGCCGATGTACTTGACGGCGTTGTCAGCACGGCCAGCGAAGAAGGCGTCTTGCGCAGCCAGCGAGTAACGCGTGGCGATTGCCATCGGGTCATAGACCAGCGAGAAGTCGTACAGCAGGTTCTGCTGGCGACCCAGGGTCAGTTGACCCCACTGGCCTTGCAGACCAACGTAAGCGTTACGACCAAACAGACGGCCGCCTTGAGCCGACTTGCCGTCGTCGAGGTTGAAGCCGCTTTCCAGGTTGAAGATACCCTTCAGGCCGCCGCCCAGGTCTTCAACGCCACGCAGGCCCCAACGCGAGCCCGACAGGCCGCCCGAATCCAGGCCAACACGCGAAGCGCCGCCATTGCCGGCAGCGTTCGGAACCTTGTTCGCGTAGGTCAGACCAGCGTCGACCACGCCGTACAGGGTCACGGAGGATTGTGCATAGGCGCCACTGGCGGCCAGAGCTGCAACAGCAGCTGCAAACAGTTTCATCTTCATATCGACACTTTCCTTGTCAACTGATTGGGAAATCTTGACTGTCCTTATGGACGACGCAGATACCTTACGTCTGACCGCATTATGGGCCAGCGCTGACGGATTCCGGAAACCCTTTCTGGCTCTGGGCCGCGATTTGCGGCCAAGTTGTTGCTCATGGGCAACACGCGCCAAGCCCCTTTGGAAGGGGGGCGCGACCCGCTTTTTACGCGGTGGCGCTGGGGTTGGCGGGCGATTGTCGCCCTCTCCCGCGCAACAAATTTGGCAGCCGGGGGACCGTTCTGAATTGTCGCCTTCGCGCCACGTTATGGCGATAAGTGCGCCATTAATCTCTTTTTATCGACCGAGTGCGGCGTGCCATCGCTTTAGGAAATCGGCACGACGGAGCTGATCTTGATGGGCGAGTAAACCCGGGCCGACGGGAATGGGGCGATGCGTGTTGCCAAGCTCGGCGAGCAGGCGCTTGGCGGTGAGCCCTGTCTCAACGTCCTGGCGCAGCGAGAACAGAAACGACCGGTCCGCCATCACAGTCTGGCCATCGCGCGAGAGCATGAAGTCGAGCCACAGGCGTGCCGCGTTCGGACGAGCTGCACGGCGGGCGATGAAGGCGACACGCGTGGCGACCAGCGTGTAGTCGGTCGGCATCTTGATGGCGAGTGCCGGATTGCGATCGGCGTAGCGCGCGGCGTACGAGCCGATCACGTCGTAAGCGAGCAGGCTTTCGCCGGAAGCGACGCGCTCGAGCATCGCGGCCGTGGTGATGTACAGATTGACGTTGACGCCACCCAATGCCTTGGCAACCTCCCAGAACACCGGCGTGGTGCGCGCGTCTTCGGCGGCGAAGAGGAAGGCGGAACCGGAGTGCTCGATGTCGTATGAGGCAACGCGGCCGCGCAGCAAGTCACGATGGCTATTGAGAATGCGGGCGAAGTCGGCATGGGTGGAAGGAATCAGCTCCGGCGGCAATTGGCGCGTGTTGTAGACGAAGACAACCGGCTCATAGCTCGTGCCGTACGCCTCGTTCTTCCAGATGGCCCACGACGGCAGGTACGGGCGCTCAGGGGATGCGTACGAGAGCGCATGGCCGTCGTTCACGAGCTTGAACTGCTCGGGCATGGCCGAACTCCAGACCACATCGGCGCCGGGCGACTTGGCGGTGAGTTCAGCCAGGAAACGGCGGTAGATGTCGTCGCTGTTCTGCTCGCGGTAGTCGACGGTGATGCCGGGGTAGCGCGTCTCGAAGGCGCGGATGAGCGGATACGCGGAGGAGAAATCCGTCGTCGAATAGACCGTGACGCGGCCCTCGCGGCGGGCGGCGCCGACCATTGCGTCGTAGTCGCGCGGGTAGTACGACGGCAGCTCCGGCGCCGGACGGGCCAGCCACTGCGCGTGTGTCCCACGCGAAACGGCGCCGCTTGCAGCAAGCATTGCGGCGGTCTGACAAAGCCAGCGGCGACGGGAATTGGGAATGGACGACATGCCGGTTGAGGCGCATCTGGAACTGCATCAGGTGGACGGTGTGATCGGCGATGTGGCCGGCGACGTGGCCAAGTTCGGGGCCCCACGCATTATCATGAAAAAGTAACCAGAACGATATTGAGAGACACCCGATGCGGATTTTGCTGGTCGAGGATGAGGACGAATTGGCCGCATGGCTGGCGCGCGCGCTGGCGCAAAGCGGCTTCGTGATTGAGCGCGCCGCCGATGGCGTGATCGCGGAAGCCTTCCTCGGGTCCGGAGAGTTTGACGCGGTGGTGCTGGACCTGCGCCTGCCGCGCAAGGACGGCTTTGCCGTGCTGGCCGACATGCGCGCGCGTGACGACCGCACGCCGGTGCTGATCCTCACGGCGCAAGGTGCGCTGGATGAGCGCGTGCGCGGCCTGAACGCCGGCGCGGATGATTTCCTCACCAAGCCATTCGCGCTGTCCGAGCTGGAAGCGCGGCTGATGGCGCTGATCCGCCGCAGCCGCGGCCGGGCGTTCCCGCGTCTGCGTTGCGGGCCGCTGGAGTTCGATACCGGGCGCAAGGCGTTCCTGCTCTCGGGCGAGCCACTGTCGCTCACACCGCGCGAGCATGCTGCGCTTTCAGCGCTGCTGCACAAGACCGGCCAGCCTACGGCCAAGGTGCATCTGTTCGACAAGGTCTTCAATCTGGACAGCGACTCGAGCCCCGATGCGGTGGAGGTGGTTGTGCACCGCCTGCGCAAGAAGCTGGCGGGCACGGGCGTACAGATCGTCACCGTGCGCGGGCTGGGCTACATGCTCGAAGCCGGCGACGGCGAGGCGCCCCCCACTGGCGACAGCAGCCCGTGATGCAGCGCTTCACCCAGCTTCGGCTGCCGCGCAGCCTGAAACTCACGCTGCTCTGGTTGCTGCTGCCGGGGTTGGTGGGTGTGCTGGCCATCGACATCGTCTCGGCATACCAGGCGCTGCGCGGCGCGACCGACCGCGCATACGATCGCGCCCTGCTTGGCTCGGTGCGCGCCATCGAGAACGGCGTGACGATCGAGCGCGGGCAAGTACAAGTCAACGTGCCGTATGTGGCGCTGTCGATGTTCGAATCGACCGCGCAGAGCAACGTCTATTACCGAGTCGCTTTCGAGCCCTTGCCAGGCAAAGTGCCTGAAGCCGCGCTCACCGGTTACGACGATCTGCCCCTGCCCATCACGCAGCTGGAGAACGACACCCCGCTCTTCTACGACGCGACGTACCACGACGAACCCGTACGCGTGGCCGCCGTGGCCAAGCCGCTATATCAGCCAGGGCTGCCGGCGCGCATCGTCATTCAGGTGGCGGAAACCATCGAAACGCGGCGCGCGCTGCAACAGGCGGTCTGGCGCGGTACCTTGTTGCGCGATGCGGCGCTGGTTGCGGTGAGCGCCGCGCTGCTGTGGCTGGGCGTGACCGTCGCGCTAAGGCCGCTCAATCGCCTGGCACGCAGCATCGGCGTGCGCGCGTCGGATGACCTGCGCGCGCTCGACGCCACCGACGTACCTGCCGAAGTCCGCCCGCTGGTCGATGCGATCAACCACCACATCCATCGGTATGCGGAACTCGCGGAGGCGCAAAGCCAGTTCCTCGCCGATGCGTCGCATCAATTGCGCACGCCGCTAGCGGTGCTGCTGACGCAAGCCGAATACGCGTTGCGCGAAACCGACCCGGCGCGCGTGCGTGAAAGCCTGTCCGCCATCATCGCGCGCCTGCAGTCGACCAACCGGCTGACCACGCAATTGCTCGCGCTCGCCCGTGCGCGCCATGCGGGGCAGGATGCGCCGGCCGAAGCCTTCGACCTCGGCGAGCTGGCACGCGACGTGGTCGTCGGCGCGCTGCCGCTGGCACGCGAAAAACAGCAAGACCTCGGCTGGGACGACGTCGGCCTCGCCATGACGCTGCCCGTCATCGGCTATCCGGCCTTCCTGCGCGAGGCGCTCTCCAACCTCGTGCACAACGCGATCCGCTACACACCGGCCGGCGGACGCATCACCGTGCGGGCGACCGCGGATGGCGATGCCGCGCTCGTCTGCGTAGACGACACCGGCCCCGGCATGAACGCCGACGAGCGCGCGCATGCGTTCCAGCGTTTCCGCCGTGCGCACGAAGGCGGAAGTCGGCCGGGTAAGCCCAAAGACGCACGCTATGCCGCTGAAGGTTCCGGCCTTGGCCTGGCCATCGCCCGCGCCTATGCAGCGCGTAGCGGCGGGCACATCGAGCTGGCCGATGGTGAGCCGAACGAGCACGGCGGTGTCGGTTTGTCGGCGCGGATTCGCGTGCCGCTGGCCACTGCAGCGGCCGCCACTGATCATGCTGCGGCGCAGCAGCCGCAATGAAAGCGTGACGAAAGCGCGCGATTTCTATAATCCGCCGCACCTGGGGCCATCCGTCCGAGCTACACGCAACAAGCCATAAGTAGCCGGCCCCACACCATCACAAGCAAACAGGAGACAAACCATGCTTCGTGGCCGCTTTACGCCCCAGTTCGTGCCCGCGCACGCTGCCATCGCTTCAATTGCAGCTGCCGCCCTGACCCTCAGCACCGCCGCCTTCGCACAAGTCCCGGCCGGCTACCCTGCCAGCTACGCAGACACCGTCGCCGCCGCCAAGAAGGAAGGCAAGGTGGTGGTCTACGCCACGACCGACACCAAGGCCGCAGATCCGCTGATCAAGGATTTCGAGTCGCTCTACCCCGGCGTGAAAGTCGAGTACAACGACATGAACAGCAGCGAGATGTACAACCGCTTCATCAGCGAACAGGCCGCCGGCGGCGCCTCGGCCGACACGATGTGGAACTCGTCGATGGACTCGCAACTCAAGCTGGCGCTGACCTACGCGATGAAGTACGACTCGCCCGAAGTGCCGCACCTGCCAGCGTGGGCCGTCCACAAGGGCCTGGCCTACGGCACGACGTACGAGCCGGCCGTGTTCCTGTACAACAAGCGCCTGATCAAGGACTCGGAAGTGCCGCAGACGCATGCTGACCTGGCTAAGCTGGTCGCCAGCCAGCCCGAGCGCTTCAAGAGCAAGGTCACGACGTACGACATCGAGAAGTCCGCCGTGGGCTTCATGATGGCTGCGCAGGACAATCAGGATTCGCCGCAGTACTTCGATTTCATCAAGGCCGTGGGCCCGAACCTGGTGCTGCAGTCGTCCACCGGCACGATGATGGAGCGCGTAGCTTCGGGCGAAAACCTGATCGCCTACAACATCCTCGGCTCGTACGCGATGGCACGCGCCAAGAAGGACCCGTCGATCGGCATCGTCTATCCGAAGGACTACACGCTGGTGGTCTCGCGCGTGGCAATGATCGCCAAGAAGGCGAAGAACCCGAACGCGGCCAAGCTGTGGCTGGACTACATCCTGTCCAAGCGCGGCCAGGACATTCTCGCCAACAAGTCGGATCTGCACTCGCTGCGTGACGACGTGACGGGCGAAGCGACCGCCGCGGGCCTGAAGAAGATCCTCGGCAACTCCATCAAGCCGATTCCGGTGGACGAGTCGATCCTGACGTTCCTGGAGCCGAAGAAGCGCCTGGACTTCATCAAGCAATGGCGCACCGCCGCCGGTCGTTGATCTGCTGATCTGCTGATCACGATTCCTCTCATCTGACCCGCATTTGACAAATGCAGCCGGCGCCATCCGTACCTGGCGCCGGCTCCTCTTGGAGGCACCATGCGTTCTCTAGCGCAAGACCGTGCCGCCGCTTCGGAAGTCTCCCTCAAGCGCTCGCCCTGGACGCGTGTGGGACAGGCTTTGCCGCGCGGCGTGGTCATTCTGCTTACCGCGCTGGCGATTTTCACGCCGCTGGCGCTGATCTTCTACCAGAGCTTTCTGTCCGCGCCGTTCTTCATGCCCGACGCGCTGGCCGGGCTGGATGCGTATCGCTTCATCTTTACGGATTCGGATTTCTGGCACGCCTTTGAGAAGTCGGCCGCGCTGGCGCTTGGGCTGACCGCCATCTCGGTACCGCTGGGCGGCATCCTGGCGTTCCTGATGGTGCGCTCAGACCTGCCCGGCCGCCGCATTCTTGAGCCGATGCTGATGATCCCGGTGTTTGTCTCGCCGATGGTGCTGGCCTTCGGCTATGTGGTATCGGCCGGCCCGGTGGGCTTCTACACGGTGTGGTTCAAGCAAGTGTTTGGCGGTGCGCCGTGGAACGTGTACTCGTTCACCAGCATCATCATCATTGCCGGCCTGACGCACGTGCCGCACGTGTATCTGTATGTCTCGTCGGCCCTGCGCAGCCTGGGCTCCGATGTGGAAGAAGCCGCGCGCATCGCAGGTGCCTCACCGTTGTCGGTGGCGCTGAACGTGAGCCTGCCGATGGTGCGCCCTGCCCTGCTGTACGCCGCCGTGCTGGTGACGTTCCTGGGCTTCGAGGTATTCGGCCTGGTGCTGGTGCTGGGCGATCCGGAAGGCCACCTCGTGCTGGCCACGTATCTGTACAAGCTGACCAACAAGCTCGGCACGCCGGCCTATCACCTGATGGCGGCCGTGGCGGTCTGCCTGGTGATGGTGACCTTCCCGCTGGTGCTGCTGCAGCGGGTCATGCTGAAATCAGCCAACCGCTTTGTCACCGTCAAGGGCAAAGTCACGCGCAGCCGCCCGCTGCCGCTGGGCAAATGGCGCTGGCCCGCCTGGGCGATCGTGGTGTTCTGGTTCTTCGTGACCGTGGTGGTGCCGCTCTCAGGCATCGCGCTGCGCGCCTTCGTGTCGAACTGGGGTGAAGGCGTGTCGCTGGTGGAAGCATTCTCGACCACGGCGTTCCAACAGATCTTCGAGCAGCCGCAGTTCCTGCGCGCGATGGTCAATACGGTGCTGATCGGCGTGATCGGCGGCGCCATTGCGGTGGCCTGCTACACCTTCATCGGCCTGGCCATGCACCGCAAGCCGGATGGCTGGACGCGCTTCCTCGATTACAGCGTGCTGGTGCCCCGCGCCATTCCGGGCCTGCTGGCCGGTCTGGCTTTCCTGTGGGTGTTCCTGTTCGTGCCGAACTGGATCGAAACCGGCTTGACTGACAGCGGCCTGCCCTTCGCCAACTGGGTCATCGAGCACGTTGTGCCGAAACTGCGTGACCTGCGCAGCACGATCTTCAGCGTGTGGATCGCGTACACGGTGGTGTGGCTGGCCTACGGGCTGCGCTTGATCTCGGCCGCGCTGCTGCAGGTCGGCCCTGAGCTGGAAGAGGCTGCTCGCTCGGTGGGCGCCAGCCGTGCCCGCACCACGCGCGACGTGACCGTGCCGCTCACACGCTACGGCCTGCTCGGCGCCTGGCTGCTGATCTTCCTGATTTTCGAGCGCGAGTACTCGACCGGTGTGTACCTGCTCTCGCCGGGCACCGAGACGATCGGCTCGATGCTGGTTTCCCTGTGGGCGGGCGGCGCCATCGATATCGTCGCCGCGCTGTCCTTCGTCAATATCGTGCTGGTGGCCGTGGGCCTCGGCATCGCACTGCGTTTCGGAGTGAAGCTCCATGATTGAACTCACTGTCAACGACCTGCACTTGCAATACGGCAACAACCCGGTCCTCAAGGGTGTTTCGATGCAGTTGCAGAAGGGCGAGGTCGTCTCGCTGCTGGGCCCGTCGGGTTCGGGCAAGACCACGCTGCTGCGTGCTGTCGCCGGCCTCGAACAGGCCAGCCAGGGTACCGTCAAGATCGGCGATCGCGTCATGTTCGACGGCGCCAAGAAGCTCGACGTGCCGGCCGAAGGGCGCAACCTGGGCCTGGTGTTCCAGTCGTACGCGCTGTGGCCGCACAAGACCGTGGCCGAGAACGTCGCCTACCCGCTCAAGCTGCGCAAGACGCCGTCCGCGCAGATCAAGGAACGCGTGCAGGCCGTGCTGCAGCAACTCGGCCTTGGCCACCTGGGCGAGCGCTTCCCGAGCCAGCTCTCCGGCGGCCAGCAGCAGCGCGTGGCAATTGCACGCGCGCTGGTCTACAACCCGCCCGTGATCCTGCTCGACGAGCCGCTCTCCAACCTCGATGCCAAGCTGCGTGAAGAAGCCCGCGCCTTCCTGCGCGAGCTGATCGTGCGACTGGGCTTGTCCGCCCTGATGGTCACCCATGACCAGAGCGAGGCGATGGCGATGTCCGACCGCATCCTGCTGCTGAACAACGGCGTGATCGAGCAACAAGGCACGCCCGAGCAGATGTACGGCGCGCCCGAAACGCTCTTCACCGCCGAGTTCATGGGCAGCAACAACCGCATCAACGGCAAGATTGCCGAAGTGCGTGACGGTATGGCCCGCCTTGTGGACGAGGCTGGCGGTTGGTCACTATGGGGTGTGGCACGTGGCGATCTGAAGCCGGGTGCATCGGCGCACGGCGTGATCCGCCTGGAACAAGTGCGCGTGGGCGTGGATAACGCCGACAACACCATCCACTTGCCGCTGGCCACGCGCATGTATCTGGGCGACCGCTGGGAATGCCTGTTCCGCGCCACCGGCGACAGCGGCGCGACCGGCACGGGTCTGCGCGCCTACTCCGCCAGCGCCCCGGGCGACGGCAAGTACGCGCTGACCTTCCCGCGCGAGCAGTTCTGGCTGTACGCCGCGTAAGCGGTTTCAACGGCAACAAAAAAAGGCAGCTTCGGCTGCCTTTTTCTTTGGACCTTTCGGTGACGGGTGGATCAGTCCTTCACTACCGGAAGGTGCTCGGGGTCCGCATCAGGTGCAACGGTCTTACGCAGGAAAATGGCCGCCAGGATCAGCCCCAGTTCATACAGCAGCCACAGCGGCACCGCCAACAGCAACTGCGACATCACATCCGGCGGCGTGACGACCGCCGCAATCACGAACGCGCCCACCACCACATACGGCCGCGCCTGCCGGAGTTTCTCCAGGCTCACGATGCCAAAGCGCACTAGCACCATCACCACCACCGGCACCTCGAAGGTAATGCCGAAGGCGAGGAACGTGGTCATCGCAAAGCTCAGATACTTGTCGATATCGGTCGACATCTCGGCACCCAATGGCGCGTTGTAGTGCGCCATCACCTTGAACACCGTCGGGAAGACCAGGAAGTACGCAAACGCCACGCCGCACAGGAACAGCACATAGGTACTCACCACCAGCGGCATGATCATCCGCTTCTCGTGCGTGTACAGCCCCGGCGCCACGAAGCGCCAGATTTGGTACAGCACCCATGGCAATGCGATCAGGAAGGCGGCCAGCAGCGTCACCTTCATCGGCACGAAGAACGAGCCGGTGACATCCGTCACGATCATGTGGCCGTTCTTGGGCAGCGCCTGAATCAACGGCCGCGAGAACAGGTTGAAGATATCCGGCGCCCAGTAGACCAGGCCCAGGAAGATCAGCAGCACGCCCGCGCCCGCCTTGACGATGCGCTCGCGCAACTCAACTAGGTGCGAGATGAAGGTTTCCTGCGCGCCGTCCTGGGGCGACTCTTGCGGATCGAGCGGAGCGGCACTCATGTCGGGTGAGAGAAGGGGAAGTCAGGACGCGGCACCGCAGACACGGCTCGCGCCCGAAAAATCATTCGAAGAACGAGCGCGCACGCGACTGTGCGGCAACGATGGGCGGGCGATGACGCTTGACGCGCGCCGCACCCGATTGCGCCCACATGCGCACGCCCTGCTTCTGGCGGTACCACTTGGGCATCGAGAGCTGCTTGTTACGCCAGCTGTTACGTCCATTGCGCGATTTGCCCGGTGCCGGGCGCCAGTCGGGCGCGGAGATAGCCGTTTGCGCGGGATCACCAAGCGCCTCGTTCAGGCGTTCGTTGATCTCGGTCGTGTGCTTGCTGACCTCCTGGTGGATGGTCTGCTCGACATTGCGCGCGGCCTGCTCGAAGTCGGTGCGCATCTTGCGCAGCTCCTCAAGCTCGATTTCGCGGCTGACCTCAGCCTTCACATCGGCGATGTAGCGCTGTGCGCGGCCAAGCAAGGCGCCAGCGGTGCGTGCCACCTTGGGCAGGCGCTCCGGCCCGATGACGACGAGCGCCACCATGCCAATCAACGCCAGCTTGGAAATGCCGAGATCGATCATCGGTCAGCGCGCGTCGGTACTCAGCCTTGCTTGGACTTGTCGCGCGCTTCGACGTCGATCGTCGTCGAATCGTGCAGCTCGCGCGGCGGCTGGCCGGCGCTCTGTTGCGGCTGTTGCGAACCCGCAGGCTTGTCTTCCTGCCCTTCACGCATACCGTCCTTGAAGCCCTTCACAGCGCTACCAAGGTCCGAACCGATGTTGCGCAGCTTCTTCGTACCGAACACCATCATGATGATCACCAGCACGATCAGCCAGTGCCAAATGCTAAAGGAACCCATGTCCTACTCCCACGTAATTACGGCCAAATACAGCGTTGGGCGCTGCAACGGTGGCGGCGCCATTGCTTGATTTTACGGATTTGCGTACATCGGCTTGCTGTCATTCAGATACAGCCAGCCTTTCACAATACGATACAGCATCCAGATGCCCAGACCCCACAGCACGGCAAAACCGATGAAGGCCACGGGGATGAGCAACACGCCGATCACACCCCACAGTACGCACCACCAGAACGAACGGATTTGCCACCGGAAGTGCGACTCATACAGCGTGCCGCGCACATCGTCGCGCTTAACATACCCGACGATGATGGCAATCAGTGCAGTGATGCCGCCGGTCAGCCAAAAAATAGCGTAGAGGGCATACAGAATATGCGTCAGGCGCCGCAGCCCGGCCAGGCGTTCGGCGTCATCCGTCACCACCACTGCCGCTCCGTATTTGTCCAAGCTGCCTCCCTGCGACGATTCGTCACCGTGATCAGTCACCCGCGGCGTCGCGTGCCTGCGACTTGCGCAACGCCTTTTCCTCCAGACCCGAAAGCCCTTCGCGGCGCGCCAGTTCGTTGACGACATCATCCGGCGTAAGGTCAAAGTGCGACAGCAGCACCATGGTGTGGAACCACAGGTCGGCCACTTCGTAGACAACCTTGGCTACCGCCTCATCAGTCATGCCGGCGGCGCGAGCGTCCTTGGCGGCCATGACCGTCTCGGTGGCCTCTTCGCCGATTTTCTTGAGAATGGCGTCGTCGCCCTTGTGGAACAGGCGGGCAATGTAGCTCTTTTCCGGGTCGCCGCCGTTGGCGAGCTTGCGGGATTCGAGCACCTCGCCCAGGCGGCGCAGGGTGTCACTCATGATTGTGGCCGGGCTTTCCGGCGTAGATATCGTCAGGATTCTTGAGGACGGGCTCAACAGTGTGCCAGTCGCCGTCTTCCACGTTGCCTTCGAACTTCTGGAAGAAGCACGCGTGGCGACCAGTATGGCAGGCGATGCCGCCGACTTGTGTGACGCGGAGCAAGACTACGTCTTCGTCGCAGTCGAGGCGGATTTCATGCACCTTCTGAATGTGGCCGGACTCCTCGCCCTTGTGCCACAGGCGCTTGCGCGAGCGCGACCAGAACACGGCCTCGCCGGTTTCCACGGTCTTCTGCAGCGCCTCGCGATTCATGAAGGCAAACATCAGGACGTCGTTGCTGCCCTGCTCTTGCACGATTACCGGCACCAGGCCGTTGTCGTCCCAGTGGACCTTATTCAGCCACTTCTTGCTCATAGTCCAACCCGTACCGGAATGCCGTGCTCTGCCATGAACTGCTTGGCCTGGCCGACGGTGTATTCGCCGTAGTGGAAGATGCTGGCGGCCAACACCGCATCGGCGTGGCCTTGCTGGATGCCGTCGACCAGATGCTGCAGATTGCCGACGCCGCCCGAGGCGATGACCGGCACCGGCACGGCGTCCGACACAGCGCGCGTGAGTTCAAGGTCAAAGCCGGCCTTGGTGCCGTCGCGATCCATGCTGGTGAGCAAAATTTCACCGGCACCGCGCTGCGCCATTTCGCGTGCCCACGCCACGGCGTCCAGGCCGGTGCCCTTGCGGCCACCGTGCGTGAAGACCTCCCAGCGCGGCGCTTCGCCTTCGGCCGACACCTTCTTGGCGTCGATGGCCACGACGATGCACTGTGCGCCATGACGGGCGCTGGCGTCCGACACCAGTTGCGGATTCGACACCGCCGACGAATTCATGCTGATCTTGTCCGCGCCGGCATTGAGCAGCCGGCGCACGTCTTCCAGCGCACGCACGCCGCCACCGACCGTCAGCGGAATAAACACCTGCGATGCCACCGCTTCGATGATGTTCAGCATCAGGTCGCGCCCGTCGGACGTGGCCGTGATGTCGAGAAAGGTGATTTCGTCTGCACCTTGTTCGTCGTAGCGGCGCGCGATTTCGACGGGGTCGCCCGCGTCGCGCAACTCGACGAAGTTGACGCCCTTGACCACCCGGCCGTTGGTCACGTCCAGGCAGGGGATGATTCGTTTGGCTAGCATGATGAGTCGGGCGCCGGGGCGCCCGTTGTGCACGGCTGGATCAACGATCAGGCCGCGCCGAGTTTGTCCGCGAGGGCTTGTGCTTCCTTGAAGTTCAGGTCGCCGGAGTAGATCGCACGACCGCAGATCACGCCTTCCACACCGTACTCTTCGACCGCGCACAGGTGGTCGATGTCTTTCAGGTTGGACAAGCCGCCGCTGGCAATGACGGGAATCGACACAGACTGCGCCAGTTTGACGGTGGCATCGATGTTGATGCCCTGCAGCATGCCGTCGCGGCCGATGTCGGTGTAGATGATGGATTCGACGCCGTAGTCTTCGTACTTCTTGGCCAAGTCCGCCACTTCGTGGCCGGTGAGCTTGCTCCAGCCATCGGTGGCCACCTTGCCGTCGCGGGCATCGAGCCCGACGATGATGTGGCCGCCGAACGCAGTGCACGCATCCTGGAGGAAGCCCGGATTCTTCACCGCCGCTGTGCCGATGATCACGTACGACAGGCCGTCATCCAGCCAGCGTTCGATGGTGCTGAGATCGCGGATACCGCCACCGAGCTGCACGGGAATCTCATCGCCCACTTCAGCGATGATGGCCTTGATGGCGGCCTCGTTGCGCGGCTTGCCCACGAAAGCGCCATTCAGGTCGACAAGATGCAGCCGACGTGCACCCTGGTCGACCCAATGCCGCGCCATGGCAGCGGGGTCTTCCGAGAATACGGTGGCTTGATCCATATCGCCTTGTTTGAGGCGCACACACTGACCGTCCTTCAGGTCGATGGCCGGGATGAGCAACATAAGCGTGACGACAGAGTTGAGGGGAAAGGATTAAAAAGGGCGAAAAACTGGTTGGGTTGCGACGCAATTGCAGGCGTCACGGATTCCAGTGCACGAAGTTCCGGTAGATCTGCAGGCCGGATTGCGCACTTTTTTCCGGGTGAAACTGTGTTGCAAAAATATTATCCCGGGCGATGGCGCAGGTAAACCGCACGCCGTATTCGGTCTCTCCGACCGATTCGTCGGCATTGGCCGGCCGCGCGTAGTAGCTGTGCACGAAATAAAAGTAGGCATCTTCCGGTACCCCAGCCCACAACGCGTGGGCGCGGCTTTGGTGCACGCGGTTCCAGCCCATCTGAGGCACTTTGTACCGTGAGCCGTCCGGCTGCAACTGGCCATCCAGATCAAAGCGGACGACTTCGCCGCCGATCAGACCGAGGCCTTGGGTATATTGCTGGCCAACACGCGCCTCGGTGCTGCGCTCGAGCATCATCTGCTCGCCAACGCACACACCGAGCATCGGTTTGGTGCGCGATGCTTCCAGCACCGCTTCGCGCAGGCCGGATTGGTCAAACGCGGCCATGCAGTCGGGCATGGCGCCCTGCCCCGGCAGCACCACACGGTCTGCGGCGCGAATCTCGTCGGCCTGCGCACTGATGCGCACATCGGCCTCCGGAGCGACGGCCATCAGGGCTTGCGCTACCGAGCGCAGGTTGCCCATGCCGTAATCGACGATTGCGATCTTAGTCATGACTTAACTTAGGCCCTAAGTACGGGCAACAGGGTTTTCAGCCCGTCAACAATGAATTCCACGGCCAGCGCCGCCAGGATCAAACCCATCAACCGCGTACCGACATTGATGCCGGTACGGCCGATCACCCGGGCGATCGGCTCGGCTGCACGCAGCACAATCCAGACCACCAGCGCGATTCCCACGCCCACGCCGGCCAGGAGCAGCAGTTCCCACCAGTGGCGGGTCTTGCCCGCATAAACGATCACGGTGCTGATCGAGCCGGGGCCCGTGAGCAGCGGGATCGCCAGCGGCACGACGGCAATGCTGGCCTTGGCACCGGCCTCGTCCTCTTCTTCGGGCGTGGCCTTGGTGCGACTGGTCTGCGCGTTCAGCATGTTCAGCGCGATCATGATCATGATGATCCCGCCGCCCACCTGCAACGAACCGACCGAAAACCCAAAAAAGCCGATGATCTGCTCGCCCAGCAAGGCGGACAGGCCAATCACGATTGCCACCGAAATCGACGCAACCTTGATCGTGCGCCGCTTCTCTTCATCCGTCTGACTCTCGGTCAGGCTGATGAAGAACGGGATCGCGCCGATCGGGTTGATCAGCGCGAGCAGCGAGAAGAAGCTTTTGGTCAGATCCATCGGATCAGTGGCCGTTTCCGGAGTGGGGTAGGCGCGGCCGGGCCGGCGCAGTGATTTACAGCGCGCCCTTGGTCGACGGAATCGTGCCGGCGGCACGCGGATCGATCTCGACCGCCATGCGCAGCGCGCGGCCAAAGGCCTTGAACACGGTTTCGATCTGGTGATGCGCGTTGATACCGCGCAAGTTGTCGATATGCAGCGTCACGCCGGCATGGTTGACGAACCCACGGAAGAATTCGATGGACAAGTCCACGTCAAAGCTACCGACGCGCGCACGCGTGAACGGCACGTGGAACTCCAGGCCCGGACGGCCGGAGAAGTCGATCACCACGCGCGACAGGGCTTCGTCCAGCGGCACGTAGCTGTGGCCGTAGCGCACGATGCCCTTCTTGTCGCCGATGGCCTTGGCAACGGCCTGGCCGAGCGTGATGCCGACGTCTTCCACGGTGTGGTGGTCGTCGATATGGGTGTCGCCGGTGGCCGAGACGTCAAGGTCGACCATGCCGTGACGGGCGATCTGGTCGAGCATGTGGTCGAGGAATGGGACGCCGGTGTTCAGCGTCTGCTTGCCCGTGCCGTCCAAATCAAGGGCGACGCGGATCTGCGTTTCAGAGGTGTTGCGAGTGACCTCAGCGCGACGACTGGTGGGGCGGCTCATGGGGCTTCCTGCAGCGATGCGGCAAAGGCATCGAGAAATTGCGCATTTTCTTCGGGATTGCTGACCGTCACGCGCAGACAGTTGGCCAGCAACGGGTGCATTTTACTGACGTTTTTAATGAGAATCTGCCGATTGAGCAGACGCTCGAACAAGCCCGCGGCATCGGGTACGCGCAGCAAAATGAAATTCGCCGCGCTTGGGAACACCGTCACGCCTGGCTGAGCGGACAGCGCATTGATCAGCTTGGTGCGTTCGCCACGCAGGGTCGCTGCCTGGGCATCGAGCACATCGACGTGTTCGAGCATGAACTGGGCGGTGGCCTCGGTCAGCACATTCACGTTGTACGGCGGGCGCACCTTGTCGAGCTCGGCGATCCACTTGGGGTGGCCGGCCACGTAGCCTAGGCGGATGCCCGCCAAGCCCAGCTTGGAGACGGTGCGCATCACCAGCAGGTGATCGAAATCGCGCAGGCGCGGCATCCAGCTGTGCTGCGCGAACGGCTGGTAAGCCTCGTCGACCACCACCAGGCTCTGGCACACCGGGCCGCGTGCGGCGCGGATGATCGCATCCATGTCGGCGGCGTCGAACAGGTTGCCGGTCGGGTTGTTCGGATACGCCAGGTAGATGACGGCGGGCTGATGTTCGGCCATGGCCGCCAGCATCGCTTCACGGTCGAGCGTCAGGTCTGCCTTGAGCGGCACGCCGACGAACTTCAGGCCCAGCAACTGTGCCGACATCGCGTACATCACGAAGCCCGGCAACGGCGCCAGCACGGTCGCGCCCGGCTTGGCCGCGGCAATGGCGATCAGGCTGATGATTTCGTCCGAACCATTGCCCAGCAGCACCTCGGCGCCGGCCGGCACGTGCATCACGCGCTTGAGCTGCGCCTTGAGCGCGTCGGCGGTTGGCACAGGGTAGCGGTTGAGCGCCACGTCGGCCAGGCGCTTGCCCAGCGCGTCGCGCAGCATCGCCGGCAGATGGTACGGGTTCTCCATCGCGTCCAGCTTGACCATGCCGGTCGCGTCGGGCACGTGATACGCCCCCATGGCGCGCACGTCGTCGCGCACGATGCGGGCGAGCAGGTCGTCAAGCGAAGGCTGGGCTGGAGCGGCGGCGGTCATTGTGATGCGGCAGGCGTTATTCGGACTTGGTGGTCAGGCGGTATTCAGCGCTACGGGCATGCGCCTGGAGGCCTTCGCCATAGGCGAGTTCGGCGGCAATCTCGCCCAGCATCTGCGCGCCGGCTTCGCTCACCTCGATCAGGCTCGAGCGCTTGATGAAGTCGTACACGCCCAGCGGCGACGAGAAACGCGCCGTGCGCGAGGTCGGCAGCACGTGATTCGGGCCGGCGCAGTAGTCGCCCAGCGATTCGCTGGTGTACTTGCCAAGGAAGATCGCGCCCGCGTGACGAATGCGCTCGGCCCACTGGCGCGGGTTCTCAGTGGAAATCTCCAGGTGCTCGGGCGCGATGTCGTTGGCGATCTCGCACGCCTCTTCCATGTCGCGCACCTTGACCAGCGCACCACGGCCGGACAGCGATTCAGCGATCACGCTCCGGCGCGGCATGTCTTCGAGCTGGCGGTTGATGCTGGCTTGCACCTGCGCGATGAACTCGGCGCTCGGGCACAGCAGGATCGATTGGGCGAGCTCGTCGTGCTCGGCCTGCGAGAACAGATCCATCGCCACCCAGTCCGGGTCGGTTGTGCCATCGCAGATCACGAGGATTTCCGACGGCCCGGCAATCATGTCGATACCGACCGTGCCGAACACGCGACGCTTGGCAGCCGCCACGTAGGCGTTGCCCGGGCCGACGATCTTGTCGACGGCGGGAACGGTGTCGGTGCCGTAAGCGAGCGCACCAACCGCCTGCGCACCGCCAATCGTGAACACGCGGTCCACTCCGGCGATGCAAGCGGCGGCAAGTACCAGCTCATTGCGCACGCCGCCCGGCGTGGGCACCACCATGATGATTTCCTTGACGCCAGCCACGCGTGCCGGAATCGCGTTCATCAGCACTGACGACGGATACGCCGCCTTGCCGCCCGGCACATAGATGCCGACGCGATCCAGCGGCGTAACCTTCTGGCCGAGCACAGTGCCGTCGGCTTCTGCGTATTCCCAGCTGTGCGTGCCGCACTCGATCTTCTGCTTCTCGTGGTACGCACGCACGCGGGCGGCGGCCGCTTCCAGTGCCGCGCGGCGCTTGGGCTCCAGGCCATCCAGCGCGGCTTGCAGCGCGGCGGGCGACAGTTCCAGCGCGGCCACGCTGTCGGCTTCGATACGGTCGAAGCGGCGCGTGGCCTCCAGCACGGCGGCATCGCCGCGGGCTTTCACGTCGGCCAGGATCTGCGCGGCGGCGCGGTCGATGGCCTCGTCTTCGCTCGCCTCAAAAGCGAGCACCTGGCGCAGTTGCGCCGCGAATCCGGCTTCGGCCGAATCCAGCTTACGGAGGGTCAGGCTCATGCGGGTTCTCCAGCGCGCTCCTCTTTGGCGGAGGCGCGCTCGAAAGCGTCGAGAATCGGTGCCAGCCGCTCGCGCTTCAACTTCAGCGCAGCCTGGTTGACAACCAGTCGGGACGAGATCTGCACGATCTCCTCCACCTCGACGAGGTTGTTCGCGCGCAGCGTGCCGCCGGTGCTGACCAGATCGACGATGGCATCGGCCAGGCCCACCAGCGGACCCAGCTCCATCGAGCCGTACAGTTTGATCAGATCGACGTGCACGCCCTTCTTGGCGAAGTGCTCGCGCGCGGTATTCAGATACTTCGTCGCCACCGACAGGCGCGCACCCTGGCGCACCGCGTTGGCGTAGTCGAAGCCCTTGGGCACCGCCACCGACATGCGGCAGCGGGCGATGTTCAGATCGATGGGCGCATACAGGCCCGCCATGCCGTGCTCCATCAGCACGTCGCGGCCGGCCACGCCGAAATCCGCCGCGCCGTACTGCACGTAGGTTGGCACATCGGAGGCGCGCACGATGATCACGCGCAACGCCGGATCCGACGTCGGCAAAATCAGCTTGCGCGAGGTTTCCGGATCTTCGGTCACCTCGATGCCTGCGGCCTTCAAGAGCGGCAGCGTCTCTTCAAAGATGCGCCCTTTGGAGAGCGCCAGCGTGAGCTGATCGGGAGCGGACTGGATTGCGTTCATGGCCTGCAGGTTCCTTACCTTACGCCTGGATGCGGCGGATCTTGGCGCCGACAGCGGAGAGCTTGTCTTCGATGCGGTCGTAGCCGCGGTCGAGGTGATAGATGCGGTCGACCAGTGTCTCGCCCTGCGCGATCAGGCCGGCAATGACCAGGCTGGCCGAAGCACGCAGATCCGTCGCCATGACGGTCGCGCCCGACAGTTGCTCGACGCCCGTCACCACGGCCGTCTTGCCGTCGATCACGATGTTGGCGCCCAGGCGGTTCAGTTCCTGCACGTGCATGAAGCGGTTTTCGAAGATCGTCTCCGTCACCGTGGCAGAGCCTTCAGCGATGGCGTTGAGCATCATGAACTGCGCCTGCATGTCGGTCGGGAAGGCAGGGTATTCCGAGGTGCGGAAGCTCACGGCCTTCGGGCGGCCCGTCATCTGCACGCGGATCCAGTCATCGCCCGTGGTGAGTGTCACGCCGGCTTCGCGCAGCTTGTCGAGCACCGCGTCGAGAATGCCCGGCGGTACGGCGCGCAGCGTCACGTCACCGCCGGCCGCAGCCACGGCGCACAGGAAAGTGCCGGCTTCGATGCGATCAGCGATGACCGTGTGCTTGGCGCCGCTCAACGACTCGACGCCCTGGATCACCAGACGATCGGTGCCGATGCCTTCGATGCGTGCGCCCATCTTCACGAGCAGGTTCGCAAGGTCCGTCACTTCCGGCTCGCGCGCGGCGTTTTCCAGCACGGTCTCGCCGTCGGCGAGCGCTGCGGCCATCAGCAGGTTTTCGGTGCCGGTCACGGTCACCATGTCGGTGACGATGCGCGCGCCATGCAGCCGCTTGGCGCCGTCGGCGAGCTTGGCTTCAATGTAGCCGTGCTCGATGACGATCTCCGCGCCCATCAACTGCAGGCCCTTGATGTGCTGGTCGACCGGACGCGCACCAATGCCGCAGCCGCCCGGCAGCGACACACGCGCATGGCCGAAACGCGCCAGGAGCGGGCCCAGCACCAGGATCGACGCACGCATGGTCTTCACCAGGTCGTACGGCGCTTCCGGCGAGCCGATGGTGGCCGCGTCCAGCGTCACGTCGTTGCCGTTCTGCGTGCCCTCCACGCCCATCTGGCGCAGCAGCTTGAGCATCGTGCGCACGTCCTGCAGGTTGGGCACGTTGCTCAGCACCAGCGGTTCGGGCGTCAGCAGCGCGGCGCACATGATGGGCAGCGCGGCGTTCTTGGCGCCAGACACGCGGATTTCGCCCGACAGCGGGCCATTGCCTTCGATCAGCAGTTTGTCCATGAGCGAGACGTCACATCGTTCAGAGCGCTCGGCGAGCGCGGAATCGGAAACAGCAGCGAAATCAGTGGAAACAGCAACCGGATTGGGATCAAGCTCGGCCATCAAGACTGCCACTCCGCCGGGGTGAGCGTCTTCATGGACAGCGCGTGGATCTCCGCACGCATCCGCTCACCCAGCGCTGCGTAGACGAGCTGGTGACGTTGGATCAACCGCTTGCCTTCAAACTGCGCGCTGACGATGGTGGCAAAAAAGTGCTGGCCGTCGCCCTCGACTTCGAGGTGTTCGCACGGCAGGCCGGTTTCGATGTACTGCTTGACTTGTTCGGGTGTGGGCAACATAGCCGTCCCTTCTCCAAAAACGTTAGGGTGGTGCGTCGAGTTGGTTTTATTGACGCATCAATGGCGCAGCTTGTAGCCCGTGCGCAGCATCTGCAGGGCAACTCCCCCCACCACGACCAACGCGATCAGCATCACGCCGAGGCTAGTCGCCACCGGCACATCGGACACGCCGAAGAAGCCGTAGCGGAAGCCGTCGATCATGTAGAAGAACGGGTTGGCGTGGGACACCGCCTGCCAGAACGGCGGCAGTGAATGAATCGAATAGAACACGCCCGCCAGGAAGGTGGCCGGCACGATCAGGAAATTCTGGAACGCCGCGAGCTGGTCGAACTTTTCGGCCCAGATGCCGGCAATCAGCCCCAGCGTGCCGAGCACCGCCGCACCGAGCACGGCAAAGACGATGATCCACAGCGGCTGAGCAAAGTGTAGGTGCGCGAACGCGGTCGTCACCAGCAGCACGCCCGTGCCCACAGCCAAGCCACGGATGATGGACGCACAGACATAGGCACCAAACATCTCCCAGTGCGACAAAGGCGGCAGCATGATGAACACCAGGTTGCCGGTAATCTTCGACTGAATGAGCGACGACGAGCTGTTGGCAAACGCGTTCTGCAGCACGCTCATCATCACCAGGCCAGGCACCAGGAAGGCGGTGTAGCTCAGCTGGTCGAACACCTTCACGCGGTCTTCCAGCACGTGGCCGAAGATCAGCAGGTACAACAGCGCGGTCAGCACGGGTGCGGCCACGGTCTGGAAACTCACCTTCCAGAAGCGCAGCACTTCCTTGTACAGCAGCGTGCGGAACCCGGTCCAGCGGCCGGGGAGACTTTCAGGAATGGCACTCATGCTGCAGGCTCCAGCGCAGAATCAGGAATCGCAGGCGTCTGCGAGCCAGCGGGGAGCCCCCCTTCGCGGCGCATGATCTGCACGAACACGTCTTCCAGATCGGCCTTGGCGACTTCCATGTCGTCGAATTCGCAGCCGGCCTGGCGGCAAGTGGAGAGAATCTGCTCGACCTCGCCGTAGCCCGACAGGCGCAGGCGCACGCCGCGCTCGCCGTGGTTGCCCGGCAGGCGCAACCCTTCGAGCGACGCGGGCAGCGCACCCTGCGAGAAGCTCAGCACAAGCTGCAACCCCGCAAATTGCGACAACAGATTGGCCGTGCGATCCAGCGCCACCACCTCGCCAAACTTAAGCATGGCGATGCGGTCGCACAGGGATTCGGCTTCTTCCAGGTAGTGCGTGGTCAGCACGACGGTGTGGCCTTCGCGATTCAGGCGCGAGATGAACTTCCACAGCGTCTGGCGCAGTTCGACGTCCACACCGGCGGTCGGCTCGTCCAGCACAATCACCGGCGGGCGGTGTACCAATGCCTGCGCCACCAGCACGCGGCGCTTCATGCCGCCCGAGAGCGTGCGCATGTTGGCATCGGCCTTGTTGGTGAGATCCAGGTTGGCCATGACCTCGTCGATCCAGTCGTCATTGCTGGTCAGGCCGAAGTAGCCCGACTGCAGACGCAGCGTTTCGCGCACCGTGAAGAACGGATCGAACACCAGCTCTTGCGGGACCACGCCGAGCTTGCGGCGTGCGGTGCGGTAATCGGAAACGACGTCGTGGCCGAGCACACGCACGCTGCCGGAATCGGCACGATTCAGGCCTGCGAGGATGGAGATCAGCGTGGTCTTGCCCGCGCCGTTGGGGCCCAGCAGGCCGAAAAACTCGCCCTGCTCGACAGACAGGCTCACGCCCTTGAGCGCTTGCAACGACTTGTAGCGCTTGCGGACGTCAGCGATTTCGATGGCTTTCATGGCCGACAAAGTGAACTACCCTGCGCATTCCGTGACCACCAATCGACATGATCAGCGCGGTCTTGGACGCCGCGCGTGGCGGCAGCAGAGCGACAAACCGGGAATTATAGGGGAACTGCACCAACAGACGACGGGACTGCTAGCGGCGTCGCACCGGGGGTGCCAGAAACGCGCGCGGCGCCCCGGCCGGAGCGCGGCATCGCGATGTTGGGGAAACCACCCCGCAGCACCGGACGCCGCCTCAATGTCGTGCGTGGTGGTGTTCTGTGGCGGCCGGCGCGATGGCCAGCAGGGATTCCACGCCGTACAACGCGGCAAGGTTGGACAGCGCCTGCGGAGCGCCTGCGATATCGAGCGCAATACCGGCATCCTGCGCCGTGCGCTGCCACGACAGCAGCACTGCGAGTGCAGACGAATCGACCTGCGACAAGCCGGCGCAATCGATGTGCAGCGCGGCAATGCCGGCTTCTCGCGCCTGGCCGAGCTGCGCCTCGCCCTCGCGCAGAACGCGCGGCGCTTCGAGCTGGGTCAGCGGGCCGGACAGGGTCAACATGGCGAAGATGGATGCGTCAAAAAAAGAAACAGCGGCCAGAGTTGACCGCTGTGCCGATTCTACCGGAAGGCCGCTTACTTTGCCGGTGCCTTCTCGAGCTGTGCATTGCGCTCGCTCAGGAAGCTCACCAGGCCGGCGACGCCGCCGCGCTTGCTGATGACATCGGCAAACTGGTTCTTGTAGGTTTCGGACAGCCACAGGCCGCTGATGTTGATGTCATACACCTTCCAGCCGCCGGCCGTCTTTTCCAGGCGATAGTCCAGGGCCACAGGCTCGCCGTTGTTGTTCACGGTCGAACGCACCACCACATCGGTGTCATCCGCAGCCGCACGGAACGGCCTGTACGCGACGGTCTGGTTCTTCACGTTCGACAGTGCGCCAGCGTAGGTGCGAATCAGCAGCGTTTTGAAGCCTTCCTGAATCTGTTGCTGCTGCTCCGGCGATGCCTGGTTCCAGAAACGGCCCATGGCGATCTGCGTTGTGCGCTTGAAATCAGCGCGCGGCACGATCTTCTGATCGACCAGTTGGTACACCTTGGCCATATTGCCGCCGCGCAGTTCCGGATCGTTCTTGATGGTGGCGAGCACGTCATCCACGGCCGTCTTGACGGTGGCTTGGGCGTCGGCCTCCTGGGCGTGCACTGGCGCAGCTGCCACGGCAGCCGTCAGCGTGAGACCGGCGAACAGGGAGCGGAGGAGTTTCTTCAACATATCGCGTCCTTATAGTGTGATTTTCGGGTCGCTTGCAGCGCATTCGCCGCAATCTTGTTGGCCATTAGAACAGACCGGCCGCAGGCGAGTTCGCGCGGGCCAGCCAGTTTTACGCCTTGTCACCTTTGAGGCGATGTTGTTACGTGTACCGATCAGCGGCGAAAGACCGGCCAGTTCGGCGTGAAGCGTTGGTACGGCGAGACCGTCGCATCACCGGTGTCCGGCGACTTCTTGTTGTCCTGATCTTCCGGCAGGTTGCCGTCATAGATCAGATAGCGGCGGCGTTGCAGATAGGCGTCCCGCAGGAAGGTGTACTTGTCGACGGCAGCCTGTTCGAACACATTGCTGGCGCCGAGCAGGTTGGCGCGCGTGTCGACCACGCGCAGCGCGGCCAGCGAATACGTGATCGCGCTGTGGTGCCAGTACGTGAGCGGGTCCATCTGCCAGTCGACGAGGAAGCCCACGGTGTCCCGTGCGGTGCTCGGGCCGAGCAGCGGCCACACCACGTACGGGCCCGCCGGCACACCCCACACGCCCAGCGTCTGACCAAAGTCTTCCTTGTGCTTGGGCAGGCCGGCGTCCGACGCGATGTCGATCAGGCCACCCAAACCCAGCACGGTGTTGATCGCCACACGCATGGTGTCTTCCAGCGCGGCCGTGCCCTTCAACTGCAGGAGGTTGTTGACGGCGGAATAGACATCGCCCGCGTTCGAGAAGAAGTTCGACACCGCCGTACGCGCCGGTGAGGGCACGACATCGACATACGTTTGCGCGACCGGCTTCAGCACGCCCTTGTCGAGGTCTTCGTTAATGCGGAAGACTTCACGGTTGAACGGCTCGATCGGATCGGCCGGATTGACGTTCGGCCCCGTGGCGCAGCCGGCCAGCAACGTGGCGCCTGCAGCCACTGCCAGCACGAAGCCGCGCAGCGTGTGAATGGATGTTGTTGTTTTCATGGTTTATTTACTCCCACCGCCCTCAGCCGGCTTGGCTCCGCCGGCACCGCCATTGCCGCTGCCAGCACCGGCATCCGCCGCCTTGCTGTAGAGGAACTGGCTGATCAGGTTCTCCAGCACCACCGCAGACTGCGTCATGGTGATCTTGCTGCCGCTGGCCAGCATGGCGGAGTCGCCGCCCGGCTCAATACCAATGTATTGCTCTCCCAGCAGACCCGAGGTCAGGATCTTGGCCGAGCTGTCTTTCGGAAACTGATAGCGCTGGTCCATGTCGAGCACCGCGATCGCCTGGTAGCTCTTGTCATCGAACAGGATCTGCGACACACGACCAACCACCACGCCCGCGCTCTTGACCGGCGCGCGCACTTTCAGACCACCGATGTTGTCGAAGGACGCCTTCACCTGGTAGCTCTTGGCAAAGGAAAACGCGCTCATGTTGCCGGCCTTGAGCGCCAGGAACAGCAGGGCCACGATGCCCACCAGCACGAACAGTCCGACCCAGAAATCGAGGAGGCTCTTACGCATAGTTCTTTCTCGTTGAAGAGGCGGCGCGTCAGCTGAACATCAGCGCGGTCAGCACAAAGTCCAGCGCCAGTACGGCCAGCGACGCGATCACCACCGTCCGCGTGGTGGCACGCGACACACCTTCGGGCGTCGCCTTGGCCTCGTAACCCTGATACAGCGCGATGAAAGTCACGGCCACGCCAAACACCACACTCTTGATAACGCCGTTGACGACGTCGTTCACCACATCCACACCGGCCTGCATCTGCGACCAGAACGCACCGGCATCGACACCGATCAGGCCCACGCCGACAAAGTATCCGCCCAGAATGCCGACCGCGCTGAAGATTGCCGCCAGCAGCGGCATGGCAATGAAGCCTGCCCAGAAGCGCGGCGCCAGCACGCGGGCCAGCGGGTCGACGGCCATCATTTCCATGGCAATCAATTGTTCACCGGCCTTCATCAAACCGATTTCAGCCGTGAGCGACGTACCGGCGCGGCCCGCAAACAGCAGCGCCGTCACCACCGGGCCCAGCTCGCGCACCAGCGACAGCGCCACCAGCAAGCCCAGCGCCTGCTCGGAACCGTAGCGATTGAGCGTGTAGTAACCCTGCAGCCCCAGCACGAAGCCGACGAACAGCCCCGACACGGCGATGATGATGAACGAATCGTTACCAATGAAGCGCAGTTGCTCGACCAACAGGCGCGGGCGGCGCAGCACGTCGCCCGACGCCGCGAACAACGTCACCAGCATGCGCACCGCATAACCGAGACGGCCAATCAGCGTGCGAACGAGGAAGCCGATGGTGGAAATCATCGCGCGCCTCCGCCCTGGACCATGCCGAAGTCGTCGGCCAGCGGCGCGCCGGGATAGTGAAACGGCACGGGGCCGTCAGCCTCACCGTGCACGAACTGCCGCACAAACGGGTCAGCCGACGCAGTCAGTTCAGCCGGCGTGCCCTCGGCGGCGATGCCACCGTTGGCGATGAAGTAGACGTAATCGGCAATGTGGAACGTCTCCTGCACATCGTGCGAAACGATGATGCTGGTCGCGCCCAGCGCGTCGTTCAGCTTACGGATGAGCGAGGCGGTGAGGCCCAGCGAGATCGGGTCCAGGCCCGCGAACGGCTCGTCGTAGAGGATGAGCGACGGGTCCAGCGCAATCGCACGTGCCAGCGCCACGCGCCGGGCCATGCCGCCGGAAATCTCCGAGGGCATGAGGTCACGCGCGCCGCGCAGGCCGACGGCGTTGAGTTTCATCAGCACCAGATCACGAATGAGGGGCTCGGGCAACTCGGTGTGTTCGCGCAGTGGAAATGCCACGTTGTCGAACACAGACATATCGGTAAACAGCGCGCCGAACTGAAACAGCATGCCCATCTGGCGACGTGCGGCGTACAGCGCTCGCTTGTCCATGGCACCGATGTCCTGACCGTGCACGCGCACGGTGCCCGCAGCCGCGCCGACCTGGCCGCCAATCAGCCGCAGGATCGTCGTCTTGCCGCAGCCCGAGCCGCCCATGACGGCCACCACGCTGCCCTTGGGCACGCGCATGCACAGGCCGGACAGGATGCGCCGCGCGCCTGGCTGATAGGCGAAATCGACCTGATCGAGTTCGACAACGGCGTTGGAGGGCTGGGTGGACACGATGGAGGTCGGTGCAGAGGGCTCGGCAGGTTGGCGGCTTCATGCTGCCGCATCTTGTTGTCTTGACTACCGCTGGCTCGCCAATAGGAGGCGGCTTCGCGCGGCCCGCCATTATAGGTGGAAACCCGCGTAGCCCGTCAGTCACGCCACGCTTACCTACAGTTTGTGTGGCTTGTTCGCCGCGCTACGGGTTCTCGTCTCTTGCGGGTTGCTGAAAGTGGTGCGCGCGCGGCGCTGAAGGTGGCAGTGCTGGCGGCGCAGAAAGTGGCTTATTCGCCGCTATCCAGCCGCAGATCGGCTTGGCGAATCACCGCCTGCCAGTGAGTGGCGTCGCGGCGGACTGCCTGGGCGAACGTGTCGGGGGCATCCCATTCCGGCTCGAAGCCGCCGGCGCGCAATGTCGCTTGCACATCGCTTGAAGTGACGGCGCGACGCAACTCGGCCGCTGCGCGCATCGAGAGAGGTCGGGGCGTGCGCGCCGGCATGAAGGTGCCAATCCAGGCGCTGCGGTCAAATCCGGCAAGACCGCCTTCGCGCAACGTCGGCACGGCTGGGGCAAAACGCGAGCGCGCCCCGCCCGTCACGCCGAGCAACCGCAGTTGGCCGCTGGCCACCGCAGCCGCCACGCTCGGATAGCAGGCGAAGCACGCCGTCATGCGCCCCGCCAAGACCTGCTGCACGAGCCCCGCCTCACCGCGAACGGCCACGTGCGGCGCGTGGAAAGCGTAGTCGCGCACAAACTGCTCCACGACGAGGTGCGACCAGGTGCCGACGATGTCCGACCCGCAATTGACGGTGACGGATTCACCGCGCGCTTGGGCAAGAAGATCGGTGACGGAATGCATCGGCAAACGCGCATCGACGGCGAGGAACAGCGGCAGCGTCGCGACCATCGCCACCGGCTGAAAGTCGCGTAGCGGGTCATAGGACGCCGGCTCCAGCGCGGGCTGGGCGACGAACGTGGTCTGCTGAAGCAGCAAGGTGTGGCCATCCGACGGCGCGCGGACGACGGCTTCACCAGCGGCCATACCATTGGCTGCGGGGCGATCCTCCACACCAACCTCTCGGCCGACTTGCTGTTGCAGCTGCGTCGCCAGTGCCCGGGCGAGTGCATCAAACGCGCTGCCCTCGGCAGCCGGCACAACCAGGCGCAGCGATTGCGAGGGATACCCCTGCACCAATGCATGCGCCGGCGACGCCAGCATCGCCGGCAACACACCGAGCCAAGCAAGCATGCGCCGCCGCTGCCGATCCGGCGCATCGGGCACATCAGTAGGCACATTGCGGGCGCGAGGTCGCATGAGGCGCGGAGGATTACGGGGGAGATCTCATTCTAGAAATCCGCCTGCCCGCCCTGCACTCATGTAAACCATGTCGACGTAAACCATGAGACATAACGCTCGCGTCACAACCCGCGCGGCACAAAGAAAAAGGCCCGCCAAGGCGAACCTTGGCGGGCCTGGGTCAGGCGGTCAGCCGCGTGGTCAGCGCGGCAGTTCCGTATGACCCATGAGAAACGCATCGACCGAACGTGCAGCCTGGCGGCCTTCGCGGATGGCCCACACAACCAGCGACTGGCCGCGGCGCACGTCACCGGCGGCAAACACCTTCGGCACGTTGGTAGCGTAGGCGTTGTCGCCTTCGGTGGCGGCGCGGGCGTTGTTGCGCGCGTCCTTGGTCACGCCAAAGGCATCCAGCACGCCGCCGACCGGGTTGGTAAAGCCCATCGCCAGCAGCACGAGATCGGCCTTGAGCGTGAACTCGCTGCCCGCGACCTCGCTCATCTTGCCGTCCTTCCACTCCAGGCGCACAGCGGTCAGGCCGGTTACGCGGCCGTTCTCGCCGATGAGGGCCTTGGTGGCGACCGACCAGTCGCGCTCGCAGCCTTCGTCATGCGACGACGACGTACGCAGCTTGATCGGCCAGTACGGCCACACCAGCGGCTTGTTCTCTTCTTCCGGCGGGCGCGGCAGCAGTTCGAACTGCGTGACCGATTCGGCGCCATGACGGTTGGACGTGCCCACGCAGTCCGAGCCCGTATCGCCACCGCCGATCACGATGACGTGCTTGCCGTCAGCGCGGATCGGGTTGGGCGCGTCGCCGGCCACTTCCTTGTTCTGCGGGATCAGGAATTCGAGCGCGTAGTGCACGCCGTCCAGATCGCGGCCCGGCACCGGCAGATCACGCGGGACTTCTGAGCCGCCCGTCAGCACCACGGCGTCGAACTGTTTGAGGATGTCGTCCGCAGCAATGGTTTCGCGTGCGTCGTTGACGATGCCGGCGGGCAGCGTTGCGTTGCCGACCATCACGCCGGTGCGGAACGTCACGCCTTCGGCTTCCATCTGCTGCATGCGGCGGTCGATCTGCGCCTTCTCCAGCTTGAAGTCGGGAATGCCGTAACGCAGCAGGCCGCCGATGCGGTCGTTCTTCTCGAACAGCGTCACGTCATGACCGGCGCGTGCCAGTTGCTGTGCAGCGGCCATGCCAGCAGGGCCGGAGCCGACCACGGCCACGGTCTTGCCGGTCTTGTGCTTGGGCACCTGCGGCGCGACCCAGCCTTCTTCCCAGGCTTTGTCGATGATGGCGTGCTCGATCGACTTGATGCCGACCGGCAGTTCATTGATGCCCAGCGTGCAAGCCGCTTCGCACGGTGCCGGGCAGATGCGGCCCGTGAACTCGGGGAAGTTGTTGGTTGAGTGCAGCACCTCGATCGCGGTCTTCCAGTCCTGGCGATACACCAGGTCGTTGAAGTCCGGAATGATGTTGTTGACCGGGCAGCCGTTGTTGCAGAACGGAATGCCGCAGTCCATGCAACGTGCGCCCTGGATCTTGGCTTCGTTGTCCGCCAGTGCGAACACGAATTCCTTGTAATGCTTCACGCGCGCTTCGGGCGCTTCGTATGCCTCGTTCTGGCGGGGAAATTCGAGAAAGCCGGTCGCCTTACCCATGGTGTCCTTCCTGACCCGATGCGGCCTGCACAGGCCCATCGAGCTGTCTTGTGTGGTTCGTTGTATTCGGTGCGGCGGGTGGCCGATCATTCGATCAGCCTGCCCGCCAAGTCGCTTGGAGTCAGCTCAGGCCGCGATCTGCTCGCGGCCCGCCTCCTGTTCGCGCTCGTACATCTCGGTCAGCGCGCGCTTGTACTCGGTCGGGAAGACCTTGACGAAGCGGCGGCGCGCATTGTTCCAGTCGGCCAACAGTTCCTTGGCGCGCTCGGAGCCGGTGTAGCGGAAGTGCTTTTCCACCAGTGCCTTGAGCAGTTGCTCGTCGAGCACGCGCTCGCCATCGACCTTGTGCCAGGTCGACTGCGTGTGCGCCTTCTCCTGGTCAGCCGCCGACAGCACGGATTCCAGTGCGACCTGCGCCGTGTTGCAACGCTTGTCGAACAGGCCGTCTTCGTCATAGACGTAGGCCACGCCGCCCGACATGCCCGCCGCGAAATTGCGGCCGGTGGCGCCCAGCACGACGACGGTACCGCCGGTCATGTATTCGCAGCCGTGGTCGCCGGTGCCTTCCACCACCGTGGTGGCACCGGAGTTACGCACCGCAAAGCGCTCGCCAGCCACGCCGTTGAAGAACGCCTCACCGGCCAACGCGCCGTACAGCACGGTGTTGCCGACGATGATGTTGTTCGTCGGCTCACCGCGGAACTCGTGCGGCGGGCGCACGATCACGCGGCCGCCCGACAGGCCCTTGCCCACGTAGTCGTTGCCGTCGCCCACCAAGTCCAGCGTCACGCCGTGCGCCAGGAACGCCGCGAACGACTGACCCGCCGTGCCCTGCATCTGGATGTGGATCGAGTCATCGGGCAGACCTTCGTGGCCGTAGCGCTTGGCCACCTCGCCCGAGAGCATCGCGCCCACGGTGCGGTTGACGTTGCGCACGGGCTGGATGAACGACACGCGTTCGCCCTTCTCGATCGCAGCGCGGGCCTTCTCGATGAGCTGGTGATCCAGCGCGCGATCCAGGCCGTGGTCTTGCACGTCGACCTGGTAGCACGGCTCGCCATCTTTCCGGGCCGGCTGATAGAAGATGCGCGCGAAGTCCAGACCGCGTGCCTTCCAGTGTTCGATGCCGGCCTTGGTGTCGAGCAGATCCGCGCGGCCGATCAACTCGTTGAACGAGCGGATACCCAGTTGCGCCATGATCTCGCGCACTTCCTCGGCCACGAAGAAGAAGTAGTTCACCACGTGCTCGGGCTTGCCCGAGAACTTCTTGCGCAGCACCGGATCCTGCGTCGCCACGCCCACCGGGCAGGTGTTCAGGTGGCACTTGCGCATCATGATGCAGCCTTCGACCACCAGCGGCGCGGTGGCGAAGCCAAACTCATCCGCACCCAGCAGCGCGCCGATCACGACGTCGCGGCCGGTCTTCATCTGACCGTCAGCCTGCACGCGGATGCGGTTGCGCAGGCCGTTGAGCATCAGCGTCTGCTGCGTCTCGGCCAGGCCCAGTTCCCACGGCGTACCGGCGTGCTTGATCGACGACCACGGCGAAGCGCCCGTGCCACCGTCATGACCGGCGATCACCACGTGATCGGCCTTGGCCTTGGCGACACCCGCGGCCACCGTGCCCACGCCCACTTCCGACACCAGCTTGACCGACACGTCCGAACGCGGGTTCACGTTCTTCAGGTCGTGGATCAGCTGCGCCAGATCTTCAATCGAGTAGATGTCGTGGTGCGGCGGCGGCGAGATCAGGCCCACGCCCGGCACGGCGTAACGCAGCTTGCCGATGTATTCCGTGACCTTGTGGCCAGGCAGCTGACCGCCTTCGCCAGGCTTGGCGCCCTGGGCCATCTTGATCTGGATTTGATCCGCAGACGCCAAGTACTCGGCCGTCACGCCAAAACGGCCCGACGCCACCTGCTTGATCTTCGAGCGCAGCGAATCGCCCTCTTGCAGCTCCAGATCGCGCTCGACCACTTCGCGACCGATCACGTCCGACAGCTTGGTGCCCTGCTTGATGGGAATGCCGCGCAGTTCGTTGCGGTAGCGGCGCTCATCTTCGCCGCCCTCACCCGTGTTCGACTTGCCACCAATGCGGTTCATCGCCACAGCCAGCGTGGTGTGCGCTTCCGTGCTGATCGAACCCAGCGACATGGCGCCGGTAGCGAAGCGCTTGACGATGTCCTTGGCCGATTCCACCTCTTCCAGCGGAATCGCGCGCACCGGGTCGACCTTGAACTCGAACAGGCCGCGCAACGTCATGTGGCGCTTGCTCTGGTCGTTGATCAGGTTGGCGTATTCCTTGTACGTCTGATAAGAATTCGCGCGCGTGGCATGCTGCAGCTTGGCGATCGAATCCGGGGTCCACATGTGCTCTTCGCCGCGGATGCGGTAGGCGTATTCGCCACCGGCATCCAGCATGTTGGCCAGCACCGGCGCATCGCCAAAGGCGTCGCGGTGCAGCCGCAGCGCTTCTTCCGCCACTTCGAAGATGCCGATGCCGCCCACATTCGATGCCGTGCCGTGGAAGTACTTATCCACCAACTCGCGCGACAGGCCGATCGCTTCAAAGATCTGCGCACCGGTGTACGACATGTACGTCGAGATGCCCATCTTGGACATCACCTTGTGCAGGCCCTTGCCGATCGCCTTGGTGAAGTTGTAGACCGCCTTCTCGGGCGTCACGCCCAGGCCCGGCGCCAGCTCAGCCAGCGTTTCCATGGCGAGGTACGGGTGCACGGCTTCCGCGCCGTAGCCCGCCAGCAGCGCGAAGTGATGCACTTCACGGGCCGAACCCGTTTCGACCACCAGACCCGTGCTCGTGCGCAGGCCCGCATCCACCAGGTGGTGGTGGATGGCGGACGTCGCCAGCAGCGCCGGAATGGCGGCCTGCTTTTCGTCAACCGCGCGGTCCGACACGATCAGGATGTTGTAGCCCGACTTGACCGCATCGACAGCCTCGGCGCACAGCGAGGCCAGGCGCGCTTCAATGCCCTCCTTGCCCCACGCCACCGGGTAGCAGATGTTCAGCTCGTAAGCCATGAACTTGCCGCCGGTGTAGTGCTCAATGTTGCGGATCTTCGCCATGTCCTTGAAGTCCAGCACGGGCTGGCTCACTTCAAGACGCATCGGCGGGTTGATGTTGTTCAGTTCGAGCAGGTTCGGCTTCGGCCCGATGAACGAGACGAGCGACATCACCACGTTTTCGCGGATCGGGTCGATCGGCGGGTTCGTGACCTGCGCGAAGAGCTGCTTGAAGTAGTTGTAGAGCGTCTTGTTCTTGCTCGACAGCACGGCCAGCGGGCTGTCGTTGCCCATCGACCCGGCGGCTTCTTCGCCGTTGGCAGCCATCGGCACCATCAGGAACTTGACGTCTTCCTGCGTGTAGGCGAACGCCTGCTGGCGATCCAGCAGCTTGGCAGCCGGCTTCGTTTCAGCGGCCACGTCTTCGGGCTTGGCATCCAGCTCGTCGAGCTTGATGCGCACGGCGTCGATCCAGCTCTTGTACGGCTTGGCGTTGGCCAGGTTGTCCTTGAGTTCCTTGTCGTCGATGATGCGGCCCTGTTCCATGTCGATCAGGAACATCTTGCCCGGCTGCAGGCGCCACTTCTTGACGATGCGCGATTCGGGGATCGGCAGCACGCCGGCTTCCGAGGCCATCACGACCATGTCGTCGTCGGTCACGTAGTAGCGCGCCGGACGCAGGCCGTTGCGGTCGAGCGTTGCGCCGATCTGGCGGCCATCGGTAAAGCAGATGGCAGCGGGGCCGTCCCACGGCTCCATCATCGCGGCGTGGTATTCGTAGAAGGCGCGACGGTTGTCGTCCATCAGCGTGTGCTGTTCCCACGCTTCCGGAATCATCATCATCATCGCCTGGGCCAGAGGGTAGCCGGCCATCGTCAGCAGTTCGAGGCAGTTGTCGAACGATGCGGTATCCGATTGGCCCGGATAGATCAGCGGCCACAGCTTGGGCAGGTCGTCACCCAGCACCGGCGACGAGATGCCGCCCGTGCGTGCGTTGATCCAGTTGACGTTGCCCTTGACGGTGTTGATTTCGCCGTTGTGCGCGACCATGCGGTACGGGTGCGCCAGCTCCCATGCCGGGAACGTGTTGGTCGAGAAACGCTGATGCACCAGCGCCAGCGCGGACACCGTGCGCGGGTCGGCCAAGTCTTGGTAATAGCGACCGACTTGTTCGCACAGCAGCAGGCCCTTGTAGACGATCGTGCGCGCCGACATCGACGGCACGAAGTATTCCTTGCCGTGCTTGAGCTTGAGTGCCTGGATGGCGTGGCTGGCGGTCTTGCGGATCACGTACAGCTTCCGCTCCAGCGCGTCGGTGGTCATGATGTCGCGCCCGCGCCCGATGAATATCTGGCGGATCACCGGCTCAGTCTTCTGCACTGTGGGCGACATCGGCATGGTCTTGTCGACCGGCACGTCACGCCAGCCCAGCACGACCTGGCCTTCCAGGCGCACGGTGCGCTCCAGTTCCTGTTCGCAGGCCAGGCGCGAGGCGTGTTCCTTCGGCAAGAAGATCATGCCGACGCCGTATTCGCCAGCCGGCGGCAGATTCACGCCCTGGCGAGCCATCTCTTCACGGAAGAACTGGTCAGGAATCTGCAGCAGGATGCCCGCGCCGTCGCCCATCAGCGGGTCAGCGCCGACAGCGCCCCGATGGTCGAGGTTGTGCAGGATGCGCAAGCCCTGCTGGACGATCTCGTGGCTCTTCTTGCCCTTGATGTGTGCGACAAAGCCGACGCCGCAAGCGTCGTGTTCATTGGTCGGGTCGTACAGACCCTGGGCCGACGGCGCCGACGGCGTGAGGGGGGAGGAATGTTGTTCCACGGCGATCTTCCGATGTTGTGGGTTCGGCGCGCCGTAGAAGACCCTCGCGATGGTGCGGATGCGGTGGGCAAACAGGCAATGGCGCGCCGCACCATGAATGCGGGGTGAAACGAATATAAAAGAGCGCCCCGGAACAGGCAAAAGGTTTTAAATGGGGTCGGAATAAATTAGAAAATGCACGTCGGCGGTGCGGGTTGATAAATGGGGACACATTCATTTTTCGCGCGATGGCGCGTTTCGGCAAGCGCGCTGCACGAACGACTATTCGGCGATGGCGCCGCTCTCCACCCCGACTTCTGCGGGCGCCCGCGGCGGCCGCCCCTTGGGCAACGGCGCCACGCGACGGCCGCCCGTGCGTGCCAGCGTCGTTAGGAAAGTTTCGTTTCCGAGCGGCCAGCCGCTGTGAACATGCTCCCGGATCTGCGTGAGTTGGTCCGAACCCAAACCTTCGTGCCAGAGCGTCCGATAGCGCGATTGACGCTCGAACGGCGTGTTACCGAGACGCCAATAGCAATAGTGATCACTTACCCACGGAATAGACTGGATGCCGGTGTGATGGCGATACGTGCTCCATCGGTCCTCTTCCGGCGTGCTGACGAGCCCACCACGAACCGCGTTGGATTCCACGTACAGCAGCACTGGCATGACCCACTCAGCAGGGTCGAGCACGGTCGAGCGGAAGCGCCCTTCCCATAGCGTGCCGCTACGATCTGCGGCGGCATTGAAGTACCGCGTATAACGGCGCCCCACGGCCTGCAGCGTGCGCGACAAGCTGTCCGCCACCTTGGGCGTGCCCACAAGGTGGACGTGATTCGGCATCAGCGAAAAACCGTGGATGGCGAAATCGTGTTCGCGGGCGGCCATGCGCAGCGTGTCGAGGTAGAACGCGTAGTCCTCATCGCCGCGAAAGACGGGCTGACGATTGTTGCCGCGCTGCAACACATGCACAGGAACATCGGTGGGGCTAAGGCGAGGCAGGCGAGCCATGGGAAAACCGGGCAGCGAAAAGCGTCATCGTAGCCTGCGCCCGGTGAATCTGTCCCCAATTTTTAGCGGGCAAACGCTTGCATACCGTCTGTCGCCAAGGCGCAACGGCGGAGTTTGCGTGCCGTCAAATCGGCCAGCCTACACGCCCTCGACGGCAGGTCGAACTTGATCCCAGACAAATCAGCCGGGCGGCTTCCCCGCGAGACTGGTCTTCATCACATCACTAGACGACACGAGAGGGAGCGATTCATGGCTTTTCACCGCCTAGCCGCCGCAGCCGTGGCCACAGGCATGTTTGCCGCCGGCGTCAGCCAGGCCGCCTTCGCACAGAACGCGGACTTGCCGCCCGCCACCGGCAACTGGATGGTGCGTCTGCGCGCCGTCAATCTGAGCGCCGCCAACAAATCGGACCCTGTGAACGCGCTGGCCATTCCCGCTGACGCCATTCAGATCAACAACAAAGTCCTGCCCGAGCTGGACATCTCGTACTTCTTTACGCCGCATCTCGCAGCCGAGCTGATCCTGACCTACCCACAGCAGCAGGACGTGACGGTCATGCAGAGCGCGCTGGGCGGCCCGACCAAGATCGGCAACTTTCGCCATCTGCCGCCGATCCTGACGATGCAATACCACTTCACGCCAGAGTCGCGCTTCAAGCCATACGTCGGCGCGGGCATCAACTACACGCGCATCTCGAATGTGAACCTGCAGGTACCGGGCGTCGGTTCGCTAGACCTCAGCAAGAACAGCTTCGGCCCCGCGCTGCAAGTCGGCTTCGACTATCGCCTGACCGAACGCCTCTATTTCAACGTCGACCTGAAGAAGACCTGGATCAGCGCCGACTTGAAGATGGCCGGCCAGACCATCAGCAAAGTCAAGGTCGACCCGTGGCTGCTGGGCGTGGGCCTGGGCTATCGCTTTTAAGGGAGGCGATCAGCGAACTGACACTGTCCTGATCGACTTTTACCGGCGTGCCGCAGGGGCCGTCGACGGCGGGGGCGCTCGTCGGCGGTGGTTGGCACGTTCGGCCCGGCATGCGTTGGGGCGGCCGGGCATTTTTTTTGGGCGCTTACTTTTTAAGCAGCGCCGGATCGAACTGCGTCACAACCCGGCCTTCCAGCGGCTGGGGCTGGCGGAAGTTGTCCGCATAGAAGCGGCGCAACGCATCGAGCTGTTCCGGCGACGCCGTGATCGGCTGCTTGAGCACGTACCACTCGACATTTTCCGTGAGCGGCGGCGTGGTCAGCGAACCCAGGTAGTGGTAGTAGACGTCGCTTCGCGGCAGCAACTTGCCGGGGATGATCACGTCGGGCACCTCATGCGCCTCGCCCTTGTGCGCAGCCTTTAGTACCGCATCCAGCACTGGGTTGGCGTCGCCGGGCACCAGCATCACCCCAATGACGGCCATGCGACCATCCTTGGCGGTGTGCACCAGATGCACCTCGGCCGGATACCAGCGCCCGTCGATGGTGTGCTCGCTGTGCGCATGAAAGTGGAACTGGCGCAACGTGAAGTGCCGGCCGCGGATCTTCACATCACCGCCCGACACATTCACCTGCAGCGCGTGGCCCGTGTCGACCGCCGTGGCTTTGACTTCACCGTATTGCGAGCGGATGACATCCGGCTCATCGCCGTCGGGCGCAACGGTGTCGGCTGTGCGGATATCGATGGGCGATTGAAACGCGTCATGCACCGCGTGCCATTCGGACTGGTGCTGATAATCGAAATGATCCGCCGGGCTGGCGGCGTGAGCATTGAAGGCCGAAACGGCCAGCAGAAGCGGCAACAGACGGTACATGAGGTTAACCCGCAGCAATGGTGAGAACACCGCCATCGTAGGGTTCGCCTAACGTCCCGTCATTCAGAATAATCCGATAAGAATTCAGACCGCATCGACCGCAAAGATGCGTCGATGCTCCTTGATGGCGTAGCGATCCGTCATGCCGGCGATGTAGTGCGCAATCCAGCGCGGTTGCTCGCCGGGATTGGTTTTGGCTTGATATTGCGGCGGCAGCAGGCGCGGGTCCTCCATGAACGCACGAAACAGATCGTCGATGATGCGGCGCGCTTTCGCGGCCATGCGCATCACGAGGTAATGCCGATACAGGTTGTCGAACAGAAAGCGCTTGAGCACACGTGCCTCTTCGCGCATCGGCTCAGAGAACGTAACGAGCGCGGGCGCGGCACGCACATCATCGATACATTGGGGCGCAATCTCAGCAATGCCCGCGCGCGTGGTGCCGATCAGATCGACGATCAGCGCGTTGATGATGCGGCGGATGGTTTCGTTTATGAGGCGCCGGCCACCCGCGTTGGGGAACACCGCTTCGGCCTCGCGACGGTGGATGGCCCACAGCGGCACATCCTCCATCTGCTCGAGCGTGATCAGGCCTGAGCGCAGGCCATCGTCGATATCGTGGTTGTTGTACGCGACCTCGTCAGCAAGGTTGGCAAGCTGCGCTTCGAGCGAAGGCTGTTGCCCCTCGAGAAAGCGCCGCCCCAGGTCACCCAGCGTGGCGGCATTGTTGCGGGAGCAATGTTTGAGGATGCCCTCGCGCGTTTCGAACGTGAGGTTCAGCCCGTCGAAACCGCCGTAGCGCTCTTCCAGCCGATCGACCACCAGCAGGCTCTGCAGGTTGTGTTCGAAGCCGCCGTAAGGCTTCATGCAATCGTTAAGCGCGTCTTGCCCTGCGTGGCCGAACGGCGTGTGACCCAGATCGTGTGCCAGCGAAATCGCCTCGACGAGATCCTCATTCAGGCGCAGGCTGCGCGCAATCGAACGGGCGATCTGCGCGACTTCCAGGCTGTGCGTGAGGCGCGTGCGGAACAGGTCGCCCTCGTGGTTCACAAAGACTTGCGTCTTGTATTCGAGCCGGCGGAAGGCAGTGCTGTGGATGATGCGATCACGGTCGCGCTGGAACTCGGAGCGCGATGTGGACGGCGGCTCGGCGTGGACGCGGCCGCGCGTCTGCGCCGAATGTGCGGCGTAGGGTGCGAGATGGCCCTCGAGATCGAACGGCGCGGGTGGCAAATCAAATCGGTCGTTCATCGGGCCATCTCTTCCTGCATCAGGCGACGGGCGCTTCGGTCGGTGGTCGCAGCACGGCGTGCTGCAGAGTGGAGCGCAAGTCGGCATCGGGCACCGTGGTCACGAACGCCTGGCCCAATTTGCGCAGCAGCACGAATTTGATCTCACCGGCTTCGGCCTTCTTGTCGACGCGCATCAGTTCGATGAAGCGATCGACACCCAAGTCCGGCGCCACCGTCGGCAGATTGGCCGCACGCGTGAGCGCGGTGATGCGGTTGCGCGTGTCGATGTCGATAAAGCCCAGGCGATGCGACAGGTCAGCCGCCATCACCATGCCGCAGCCAACGGCCTCGCCGTGCAGCCATTCGCCGTAGCCCAAGCCGGCCTCGATGGCGTGACCGAACGTGTGCCCGAAATTGAGGGTGGCGCGCAGGCCGGTTTCGCGCTCGTCTTGCGCCACCACAGCAGCCTTGATGCGCACCGAGCCGCGCACGGCTTCGGCCATCAGATCGGTATCGCAGTTGTTCAGACCCTTGATGTTCTGCTCGATCCAGGCGAAGTAATCCGCATCGGCAATCGCGCCGTGCTTGATGACTTCGGCCATGCCGGCAGCCAGTTCACGCGCGGGCAAGGTGCGCAACGTATCGATATCAGCCAGCACCGCCTGCGGCTGGTGGAACGCGCCGATCATGTTCTTGCCCAGCGGGTGGTTGATGCCCGTCTTGCCGCCCACGGAAGAATCGACTTGCGACAGCAGCGTCGTCGGCACCTGGATGAAGGGCACGCCACGCATGTAGCAGGCAGCGGCAAAGCCGGTCATGTCGCCAATCACCCCGCCGCCAAGTGCCACGAGCGTGGTCTTGCGATCCGCGCCCGCCGTCAGCAGCGCGTCAAAAATGCGGTTGAGCGTGTCCCACTTCTTGAACGATTCGCCATCGGGCAGCACGACCGTATCGACGGCCTTGCCAAGCAAGCGGATCGCCTCTTCGACCTTGGCGGCATACAGCGGCGCAACGGTCTCGTTGGTGACGATCACGGCACGCGCGCCGCGAATGTGGGGGGCGAACAACTCAGCCTTGGACAGCAGCCCCGAGCCGATATGGATCGGATAGGCGCGGTCGCCAAGGTCGACATCAACGGTAATCATGACTGGGAGGAGACTTGCGAGGAGGTGGAAGCGCCTGCGGGCGGAGCCACAATGCCGGCCACCTCAAGTTGCATCAGGACCATATTAACAAGCTGGGCGACGGTGGGCTTGCCGGTTTCAATGACAAAGTGCGCCACGTCGCGATACAGCGGATCACGGATCGCATGCAGTTCTTCGAGCTTGGCACGCGGGTTTTCAGTCTGCAGCAGCGGCCGGTTCTTGTCGTGGCGCGTGCGCAAATACAGATCATGCGGATTGGCGCGCAAATAGATCACGGTGCCACGCTCGCGCAGGAAAGCACGGTTCTCGGCACGCAATACGGCGCCGCCACCAGTGGCCACGACCACGCCATCACGTGCGGTGAGTTCGTCGATCATGTGGGTTTCGCGATCACGGAAGCCTACTTCGCCCTCGTGCTCGAAAATGATCGGCACACGCACGCCACAGCGCGCTTCGATTTCATGGTCAGAGTCGAAGAACGGCAGGTCGAGCCGACGCGCCACCGCCCGGCCGACCGTGGTCTTGCCCGCGCCCATCAAGCCGACGAAAAAAACGTTGGAAACAGACAAAATCGCGTGAAATCAGGAATTTGAGCCTGATTGTAGTGGCATTTGCTCACCATCCTGTACAAACCAGGCCGCAAGACACAAAAAAGCCCGGCCCTCCGTGAAGGAGGCCGGGCTTTCGGAAATGCAATGCCGCCGCCGATTACTTCAGCGACAGCTGATCAGACAGCACGCGCGGGGTCAGGAAGACCAGCAGCTCCGTGCGCTTGTTGATCTTGGCGGTGCTCTTGAACAAGTTGCCCAGCACCGGAATATCACCCAGCAGCGGCACCTTGTTGATATCGGTCCGCTCGTTCTGCGTGTAGATACCGCCGATCACGACCGTACCACCGTTCTCGACCAGCACCTGCGTCTGCACGTGCTTGGTGTCGATGGCGAAACCGTTGGTGGTCTGGATGCCAACGCTGTCCTTGTTGACGTCCACGTCCAGGAAGATGTTGCCATCCGGTGTGATCTTGGGCGTCACCTCGAGCTTCAGGTTGGCCTTCTTGAACGACACCGACGTCGCACCGGAAGACGTCGCCTGCTGGTACGGAATTTCCGTACCTTGCTCGATCAGCGCCTTGATGTTGTCGGCGGTGACCACGCGCGGGCTGGAGACGATCTTGCCGCGGCCATCTGCCTCAAGCGCAGACAGCTCCAGCGCCAGGAATCGGCCGGCACCGGCGTTGAACAGGCTCACGGCCACGCTGGCTGCGTTCACGCCGTTGATGCCATTGGCGGGGAGACTGATCGCCGGGCTATTGTCCCAAGTCGCACCCTGGGTAACTGGCGACACGACGTTGGTGTACGTGTTGCCGTAGCCAGCGCCGTTGGTCTTGGAAGCAAAACCCAGCTTGGCACCGAGGTTGCGGCTGAACCCGTCGTCCGCCTCGACAATGCGCGCCTCGATCATCACCTGGCGAACCGGGATGTCGATCTTCTGGAGGAAGGCCTGCACCTCTTCCAGCTTGCTCGGGATGTCGGAGACAAACAGCTGGTTCGTGCGCGTATCTGCCGTGAGCGAACCGCGCTTGGACAGAATCCGCGAGGTCGTAGCACCGCCGACCGCTCCGCCACCTGCGGCACCGGCGCCCATCAGCATGTTGCGCACGTCACCGGCGCTCTGATAGTTCAGGCGGAACACTTGGCTGCGCAGCGGCTCCAGTTCGGTCACTTGCTGCTGCGACTCGAGCTCGGCCTTTTCCTTCGTAGCCAGCTCACCGCGTGGTGCGACCCACAGCACATTGCCGTTGCGGCGCGAAGCCAACCCCTTGGAATCCAGCACAATCTGCAATGCCTGATCCCACGGCACGTCTTTCAGACGCAGCGAGAGGGTGCCCGTCACGCTGTCGCTGGTGACGATGTTGAGGTTCGTGAAATCAGCAAAGACCTGCAGCAACGAACGCACGTCGATGTTCTGGAAGTTCAGCGACAGGCGCTCCCCGCGGTAGCCCGGGCCGGAAATCAGCTTGTTCGGGTCTTCCTTGGTCGGACGCACTTCCACCACGAACTGCGTGTCGGTCTGGTATGAGCTGTACTGCCAGTTGCCGCGCGGCTCGATGATCAGGCGTGCGCCGGTACCGTTGTCGGTGGCGCGCATGGCCTGCACGGGCGTACCGAAATCGCTCACGTCGTAGCGGCGGCGCAGCGATTGCGGCAGCGTCGCGCCAACGAAATCCACCACAAGGTTTTGACCTTGCTGCGCGATGTTGATGGCCGAATTGGCTGTCGACAGGTCAACCACCACGCGGCCGGCAAGATCCTCGCCGCGGCGGAAATCAACATTGCGCACAGCCGGGCGCTCGGCACCAGCGGTGGGTGCCGGGGCTGAGAAGGTCGGGGCAGGGGTAGCCGCCGCAACCGGCGCCGCTTCCAGCGTCAGCACATACTGGTTACCGCGCACCTCTGACTTGTACTGCGTCTGACGCGACAGATCGAGCACGACGCGGGTACGGTCGCCGATCTGCACGACGTTCGCAGAACGCAGCAGCCTCCCGCCGTATTGGTAATTAGCACGGCCTTGCGCGAAGCCCGCCCCGAAGAAGTCGATGGCGATGCGCGCAGGCTGCTGCGTGCTGAACTCAACCGGCTTCTGCGTCGGCGCGCTCTTGAGCGTGACCGTCACCACGGTGGATTCGCCGGCCGTCGCCTGCTCCACCTTCTCGATCGTATTGCCGGACGCGGCCGCCGCAGGCGCTGCCTGTTGAGCGACGGCTTGACCAGCCACCATGAACAGACACAGCGAAAGCCATGCCACCGCGCCCCCCCGGGCCACTCGGATTGCCTTCGACAGGCCGCCCTTCACAAGACGCATCGTCATTGCGCACTCTCCTGAACTTTCAGGGTCGTCATTTTTTCTTTCCATTCGGTCGTGCCTTCACGCACCAGCTCACGCAGGGTGAGTTCCTGGTCTCCGATGCGGACGATGCGACCATAGTTTTGTCCGATGTACTGCCCCACATGCACATGCTGCGTCTTGTCCCCGACAGACACGACGGCTTCCGTCTCGCCATTGCGCTTCATCGTCCCGACCAGCTTGAAGGCTTCCAGCGGATAGTCTTCCAGCGGCTCGCGACGGCGATTCGGTTCCGGCGATTCGTTCTGCGCGCGCGAGAGTTCTGCCACCTTCTGCACACTGAACGGATCAGTCTGCTTGGTGGTCGTGTATTCGCGCGGCGCGTAAGGCTTGGGCTCAGGCAGCGGCGGCACGGTCGTACTGACGCTCTGGCGCGCTTGCTGCATCCATTGCTGCAATTCATCGTCTTCGCTCGCGCCGCAGGCCGTCAACACGACGGCCAGGCACAGCGGCGAGAGGCGCAGAACGTGCGACATGCGGCGACGGCTCATGGTGCGGCCTCTCATTTGGCGCCTCCCTTGGCGGCCGCATTCGCCTTGCGCTGGGCAGCCTGCTCGTCGGCGTCGAGCGCACGGTAAGCCTCTGCGCGCGTTTCCATCACCATGCCGCCATCCTTGGTACCCGTCAGCGAGATGTTCTGCAGCGTGACGATCCGCGACAGCGCCGCCACGTCGGCAGCAAACAACGCCATGTCGTGATAACGGCCGTTCACCTTCACCGCCACCGGGATCTCGGCGTAATAGGGCTTGATCACGGCACTGGAAGGACGGAACAGGTCGAAGGTCAAACCACGCGCGATACCGGCATGGTTGACGTCGGCCAACAGCGCATCCATTTCGGTCTTGTTGGGCAGTTGCAGTTCAAGCTTGGCGACGCGCTGCTCCACCTCGGCCTTCTGTTTGCGTAGCGCCTCGAGGTTCACCACCTGCGCGAGCTTGCTCTGGTAGGCGGACTTGAGGTTGCTCTGTTCGGTGCGCTTGGCGTCGCGCTCGTCAAACTTGCCGCTCCAGTAGAACTGCCAACCCAGTCCAATCACCACGACGGCGGAGAGAATCATGAACAGGATGCGCGGCGCGATCGGCCACGTTTCCGGCTCATTCAGGTTCAGCCCACGGAACTGGCTGACCAGATCTTCCAGCGAAATTTCAGTCGAGAGCGCCATGGTTATTTCCCCGCCGTGGCCGCACCCGGCTTGGCCGGCGCTGCCGGCTCGGCCTTCCATTGGAAGCGGATGGTGAAGTTGAACAGGCGACGCTGTTCCTTCAGGTTGTTCGTCATGGTGGTGGCCACCGATTCGCCCAGCTCAGCATGATCAAGCCAGGGCACGGCACCCAGGTTGCGCAGCAGGTCTGACACACGTTCGTTGGACTGCGCCACACCCGATACGGTGTAACGCTCGCCATCCTGCTTGAGCGAGGTCAGATAAATGCCGTCCGGTACCTGGCGCACCAATTCTTCAAGCAACTGCACCGGGCGGTTGCGCTGGTTCTGCAGGCTTTCCACCGCTTGCTGACGTTGCAGCAGGTCGTCGATGTCTTTCTTAAGGGTATTGACCTCGACGATCTGCTTATCCATCTCCGCGTTCTTCTGCGTGAGGATGTCGTTGATGCGTTGCGCCTCTTCAGTCTGGTGATCGATCACCATACCGCCCAGGAACACCACCACCGCGCCCGCAACGGCCGCGCCGCCCAGGCTCATGAAGACTTTCTTTCGCTTACCAGCACGTCGCTCTGCGTGATACGGCAGCAGGTTGACGTTGGGGAGCGTATTCACGGCGTTCGCACTTTCATTGGCCATCGTCCGCTCCTTATTGCAGCCCGCGCAGGGCAAGGCCCGCGCTGACGATGTACGCCGGCAGATCGCGTTGCAGATAGCGCGCGTTGACGTTCTTGGCCGCGCCCATGTTGGCGAATGGATTGGCCAGCGTCGTGTTGATCTGCGTCTGCTGTTGGATGGCGGTCTGCACGCCCAGCAACGAAGCGTGACCGCCCGAGAGCACGATCTCGTCCACGCGGCCGACGCTCGAGGTCGACAGGAAGTTCTGGATCGCCTGGCCGACTTCCATGGCCAGCGTCTCGAGCGAAGGCTTGAGCAACTGGCTGCGGTATTCGTCGGGCAGCGTGTTCTTGCGCTTCTTCACCTCGGCCTTTAGCAGGTCAAGCGAGAACAGCCGAGAAATGCTTTGCGTGAGCTGATCACCCGAACCGGACATCGGCTGTTCGTACAGCTCCTTCCAGCCTTGGTAGAACAGCGCGTGCGAGCGCGCACCGCCGAGGTGAAACATCGCCACCACCGGCATGTCGCGCGTCTCGATTTCGCTGGCGTCCGGCTTGACGGCCAGCATGTGCGTCATGGCGCGCTGGATGGCGTTCTCCTCCACGTCCATGACGATCGCTTTCAGACCGGCCATCTCGGCGGCGGTCACGCGCTCGGTCACGCGCTCGGAAACAGTTGCCGTCACGCGCACGCCGACCCCGCCTTCGGTTTCGGACGGGCCGATCACAACGTAGTCGAAATTAACGTTCTGCGAGGGCGGAAACAGCCGGTTGGCTTCGCTCTCAACCTGCACGAATAGCTCGTCTTCGGTCAGGTTGTCGGGCAGGCTGACGGTTTACGATTCCGTCAGGCTCGCAGGAATGGCAAGCACAGCTTCCTTACCGCGAATGCCGGCCTTGGCGATGGCGCGCTTGAGCGCATTGCCCACCGCATCGATATTCACCAGATTGCCGTCAGCAACGGCACTGCGTTCAATCAGCTCGCTGGCGCATTTTTCGAGACGGAAATCCCCCTGCTTGCCGTTGGCGGACAACTCCACCACCTTGACGCTGGAAGACCCGATATCTATCCCGACGATATTGCGGCGCAGCAGGCCGGACAACAAACCCCGTCGCACAGAGACACCCCACCGTTTATAGTTTTTTGAACCCTGGCGCCCGCCGCAAATCCAACGTGCGCCATAGCCTGCTTAGATTTGCTGCTGGATTCTCACAAAATCCTTTAGAACAGGCAAACGCTCCGGCGGGCCACGATGCATTTCGCTAGCGCCGATTCGCAAAGCGTTGTCAAAACCCCACGGTCGGGGGATACCCCTTTCGTCTGACTTGATTTCCGCTCCGTCTACTTCTAACGGCGGATTCTTAGCCACCTTGAATCACGGTACGGCGAACGCACAATCCGCACGCATCCTGCGCATGATGCAGTGCACAAGTGCGGCGCCGCGCGCTGACGTGACAGTGGTTACGTGCTGTTACGTCCGATGCTGCCAGACCCCGGAAGCCTCGACGATATAATCGCCGCCACGCTGACTGACACCCCCGGTGCCCCCTGTAATGGCTACTGCCCAAACCACCCCAGCTTCGCCCAAGCCGCCAAAAGCCCGCCGCCCGTTGTGGGCGCGACTGCTTCTCTGGATGCTCGGCCTGTTCGTTGCCATGGGAGTCGTCGGGGCGCTGCTGCTGGGCTATGCCCTGCTCGTCGCTGCGCCCAACCTGCCGTCGCTCGACGTCATCACCGATTACCGGCCGAAGATTCCGCTGCGCGTCTACACCGCCGACAACGTCCTCATCGGTGAATTCGGCGAGGAACGCCGCAGCTTCGTACCGATCGCGCAAATACCCGACGTGATGAAACGCGCGGTGCTGGCCATTGAGGATGACCGCTTCTACGAGCACGGTGGCGTGGACTTTGTTGGCGTGCTGCGCGCCGGCCTGGCCAACCTGCACGGTGGCCTGTCGCAGGGCGCGTCGACCATCACCATGCAGGTGGCGCGCAACTTCTTCCTCTCGAGCGAGAAGACGTTCACGCGCAAGATCTACGAGATGCTGCTCTCGTACAAGATCGAAGCCAGCCTGAGCAAGGACCAGATTCTTGAGCTCTACATGAACCAGATCTACCTCGGCCAGCGCGCGTACGGCTTTGCCAGCGCCGAGCAGATCTACTTCGGCAAGAACATCAAGGACATCACCCTGGCCGAAGCCGCCATGCTGGCCGGCTTGCCGAAAGCGCCGTCGGCGTACAACCCGGTGGTGAATCCGAAGCGCGCCAAGGTGCGTCAGGAATACATCCTGCAGCGCATGCGCGACCTGCACTACATCACGCCGGAGCAGTACACCCAGGCCATCAACGAGCAACTGCCGGTGCGTGGCGAGGGCCATGAGTTCGACGTGCATGCCGAGTACGTGGCCGAAATGGTGCGTCAGCTCATGTACGCGCAGTACCGCGAAGAAACCTATACGCGCGGCCTGAACGTCTACACCACGCTGCGCAAGGCTGACCAGGACGTCGCGTATCAATCAGTGCGCCGCGGCATTCTCGACTACGAGCGCCGCCACGGCTATCGCGGCCCCGAAGCGTTCATCGATCTGCCCTCCAACGCGGACGACCGCGAACAGGCCATCGACGACGCGCTGCTCGAACACCCAAACAGCGACGATCTGCAATCGGCCGTGGTGGTCAGCGTAGCGCCCAAACTGGTACGCGCAACCATGCTGACCGGCGAGACGATCGACCTGGCCGGCGACGGCCTGCGCTTTGCACAGGCCGCACTGTCGAACAACGCGCAACCGAAGATCAAGCTGCGCCCGGGCGCGGTGATCCGCGTGATTCAGGACACCAAGACGCAGAAGTGGTCGATCACACAACTGCCGGAAGTGGCGTCGGGCTTCATCTCGCTGGACCCGCAGACAGGCGCGATCTATTCGATGGTCGGCGGCTTTGACTTCAACCGCAGCAAGTTCAACCACGTCACGCAGGCCTGGCGCCAGCCGGGTTCCAGCTTCAAACCGTTTATCTATTCGGCGGCGGTGGACAAGGGTTTCTCACCATCCACGGTGATCAACGATGCGCCGCTGTCGATCCCGACCGGCGACACGGGCGGCCAGGTGTGGGAGCCGAAGAACTACGGCGGCGGCTATGACGGCCCGATGACAATGCGCCGCGCGCTGCAGAAGTCGAAGAACCTGGTGTCGGTGCGCATCCTGCGCTCGATCGGCACGCAATATGCGCAGCAATACATCACGCGCTTCGGCTTTGACGCCGACCGGCACCCGGCCTATCTGCCGATGGCGCTGGGTGCGGGCTCGGTGACGATGCTGCAGATGGCCAGCGGGTATTCGGTGTTCGCCAACGGCGGCTATCGCGTGAACCCGTACATCATCGACCGCGTGGTGGATGCGCGCGGCACGGTCGTGCAGCAGAGCCATCCGATGACCGCCGGCAAGGATGCCGTGCGCGTTATTGATCCGCGCAACGACTTCATCATGGATTCGCTGCTGCGCAGCGTGGTATCGAACGGCACGGGCTATCAGGCCAAGGTCAAGCTGGGCCGCAACGACATGGCCGGCAAGACCGGTACCACCAACGACTCGTTCGATGCGTGGTTCTGCGGCTACACGCCCAAGCTGGTCGGCGTGGCCTGGATGGGCTACGACAACCCGCGCAGCCTGGGCGATCGCGAAACCGGTGGCGGCCTGGCCCTGCCGATCTGGATCAACTACATGAGCTACGCGCTCAAGGGTGAACCCCAAACGGATCGCCAGCCACCTGAAGGCGTCGTGCAAATGGCCGGCGACTGGGCTTACGAGGAATACGCCAACGGCCAAGGTGTCGCCTCGGTGGGCTTGGGCGATGCGATGCCCGGAGCATCGGCGCCAGCCGGCGAACAACCGCAGCAGCCCGGTGTCAATCTGGCGCCGACGCCGGAGCAGGAGAAGCAGAAGGTTCTCGACATGTTCCGCGGCAACTGAGCTTCGCTGCCAACGAAAAAGCCGCCCTTCGAGGCTAATGCCGTTCAGTTAAGATCAAAAAGGCCGCTCCGATTGACGTCGGAGCGGCCTTTTCACGTTGCTTCTGCCTCGGTTTGAGTCGTTGCTGGGTGGCCAGATGCGCTTAACTGAACGGCATTTGCCCTTCGAGGCCGCTTTTCTATTGGTGTTCGACGAGCGCTGCGCTCAATCAGCGGCCAATGTCACATCCACATCGCTTTGCTGGCTGACATAGCGCGACAGCGCGACATACAACTCCTCCTTGCTGCGCGTGTCGGTCCAGCGGCCGTCGTCCCCCCGGCGGAAATGGAAGCCGCCGGCACGTGCGGCCACCCACAACTCCTGCATCGGCGCCTGACTGTTGATGATGATCTTGGAGCCGTCGTCGAATTCGAGCGTCAGCACGTTGCCGGTACGGTTGATCTCGATGTCGGCGTCGGCCTCATCGGCGGCACTTTCGACGATGCTTTCGATGCGGGTGAGCTCCGCTTCGGCCAGCGCCAGGAACTCCGATTCGCTCAGGGGGGGCATGCTACACTCCAAAATCTTGCGCGGACGTTGCGTGGCGGCCATTTGCGGCCCGTCCTGACCAGCAGGCGCCTCGTCCCATATGACTCCGATCACCGCAAGGGCCACGCCCTTGGGGCTCTTTCTGCACCATCATCCGATGATACGAACCGCCGCCATTGTAGCCACTGTCGGCCTGACCTTGACGGTCGCAGGCCTATCCGGCTGCGGGATTCGCGGGCCGCTGTACATGCCCAAGGTGCCGCCGGCGCCAACCGCGCCGCAAACCACCGATCCCGGCATCGCCGGCCCGAACGCCGTGCCGCAACCGCCAGTGCCGGGCGCCAAACCTGCTGCCGCAGGCGCCGCCAGCGCGGTACCCGCGAACCGCTGATCCTGCCCCTTTTTGCTCAACCGGCGCCGCCCCCTCTGATGCGGCGCCCTGAATGTTCCCACTCATGTCCGAGTCCCTGATCCGCCAGGAAGGCGCGCTGATGATCGAAGGCGTCGCGCTCGATGCGATTGCCGCGCAGTTCGGCACGCCCACTTACGTGTATTCGCGTGCTGCGCTCACCGCCAACTATCGCGCCTACGCCGCCGCGTGCGAGGGCCGCAACGCGCACGTGCAGTACGCCATGAAAGCCAACTCGAACCTTGCCGTGCTACAGGTGTTCGCGCAGTTGGGCGCGGGCTTTGACATTGTGTCCGCCGGCGAGCTCAAGCGCGTGCTGGCGGCCGGTGCGCCGGCCGCGAAGGTGGTGTTCTCCGGCGTGGGCAAGAGCGCCGACGAAATGCGCTTCGCGCTGGAAGTCGGCGTGGCGTGCTTCAACGTGGAGTCGATTCCCGAGTTGCACCGCCTGAACGACGTGGCCGCTTCGATGAGCAAGATCGCGCCCGTGTCGTTGCGCATCAACCCCGACGTGGACGCCAAGACGCACCCGTACATCTCGACGGGCCTGAAGGGCAACAAGTTCGGCGTGGCGTTTGACGAGGTGCTGCCAACTTACCGCGCGGCTGCCGCGATGCCCAACCTGCGTGTGGTCGGCATCGACTGCCATATCGGCTCGCAGATCACTGAGGTGTCGCCGTACCTCGATGCGCTGGACAAGGTGCTCGACGTGGTGACCAAGCTCGACGCCGAGGGCATTCGCCTGTCGCACATCGACGTGGGCGGCGGCCTGGGCATCACCTATACCGACGAGACGCCGCCGGACATCACCGCCTTCGCGCGCACGCTGCTGGACCGCGTTGAGCAGCGCGGCTTCGGTGATCGCACCGTGCTGTTCGAGCCGGGCCGCTCGCTGGTGGGCAACGCCGGCCTGCTGCTCACGCGCGTCGAATACCTCAAGCCGGGTGCCAGCAAGAACTTCTGCATCGTCGATGCGGCCATGAATGATCTGGCTCGCCCGGCGATGTACGAGGCGTATCACCACATCGTGGCGGTGCGCGAGAGCCAGAGCGCACCGGTCGTCTACGACGTGGTCGGCCCCGTGTGCGAATCGGGCGACTGGCTCGGCCGCGACCGTTCGCTGGCTGTGCAGCCGGGCGACGTGCTGGCGATCCTGTCGGCCGGCGCGTACGGCTTCACGATGAGCTCGAACTACAACACGCGCAATCGCGCAGCCGAGGTCATCGTCGATGGCGACAAGATCCACTTGGCACGCGAGCGGGAGTGCTTTGAAGACCTGATCCGCGGCGAACATCTGTTTTCGGCGTAAGTCTGCGTCACACCGCAAAGAAAAAGCCGACGTTTGTGCGTCGGCTTTTTTTCATGGGCGCGATCAACGTCAATCGCGCGCAGGCATCGCGCCTCCCGCCATCGCACTGCGCGGCGAACGCCACGCCCACCACACGCGCAGCCCCAACAGCACGGCCATCACCGCCGCATAGATCGACACCTCGGCAAAGTCATGCTTGCCGGCCTTGTGCCACCAGTAGTGCAGGATGCCGAGCACGCCCGTCACGTACACCAGCCTATGCAGCCATTGCCAGCGCTTGCCGCCGAGCCGACGCACCATCGCGTTGGTCGACGTCGCGGCCAGCGGAATCATCAGCACGAAAGCCGCAAAACCTACGGTGATGAACGGTCGCTTGACGATGTCCTTGAGCATCGACGCCGGATCGAGCCCACGATCGACCAGCAGCCAGATCAGGAAGTGGATCGTGCCGTAGAAGAACGTGTACAGCCCCAGCATGCGGCGAAGGCGGATCAGCCAGTTCATGCCCGTGAGCCGGCGCAGCGGCGTGATGGCCAGCGTGCAGCACAGCAGCACCAGCGTCCACGTGCCGGTCGAGCGCGTGACGAACTCCAGCGGGTTCGGCCCGAACTGGTCGGTCGCGCCCAGGAAGACGATGCGCAGGAATGGCACGAGCGCCAGCAGCCACACGGCGATCTTCACGACGCGCAGTTGCTTGGGCGGGAGCATGGGCGGCAACAGTTTCATCGCGTCGCGTCCTCAGAAGTTCTTGCGCAAGTCCATGCCCGCGTAAAGCGGAGCAACTTGGTCGTAGCCGTTGAACATCAGCGTCTTGCGCTTGGGCGCGAACAGGCCACCGAAGCCGCCCTTGCCCTCGCCGATGCGGCGCTCGGTCGCCTGGCTCCAGCGCGGGTGATCTACGGTCGGGTTCACGTTGGAATAGAAGCCGTATTCGTTGGCTGCGGCGATGTTCCAGCTGGTGGGCGGCTGCTTGTCGACAAAACGGATCTTGACGATGGACTTGGCGCTCTTGAAGCCGTACTTCCACGGCAAGATCACGCGCACCGGCGCGCCGTTCTGGTTCGGCAGCACCTGGCCGTAGAGGCCGAAAGTGAGCAGCGCCAGCGGGTGCATCGCCTCGTCCAGGCGCAGGCCTTCGCTGTACGGCCACTCCAGCACCGGGCTGCTGATGCCGGGCATCTGGCGCTTGTCGGCAAGCGAGATGAACTGGATGTACTTGGCGCTGCCCTGCGGCTCCACCCGCTTGATCAACTCGGCCAGCGGAAAGCCCACCCACGGAATCACCATCGACCAGCCCTCGACGCAGCGCAGGCGGTAGATGCGCTCTTCCATCGGCGCGAGCTTCATCAGGTCGTCCAGATCGTATGTTTTGGGCGTCTTCACCAGCCCTTCCACGCTGACCTGCCACGGGTGGGGCCGCAGCGTGCTGGCATAGTGGGCCGGGTCAGCCTTGTCGGTACCGAACTCGTAGAAGTTGTTGTACGTGGTGACCTGGTCGTACGGCGTGGCTTTCTCGACAATCGAGTAAGCCGGATTGGGCTTACCGGCCAGCTTGGCCAGCGGGGGGTTGGCGCCATTGGCAGCCAAGGCCTCGCGCGATGCCCACGGCACCAGCGTTGCGCCAGCAGCACCCATGGCGGCAGCGGCCAGAAAGCGGCGGCGCTGCTCGAAGATGTGCTGCGGCGTGATCTCACTGGCGGGGATGTCTTCACCACGCAGCCAGCGGTCGGTCTTGATCAACATGATTCGTGGTCCTCGTTGTGCGGGAGCTGACTCCCATGTGCGTTGGTCGTGCCCGCGCTGCCAACCTGACAGCGCGCAGCAGAAAAATATCTGCGGCGCTATTCCTTCCTCGGCGCCGGCGCGGTGAATTCGCTGTACTGCCGGTAGACCACCTGTGCCACTTCCAGCAATTGCGTGCGCGCCAGCGGGCCGGCTACCGCAAACCCCAGACCGCGATCGGCCCAGTAGAACGCCATCGGCGGTGGATGATCGACAGCCGGGTGGATCGCCTGCAGCACACGGTTGTCGGGGGCCAGCGTCTCCAGCCGGAAACCGGTGTCGCGGTTGTTCGGCATGCGCCGCAACTGCACGGAGATACGCGCCCCGCCCGGCCCTTCGTACATCAGCATGGCCGTGGGCATATCAGCCGAAACAGTCTGACGTCCGCCGATGAGCCGGTAGCCAAGCGACGTCAGGTCGGGAACGCGCAACTGCGCATCCATGCGCCGCGACAGCCATGTGACGAGATGCGCCTCTTCGTCGGCCGGCACCTCCACCATGTGTTTCGACTCGGGAGAAAACACGACGTGCGATACGAGCGCATCGTTGGCGAAACGTTGCATGGGCACGGTGCGCTCAACAGCACCTCGGCTGAACCAACCAGCCCCCAAACCAATGGCAAGACAGGCGATGCCCAGCGCCGCAACACTCCAACCGCGCATCGCGCCAAAGCCGGTTGCTGCGGGGCGTTGGGCCGCCGCCAAGATCGCTGCCGGAATGCGACGCTGCGGCACCGGCTCGTTGAGCAGCGGATCGAGCACGCGATGCAATTGCGCGTCCGTTTTGCGCCAGCCCGCCACCTCAGCGGCTGCGCCAGGGTGCGCGGCAAGGTACGCCTCCACAACGGCACGGCGCGCGGCAGGCAGACGACCATCGGCGTAGGCGTGGAGTTCGTCGATATGGATGGGATTGGAGGGCATGGCGAGCCTCACTTCACACGGTGCAGCACTGTGCTGCTGCCGTCGCCAAATGCCGCGGAGGCACTCGCCGCGGCAGGTGAACCCTCAAGCGCCACACGCATCCGCTCACGCGCACGCGACAGCCGCGACATCACGGTACCCACTGGCACGCCGAGCACGTCGGCGGCTTCCTTGTAGGCAAACTGCTCGAGGCCGACGAGCAGCAAGACTGCACGCTGGTCTTCAGGCAGCGTCGCCAGGGCGCGCAACAGATCGCGGCGCAGGCCAGGATCGTCGACGACGGGAATCTCGGGCGGCGCGTCGCTCAGTTCAAGGCGATCGGGCCGGCGCACGGTGTTCAAATGCAGGCGATGCATGATGGTGAGTAGCCAGGCAAACAACCCGTCGCTCTCGCCCGCGGCGCCTAATCTGGGGCGCAACTGGAAGCGCCAGCGGTAGCGCCAGGCGCGTTCCAGTGTGTCCTGGACGAGGTCATCGGCGCGGCTGGCGTCACGCGTCAGACCGCGCGCGTGCCGGCGCAGGCGTGGCGTGAGCGCGATCAGCCGGCTGGCCAGATCGGACATGTGGCGCGAGCGAGGGCGGCGTGCTTACGGTTTGGCGATGTGCCAGATGTTCAGGAAGCCATCGCCGGTCTGGTCACCGGGCATCTTGTCCTTGCTGAACAGGTAGAGCGGCTTGCCGCGATAAGACCACTGCTTCTTGCCGTCGTCGCGGGCGATGATGGTGTAGTCGCCGGAAGCCTTATCGGCGTCATTGGCCGCCAGCGGCGGCCAAACGTTCGGGCAGTTGCCATTGCAGGCGCTCTTGCCAGCCGTGACGTCACGGTCGAACGTGTAGAGCGCCATGCCGTGCTGATCCGTGAGCGTCCCGTTGGTCACCTTGACGGCCGATGGCGTGGACGACGCCCCCATGCCCATGCTGCTGCAGCCGGCCAAACCGAGTGCCGAAAGCGATACAAGCAGCGCAGTGCCGGCCAATGCCGTGCGCGGATTGAACATCTTGGGGGAAGCTGCGGACTGGCTCATCTTGTTCTCCTTGGATGGAGGGGCGCCCAGGAAAGGGAAACAACGAGGCGCCCTCACAGAGCAGTAAACACGCCAGGCGCGTCTTTATTCCAGTCCGCCGAAGATTTTTGTGCGTTACAGCTTACAGCTCACCGTAGCTGTGCAGACCCGAGAGGAACATGTTCACCCCCAGGAAGGCGAACGTCGTCACCAGCAGGCCGATCAGCGCCCACCAGGCCGCCATGCGCCCGCGCAACCCCTTCATCAGGCGCATGTGCAGCCACGCCGCGTAGTTCAGCCAGACGATCAGCGCCCAGGTTTCCTTCGGGTCCCA
>CAUPMS010000016.1:0-105836 GCA_963512445.1 uncultured Ralstonia sp.
CGGAAGGCCCGGGCTGACGCTTGCCGCGCGCCGCGCCGCCGGCCTCGACGCCGGCGGTGCCGCGCTGCGCGACTACGCGCTGGGCGCGCTGCTGCTGTTTTCCGGCTGCATCGGGCTGGTGGAGCACGTCCACAAGTTCATCGCCGACGTCCCCCAGTTGGCCGGTACGGCGATGGCGCTGTATGGCCTAGTGCGCTTCGTCAAAGAGAGCGAAGCCGGCGGCGCCACAGGCGTCGACGTGCTGCGCCCCGCACTGTGGTTCGGCACCGGCATTGGTGTGGCGTTCCTGGGCAAGGGCATACTCGTGCCAGGGCTGTTCGCGCTTACCCTGCTGGCGGCGATTGCGCTGCTGCCGGATTTCCGCAGCCGCCAGGCGTGGCGCTTCTACGGCCTCTCGCTGCTGGTGGCGCTGCCGTGGCTGGTGATCTGGCCAGCCATCTTCTGGCACGAATCGCCGGACTTGTTCATCGAATGGTTCTGGGTCAACAACCTGGGCCGCTTCTTCGGCTTCTCGCACCTGGGCGGCGAGAAGGGATCGCTGGCAACAACCATCCGATCGATCTTCCTGACCGGCACGCCTGCCGTGTGGCCGGCGGTGGCGGTGCTGGGCGTGTCGCTCTACAAGCTCATGCGGCAACGCGGACGCGGCGCGCGCGCGGCGTGGCTGCTGCCGTACCAGGGGCACCTTGTCGTTGCGCTGTTCGTGCTGGTGACGATTGCCGTGGTGCTGCGTTCGGCCGTGCTGCGCGATGTCTATCTGATGCCGCTGCAGCCCGCGCTGGCGTTGCTGGGTGCGCCGATGCTGCTGCTGATTCCGCCCGCATGGCGCGCGCGCGCATGGGGCGCGGCGGTGGCGCTGTTTGGCGTGCTGGGGTTGGTGGTCTGGGCCGTGTGGGGCGCGCTCGTTACCAGCGCTGGACAGTTGCTGCCGGGCTGGCTCGCCAAGATGCTAGGCCGCGTGTTGCCGTTGCCGTATGACATGCTGATCCACCCGGTCGCCGTATTGGCGGCAGCGGGCATCACCGCGCTCTGGGCGATCTGCATATGGCTGCGGCCGGCGCGTTCGGGCGTGGTGGCGTGGGCGGCAGGCCTGGGCATGGTGTGGGGCCTGCTCGGCACCCTGCTGATGCCATGGGTGGACGACGCCCGCAGCTACCGCCCGCTGTTCCAGGCGATCAAGCCGGTGCTCGAATCCGCGCAGATCTGTGTGGCTACGCGCGGCATGGGCGAAAGCGAGCGCGCACTGATGCACTACGAAACTGGCGTGCGCCCCGTCAAATGGCTGCTGGGCCACAGCGGCGCCGGCGACGATCACCGCCCCAACCCGATCGCGCGCACCTGCGATCTGATGCTGGTGCTCGAAAAACGGCCGGAACACGCCCGACGCCGCCCCCACGGCAACAACTGGGAAATGGTGTGGCGCGGCAGCCGCCCCGGCGACACCAACGAAACCTTCTCGCTGTTCCAGCGGCGCAGCAATGGCGTGCCCGAGGCACTGCCACCACCCGAGCCGATCGTGCCGCTGACCGACACCCCGCATCGCGGCCGTCGTTAAGCCCAATGCGCTACGCTGTCGTGCAGCGCGTTTTCTCTTGTTTTCGGTTTCCCATCCATGACGTCCACCCTTCGCGTAGCGTTTGCCGGCACGCCTGAATTTGCGCAGATCGCCCTGGCGGCGATTGATCAAGCCGGCTTTCCCGTCGTTGCCGTGCTGAGCCAGCCGGATCGCCCGGCCGGGCGTGGCATGCAATTGCAGGCGAGCCCTGTAAAGCAATACGCGGTGACGCACGGGTTCGGGCCGATCATTCAACCGCCATCGCTGCGCCGCACGGGCAAGTATCCGCAGGAAGCGGTCGAAGCCATCGACGCGCTGGCCGCCCAGCGCCCCGACGTGATGGTCGTAGCCGCCTATGGCCTGATCCTGCCGCAGGAAGTGCTCGACCTGCCGCGCTTTGGCTGCATCAACATCCACGCGTCGCTGCTGCCGCGCTGGCGTGGCGCCGCCCCCATCCATCGCGCCATTGAAGCGGGCGACGCCGAATCGGGCATCACGCTCATGCAGATGGATGCAGGCCTTGATACCGGCGACATGATTGCCATGGAGCGCGTGCCCATCGGCCTGACCGACACGACCGGCACGCTGCACGACACGCTGGCCGCGCTCGGCGGGCGCATGGTGGTGGAAGCGCTCACCAAGCTGACTGCGCAAGACGGCAAGCTGCCCGCCATGCCGCAGCCGACAGAAGGCATCACCTACGCCGAGAAGATCGCCAAGGACGAAGCGGCACTCGACTGGTCGCGCCAGTCCGCCGCACTGCTGCGTCAGGTGCATGCGTTCAATCCGTTTCCCGGCGCATCGGCCGCGCTCGATGGCGTAGCGATCAAGTTCTGGCAAGCGGAAGCGCTAGCCGACCGCCCGGCGGATGCCGAACCCGGCACGGTGCTCGCCGCCAACGCCAATGGCGTCACCATCGCCTGCGGTGCTGGCGCGCTGCGCGTGACCCAGTTGCAGAAGCCAGGCGGCAAACGCCTGCCCGCGCGCGAATTCCTGCAGGGCCTGGCAATCCAGCCCGGCCAGCGCTTCGCCTCGCGCGGCTAACCGGCGTGATCTGAACATCTATATAGAAGAGGGTTTCGCCATGACCACGCTGGGTATCGTCAATCTGCCGCTCTTCATGCTGGCTGTGTTCCTGCTGAATGTGACGCCGGGGCCGGACACGGCGTACATCGTCGGGCGCAGCGTCTCGCAGGGGCGGGCGGCTGGGTTGCTGTCAGCGCTGGGCGTGTCGGCTGGGTGCTGCGTGCACGTGCTGGCGGTGGCCTTTGGGCTAACGGCACTGCTGGCGGCTTCCACCGTGGCGTTCACGGTCATCAAGGTGGTAGGAGCGGCGTACCTGATCTACCTGGGTGGCCGCATGCTGCTGGCGCCGCCCGAGCGCGACGATGCCGTCGAGGAAACCGAAACCGCCGCCGAGCAAGCCGCCGCCAAGCGCCCGCGCCCGCTCAAATCGCTGTTTATGCAGGGTTTTCTCACCAACGTGCTGAACCCGAAGGTGGTGCTGTTCTTCTTGTCGTTCTTCCCGCAGTTCGTCGATCCACACGCCGGCCACAAGGCGGCGGCGTTCCTGGCGCTGGGCGCGGTGTTCATCCTCATGTCGACGGTATGGAACAGCCTGGTGGCGTGGGTGGCCGCCAGCGTCACGCGCAGCGTGGCGGGCAAACCCGGCATCAAGCGCTGGCTCGATCGCGTGGTCGGCACGGCGTTCATTGGGCTGGGTGCGCGGCTAGCGTTCACGACCCGTTGATGCGTCAAGCATCATCTGCGGCGAAATATCGCGCAAGTACCGCGCAAAACCTTGAATTTTCGGCGATTATCGCGATCTAAGAGACTCGCAAAACCCTAGACCCACAGGAGCCACGCCCCCATGTTCAACTGGATCAAGACCTTCATGCTGATGGCAGCGATCACCGCGCTGTTCATCGTCATCGGCGGCATGATCGGCGGACGCAGCGGGATGATGCTGGCGCTGCTGTTCGCGCTGGGCATGAATTTCTTCTCGTACTGGTTCTCCGACAAGATGGTCCTGCGCATGTACAACGCGCAGGAAGTCAACGAGACCAGCGCGCCGCAGTTCTATCGCATGGTGCGCGAGCTGGCTACGCGCGCGCAGCTGCCGATGCCGCGCGTCTACCTGATCCAGGAAGACCAGCCCAACGCCTTCGCCACCGGCCGCGACCCGGAACACGCTGCGGTTGCCGCCACCACCGGCATCCTCAACATCCTCTCGGAGCGCGAACTGCGCGGCGTGATGGCGCACGAACTGGCCCACGTGCAGCACCGCGACATCCTGATCTCCACCATCTCGGCCACCATGGCTGGTGCGATCTCGGCGCTGGCCAACTTTGCGGTGTTCTTCGGTGGGCGCGACAGCGAAGGCCGTCCGGCCAACCCGATCGCCGGGATTGCGGTGGCGATCCTTGCGCCGCTGGCTGCGGCGATGATCCAGATGGCGATCTCCCGCGCGCGTGAGTTCGAAGCCGACCGCGGCGGTGCCACCATCAGCGGCGACCCGCAGGCGTTGGCGTCCGCGCTGGACAAGATCCACCGCTACGCCGCGGGCATCCCGTTTGCCGCGGCCGAGGCGCACCCCGCCACCGCGCAGATGATGATCATGAACCCGCTGCACGGCGGCGGTCTGGCCAACCTGTTCAGCACGCACCCGGCCACGGAAGAGCGCATCGCGCGCCTGATGCAGATGGCGCAGACCGGCCAGTATCCGACGTAAAAGGGCCGGCCGAGCCAGACGCTTCCTTTATACTTCTGCAGTCCGCACGAGCCCGCCCATCGCGGGCTCGTTGCTTTTCTTCCGCCTGATTTTCTGCTGCTCCGATGCGCCTGCCGCCCGACTCCCTCGCCCACGCTTTATCGCTTGCTGCTGTTGCACTGGGCAAGCTGCGGCAGGGCACGGCATTGCCCCAGGCCATCGACGCCGTCTGCCAAGGCGAGACTGGTCCAATGCGCGCCCCGGTGCGCGGCGCCGTGCAGGATCTCGCCTACCGCGCCACGCGCTGGCTCGGCAGCACCGACTGGCTGATCCGCACGCTGATCCCACGCCCGCCCGCCGAAGGCGCCGCCAACCTGCTATGCGTGGCGCTGGCGCAATTGCTGGACGATCCGCCGCCGTACACGCCGTTCACCGTGGTCGACCAGACCGTGCGGGCTGCCTCGGCGGATCCGAAGCTATCGCACGGCAAGGGCATGATCAACGGCGTACTGCGCCGCTTCCTGCGCGAGCAAGACGAACTCGTCGCGGCCATGCAGGCCGATCCGGTGGCCGCTACGAATTACCCGAAGTGGTGGATCGACGCCGTCCGCGGCGCCTATCCCGACACGTGGCAAGCCATCCTGGCCGCCGGTAACCGTCGCCCGCCAATGGTGCTGCGCGTGAACCCGCGCCGCGTTGCTGTGGATACGTACCTCGCCCGTCTGGCCGAAGCCGGCATCGATGCCAAGCGCATCGGCGAACAGGCCGTGCGCCTTGCACGCGCCGTCCCCGTTTCCGAGCTACCGGGTTTTGCCCACGGCGATGTCTCCGTGCAGGACGCTGGTGCGCAACTGGCTGCAACGCTGCTCGACGTGGCACCCGGCCAGCGCGTGCTCGATGCCTGCGCCGCGCCCGGCGGCAAGACCGGTCATCTGCTGGAGCTGGCTGACAACCTGGACCTGACGGCGCTTGAATCGGATGCCGTGCGCGCAGTGCGTATCAACGAGAACCTTGCGCGCCTGAATCAGACTGCCGCCATCTGCGTGGGCGATGCGGCCACATCCGACGCCTGGTGGGACGGCCGCCCGTTCGATCGCATCCTGGCTGATGTGCCGTGCTCGGCCGCCGGTATCGTGCGACGCCATCCAGACATCCGCTGGCTACGTCGCCCGGCTGATCTCAAGGCGCTGGCTGCGCTGCAACGGGACATCGTGCGCGCACTCTGGGCATGCCTGAAGCCCGGAGGCAAGTTGGTTTATGTCACCTGTTCGATTTTCCCGACGGAAGGTGAAGACCAGGCCCGATGGTTTGAACGCCATCTGGAAGATGCGATACGATTGCACGCGCCTGGCCAGTTGCTGCCCGAGTTGTTGCCCGTTGAGCCCAACGCGGCGCCGGCCAGTGGCTTCATCCCCGGCGCCTCGCCCCTGCCGCTTGATCACGACGGCTTCTTTTACGCGGTTTTCCAGAAACGGCCCTGATGCACCGACCGTTGTGACTGTCATCCTTCGCCCATCGATCCGGCTGCGGCAATCCCGGTTCCGGCAGATCCTGCAACGGCTGGTCGTATTGGGCATGCTGTTCCTGTGGTGGCCGGTCATGGCGCCCGCACAGTCCATCGAAATCAACCGCGCTCAGCTCGAATATGCCGACGGCGGCTGGAATCTCTCCGCCGATTTCGATTTCGATCTGCCCAGCAACCTCGAAGATGCGGTCACCAAGGGCATCGCGCTCTACTTCCTCGTCGAGTTCGAGTTGATCCGCCCGCGCTGGTACTGGTTTGACGACCACGCCATCAGCGCCACGCGCGTGGTGCGGCTGTCCTACCACCCGCTCACGCGCCAGTACCGCGTGTCGACCGGCGGCCTTCAAGTCCCGTTCTCGCGGCTGAAAGATGCCGTCGACTTCATGCAGCACGTGCGCGGCTGGCGCGTGTTCGAGCAGCGCGCCGTCAAGGCCGGCGAAACCGTGCAGGCCGAAGTGCGCATGCGCCTGGACGTCACGCAGTTGCCCAAGCCGTTCCAGATCAACGCCGTCAACACGCGCGACTGGAACCTCAGTTCCGAGTGGAAGCGCTTCAGCCTGCTGGTGCCGAACGAGCCGCCGCCGGCTCCGGCGCCCGCCCCTGCTGCGCCGCCGGCCAGCACGCCGGCATCTTCGCCACCGGCATCCGGCTCGTTGGGCCTGTCGCCCAATCCGGGCTGGGGCATGAGCGCTGGCCCCTCCAGCGCAGGCCCGCTGCTGACGCCCGCCAAATGATCTTCGATCGCAGCTACAAGCGGCTGCTCTATCAGGTGGTGGCGGGCACCATCGTCTTTCTGGCGATCGTGCTGGTGGGGCTGCTGGCCGCGGCATCAGCCAACACCGAGTTCTTCGACCGGTATTTCACGCTGCTCTATAAGGTCAACCTCGTCATCGGCGTGCTGCTGGTGGTGATCATCGGCGGGCTGATGCTGGCGCTGGCGCTACGTGCGCGGCGCGGCAAGTTCGGCACGCGGCTGATGACCAAGCTGGCGGTGTTCTTTGGCGTGGTGGGCGTGCTGCCGGGGGTGCTGATCTATCTGGTGTCGCTGCAATTCGTGTCGCGCAGCATCGAGTCGTGGTTCGACGTGAAGGTCGAATCTGCGCTGGAAGCCGGCCTGAACCTGGGCCGCTCCACGATGGACACCGCGTTGGCCGATCTGCAGAACAAGGGCCGCTTGATCGCCGAGCAGGTGGGCGATGGGTCCGCCTCGGCAACGGCCATCACGCTCAACCGCTTGCGCGAGCAGTTCGGCGTACAAGAGGCCACCATCTTCACGGCCAGCGGCCGCGTGATCGCCACCGCGTCGAACACCTACGACACGCTCGTGCCGGCCCTGCCCGATCAGGCTGTGCTCGAGCAGGCGCGCGCGCCGGGCGGCTATGCCAGCCTGGAGGGCGGCAGTGACAGCGACACCAGCGGCACGACTGACAGCGCATCCGCGCCGGCCGCATCGGCACTTGCTGCGCGCAACAACGGCCGCCGCAGCGACCTGTACCAACTGCACGTGGTGGTGGCGCTGGGCACGTCGTCCCGGGATGAGCCCGGCCTTGGGCTGAGCACGCCGGCACGCAAGTGGGCAGGCACCGGCCTGCTCGCCGATCGCCGCCCGGAAGATGGCAGCAGCACCTCGCGCGGCTTCGGCCTGATCAGCGAAAGTGGCCGCGACGAACGCTTCCTGCAGCTCGTGCAACCGGTGCCGCAGGCGCTCGCCCGCAACGCCGACGCCGTCCAGCGCGCCTATCAGGAATACCAGGAGAAAGCGCTCGGCCGCACCGGCCTGCGCAAGATGTACATCGGCACGCTCACGCTCACGCTGTTCCTGGCGGTGTTCATTGCGGTGATGCTCGCGCTGCTGCTCGGCGCGCAACTGGCACGGCCGCTGCTGATGCTGCTCCAGGGCACGCGCGAAGTGGCTGAGGGTGATCTCTCGCCCAAGCGGGAACTGCATACGCGTGACGAACTGGGTGTGCTCACCCAACAGTTCAACCAGATGACGCGCCAGTTGGCCGATGCGCGCCGCGCCGTGGAGCAGAACCGCGCGGCACTCGAGCAATCGAAAGCCTATCTTGAGAGCGTGCTGACCAACCTGACCGCAGGCGTCTTCGTGTTCGACCATCGCTTCATATTGCTGACCGCCAACCCGGGTGCCGAGCGCATCTTCAAACAGCCCTTCGGCGCGTGGGTCGGCCAGGGGCTGCCCAGCATTGCGCCAGTGGCAGCGTTCGCCCCCGTCGTCGAACAGGCCTTCGCCGAGCAAGATGCGAGCACTGCCGCCGGCGGCGCTGCGGCCCACTGGCAGAAGCAGGTCGAGATTCCGCTCGAAGACGAAGACGAGCCCCTCACGCTGCTGGTGCGCGGCACGCGCCTGCCCGGCCCGTCGGTGGGCGCGCACGGCACCGAGCGCGGCTACGTGGTGGTGTTCGACGATATTTCCGACGTGATCTCGGCGCAGCGCTCGGTGGCGTGGGGCGAGGTCGCGCGGCGCCTCGCGCACGAGATCAAGAATCCGCTCACGCCCATCCAGCTCTCCGCCGAACGGCTGGAGATGAAGCTCTCGCCCAAGCTGTCGGACACAGACGCCGATGTGCTGCGGCGTGGCGCCACCACCATCGTCAACCAGGTGGCCGCCATGAAGCGCATGGTCGATGACTTCCGCGATTACGCCCGCACGCCGCCAGCCATGCTGCAGGAGCTGGACCTCAACGCGCTCGCCGCCGAGGTGCTGCACCTGTACGGCATCGATCACCCCGACCGCCGTGATCATCCTGTCATCGAGGTCAAGTTGGGCGCCAATCTGCCGCTCATCAAGGGTGACCCGACACAGTTGCGCCAGGTTATTCACAACCTGCTGCAGAACGCGCAGGACGCCGTGGCCGAGAATGAAGCGGCCGGGCGAGCCGCTCCACATGTCATGTTGCAAACTGACACGGTAGAATACGACGACGCCTCGGGCGCGCGGCGGCAAGCCGTGCGGCTTGCGATCACGGATAACGGCGGCGGGTTCTCTTCCCGCATCCTCAACCGCGCCTTCGAGCCGTACGTTACGACCAAAGCCAAAGGCACAGGGTTGGGCTTGGCCATGGTGAAGAAAATCATGGACGAGCACGGGGCGCGTATCGAGTTGCGCAACCGCCAATCCAACACAACATCGGGCACATCGGGTACCGACACCGTCGGCGCCCAGGTTTCCATACTGTTCGTAAAACTCGCGTAGCTTGGTGGGCAATCCCGCCGCACATAGAGGAAAAGCATGGCCACCATCCTCGTTGTCGACGACGAAATGGGTATCCGGGAGTTGCTCTCCGAAATCCTCGGAGACGAAGGGCACGTTGTTGAAGTCGCCGAGAACGCGCAACGCGCGCGCGAATATCGCGCGAACGCAATGCCCGACCTCGTCCTGCTCGATATCTGGATGCCGGACACCGACGGCGTGACGCTGCTCAAGGAGTGGGCGTCACAGGGTCTGCTGACCATGCCCGTCATCATGATGTCGGGCCACGCCACCATCGACACCGCCGTCGAGGCGACCAAAATCGGCGCGCTGAATTTCCTTGAGAAGCCCATCGCGCTGCAAAAGCTGCTGACTGCGGTGGAACAGGGCCTGTCGCGCAGCAAGGAAAAGCCGCGCTCGGCGGCACCGGTTGCCGGACCGGGGACCGGTCTCGCAGGCGCCGCGCCTAATGCCGCAGCAGCAGGTACGCCAGCCGCGCTCGACCGCACCGACATCAACGGCGTACCGACCCGTGCAGCCGAAGGCGGCGGCATGCAGTTCTCGTTCGACATGCCGCTGCGCGAAGCACGCGACCTGTTCGAGCGCGCCTACTTCGAATACCACCTGCAGCGCGAGGGCGGCAGCATGACCCGCGTGGCCGAAAAGACCGGCCTGGAGCGCACCCACCTGTATCGCAAGCTCAAACAATTGGGCGTCGAACTCTCGCGCAACAAGGGCGAGCCGGCTGCCTGATCATCAAAAGTGCGCACAGGTGCTTGACGACCGTGCGCAAACCCTGTCATACTTGCCTTTCTTTGCTTGGCCCGGTAGCTCAGTTGGTAGAGCAGCGGATTGAAAATCCGCGTGTCGGTGGTTCGATTCCGCCCCAGGCCACCACTATTCAAGGCCGACTGTTCTCAGTCGGCCTTTCCATTTCTGCATTCGCCCCAAACTGCGCGGGGTTTCATCCCTTTCTGCGCGTGCCGTGCGTCCGACAGCACGCCCCAAGACGCCGCCGTTTCTCGGCCGGTTCGACTCTTTTCTGCTCTCTGTTCTCAAAAAATATCGCAGAACTGCGCGCCAGCGGCACACGCAGACGGCTTTTGCCGCCAGTCACTTATGCCCGTGCCACCGATAACCGTTCGACGGGCAACATCCTGTAGCGATGGGCTCATTGCGCGAACCCGAAGAGCACCCGCTGCTCATGCCAATCCACCGGCACCTCGGCTTGGCGCCCTCGCACCGCATGGAGATTGAGGTGTCGTGGCTGGCGGCCATCCAGGATGGCCTGCACGATGTCCGGCGCCAGGCGGGTCAGGCGCAACACCTCGGCAACCCAGCCCGGTTCAAGCCGTAGTTGCCGCGCCAGCTCGGTGGCGTTGGCGACGGCGCCGGTGTCCAGCAGGCGCTGCCAGTAGTACGCCTTCCCGAGGGTACGGATCAGCGGCAAGTCGAACGATGACTTGACCCTGGCGCTCGTATTCCCAGGTGGCGGAACCAGCATCTTGCTGTGTTGGCGGCGCTTGATGACCAATGGCACATAGGTCACGGCCCGGCCGCCGGCATCGAACTGACGCGGCTCGCCCGCGATCGTGATTTCCACTTTCCGCTGCGCAGGCACTTTACGGTGATTGCCGCTTTCCGATCCCATCATGCCATCTCCATTGCATCGATTCCCTCGGTCGCCGCGTCACGCTGTTCCTCGACAAAGGGGTGGCGCTCCAGTTCCCGACGGAATTGGTGCCAACTGTCATCCCGCCAGATGATGTCCAACCCGTCGGCCCGCAGTTGGACCCGTTCGATCAGCAGGCGCATGATCCGATGCTGCTCTGCCGGAAACAGGTGCTCCCACACGGTGCTGATCTGTCGCATCGCGATCAGCGTCGTCGGTTCGTCGAACGCGTCCCGATCCGGCAACGCCAGGCTGGCCTGCCACACGCCGATGATCATCTCGGGTGCCTGCAGGACTTGGTACACCTGGGCCAGCACGGCGCTCTCGATTTCCGCCGCCGGCAAAGGCCCCATGCCGCGCCGACCGGGTTGCAGAGATGCCCCGGCGCCTTGGCGCTTTTCCAGGTAGGGCACGTAGTACCGATAGCGGCGTCCATCCTTCTTGGTGGTGTGCGACGGAATCAGGCGTTGGCCGTCCGGCGCGTAGAGCAGGCCGGCCAGCAGGGCCGGGTTCTCGCTGCCGCGAACACGCGGCCCTTTCTTGCGCTTTTCAATGATGGCGTGCACGGCGTCCCACAATTCGCGCCCGATGATTGCCTGATGCTGCCCGGGGTAGGACTGGCCGTGATTGGTGATCTCGCCGAGGTAGAGGCGATTGCGCATCATCGAGAACAGATACTGCTGGTCGATGGTCCGTCCCTGCCGATGGCGCCCACCCTGCGTCACCCAGGCCTTGGTGGTGTGGCCCTCGATTTGCAGCTCCCGCACCAGTTGCGCCGCCGACCCATGTTCGGCGTAGCGGGTGAAGATATCGCGCACCAGTGCCGCCTCCGGTTCGTTGATGACCAGCTTGCGATCCTGGACGTCGTAGCCCAAGGGCGGGACGCCGCCCATCCACAGTCCCTTGGCCTTGCTCGCCGCCAATTTGTCGCGGATGCGCTCGCCCGTCACCTCGCGCTCGAACTGAGCGAAGGACAGCAGGATGTTGAGCGTGAGCCGCCCCATGCTGGTCGTGGTGTTGAACTGCTGGGTGACGGAGACGAAGGTCACGCCATGGGCATCGAACAGATCGACGATCTTGGCGAAGTCGCCGAGCGAGCGCGACAGGCGGTCGATCTTGTAGACCACCACGACATCGATGCGACCCGCCTCGACGTCGGCGAGCAGCCGCTTGAGCGCCGGGCGGTTCATGTTGCCGCCCGAGAAGCCGCCATCGTCATAGCCGTCATCGATGGCGATCCAGCCTTCGTGCCGCTGGCTGCTGATGAACGCCAGGGCGGCATCGCGTTGCGCCTCGAGGCTGTTGTATTCCTGGTCCAGCCCCTCATCGGTGGACTTGCGGGTATAGACCGCGCAGCGCCGTTTTGGCGTGACGGCGGAACGTGCCGTGTTCGGTTTCATACGCCCCCCTTCTTGCGCTCGCGATGCGATGGCTTCAAGCCGAAGAACACCGGTCCGGAATAGGTGGTTCCGGTAATGGCGCGCGCCACGGCCGTGAGGCTCTTGTAGGGACGCCCTTGGTATTCGAAGCGGCCGTCGTCGAGGACGGTGACCCGGTGATCGATGCCGTTGAATTCGCGCACCATCACCGTGCCGGGAGCGACCTGGCTCTCCGCGCGGCGCTTCTGGTTGGGCACCTCACCCGTCTCGCCGATTTTTTCCAGGCGGCGGCGCAGGGCTGCCGACAGGCCGCCGTGGACGCGTTCCTGCAATTTGTAAGCGATGCGGCTTTCGAGGTAGGTGCGGTGGTGGTGCCCAGGGCGGCGATCGAAGAACTCATCCCACAGCGCCCACAGGTTCTCCATGGGGAGGGTTGGCAACTGCGCGATTTGCGCCGTCACGTTGGCTGCGTGTGTCGTCATTGGCGAACTCCTTCTTGGTAAGACGGGTTCGCATGAACGCTCTGGTCGGCAATAAAGCCAAGACAAACTTCGCTGTCCTGGCCGTCAGCCGTTGCTTCCGGTGCAATGTGCTCCTTGATGCGGGCACGCGCGATGGCGGTGGCCAGCAGATCGGCTATTTCGCGTTGCGGATGTCGGGGCTGGGATGCTGTCGCGGGGCGGCGCGGGGTGGAGAGAGATTCGAGTTCTGACATGGTTGGCGCTCCAAATGGAAAACGCTATCCATGCTATGGGCCGACCCCATGCGGAGTAACTCGTTTGGTGGCGGCTACGGGATCGAATGCGCGCGAGTGAGAACGATCTTCAAATCAGCGCGGTGGCGATCATGCCTCGAAGAAGCGCATCACCTTGTTGAATTCGATCGTGTCGCCGCCAAAGATGTCCCGCAGTGGGCGCCTCGATGCGCCCATGAGGCCACGCTCAAAGGTGGCCTCGAGGTTGGTTCCCACGCGAATGGGTGCGGCATGGGTGGGATTTGCGACCCGAGCAAGATCTCCGCCTTCCGGTGCGATGACGAACATCCTCATGCCCCTGTCGTTGATCGCACGCATGATGACGTCGTTGATGTGGCTGTCGCGAAAGCCATAACCAATCACCATCAGACGTGCGTCTGCTCGACTCAACGATTCTTCGAATACTTGGTGATACCGAGCCAGGATGGGCGACGCGCCGATTTCCCGCATCTTGTTGCCGCCCATGACGAGCATCGGCGCGCCATGCGTTTCCCGCCAATTCGATGACCCGTGCAGCTTGAAATAGGGTTGCATGCGCGCGTCGAGATTGAACTCTCCGATCGGCGCCGGCATCCATTCCCGCTGCGCCCATGAATTGGGGTTGGCGGCATTGGGGTTGGGAATTGGTCGCATGCCTGGCATTTCCGATCCACCCCATCGCCCATTCGATTGCAGGGATACGTCGCGATCGATGTAGTAGTGTTCGAGAAGCAGGTCCTGGTTGAGCGTGAAGATGGCATCGAATCGGGTCAGAAAGGTTCCGACCATTCGCTCACGAGCCTGTTGGAATTCGAAGTCGGTGTGCTCGAGGAAGCCACGATTCATGTCGTCGAACATCCTGGCGACCGCGCTTTGCATGTCTTGCAGGTTGGCCGTGTGTTCCTGCGGGGAGCGGATGAAATTGGCCTGAACCTCGGCGAGGGCGTTTTCAAAACCGCCGTTGGGTTGATTTCGCCAGAGCAGCGCTTGTAACTGGGGATTGCGGGCGACCTCGGGACACCCGAGCAGATATTCGAAAGCCTCGGCGGCCAACCACCCACCCCAGTTTCGACTGAATCCGGCACCGAGTAACAGGTAGTGGCTCATGAAGGTTTCCTCCTACCGCACGGGCGGCTGCCCGCTGTCGACGAAGCGATCGAAGGTGTCGCGCGTCTCGTCATCCTCCCAGCCGCTGCGGAAATACGTTCGCGGCGGCGCCGACTCCAGCATCAGCAAGGACAGCACCCGATTGCCGCTGGTGTACGTGTGCTTCAACTCCCGCAGCTTGATCTCGTCGGCCTCGCTGGTGCACCAGACCTTCGCCGGCATATCGACGCCATCCCACTCCTGCTCGACGTCGTCATCGGCGGCCAGGGTGCCAGCTAGCGGCTCCTGCGGATCGGCGGTCTTGCGCAACCGCACGCGGGTTTTGCGGGCTTCGCCGCTGGGCCACTGGTATTTCAGGAAGCCATGATCCCAATACACCAGCATGGCGCGCTGCTCGGTGTACTTGATGATGCGGATGGACATCGACTCGAGCGACACGCCGAATTCCCTGGCCAGCTCGCCGATCAGATGGAAGTCGATGCGCTTGCCCGTGATCCGGTCGCGCAGAATGTCGCCGGGCATCAGCAGGTTGCTGGCGAAATCGTCGGCCTCGCGCTCGATCAGCTTCAGGTTGTCGACGCCGGAGTAGACGCTTTCCTTGTCGCACAGGAAACTGGGCTGGCTGGACCGGTGCAGGATGAAATGTCCAAGCTCATGGGCGATCGTGAAACGCCGACGTTCCGGTCGGGCCTTGGGGTTCACGAAAATCCCCCACTCGTCCGCGTTGTCGGGGTTGCGCACCAGAGCGCCCTCGCTGGCGTTCCAGGTCAGATCGGCGGGGTCCTTGATGGTGCTGCCCCGACCGAATGGGGTGTCGGGCAGCATCTGCCGGACCAAGTCGAGATCGATGGGCAGGGTCAGTCGACCGGTCGCGCCAAGCCAGGTCAGGATGCGGGCGGCGGCCTTGAAGGCGTTCAGGTCGTCCGCGACGGTCAAGATTTCTCCGAATCCGCTTTGGTGGGCGATCCGAACATGAGCTTCATCGCCTCGCGGTACTTGGTTTTTTCGGCCTCGCTCATGCCGGCGTACTCCCGGAAGAACGCGACATCCGTCGGTGTCGCGGTTTGCATCTGGGCAACAGGCTCGCCGAGCAGATCCTGGATGGTGACGCCGAGGGTCTTGGCGATGGCGTTCAGGCGTTCCGCCGTGGGTTTCTGGCCCTCGCGCATTTCCAATTCCCACACGTAGGCCTTGGTGCACCCGACGGCGTCGGCAACTTGCTGCAGTGTCAGGCCCTTGGCTTCCCGAAACTCCCGCAGGCGTATTCCAAAGGGGGATGGCATGGCCGCTCTCGTCAGTGAATCAGACTAAAAGTATAGCAAAGAGAGCCAAATACATGAAGATGTCCCACTTTGATTGACAAGCGGAAATGCGCGGGTAGAATGGCGCTTGTATCGTTTCGCTTTACTTGTGTGGCGATGCAGGCTTTTTTTGTGTAACCCGTCGCCGCCGGCAGCACGAACGTCCGCAGGACCCGAGCCCTCCGACGACAGCAGAGAAGGAATCAACAAAAATGAAGACTTACGCTGACGTGCTGCTCCACCTGCCGGTCGATGCCACGCTGCAGGACTATCTCAAGCGCCATGGCTTGGCACTGCCGGACGACTTCGACTGGGCGGATGACACCGGCACGACCACCCGCCTGATCGAGGCGATCCAGGAGTGCCCCGACCCGACGGTGCGCGACAAGATCGTGGCCGGCCTGCTGGTGAGTGCCCAACTGGCCCATCCGCGCGGCAAGCAGGCCATGTTCCAGATCGGCGCCTGGCATTCCGTCGCACTCATGGGCCTGATCGCCTGCCAGAGCGACCAACACCGGGCGTTCTGGTTGTTCGTCCATCATCCCGACCTGTTCGAACAGGCGGCCGAGATCGAATACGTCGACAGCCACGTGCAGCAGGCCCAGCAGCATGACCTGGGCGTGAAGCTGCCGCTCCGGCGCGACGATGTATCGATGAAGGCTTTCTGCGAAGCCATCAAGACGTTCTACAAGATGGAGCTGGGCTGCGGTGAGGTGTGCGTGGCGCACGTCCTTGACCGGGCACAGGGCACCCAACTGGTCACGGTGCACGCCAAGGACCTGGCCATGCTGCGACTGGAATTCGAGGGCATGGTCCTGACGCGTCGCGTCGGGAGCCCCAACATCCACATGGTCCTGGAGTATTCCGAGGCCACGGGCGTCGCGCGCACCATCATTCGCGGCGGCGCCAAGTACCACGAGATGCTGGCGCAGGCCTTCGCCGAGCACCTGCTCGGCGTCAACGTCAGCGCCCAGCGGATCAGACCGCCGACGCTCGACCTCTCGGCGCTCAAGCTCGGGTTCCAGGTGCCTCAGGCCATCGATGACGGATTCGTGTCGCTGCAGGTCAAGTCGCTCACGCTGATGAGCCCGGACACCGAGCTCAAGGCGGAATTCACCGCCATGGCCAGCAGTGAGCATCAGTGCGTCACCGAACTGATCGCCGAGAAATTCCCCCAGGATAATCCGCTCGCCCAGCATTGGCTGGTCAGTGCCGCCAGCATCAACCTCTACTACGCGCCCCCACCGGGGAAGCAGCGCAGCCCGGTGGTAACCGTGGAAGTGACGCGCCGTGGCCGCCTGAACTTGCACAAGTTCGACGAGAAGTTGCGCGCCCAACTGGAGAGCTACCTCGTGCAGATCGGCATCCTGCAGGAAAAGCAGACGCTGTCGCCGCAGGCGGACGCTGACGGAAGTCGCCGCGACCTCGTCGATGAGCGTAGCGAATGACCGCCAGCGGCAACGCGGCGGCATGGGCGCTGGCGTGCAGCCTGTTCGGGCGGGACGGGCCGACCATCGAGTCGGCGCTGTCGGACCCGGAGAGGGACGCGCTGGCGCTGCTGACCGAGATCAAGGTCGTCAAGCCGGCCAGGTTCGACGCGCGTTTCATGCTGTGCCCCTACTGCCAACTGCACCGTGGCGCGGTGGTGCAGGGCCGCACCGGCCTCATGTGCCACTGCCCGGACTGCGGATCGGTTGCCATCGACAAGCCGGATACGCGGGCTTGGCGATTGGATACTGACTGGTTGATCCGCAAGCTGCGCGGCGCGCTCGACATCCCGGCGCAGCAAGCGGCGGTTGCCATCACCGACGATCTCTGGCGCATCGGCACGCATCAACGCCACGCCGTCATCGTCGGCCGTGATCTCGACCAGGTGCTTCTGCACCCGGGGCTGCAATCCAGGGCCAGCACGCGCAGCACCAATCCGAGCTGGCTGATCACGCCCAAGCCTCTGAAGCGCGTGGAGCACGATCCGGGCGGCGCGGTCTGGTTGCCGCTGGAGGAGCGCTTCTGCCTCTATGCGGGCAATCTGCAGTTCATCGAACCCGGGGCGGAATTCACTCCCGATGTCGACGACACCGCTGCGGTGCACGGGCCATTCTCGGCCGATTTCCGCACTGTTCACCTCGATGGCTGGGCACATGGGCCGATCATGCTGTCGGAAGCACAGGCGGCCGTGTTCAAGGCGCTGTGGCATTTCAAGGGTGAGCCGCAGACGGCTGAACGCATCATGGGCAAGGCCAGCCTCGACAGCTCCAAACCGATCGACGTGTTCAAGGTGAAGACGCAAAACAAGGGGGACCCCAGGTACGAGGGGCCACTTCACGCCTACAAGACATTGGTCGAAACCGATCGTCGGGCCGGTACCTATGCGATGCCCTGCACCGATCCCGTAACGACCTGACGCGGTCCACCCTCCCATCCAAACGGCGAGCCATCGAGGTTCGCCGTTTTCGTTTCTGCGGTCACTGGCTGGCGAACTGGAAGTGGTCGCCGAGTTCGCCAGCCAGCCCATCAACAGTTCGCCACCCGAATTCAAAACTTTGCAGCGTTGTTCCTCACCTGAATGAAAGGGGTATCAATGTTGCAAACAACGACCGCAAATCGCAGCGCATTGGGCACTGACGCCTTGCCTGCACCCGGGGCGCCGTTCGACCGGCGCGTCCTCTCCGAAACCGAGCTGGCCCATCGCTGGGGCGTGAGCCCCAAGACGCTCCAACGCTGGCGCACCGAGGGCCGTGGCCCGAAGTACCTCAAGCTCTCCAAGCGGGTGACCTATCCGCTGGAGGCGATCACCGAGTACGAACGCTGCGCCCTGCACATCTCCACCTCCGAACGCGTAGCCAAAGGGGGAGATCGCGCATGAACGATTCCACCCTCACCAGCGTCGCGTTCGATCACGCCCTGCCCTTGGCCGAAATGAGCGTCGCCCAGATTGCCGCGTTGCCTGCCGCGCAATTGCAGGAAGCGCACGTCAACCTGCTCACGCTGCAGTCGGCCATCAAGAGCGTGCTCGAACGCTTCAGTGCCGCACTCGATCAGCGCTATGCCGAGCAGGCCGCAGTCGCCCGCCAGGCCAGCGGCCGCGATTTCGGCGTCTGCCATCTCGCCGATGGCCCGCTGCGAATCACCGTCGACGTGCCCAAGCGGGTCGCCTGGGACCAGGCCCAACTGGGCGAGATCGCCCAGCGCATCGCCGCTGCCGGCGACAAGGTCGGCGACTTCATCGACACCGATTACTCGGTCCCCGAAAGCCGCTTCAACGCCTGGTCCTCGACCCTCAAGGAAGCCTTCGCCAAGGCCCGCACCGTCAAGCCCGGCAAGGCCAGTTACCGCCTCGCCCTCGTACAGGAGACCCAAGCATGAAAACCCCCACTCTGCATCAAGCCCTGCAGAACAAGCTCGGCGGCTTCGTCGGCGAGCACCTCGCCGCCAGCATCCGCTACGAGGACCGTTACGGCAACACCGTCGAAAAACCCTTGCTGGACGCCACGCTCGACGAGATCGCCTTCGCCATCCAAACCCTGAGCCGCGAGAACTCCGCCATCCATCGCCGGCGCAACGCCCTCGAGGCCCTCTACACGCTGGCCCGCGAGCGTGCGTGTCACGGCGCGGAAACCGTCGGCGAGATCGCCGTGGAGGTGACGAAATGAACCAGATCGTCGCTTTCGATTTCGAGTCGCACGACGTGCGCGTCGTCATCGGCAAGGATGGTGAGCCGATGTTCGTGGCCGCCGATCTCCTGGCCACCTTGAGCCTGGACCGCAAGGCGCTGGAACGCCTGGATGACGACGAAAAGGGTGTGAGTTCGATTCACACCCCTGGCGGCGCGCAGGACATGACGGTGGTCAACGAGTCCGGCCTGTTCAACCTCGTGCTGGGTAGCCGCAAGCCCGAGGCCAAGCGCTTCAAGCGCTGGGTCACGCACGAGGTCCTGCCGTCGATCCGCAAGACCGGCTCGTATGCGATGCCGGGGGCCGTGGCCGCGCTGCCGGCGCCGACCCAGGACAAGGTGATCGCCATCCTGTCCATCGGCGAAGCCATTGCCAAGGTACCGGGCGTCAAAGCCGGCATCGCCATGGCCGCAACGCTCACGGCGATCCACGAGAACACCGGGCTTGCCGTGGAACCGCTGCGCAAGGTGCTCCCGGCCGCCAACGAACCGATCTGCAGCCTGAATCCGACACAGGTCGGTGAGCGCATGGGCCTGTCGGCGCGCAGCTTGAATCTGCGCTTGCAGGCGTTGGGCTTCCAGTTCAAGAACGACCGCGACGAATGGGAACTGACCGACGCCGGCAAGGCGTGGGCCGAGGCACTGCCGTTCTCGCGCAACGGGCATTCCGGCTACCAGATCCTCTGGAATCCGGACGTGGTCGACGTGATCCGGGAGGTGGCGTGATGCTTCCTATCATCTCCGCCGAAGAACGGCTGAAAGAACGCCACAGCGCCAAGGTCGGGCTGGTGGGATTTCCCGGCGTGGGCAAGACCACCCAGTTGCGCACCCTGCCAGCGAAGTCGACGCTGTTCGTCGATCTGGAGGCCGGCGATCTGTCGGTCAAGGACTGGTCCGGCGACACGGTGCGGCCGAGGACGTGGCAGGAATTCCGCGATCTCGTGGTCTTCCTCGCCGGCCCGATGCCGACGGCCACGGCCGACCAGGCTTTCTCCCAGGCGCACTTCGAGCATGTCTGCGCCAAATACGGTGACCCGGCGCAGCTGGCCAAGTACGACACCTATTTCGTCGACAGCCTCACCGTGCTCTCGCGCCTGTGCTTCGCCTGGTGCAAGACGCAGCCGCAGGCCTTCTCGGACAAGACCGGCAAGCCCGACAACCGGGGCGCCTACGGTCTGCTGGGCCAGGAAATGATCACGGCGCTGACCCACCTCCAGCATGTCCGCGACAAGCACGTCATTTACGTCGCCATCCTGGAAGAGAAGACCGACGACTTCAACCGCCGCTTCTACCAGCTGCAACTCGAGGGCAGCAAGACCGCGCTGGAGTTGCCGGGTGTGCTCGACGAGGTGGTCACCCTGGCCATCCTCAAGGCGGACGACGGCACGCCCTACCGGGGCTTCATCACCCGCGCCGACAACGCTTTCGGCTACCCGAGCAAGGACCGCAGCGGCCGGCTGGAGGCCGTCGAGGAGCCCCATCTCGGCAAGCTCATCGCCAAGTGCCTCGGCACGCCCTATCAGCCGGACACCGACACCGCCAACGGTTGACCCAATTCAAGGAATCGACATGAACACGACGAACAACTGGAACGACTTCAACGACGCCGACGCCCAGCAGGGCGCCTTCGACCTGATCCCCAAAGGCACGCTGGTGCCGGTACGCATGACCATCAAGCCGGGTGGCCATGACGATCCCGCGCAGGGCTGGACTGGCGGTTATGCCACTCAGTCCTTCGACACCGGCGCGGTGTATCTCGCCTGCGAATTCGTGGTGACGGGTGGTCCGTTTGCCAAACGCAAGATGTGGTCGAACGTCGGCCTGCACTCCAGCAAAGGGCCGACTTGGGGCCAGATGGGCCGCAGCTTCATTCGCGCGGCGCTCAACAGCGCGCGCAACGTACATCCCCAGGACAACGGACCCCAAGCCGCCGCTGCGCGCCGCATCCACAGCTTCGCCGAACTCGACGACATCGAATTCATCGCCCGTGTCGACGTGGAGAAGGATTCCAAGGGCGAGGACCGCAACGTGGTGAAGGTGGCGATCGAGCCCGACCACAAGGATTACGCCGCCTTGATGGGCGTCGCGTCGAAGTCCAACCCGGGTAGCGGCACGTCCGGCGCTCCGGCACAGGTGGCTCCCGCCTACGCGGCGCCGACCCCGCAACGTGCGCCGGTGACGGGCAAACCGTCCTGGGCGCAGTGATGGGGAGGGTCGATGAAATGCTGGGTCTGCAAACGACAGGCCCGGGGATTCGGCCACACCGACCACCGTCACGGTGTCGGCGATCCCCGGCGCTACCCCATCGACTGGGTGTTCTGTTCGCGCCGCTGCCAGGACGCGTTCCACAAGCTGTACGGCAACTGGACTCGGGCGCGGGACGACGGGCTGCCGCCGGAGGCAGCCATGGTTGATGCCACGCCCCTGGAAAAAGCGGCCATGCGCATGTGCCTCAAGTTCTTCGGCGAGGCAGCCGCCACGATCGGCTTCGACAAGCCCCTCGGCGCCTATACCGAGGCCGAGGCGTTGACCGTCATCGAAGCCATCGTGACCGCCTACGTGGACGAAATGGCCGCGCAGCACGAGCGCAGCAAGTATCCGCCGGTGCGCATGCCGGCGACGGCGGTGCCGGTCAGTGACCCGATTCGCGAGTCCGTGCCCGCAGCCGACCCGTTTGCCGACCTCGAGGACGACCTGCCCTGGGAGGTGTCCTGATGCTGGACTTCAATTCATCGGCCAGTCTGTCGGGACGCATCGAAGCGCTGCTCGACCGCTCGCTCGAGGCGGAGCGCGACGCCACGTCGCCACGCGACTACCTCGGGGCCTCCCGCCTAGGGGCCGCCTGCGAGCGGCAACTCCAGTACGAGTACGCCAAGGCGCCGGTCGACGCCGGCAAGGCATTCTCGGGCCGGCTCCTGCGCATCTTCGAGCGCGGGCATCGGACCGAGGAGATGGTCATCCGCTGGCTGCGGCTCGCCGGCTTCGTCCTCAGGACCGAGGACGCCGATGGGCATCAGTTCGGTTTCTCCGTGGCGGGCGGCCGGCTGCGCGGCCATGTGGACGGTGTGCTGATCGGCGGGCCGGAAGGGTTTTCCTATCCGGCGCTCTGGGAGAACAAATGCCTGGGGGCCAAGTCCTGGCGCGAGCTGGAGAAGCATCGGCTCGCGGTCGCCAAGCCGGTCTATGCCGCGCAGGTCGCGCTCTATCAGGGTTACCTGGGCCTGCATGAGCACCCGGCGCTGTTCACGGCGGTGAATGCCGACACGATGGAGATCTACGCCGAGTCGGTCCCCTTCGACGCGGCGCTGGCCCAGCGCATGTCCGATCGCGCGGCGCGGGTGATCCAGGCCACCGAGGCAGGCGAACTGCTGCCGCGCGCATTCACCGATTCCACCCATTTCGAATGCAGGTTCTGCGCATGGGCAGAACGCTGCTGGAGGACCACGCCATGAACCAATCCAACATCGAATCGGCCCCGTCGGGCGAACCCTTCGTCGATGCGCGTGAGGCGGCGTACACGCTGAACCTGCCGATGTACTACCTCACCAACGCCACCCAGCGCCGCCGGCTGCAGGTTCCCCACTACCGCATCGGGCGCCTGGTGCGCTTCAAGCTGTCCGAGCTGTCGGCCTGGCAGGCCATGCATGGCAGTGCCCACGCCGACGCGGAGGTGGCGCATGACTGAGTCCACCCGCCACGATCCGCTCGACTTCAACGACTGCCATCCGCCCGTCGAGCACGACCATGCCGCGAAGCGGGAGGAGCTGCGTTCGACCTTGCTCGACCGGCTCGAATCGGTTCTGTTCGCGCTGCTGCCGGCAGGCAAGGTGCGCCGGGGCAAGTTCTTCATCGGCGATGTGCTGGGCAGTCCCGGCGACAGCCTGGAGATCGTGCTCACCGGCGACAAGGCCGGCCTGTGGACGGACCGCGAGAGTGGCGAGGGCGGCGACGTGTTCGACGTGATCGCCCGCAATCAGTACATCGACGCGCGCTCGGATTTTTCCCGACTGCTCGCGTTTTGCTCGGCGCTGGTCGGCCGCGCCGATCGGATGCCCGCACCGTCGGCGAAGTCACGGCGCGCAGTCGCCCTCGATGAATTGGGGCCGGCCACCGCGAAGTGGGACTACCTGGACGCCAGCGGCCAATTGATCGCCGTCGTCTATCGCTACGATCCGACCGGCAAGCGCAAGGAGTTCCGGCCCTGGGATGCCAAGCGCCGCAAGATGGCGCCGCCCGATCCGCGACCGCTGTACAACCAGCCGGGCGTGGCGGGCGTCGAGTGCGTGGTCCTGGTCGAGGGTGAGAAATGCGCCCAGACCCTGATCGACCTCGGTATCTGCGCCACCACCGCGATGCATGGCGCCAATGCCCCGATCGACAAAACCGACTGGTCGCCACTCGCCAACAAGGCCGTGCTCATCTGGCCGGACAAGGACAAGCCGGGCTGGGAATACGCCGACCGCGCGGCGCAGGCGATCCTCGTAGCCGGTGCCGCGAGCTGCCACATCCTCTATCCGCCCGAAGACGCGCCAGATGGCTGGGATGCGGCCGATGCACAGCGCGAAGGCTTCGATGTCGCCGGCTTCATCGCGCATGGTCCGCGCATGCAGATGCACCTGATCGCCGATGAGCCGGACTCCGACGCCACAAGTGCTGGCAGCGCGCGAGAGGAAACCGTCTGGGGGACCGAGGACGCGTTGGCCCTGAGTTTCACACGCCGCTACCACCTGGACTGGCGCTACGTGGCGGCATGGGGCAAGTGGCTGGTCTGGGATGGCCAGCGCTGGCGCCCGGAGGACACGCTGGCGGCGACCGATCTCATTCGCCATGTCTGTCGCCATGCAGCGGTCAAATCCGAGAACCCCAAGATCGCCGCCAAGCTGGCCGCCTCCGGCACGGTTTCCGGCGTCGAGCGCCTGGCACGCGCCGATCGTCGCCATGCCGCCACCACGGAGGAGTGGGATGCCGACCCGTGGCTCCTGAACACACCGGGCGGCGTGGTCGATCTCAAGCATGGCCGTATGCGCCCCCATGACCGGGCGGACCGCATGACCAAGATCACCACCGCGACGCCCCGTGGCGATTGCCCCATCTGGCGGCAGTTTCTCGACGAGGTGACCGGCGGCGACAAGGACCTGCAGGCGTATCTGCAGCGTATGGTCGGCTACGCCCTGACCGGCTCGACCCGTGAGCACGCCTTGTTCTTCCTGTATGGCACGGGCGCGAACGGCAAATCGGTATTCGTGAACACGCTGGCTACCACCCTCGGTGACTACGCCACGAACGCGCCCATGGACACCTTCATGGAAACGCGCACCGACCGGCATCCGACCGACATGGCCGGCCTGCGCGGCGCCCGCTTCGTCGCAGCCATCGAGACCGAACAGGGCCGGCGCTGGGCGGAGTCCAAGGTCAAGAATCTGACCGGGGGCGACAAGATCTCGGCGCGCTTCATGCGCCAGGATTTCTTCGAGTTCTTTCCGCAGTTCAAGTTGTTCGTGGCGGGCAACCACAAGCCGGCGATCCGCAACATCGACGAAGCGATGAAGCGGCGCCTGCACCTGATCCCGTTCACGGTGACCATCCCGCCCGAGCGACGCGACAAGCATCTGCAGCAGAAGCTGCTCGCCGAGCGCGATGGCGTCCTGGCCTGGGCGTTGGAGGGCTGCCTGGCCTGGCAGCGTCTCGGCCGCCTCGATCCGCCGCAACCGGTGATGGATGCCACCGAGGAGTATTTCGAGGCAGAGGACGCGCTCGGGCGCTGGCTGGACGAGAACTGCGTGCGCGCGCCCAACGCTAAGTCGTTGACAGCCGAACTGTTCAACGACTGGAAGCAGTGGGCCGAGGCGACCGGCGAGTTCATCGGTTCGCAGCGCCGGTTCTCCGATCTGCTGATCACTCGAGGGGTCGAGAAGTGGCGCAACAACGTGGGCGTTCGCGGCTTTCGCGGCATCGGCCTCAAGTCGCCGCCCACGCCCGCCTACACGCCCTATGCCGACAACTGACCCTTCATGCAAATCCCAGGGACTGACGCAACTGACGGGATTCGACGTAACTCTCTACGCGCGCGCGTGACGCGCACCTCATGGAGGGTTTCGATATCCCATGTCACTTGCGTCAGCCCGAAACGAGAAAGGACTGACTCCATGACGAACACCACCCTGGCCCTGGATCTGGGCACCACCACCGGTTGGGCCTTGCGCCCGCGCGATGGCGAGATCGCTCACGGCTTCGTGAGTTTCCGGCCGCAACGCTTCGAGGGCGGCGGCATGCGCTTTCTGCGATTCAAGCGTTGGCTGTCGGAGATCGATGCCCTGGCGGGTGACCTCCAGGCCGTGTATTTCGAGGAAGTGCGCCGCCACGCGGGCGTCGATGCGGCCCACGTCTACGGCGGTCTGATGGCGACGCTCACGGCCTGGTGCGAACACCGCAACATCCCCTACCAGGGTGTGCCGGTCGGCACGATCAAGAAGCATGCGACCGGCAAAGGCAATGCCAGCAAGGACGACATGATCGCCGCCATGCGTGGTCACGGGCATCCCGTCAGCGACGACAACGAGGCGGATGCCCTGGCATTGCTGCACTGGGCCATGCATCACGACGACGCGCGGGAGGTCTGAAATGAAGATTCCTGCGCACACCTATCGCTGCCCCCTGGGTCGCCTCCAGTCGGAGACCACCGACCCGGAAACCATCAAGCGCAACGGCTGGCGAGAGCAGCACATCCTCGTAGTGTCGGAAGACGATGCCCGGCTCGACTTCGTGGAACGGGAGTTCGTCCGCCGCCTCGGGCAACGCCTCTATGGAGGACGCCCTCATGACTAGCGGCGCACCTCAATGGACGATCGAGGACGTGGCCAACCGCTTCGAGGAGGCGGCATGTACCGGGCGACGCTTACCTCCCGTTCGGGTGCAGGGCTACTTCAACGTGTGGCCACCCATCGTGCGCCAGGAGTGGGAGCGACTTGCGGATGACGACGCACCCTTGCGGCGATTTCCTCCGGAGCCGGCCGCCATCGATCGCATGCTCGAAACCATGGGTTGGGTGCAGTGGCTGGAGATCGAACAGCGCCACCTCGTGTGGATGCGGGCCAAGCGCTACGGCTGGCGGGACATCACGATCCGCTTTGCCTGCGACCGCACGACGGCCTGGCGTCACTGGAAGCTGGCCATGCAATTGGTGGCGGATCGGCTCAATGGCGTCGGGTGAATTGGCGGTATTTGTCGGACATGCGCGGCGGATCTGCAGCGGCAGCGCGTATGCGCGGTTCAACCGGGCTTCGTGGCCTGCAACACATGGCGGGGTTTTGCCCTACTATTTCAGCTATCTTCTGGACAGACGTGTGAGCAGCGCCAAGTGGCATTGCAACACGACTGGCCAACACCATGAACCCGCCCCTGAGCATGACTCACGGCGGGTTTTTTCATTTCCGGATGCCGATGAGCGCACTGCAGATCCACTACCGATCGATCGACTCGCTGATCCCGTATGCCCGCAATGCCAAGCAGCATTCCGATGCCCAGGTCGCACAGATCGCCGCCAGCATCCGCGAATTCGGCTGGGGCGCGCCGATCCTGATCGACGGCAAGAACAATGTGATCGCTGGACATGGCCGCCTGCTGGCTGCCCGCAAGCTAGGCATGATCGAGGTTCCGGTCGTCCCGCTGGAGCATCTGACCGATACCCAGCGTCGGGCACTGATCCTGGCCGACAACAAGATCGGCGAGAACGCTTCCTGGGAAGATGAACTGCTAGGCATCGAGTTGTCCGAACTGAAGGACGCCGGCTTCGATCTCGGCCTGACGGGCTTCTCTCCGGAAGAATGGGAAGCGCTGATCGCAGGCGACGAGGTGACCAAGGACGGGCTCACCGACGACGATGCCGTTCCCGAGGTGCCCGAGACGCCCATCTCCAAGACGGGCGATGTGTGGCTGCTGGGCGAGCACAAACTGCTATGTGGCGACGCCACCAAGGCGGACGATTACAAGGTATTGCTCGGTGACGAATTGCCGGACATGGCCTTCACCGATCCTCCCTACAACGTCAACTACGCCAACACGGCCAAGGACAAGCTGCGCGGCAAGAATCGCCCGATCCTGAACGACAACCTGGGCGATGGTTTCGCCGCGTTCCTGCTGGCGGCCTGCCAGAACATATTGGGCGTGACCAAGGGCGCGGTTTACGTCGCCATGAGTTCCAGCGAACTCGACACCCTGCAGCGGGCCTTCCGGTCTGCCGGCGGTCGCTGGTCGACCTTCATCATCTGGGCCAAGAACACCTTCACGCTGGGCCGCGCCGATTACCAGCGCCAGTACGAGCCGATCCTCTATGGTTGGCGCGACGGCACCGATCACTACTGGTGCGGCGCCCGTGATCAGGGTGACGTCTGGCAGATCAAGAAGCCGGCCAAGAACGACCTGCACCCGACCATGAAGCCGGTGGAGTTGGTCGAGCGCGCGGTGCGCAACAGCAGCAAGACGAAAGATATCGTGCTCGATCCCTTTGGTGGATCTGGCTCGACGCTGATCGCCTGTGAAAAATCCGGCCGACGGGCACGCCTGATCGAACTCGATCCGAAGTACGTCGACGTGATCGTGCGCCGCTGGCAGGACTACACAGGGCAGGAAGCGATACGCGCCAGTGATGGCGCGAAATTCGGATCGGTGCTGGAGACGGATCAGCCGGTGATGGCGTAGACCCGCTCGCCGCCACTCGCCTTGGTCGATGTGATCGTCAGGCCGAGCTTCTTCTTGAACGCGCCGGCAAAGGTTCCGCGCACCGTGTGCGGCTGCCAGCCGGTGGCATCAACGATCTGCGCGATGGTGGCGCCCTCCGGTCGCTTGAGCATGGCGACCACCTGGGCCTGCTTGCTGTTCTCGCGCGTGCGCGGCTTCGCCTGCTCGATGGCCTCGTCGATCGCCTTGGCGCTGACCGGTGCCTTGCGCGGTACGCCCAGCGCCTCGTAACCCTCGGCGGCAATGAACCAGTCGTTGCCGTTGTTCGTGATCAGGGTGCGATTGGACAGCCCGTCGAGCACCTTCTTGCGGGCGCCGCCTTTGATGTGCTCGGGGAACCAGACGATCTTGCCGTCGGTGTGTTGGTGCGCGTAGGCCAGGATGGCGTGTTGGGCGGGCGTGAGTTGGATGGTCATTTGAATCTCCGTCGGTGTGGTTGATGGCGTTCGCATGAACGCTTCATTCCGCCGGGAAGCCAAGCACTGTTTGCGCATTCGTCGCTTCTTTCTTGAACAGGCCCTCGATGCCCCGCAAAGCCCCCACACCCTGCCGCCACCCCGCTTGCAGCAAGCTGGTCCAGGAAGGCTCCGGCTACTGCGCCGACCATCAGCGCGACAAGGTCGGCTGGCACCAGGACCGTCGCAGTGCGCATCAGCGCGGCTATGGCGCGAAATGGCAAAAGCTGCGCGCCTTCGTCATGCAGCGCGACCAAGGGCTGTGCCAGCCCTGCAAACGATCCGGATGCCTGACGCCGGCCGTGGCGGTGGATCACATCCGCCCCAAGTCACAGGGCGGTACGGATCACCCCGACAACTGCCAGGCCATCTGCCATCGCTGCCACGTGCTCAAGACGGCCCAGGAGTCGCGCCTTTCGCGCGAACCTGTGGTCAAGCCCGGGGCGCCAAGCGACGACAGCTTTTGATGCTCCCCCGGTAGGGGGGTGAAATCCTTCGGGTTGAAACGCAAAAGACCGCGCGCCCAGTCAAATTTTTTCGCGTGCAAATTGAAACAGGGGGGACTCCCCCGAGGACCCGTATTCCATGGCCGGACGCAAGCCGCTGCCCACCACCGTCAAGCAAATCAAGGGAACGCTGCAGAAGTGCCGGACCAACCTGCGTGAGCCCAAGCCTCAAGGGGATCTGGTCGAGCCGCCCGAGTACATGAGCGAGGGCGCGAAGTCCGCCTGGCGCTACGCGCTGGAATGCGCGCCGCCGCACCTGCTGAAGAAGCTCGACATGTCGGTGCTGGAAGTGTGGGCCTGCGCGGCCGACCTGTATCGCAAAGCGCAAGCCGGCATCAGCAAGACCGGATTGCTCGTCAAAGCGCCCAACACCGGCGTGCCGATGCAGTCCCCTTATCTGGCCATCGCCAACAAGCAGGCGCAGATCATGACCAAGGCCGCGACCGAGATGGGCTTCACGCCAGCCTCGCGCTCGCGCGTCACGTTGCCCATGGAGGCGGCGGATGACGATCTTGATCCCTGGGCGGACATTGCCGGGTGATGGCCACGACCAACTACGCCACCGTCGCCCGGCGCTATGCCGAAGCCGTGGTGGCGGGGGAGATTTCGGCCTGCCGCTGGGTGCAACGGGCCTGCCGGCGGCAACTCGACGACTTGGCCCGCTTCACGGGCAAGGCCAGCCCGTACCGCTTCAACCCGAAGCTGACGGACAAGGAGGGGCGGAGTTTTCATCCGGCCGACAACCTGTGCGCCTTCATCGAACGCTTGCCGCACGTCAAGGGGCCGCTGGCGGGCGAGCCGATCAGCCTGGAGCCGTGGCAGGTGTTCATCCTGAGCACCGTGTTCGGCTGGGTGAAGCCGGACGGCAAGCGGCGCTTTCGGCGCTCCTACATCGAAGTGCCGCGCGGCAATGCCAAGTCGACGCTGTCGTCGGCCGTGGGCCTGTACATGCTGGCCGCCGATGGCGAGGGCGGCGCCGAGGTGTATTCGCTGGCCACCACGCGTGACCAGGCGCGCATCGTGTTCGGCGACGCGCAGACCATGGCGCGGCGCAGCGCCGGGTTTCGCAGCCGCTTCGCGGTGAACGTCGGCGCGCACAACATGCATGTGCTGGCCAGCGGCTCGAAGTTCGAAGCACTGTCGGCCGAGGGATCGACGCTGGACGGCCTCAACATCCACTTCGGCTGCGTCGACGAGCTGCACGCGCACAAGACGCGCACCGTCTACGACGTGGTCGAAACCGGCACCGGCAAGCGCGACAACTCGCTTCTGTGGGTGATCACCACCGCCGGCAGCAACCGCGCTGGCATCTGCTACGAGGTGCGCACCTTCGTCACCAAGCTGCTCGACGGGGTGATCCAGGACGACACCCAGTTCGGGATCGTCTACGGGCTCGATGACGGCGACGCCTGGGATACCGAGCCGGCGCTGATCAAGGCCAATCCCAACTGGGGCATCTCGGTGCGCCCGGAGGTACTGGGGCCGCTACAGGCCAAGGCCATGCAGTTGCCCAGCGCCATCAACAATTTCAAGACCAAGCACCTCAACGAGTGGGTCAACGCCGACACGGCGTGGATGGACATGCGGGCCTGGGATGCTTGCGGCGACTCAACGCTCGACCTCGATGCCTTCGAAGGGCAACCCTGCTGGATCGGCCTGGATCTGGCCAGCAAGACCGACATCGCGGCGCTCGTGCTGGTGTTCCAGCATCCAGACATCGCCGATGCCTACGCGGTGTTCGGCAAGTACTACCTGCCCGAGGACACGGTCCAGGCCGCCGGCAACAGCCAATATCCCGGCTGGATGCGCACCGGGCGACTGACCGTGACGCCGGGCAACGTGATCGATTTCGGCTGGATCGAGGCCGACCTGACCGAGATGGTCTCGCGCTTCCAACTTCAGGCCGTGGCCTTCGACCCGTTCCAGGCCACGCAGCTGTCGACCCGGATGCTAGCCGAAGGCCTGCCGATGATCGAGGTGCGCCCGACAGTGCTCAATTTCAGCGAGCCGATGAAGACGCTGGAGGCGCTGGTGCTGCAGAAGAAGCTCGTCCATGACGGCGATCCGGTGCTGGCGTGGATGGCCAGCAACGTGGTCGCGCATCTGGACGCCAAGGACAACATCTACCCGAGGAAGGAGCGCCCGGAGAACAAGATCGACGGCATCGTCGCTTTGATCATGGCGATCTCGCGTGCGATCAAACCGGGTGATGGCATCGTGATCGACAGCAGCTACGAAGTGATGGTGCTGTGATGGGCCGGCTCGCCGATTTCTTCCGCCGCTTCGGTCCCAGCGCCGACTCCGACGACCGCAGTCCTTGGGGCTCGTTCTGGTTCGAGCCAGTCACGGTGCGCAGCATGAGCGGCGCGCGCATCTCGAGCGAAACGGCCCTGCGTCTGTCGGCCGTCTACGCCTGCGTGCGCATCCTGGCGGAGAGCATGGCGTCGCTGCCGTTCATCCTGTACCGCCCGGGCAAGAAGGGTGGCAAGGTCGAAGTGACGGATCACTGGCTGTATCGCCTGTTTCACGTTCGTCCTAACCGCTTCCAGAATCCGTTCGAGTGGCGCGAGATGCTCATGGGTCACCTGGCGCTGCGCGGCAACGCGTTCTGCCGCATCGTCAGCAACGCCGCTGGAGAGATCACCGACCTGATCCCGATCCACCCGGATCGCGTGAGCCTCGTGCTCTCACAGAGCCAATCCGACGAGTTCAGCTACCGCATCCTGGACCGCTTCGGCAACCAGCTGATCCTGCCGCGCGGCGCGGTCTGGCATCTTCGCGGCCTCTCAAGTGACGGCATGATCGGCCTGTCGCCGATCGAGATGGCGCGCGAGAGTTTCGGGCTGGCCCTGGCCGCCCAGGACTACGGCGCGCGCTTCTTCGCCAACGATGCCAAGCCCACCGGCGGCTGGATCGAGTACCCGGGGACGTTCAAGGACAAGCCCGCCCGCGACAACTTCCGCGAGTCGTATCAGAACGCGCAAGGCGCGATGAATCGCGGCAAGGTGCTGGTGCTGGAAGCCGGCATGAAGTACCACGAGGTCGGCGTCACCAACAAGGAGGCGCAGTTCCTCGAGCTGCGCAAGTTCCAGGTCACCGACATCGCGCGCCTGTTCCGGGTGCCGCCGCACATGATCGCGGACCTGGATCGGGCGACCAACAACAACATCGAGCAGCAGTCGATCGAGTTCGTGCGCTACACCATGCGACCGTGGGCCGAGCGTTGGGAAGCCAGCATCCGCGCCGACCTGATGCTCGACGACGAAGGCCTGGACTGCGAATTCGACTTCGCGGCGCTGATGCGGGGCGATGCCAACAGCCGGGCGACCTACTACTCGGCGATGGTCAGCATGGGTGCGCTCACCCGCAACGAGGTGCGCCTGGCCGAGAACTATGCGCCGCTGCCGGGGCTGGATGAGCCGCTGGTGGCGCTCAACATGGGCGCGACCGGCCCCAACCAGCAGCCGGTCCAGGCCCCGACTCAAACGCCGCCGCCGGATGACGACAACGCCGCGCCGAACAAGATCAACGACAGAGAAGATGACGATGAAACGTGAACTGCTGCTGGCCGAGTTCCTGGCCACGCCGTGGGCATTGATGCCGGAGCGCTTGAACGCGCTCACTGCGGTCTTCGGGCGCTGGGCCAGGAACGAGCCGGCCGGTGACGAAATCCTGGCCCGGGTGATGGCGGACCGTGATGCGCGCCAGTTGAAACGCCAGGCGGCGCAGTCCACCGGTGGCGAAGGCATCGCGGTGCTGCCTCTGTATGGCGTCGTCACCCAGCGCGGCAACATGGTCGACGACGTCTCCGGCCCGGGTACCACCAGCACGCAGATGTTCGGCGCCGCCTTGCGCCAGGCGCTTTCTGACGACACGGTCGGCCAGATCCTGATCGACATCGACAGCCCGGGCGGCAGCGTCTACGGCGTAGCGGAACTCGCCGATCAGATCCAGTCGGCGCGCAGCCAGAAACCCGTGGTCGCGATCGCCAACAGCCTCGCGGCCAGCGCCGCGTACTGGGTCGGCTGTGCCGCCGCCGAGTTATACGTCACGCCCGGCGGCGAGGTCGGTTCCATCGGCGTGTGGCAGGCGCATTTCGATTATTCACAGGCGCTGGCCGCCGATGGGGTGACACCCACGCTGATCTCCGCCGGCAAGTACAAGGTCGAAGGCAATCCTTACGAGCCCCTGGACGAGGAAGCGCGCGGCTTCATGCAGTCGCGGGTGGATGACTACTACGGCGCCTTCACGAAAGCCGTCGCCAAGGGACGGGGCCAGCCGATTGCCAGTGTGCGCGAGGGCATGGGCCAGGGCCGCGTGCTCGGCGCGGACGCCGCGCTGTCTCAAAAGATGGTGGACGGCATCGCCACCTTCGATGAGGTCGTCACGATGATGCAAAAGCGCGGGCGTGCGCAGAACCGCACCGTGTCCCGTCTCACGCAGGCCAGGAACACGCTTGCCTTGATTTGAATTTCTGCCTGCGCAAGCAGGCAACAACGAACAGCCGCCCAGGGAAACCTCGGCGGCTTTTTTCATACCCGCTCCGGTTCACCCGCGCGGGTTTTTTCATTTGGAGAACCCGCAATGAGCAAACACCTACGAGAGCTTCAGGCCAGGAAGGCCAACCTCGTCAAGGACGCCCGTGCCTTGACCGAGGCGGCCGCCGCCGAGAATCGCGATCTGACCGCCGAAGAAGCCTCTCGCTTTGACAATCTTCGCGCCCAGATCGAGGCGGCTTCTGCCGCCATCGACCGGGAGATGACCCTGGTCGCCGAGGAGGCGCGCTCGGCCAGTGTCGCCGTGGCGCTGGCATCGGACGGTGCCGCGCAGCCCAATCCTCCCGCCGTCAGCGCACCAGCGGGCGCGAGCATCATCACCGTTAGCGACAACCGCGAGCTCGATCCCCGGCGTGGCTTTGCCAGCGTCGGCGATTTCCTGAAGTCGGTGCGCCAGGCCGAGATCGCGCGCCGCGCTGGCGGCGTGGTCGACGAGCGGCTGCTGGTCGGTTCCGGATTCGGTAATGGAATCGGCGCCGTCGCGCCTGGCCTGGCGGCCAACGAGTCGGCCGGCGTGGACGGCGGCTTTGCCGTGCCGCCGCAGTTCGCGCAGGAGATCTTCACGCTCTCGCTGGGCGAGGACGGCCTCTTGCCGATGACCGACAACGTCGAGATCTCCGGCAACAGCATGTCCTTCCCGAAGGACGAGACCACGCCTTGGGGATCGAATGGTGTGCGCGCCTACTGGCAGGGTGAGGCGTCCAGCGCGCAGGCGACCAAGCCGCAGCTGGGCCTGACCACGCTGCGCCTGAAGAAACTCATGGCGCTGGTGCCCATCACCTCCGAACTGCTGGAGGACACCAACGCGCTCACGTCCTACCTGCCCAAGCAGATCGCCGAGCGCATCCGCTGGAAGACCAACGAGGCCATCCTCAACGGCCAGGGCGATGGCGTGCCGCTGGGCGCCTTCCAGTCCGGCGCGGTGATCACCGTGCCCAAGGACCAGGGCCAGGCGACGCAGACGCTGACCCTCACGAACCTGCTCAACATGCAGTCGCGCTTCATGCCCGGCTCGGAGAACAAGGGCGTGTGGATCATCAACAAGTCGGTCCAGGCGGCTCTGTACGGCATCACCTGGAACGGCATGCCGGCCTTCATGCCGATCGGCTACCAGGTCAATCTCGGTGGCTCGCTGGCGCAGGTGCAGCGCAACACGCTGCTGGGCCTGCCGGTGATCTTCTCGCAGCACCCGGCGCCGTTCTCGAGTCAGGGCGACGTGCTGCTGGTGGACCTGCAGTACTACCACACCATCACCAAGGCGGGCGGCCTGCAGACCGCGACCAGCATGCATCTGTACTTCGATGCTGATGCGGTGGCGTTTCGGACCACCTTCCGCATGGACGGGCAAAGCAAGATCGCGCAGGCCGTGTCACCCGCCAAGGGCGCGGCCACGCTGTCGCCCTTCGTCCAGCTCGGCGCACGCTGATTCCCTTCACCCACACATAAGGACATCCCATGGGCTTTCCCAACACCAAGGGCTCGGAACAGTTCGCCATTCTCGGCCGTACCGGTCCCCTCAACGCCAACGCCGCGCAATCCGCCTGGGTCCCGGTCAGCAACGTCCATCGCCTGCTGGCGCTGATCGATACCGGCGCCAACGCGAACGGCGTGCTCAACGCACAGCTGATGCAGGCACTGGACGCCAACGGCACCGGCGCCAAGCCGATCACCGGGGTCAACGGCCAGGCCAAGGCGCTCACGCCGATCGCGGCCGGCACTGCGGCCAACGTGCAGGCCCTGATCGATTGCTCGGTCGACGAGCTCGACACCAACAACGGCTACGCCTTCGTGCAACTGCAGATCACCTTGTCGAACGCCGGCCTGATCGCGGGCCTGCTGCTGGGCATCAATGCCCGCTTCGAGCCGGCCAGTTCGCTCAACGTGGCGTCCGTCGCCCAGATCACCGGCTGAGCAGTGAACAGCGGCGATCGACTTTTCCATTCCTGATTTCTTCACCCGCCTCAACAAGGAGCTTTTCCATGAACCTGATCCGCTATCTCATCGACTTCTTCCACATCAACGGCGCGGGCGTGCAGTCCGTCAAGTACGCCAAGGGTGAGACCTATCCGGCCGACGACGAAACCCTGTCGCACGTCGAGGCCGGTCATGCCGAACTGCTGGTCATCGACGTGACCGCCTCGAACGAGGTGGCCACCGGCGACGCCACGCCGGCTACGGGCGACACCGCCCAGGCCGATGCGGACACCCCGGCATCGCCGACCTCCAGTGCTGGCGCCGACGCGCCTGTGACCGATGTGGCGGCGCCCCAGGCTCCGACCGATGCAAGCACGTCTGCCGGGGCGACCGGCCAGGCTGCTGACAGTGCTTCGTCTGCGACCACCGCGTCGCCCGAGCAACCCGTGCCGCCGGCCACTCCCGAGGCCGTTGCTCAGCCCGCGCCGTCGGCCGATCCGGCACCGGCGGCCCAGCCTGTCGATGCGGCGCCGACGGTCGCTGATGCCGCACCCACCCAGCCGGCAGCGGATGCGGCGCAAGCCGACACCACTGCAGCCCCGACTGCGTCGGCTGCGCCTGCCGCGCCCGCTGCCCAAAGCTGATGCCCTTCCACCTGGTGACACCACCGGCCGTCGATGCCGTCACCGGCATCGCCGAGCCGGTGTCACTGGCGGAGGTCAAGCTGCACCTGCGCGTCGACATCTCCGATGACGACGCGCTGATCCTCGCGCTCATCAGCAGTGCGCGGCAGATGGCCGAGACGCTGACCAACCGCCAGCTGCTCTCTGCCACCTGGAACCTGGTGCTCGACGCTTTTCCGGGGCCGAGTTTGATGGGCGTGCCGGCGGGCACGCCGTATTCGATCCCCGCGCACGCCATCCTCATCCCGAAGGGGCCGGTGCAGGCGGTGTCCTCGATCACGTATCTGGACATGAACACCGACCTCATCACGATGCCTCCGCAGGACTACGTGGTGACGTCCACCGATGACCTGACGCGCATCACCCCGGTCTTCGGCAAGATCTGGCAACCGACCCTGCCGCAGATCGGCGCGGTCGGTGTGCAGTTCGTGGCCGGCTACGGCGACTCGACCCTGGTTCCCGCCGGGATCAAGCACTGGATCATGCTGCGGGTGGACAGCCTCTACAACCAGCGCGGCGAGGTCGCCTTCGCGCGCGGGCGGATGGACAAGCTGCCCTATGTCGATGCGCTGCTCGATCCCTACCGGATTGCCTTGTTATGAGCGAAGCGCTGACGCTGCCCGACACAGGGGAGCTCAATCGTCGCATCGTCATCCGGCGCTGGACCGACGCCCCCAATGCCAGCTTCGGCGTCGATCAGACCTTCGATGCCGGCATCAGCCGCTGGGCCAAGGTCGAGCCAGTGCGGGGGATCACCTCCCGCATGGGCGTCACGACCGGTGAAGAACCCACCCACTTCTTCTGGGTGCGCTTCAGCTTCGAGACGCCGGCCGAGTTTTTCACGCAGGACCGCGTCATCGAGTACCGCGCCCGGCGCTATCGCATTCTCGATGCGCAGAACTTCCAGGATGCGGACCGGTTCATCCGCATCACCGCCAAGGATCTGGGCGCCATCAATGCGATGGCGTCCGGCACGACCACACAGTGAGGTGCCACATGAGCCGAGAAAGCAGTGACGGACAGGTCGCAGGCATCCGCCTGCATGTCGGGCTCGATTTCCACAGCACGATCGACTACGACCGCAAGACCATGCGTCGATCCCTGGTCAAGGGCGCGGCAGTGGTTCGCAAGGAGGCGCGCACGCTGGTGTCGCGCCGCGTGGTCTCCCAACCCGACGAGTTTCCTGGCGAGGTGACGGGCGCGATGCGCCGCGCCATCGGCGTGATCGGCAGAGGCTCCAAGGGCGGCTGGATCAAGGTGGGCGTGCGCGCGATCCAGGGCAGCTTCTACTACCCGGCGGTGCTGTTCTACGGCAGTCCCGCGCGCCATATCGCCGCGCGCGGCAACTTCATGACGGCGGCGCTGGCGAATCGCGGCAGCGAGATCCGCGAACAGGTGCGCGACGCGCTGCGCCATGCCTTGGTACCCAGGTGATGCAGCTCGAACTCGTCATCGCGCAACTGCGCGCGCTGTGCCCGTCGTTCAGCGGGAGGGTGGCCGGCGCCGCCGAGTTCAAGCCGGTACAGGAGGCGGCTGCGTTGCCGGTTCCCTGCGCCTTCGTGATCCCGCTCGACGATCGTCCCGAGCAACCGAAGGCGCTCAACGCCGTGGGTCAGGAGATGACCGACAGCTTTGGTGTGATCGTCGCGCTGGACAACCGTGTCGACGAAAAAGGCCAGAGCGCCTTCACGGGCGTGCACGCCATCCGTGCCGAGATCTGGCGGGCCTTGCTCGGCTGGGTGCCGGGGCCGGTCAACACGGTCAATCCAGCCACCGACTACAACGGCATCTTCTATGAAGGCGGCAGCCTGCTGGCGATGGACCGCGCGCGGCTCTGGTACCAGTTCGAGTTCGGCGCACAGATGTGGATCGGCGCCAGCGACGGCTGGGAGGCCAGTGCATTGCGTGCCTTGCCAGACTTCGGCACCCAGGATACCCAGGGCCAATGGCTGCCGGGTTCCGCCGTCAACGTGGAAGTCGATGTCGGCACGCCGATCTTTGACGCGACGGCGAATTACCCAGCCAACCCCATCGCGGATTTCGCCGAGGCCACCGTGAGCGCGCCGCGCACGCATGGCCCGGACGGACGCGTCGAGTTCGAAATCTCGGTTCCGTAAGCGACTACGGATTTTCATGACCGCCCGCCACGACTGAGGTCGTCGCGGGCTTTTTGCATTGGAGCACGCATGTTTGCTCCCACACCGGGCCGATCGGTGCCCATCCCCGGCTCGCGCAGCCTGCTGCCGGCCACCGGCCAGAACATCGGCCAGGTCACGCAGTACTGGCAGCGCCGCCTGCGCGACGGCGACATCACGCTGAGCGAGACGCAACCGGTGGCCGACACACCGGCCAAGGAAACGGCTGCGCCCGCCCCAGCACCCGTGACACCCAGCCCGGCGCCCGCTGCTTCCGCGTCGGCTGCTGCGATTGAACCGGCAGCCGGCGCCGCAAGGAGCACCACATGAGCGGCGTCTCCTTCCAGCACATTCCGTCCAACCTGCGCGTCCCGCTGTTCTATGCGGAGATGGACAATAGCCTGGCCAACATGGGCGGCCAGGCGCTCAATGCGCTGCTGATCGGACAGATGCTGCCCTCCGGCAGCGCAACGCCGAACAAGCCGGTACTGGTCACCGATCCCAAGTCGGCACTCACGCTGTTCGGTCAGGGCTCGATGCTGGCGCGCATGGTGGCCACCTACCGGCTGCAGGACGCCGGTTCCTGCAACCTCTGGTGCATTCCGCTGCAGGATGACCCGGCCGCGTCACCCGCCTACGGCACGATCACGGTCAGCGGCTACGCCAACGCGGCTGGCGCGATCGCCCTCTACATCGCCGGGCAACGCGTGAACGTGGGCGTCCAACTGGGCGACAACCCCAACAGCATCGCTGCGAACATCGCCGCCGCCATCGATGCCGCCAACGATCTGCCGGTGACGGCATCGATCGGAGCAGCGAATGCGTTCGCGGGCTATGCCGCCGCGCGCGTGGCCGCAAGCGCCGTGGAAGGCGGCGCGGTCGTGACGCTGACCAGCAAGTGGCGCGGGCAGACCGCCAACGATATCACCGTGCAGGACTCCTTCCTGGGATGGAGCGCGGGCGAGAGCATCCCGGCGGGCCTGAGTCTCGCCTATTCCGCTCCGACGCTCACTGGCGGCTCGACCGATCCGACGCTGGCGGCGACCGCGATCCCGGCCATGGGGGACGATCCCTACGATTTCATCCTTCATCCCTATGCCCAGGCGCAGGCCCTGAACGACCTGCAACTGGAGCTCAACGACAGCACCGGCCGCTGGTCCTACGCCAAGCAGATCTACGGCCATGCCTACACCGCTTTGCGCGGCATGCTGAGCGACCTGGTCGCCTTCGGCATGACCCGCAACGGCCAGCATCACACGGTGGCGGCCATCGACGCCGATTGCCCCAATCCCTGCTGGGAATATGTCGCCGCTTACGGCGGTGCGAACGCGGTGGACATCGCCGCCGACCCGGCGCGGCCGACCCAGACCACACCGCTGCTGGGCATGCTCGCCCCGCGCGCCGGCAACCGCTTCCTGTTCGAGGATCGCCAGGCATTGCTCAATTACGGTATCGCCACGAGCTACGTGTCCGGCGGCCAGTTGCGCGTCGAGCGCGCGATCACCACCTATCAGCAGAACGCCTTCGGTGCACCGGATACGAGCTATCTCGACTCGGAGACGCTGCACACCTCGGCCTACGTGCTGCGCACCCTCAAGGGCGTCATCACCTCCAAGTACCCGCGCCACAAGCTGGCCGACGACGGCACCCGTTTTGCGGCGGGACAGGCCATCGTCACACCCAGCGTGATCAAGGGCGAGCTGTGCGCGGCCTATGGCCAGATGGAGTACCTCGGCATCGTCGAGAACCTCGACACCTTCAAGCACTACCTGATCGTCGAGCGCGACACGACCGACCCGAACCGGGTCAACGTGCTGTTCCCGCCCGATTACGTCAATCAACTGCGGGTGTTCGCGGTGCTCAACCAGTTCCGGCTGCAATACCCGGCCAACCAAATCGTCAGCTGACCGGAGGCATTCATGGCACAACGCATTGCAGGCATCTGCTTCGTCAAGGTCGACGGCGCGCAGTTCGAGATTTCGGGCGACATCGAGATTCCGCTGACCGAATTCAAACGCGAGGCCGTCATGGGCCTGTCCGGCCCCGCTGGCTACAAGGAGACGGCGCTCGAACCCTACATCAAGGTCATCGCGCTGTTCACGCCGGACTTCCCCATCAACTCGTTGCGCACCAACACGACGCTGACCGTGACGGCGGAACTCGCCAATGGCGTCGTCTACACGCTGTCCAACGCCTTCGTGCGCGGTGAGCCCAAGGCCAAGCCGATCGAGGGCACGATCGAAATCGAGTTCTCCGGCAGCCAGGGGCAATGGAGCAATAACCAGTGAGGACACCCATGAATACCAAGCCCCTGAATCACGATGACCTGACGATCCCCCTGACTCGACCCGTGACCGCGCATGGCGAGGAGATCGACTGCCTCACCCTGCGTCAGCCGACCACGGCGGACCTGATCGAGTTGGGACAGCCGATGCGCCTTTTGCCGGGCAACGGCATGGAGGAGCCCGCCATCGAGGTGCGCATGAACGTGGTCGCGCATTACGTGGCGCGACTGGCGGCCGTTCCGCTGTCCAGCGTCAAAGCGCTGTCGCTGGGCGACTTTGGCCGCGCGACCCAGGCGGTGCTGGGTTTTTTCGGGGAAGGGGAAGCACCGGCTGGGGCAGCGACGAGCAGTTCGCCGACCGGGTCTTCGAGCTTGCCTGGTTCTTCAAAACATCCCCGCGCGACGTCCTGAACCTGAGCCTGGCTGAATTCGATCTGTGGAACCAGCAGGCCGAGCGCATCGCGCGCCAACTTCACGACGGTTGATCCATGTCTGACCGATTCGAACTCAAAGCCATTCTGTCGGCCAACGCTGAAAGCCTGATCGGTGCACTCAAGTCCGTCGCGGCCCCAGCACAGGCCGCGCGTAAATACCTCACCGACATCGGCAAGAGCGCTGGTGGTCTCGCCGGCAAGTTCGGTCTGCCGGTGGGGATCGCGGGGGGACTGGCTGCCGGCTTCGGCCTGGCCAAGGTCAAGGACGCCGTTCACGCCTATGCCGAACTGGGCGAGGCCGTGCATCACGGCGCCACGCGCGCCGGCATGGGCATCGAGCAGTTCCAGCGCATGAAGTACGTGGCCGAGCAAAACGGCGTGGCGGTCGAGCAGATGGAAGGCGCGATGGGCAAACTGAACCTGTCGCTCGCCCGCGCCGCCAGTGGCCGGGGCAAGGAGGCGGCGGCACTGTTTCAGCGCCTGGGCATCGCCATGCGCGATGCCTCCGGCCAATTGCGCACCGGCATCGACGTGCTGCCCGAACTGGCCGACGCCTTCGTGCGCAACGAGAACCCGGCCGTGCGTGCGCGCATGGGCATGGCGCTGTTCGGCAAGAAGTGGCAGGAAATCGTGCCGCTGCTGGAGGCTGGCGGCAAGGGCATCGAGGAAGCCCAGGCACGCATGTCGCGCTTCAAAGGCGTCATGAACGAGGAGGACATCGACCGCTCCCGCGAGTTCGCCAAGTCGCTACGCGACTTGGAGCTGGTGAGCAAGGGCTTCCAGATGATCATCGCCAAGAACCTGGTGCCGGCCATCAAACCGCTGCTCGATGGTTTCAACGACTGGATGGCTGCCAACAAGAAGCTGGTGTCCGCCGAGGTCGGCCGCATGGCCAAGGACCTCGGGCGCTGGTTGTCCAGCATCGACTGGCGCGGCATGGCCAAGAGCGTGCTGGCCTTCGGTCAGGGCATCGGCAAGCTGGTCGACTTCGTGGGCGGACCACGCAATGCGCTGATCGGCCTGGCGGTGGTGATGAATGCGCAGACGATCATGGCCCTGGGCGGACTGGTGGGCGCCGTCGGGCGTGCGGGCTTGGCGTTCCTGGGGATGGCGGCGAAGGCCTATGTCGCCAGTAACGCGGCGCTGTTGTCGATGGCGCGCACGGGAATCGCGGCCACGCTGCTCACCGGCCCGCTTGGGCGGTTGCGCGCGATGTGGACACTGCTCGCCACCACGACGGTGTCGATGAGCGGCCTGATGTCGGGCGCCATGACGATGGTCAGCGGCGGCATTCGCGCCGTCGGCGCGGCACTGATGGCCAACCCGCTCGGCATCATCCTCGCGATCGCCTCGGCGGCGTGGCTCATCGTCGAGAACTGGGACACCGTGAAGGGCTGGTTCACCGGCTTCTGGAACTGGATCAAGGCCCACGCCGAGCTGATCCTCACCTGCCTCGGCCCAATCGGCTGGATCGCCAACACGATCATCGGCCACTGGGAGCCGCTCAAAGCCTGGTTCGGCGATTTCGTTCGCTGGCTGTCGGACAAGCTGCGCTGGATGATCGATGCCGCCAAAGCCGTGGGCCGTGCCTTCGGGATCGGTAGTAGTGGCAGTGGCGACGATACGTCGGCGGCAGACGACATCGGCAACCCTTCGCGGAACGCGCCCATGGCAGCGATGGCGTCCTCTGTCGCTGGTGATCGTCCCTCTTTGCTTGGGGCTGCAGCGGGCGCCGCCAAGGTGGAGGGCCAGGTGAACATCAAGATCGACGGCCTGCCCGCAGGCTCGCGGGTCGAGCAGGTACGCGGCGGCACGATGCCGATCAATGTCGATGCCGGCTACAGCGCGCACGCGCTCCTGATGCCGTAGCGCGAGATCACTGTCATGACCCAATATTCCGACTCCCTGCACCCTGCATCCTTTCGCGGGGTGCCGTTCCAGATCAATGGCGCCGACTGCGGCGTCGGCCGGCGCGTGCAGGTCCACGAATACCCGCAGCGCGACATGCCCTGGGTGGAAGACCTGGGCCGCGCCACCCGCGAAATTGCCCTCGAAGCCTTTCTGATCGGCGCGGACTACATCGATCAGGTCAATCGTCTGCTGTCGGCGCTGGAGACGGCCGGACCGGGAAAGCTCGTGCATCCCTGGCTGGGAACGATGCAGGTCTGCCTGTCCGCGCCGGCACGCGTGCGCTTCGATTCCGGCCTGGGCTTGGCGACGGTCACGCTGTCCTTCGTCGAGTCGGGCGAACTCAGCTTCCCGAACCCCACGAGTTCCACCCAGGCTACCAGCCGGCTCGCGGCGGATGGACTGGCCACGGCGGCCATCCAGGATTTTGCGGGCAGCTTCACGGTCGTGGGCTACCAGAGCTTCGTCGCGGCGGCGGCCCAGGGGCGACTGGCCACCATGCTGGGTGTCGTCGGGGCGGGCCAGATCGCGCAGATTCTCGGTACCGCGACCTCGGTCGCCAACCTGGTTACCCAGGCGGCGTCCTTCCTGAGCAATCCGGCGATGCTGGGCCAGACGCTGCTCGATGCCTTCGGCCTGTCGGGCGCGGCCGGTGCCGTCGCGGCCTGGTCCAACGTTGTCAAGCTGCTCACCGGCACGGCGTCATCGGATGCCATGTCGGCGCGCACCCCGGTCGCTGCGGCCACACCGTCGCGTCGGCAGATCGACGCCAATGCCGACGCGCTCTACGGCCTGGGCCGGCAACTCCTGCTCGCGCAAGCGGTGGGCATTTCGTCCCTGGTGGGCACCGAGCAGGACAGCGTGCAGGCCGGCATCAGCCAGCCGCAGGGCAGCGCGCTGATCGCCACACAGCAAGTCACGCAGGAGACCATGCTGGCGGTGCGCGACGGGCTGCTGAGCGCCCTCGATGCCGAGATGCGCCGCTGCGGGGATGCTGCCTATGAGGCGCTGCAGCAGGCGAGCGCGGCCGTCTACATGGATTTGACGGCGCGGGCGCAGAGCGCGGCGAGTCTGACCACGTGGATTCCGCCCGAGACGATGCCGATGCTGGCCATCGCCTACGAGCTGTACGCCGATGCGGCCCGCGACGCCGAAATCCAGTTCCGTAACGGCATCCGGCATCCCGGCTTCGTGCCGCCCGGCGCGCTTTCCGTGATCGCGGCCTGACATGCCGACCATCGATCCAGGTTATCCGGCAGGCTTGCCGGAGAATCAGGTGCGCCTCGTGGTGGGCGGCCAGGAATTCGGCGGCTGGAAGAAGATCCGTATCGAGGCCGGCATCGAACGGCAGGCGCGCAGCTTCGAGCTCGAAGTCACCGACCGCTGGCCCGGGCCGACATCGGCCGCCACCGCAGACACCGCACCACCGGTCTGGCGCCGTATCCGGCCATTCGATGCCTGCCAAGTGCTGATCGGCGACGATCTGGTGCTGACCGGCTATGTCGATGCCACGCCGATCCAGTACGACGGCAAGCGCATCAGCGTCACCGTCAAGGGGCGCAGCCGCACCTGCGATCTGGTCGACTGCTGCCCGCCCGATTCCGGGCGCGCGCCACCGGCAGGCAACGGCCTGTGGGCGGACGTCAAAGGCAAGGACGGCAAGACCGGCACGGTCGTCAAGCCGGCGGCAGCCAATACCAACGTCTGGCGCAACGCCAAGCTGGAAACCATCGCCGCCGCGCTGGCCGCGCCCTATGGCGTGCGCGTGCTGACCGAGATCGATACCGGCGCGCCGATCACCGAGCACCACGTCCAGGTCGGAGAGACCGTGTTCGAGAGCATCGACCGGCTGATGCGCCTGCGCCATGTGCTGTCCACCGACAACGCCCGGGGCGACCTGGTGTTCTGTGACGTCGGCAGCGCCGGCAATGCCACCACGGCGCTCGAGTTGGGCCAGAACATCCGGGAAGGCTCCTGCGATCTCGACTTCAAGGCGGTGATGTCCAGCTATGTCGTCAAAGGCCAGCGCGCGGGCAATGACGGTGATTTCGGCGTCGATGCCAACGAGGTCGAAGGCGACGACGATGGCGAGGCCGAGTTCGAAGGCGGGATTGCCGACACCGGTACGCCGGTGACGGCCAGTCTGACGGACGCGCGTTCCAAGCGCTTCCGGGTATTGGTGCTCAAGCAGGCCGGGCATGCCGATGCCGGCACCTGCCAGGACCGGGCGCTGTATGAACGGGCGCACCGGGCCGCCAAGGCGCTCGAAGCCACCTATACGGTTGCCGGCTGGCGTCAGGGCGATGGCCAATTGTGGGTGCCGAACCTGCTGGTGCGCGTGAGGGACAGCCTGATCGGCTTCGACCAGACCATGGTCATCGCCGAAGTGCATTACCTGCTCGACGAGAACGGGCTGCGCGCGCAACTGCGTGTCGGCCCGCCCGATGGGTATCGCTCCAAGGCCGCCAAGCCGCGCAAGGGCATCAAACGCGGCGGCGCCGACGCCTGGGGAGATGTGGAATGAGGTTCAATCCATGACGGATTTCGCGCGTCTGGTCGCGCCCTATGCGCGCCGCCTGTCCAACATGGTCGCGCGCGGCACCGTGTCCCTGGTCAACGCGGCGACCAAGATGCAGAGCCTGCAACTGCGCCTGCTGGCCGGCGAGTCCAAGGATGACGTCGAGCATTTCGAACCGTATGGCTTGACCAGCCATCCCCAGCCCGGCGCCGAGTGTGTCGCGCTGTTTCTCGACGGCGACCGCTCGCACGGCATCGTGGTGTGCGTGGCCGACCGTCGCTATCGCGTGAAGGGACTGGAGAGCGGCGAGGTCATCCTGCACGACGACCAGGGGCAATCCGTCTACCTCATGCGCGGCGGCATCAAGCTCACCGACAAGGCGGGGTCGACCGTGGTGATGCAAGGCGATGGCAGCGGCACGATGACCTTCGCCGCCGGCCTCACTATCCACGCGAACAGCAAGATCGTCGGCACGCTGGAAGTCACCCAGGACATCACGGGCGACGCGAGCATTACGGCAACCCACGATGTCGGCGATCAGGGCGGCGCCAAGACGATGGCCGGCATGCGGTCGGTCTTCGATGCCCATACGCACAGCGGCACTGACAGCCACGGCGACGGGTTCACCACCACTCCGCCGAACTCACAGCAATAGCATGCGCGACTCCTTGCCACTGACCGTCGTTTTCGACGGCCGGACGACCTCGCTCGGCCTGCTCCAGGACATCGACAACGACAACGCCCATCCGCTGGTGCGGGCGGTGCTCATCAGTCTCTTCACCTGGCGGCGGGCCAATGCCGACGACACCTTGCCGGACCCGCACGGGTTTCGCATGGGCTGGTGGGGCGACTCGTACCCGGCGGTCGCCAACGACCGCATCGGCTCGCGCCTGTGGTTGCTGGCGCGCGCGAAGCTCACGCCGACGACGGTGCAACAAGCCCAGGACTATGCCCGCGAAGCCTTGCAGTGGCTGATCGACGACGGTGTCGCCGCGCGCATCGCCGTGCAGGCGGAGCGGCAGGGCCTGTCGACGCTGGCACTGCAATGCACCCTGTTCGAGGCTGACGGCCGCGCCTTGGCGGTGCTCAGGTTCGACAACCTCTGGAGTCTCTTGAATGTTTAACCGTCCGTCCCTGTCGGACCTGATCAACCGCACGACGAATGACGTGTTTCAGCGGCTGCGGCAGGACAACGTGCTGCGCCGCGCGGACGCCCAGGTCTATGCCCGCGTGCTGGCCGGGGTGGCCCATGGCCTGTATGGCTTCATCGAATGGATCAGCCGCCAGATCATCATCGACACCGCCGAGGCCGAGTTCCTGGAGCGATGGGCATCTATCTGGGGCGTGCAGCGCCTGGCGGCAACACCGACCACCGGCACCATCACCTTCACGGTAGCGCCGGGCGCAGCGGACCTCCCGGCCGGCACGCTGGTGCAGACGCTCGATGGCACGCAGTTCCAGACGACGGCGGACATCACGGTCAGCGGACTTCAGGCCACGACGACCGTCACGGCCGTCGTACCTTCCGCCGCGAGCAACGGCTACTCAGGACAGACGGCCAATCTGGTCACACCGGTGCTGGGCGTGCAGACCGCCGCCGTGCTCGGTGCGCTGGGCGGCGGGGGCGACCTCGAATCCGACGACAGTCTGCGCGAGCGCCTGCTCAACCGCATCCAGCAACCGCCGCAAGGTGGGGATGCCAACGATTACGTGCAATGGACCCTGGCCGCACCCGGCAGTGGTGCGACCCGGGCCTGGTGCGTTCCCGAGCAATTCGGTCAGGGCACGGTGGGGGTGGCTTTCGTCTGCGACGGCAATGGTGCGGGTGCGGCGATCCTTCCCTCGGCCACGCAGATCACCGCCGTCGCGGCTTTCATCGACACGGTCCGGCCGGTCACGGCGCATGTGACGGTCTACGCGCCGGTCGCAGTACCGATCGATTTCACCATCGAAGGACTGAGCCCGGACACCCTGGCCGTGCAGCAGGCCATCGCGGCCGAACTGGCCGACCTGCTCGCGCGCGAGGGCCAGCCCGGCGGCACGATCCTGCTGTCGCACATGCGCTCGGCGATCTCGTCGACAGCCCATGAGTGGGACTACGTGCTGATGTCGCCCGCTGCCAACGTCGTGTTGTCGCCCGGGCAGATCCCGGTCATGGGGAGCGTGGCATGGCAGTGATGCATCAGGTCGGCCAGCCATTGGCTGCCGTCGACTACCTGGAGACGCTGCAACAGCTGCTGCCCTACGGCCCGGCCTGGACCGATGACGCCGATGCGGCGATCACCCGCTTGCTGACGGCCCTTGCGCAGGAACTGGCGCGGACCGATGCCCGAAGCTGGCAACTCATCAGTGAGGCCGATCCGCGCACCACCAATGAACTGTTTCCTGATTGGGAGCGTGTGGCCGGCTTGCCCGATCCGTGCGTGGTGGCGCTCGGTGGACAACAGACATTTGCGCAGCGACGGGCCGCGCTGGTGTCCCGGCTCATCCAGGTCGGTGGCCAGTCGCGTGCCTACTTCGTCGCCGTGGCCCGGGCGCTGGGTTTCGGCATCTCGATCACCGAAGGCTGGCAGGAAATCGACACCGTCGTCTCGCCGGTCAACAACCCGCTGGCCAATGGTCGCTGGATCTACACCTGGACGATTCACGTTCCCCTCGGGGACACGCGGAGCACGCTCACCGTCAATGGCCGCGTCTCCGATCCGCTCGCGGCCTGGGGCAACACCTTGCTCGAGTGCGTGATGCGGCGGCTCAAGCCCGCCCATACCACGCTGCTCTTCAGCTACACGTAGGAGATCACATGGACAACCGCGTCTGGGAGGCCAACGCCGCCCAAACACCCCCTGCCGTGCCGGCCAATCCGTCGATCGGCTACCCGACCGACGGGAATCCGGCCACCAATACACCGGCCACCACGCCGGGGGATTACTGGTTCTATCAGGTCAGCGAGGAAATTCGCAACGTCATCCTGGCCGGCGGAATCGCACCCAATCGCAACGCGCTCAACCAGCTCAGGCAGGCGATCGAAGTCCTGATCGATGCTGCGGTCGCCGCCGCGCTGGCGAACTACCGGCCCCCGGCGCCAGTTCCCACGCCGACGCCGACGCCTGCACCGACTCCATCACCAACACCAACACCTTCGCCGACGCCACCACCTCCGCCTCCACCGGGTCCCACACCAACTCCGGTGCCGCCACCGCCACCGCCACCGGCGCCTTCACCCACCCCGGTGCCACCGCCTCCACCGCCTCCACCTCCGCCCCCACCACCTCCTCCTCCGACGGGCGGTTGATCCAGGGAGATGACCATGTACCTGCAAATGGCCGGTCTGCAATTCATGCCGACCGGCGTGATCCTTTACGTCATCAACTACGTCGACATCGATCAGCAGCACCTTGCCCGCGAGATCGACGAGCGTTACGAGCCCTTCCACCACTGGGGCGAGGTGCCGGACGACTTCAGCTACCGCAAACCGTATCGCTACCGGCTGCGCGGCGGCGTGGTGGAAGCGGCGACACCCGATGCCCAGGACTACCGCTTCCACTACCGACGGCTGCTGCTGATGGACCGGGTGCATGCGGCCTTGCGGGCGCAACGGACCTCGTTCGCTTCGAAGTCCTTGCCGCTGCAGGACCGGCTGCTCGATCTCGCCCATGCCGAATGCCGGAAGCTGAACGATCAGGGGGGCCAGGATGGTGAAGCACTACCGCTGCTCGACGCGATGGCCACGGCCTGGAACACCACGCTGGCCACGGCGGCAGAGCGGGTGCGGATGGAATACGCCGACCGGCAGGACGCATTGATCCAGTCCGAGGTCCACCGCTTACATGCCCTGGCGGCCGTTTGTTCCGCGCGTGATCACCATGATCTGGATGCGCTGTTCGTGAGGTACGGCTGCCATGACTGAATTGCTGGTCGCCCGCAATCTGGTGCGGGGCAATCCGTTCGCGAGCGGTTTGCGCCAGGTCATCGGGGGCGTCGTCACGACCTCGCGCCTGGTGTGCAAGCCCGATCTGTTGCGCTTTGGGGCATGCTGCCCGCTGCCCGATGCGGCGACGGGTCCGGAGATGTCCTTCGCGGACTGCTGCGATGGCCGCGCCCGAGAACTGCTCGACACGCATGCACGGCTGCACGTCATGTGGTCGGGCGGTATCGATTCGACGGTGACGCTGGTCGCCTTGCTCAAGGCGCTGCCCGCCAACGAACGCGACCGGCTGACCGTGTACCTGTCGAGCCACAGCATTGCCGAGAACCCCGGCTTCTACCAGGCCCACATCGCCGGCCGGCTGTCCGTGCAGCGCACCGTCGGCAAGGCCGGGCTGTACGACGAAACGGTGGTCACCGGCGAACTGGGCGACCAGTTGTTCGGCTCCGACCTGATGCTGGAGACCACGCGGCGACTGGGCTTCGAGAGCCTGGCGCAGCCGCATGCCGTGGTCCTGCCCCGCCTGTTCGGCAGCATCGCGGGCGACATCGAGATGGGCGCCGCGATCTATCGACGCTATGCGCCGATCGCCGACGAGGTCCCTTACCGATTGACCAGCGCGCAGGACTTCCTGTGGTGGTGGAACTTCTCGCAGAAATGGCAGCACGTGAAGTACCGGCATCTGCTCTATGAGCCGCCGGGCTCGGACTATCGCGCGTTGCTCGGCAAGGTCCGGCATTTCTTCGATACAGAGGCGTTCCAGCGCTGGAGCCTCACGCATCCCGCCGAGAAACTGGGCGCCGGCATCGACACCTACAAGATGCCTGCCAAGCGCTACATCGTCGCGTTCAGCGGCGATCAGAGCTATCTGACCAAGATGAAGATCGGCTCGCTGTGCAAGGTCTTCAAGTACCCGCCGGTGGCTGCCATCACCACCGAGGGCGCGCCGGTCGATCAGGCCGGCTTGCAGGCGTTCGTCCGTCCTGACTGAACGCGTTCTCTGATTCGCGGCGTAAGCCGCCCCCATTTGTTCAACCCATCCTTCCGCAGGAGGAATAACCATGCCTTTCACCGTCACGAAAACCACCACGCGCCCGGCCAGCGACGTGCCCGTCTTCAAAGACAGCGCCGATCTCGATCCCGAGGTCGCGGCGTCGATTGCCAACGTCAGCCATGCCGTGCGCACGCATCCCGCCGTGCAGTCGCGCTCGGTCGTGATGTCGGCCGACGGGCTGACCAAGACCACGACCACCGTCTGGGAGAGCCAGGAGGCTTACGACAGCTTCCAGGCGGCCAACAGCGCCGACCTGGGCAAGGTCTCCGGTGCCGCCGGCGCCTACAACAAGGCCAACGGCATCGTCGTCAACACCACCAAGACGGGGGCCTGATCATGAAAACCGGCGCCTATATCGATGCGCGGCACAGCATGTACCCGTGCCAGTCCTGGTTGCTGTCCAAGCCCATCAAGGACCACATCACCGTTCCACCGTTTTGCACGCTGTTTGGCTTCGTGGTTTCCGGCCACGCCGACCGGGCGGCCTCGATCATCGCGGGCGCAGCCGGAGCGGACGAACCGAAGGTTCTGCGCCAGGCAGGCCAGGGGCAGTATTTCTGCCACGTCACCGACAGCGAGCCGGCCACGCTGGTACTTGGCGAGGGCGATGATGCCCAGGTCTTTGCCGTGATCCGGCATGGTTTTCGTGGGCAGGGGCTCGTCGGCGGGCCGATCGAGGCCTCGGGGCGACTCTGCTACATCGACAACTGCTCGGACTCCCTGCTGGTCTACCCGCCGCGCAAGGGCGACCCGAGCCTGAACCACCTGTCGTTTCCGGCAGGCGTGCGCCAGTCGTTTCACATCCATCCCTCGATCCGTCTGGGCGTGGTCGCCAGCGGCTCCGGCTTTGCCTGCTTCGCGGACCGCGAGATCCCGCTGACCGTCGGCACCTTGTTCTGCATCGAGGAGCGCGAGCTGCATCGCTTCCGAACGGAAGATCAGCGGCTCGACGTGATCGCCTTCCACCCGGATGGCGATTGGGGACCGACCGATCAGGATCACCCGATGCTCAACCGCACGTATCTGTCGGCGGCGCGTCATGAATGATCCGGCCATCCTCCAGATGACATACCCCAATGCGCAGCTATGTGCTGTGGGGCGTCGGCACCAGGTGCTGATGGCGGTCCGATCGCCCAACATCGTCTTGCTGGGCGCGTTTCTGGACGAGGACGCTTGCCGCGATCTGATCGATCTGGCCCGCCCGCGCATGAAGCGGTCTTCGGTCGTGCACCACGCCGACGGGGTGCGCGTCGATGATACGCGCACCAGCTCCGGGTGCCATTTCCGGCGCGGAGAAGTGGCGCTGGTGGCGGACATCGAACAGCGCATCGCCGAACTCACCGGCATCCCTGCGGAGAACGGTGAGGGCCTGCAGGTGCTGCATTACCTGCCTGGCCAACACTACGTCCCGCACTGGGATTACTTTCCGCCCGAGAGTCCGTCGTCCGCCGACATCGTTCGGCCGGAAAACGGTGGCCAACGCGTCGCCACCTTCATCGCCTATCTGAACACCGTGTCCCTCGGCGGGGAGACGGAGTTCCCGCATGCCGGTGTCAAGGTGGCAGCCGTCCAAGGCAATGCCTGCTTTTTCTCCTATCGCGCGGCCGACGGTCAACTCGATCCACTGACGCTGCACAGCGGCAACGCCGTCATCGACGGTGAGAAGTGGATCGCGGTCAAGTGGTTGCGCGAGGGGCGTTACCCCGAATAAGCCCGAACGAGCCGCGTGACCGGCTCCGGCGGCAATCCAAATTTCAACGAGAGGAGTCAGACATGAGTGATGTCTGTGAATGCGGCCGTCCCATCGGCTCGCAAGCCGAACGCCATGCCGGCGGCGTGCTGTCGGAAAGCGATCGGCAGGCCCTGGCGGATGCCCTGTGTGAAGCGTTCGAGAAATCAGCGCCGGTGCTATCCCAGGCCCTGTCCGATGCGCTGCAGGCGCAGTTCGAGCGCGTGATCGGGCGCGGCGTGGTGGGCTGGCTCAAACGCATCCTGATCGCCGGCCTTCTGGCCGTGGCCGGCTACACCTTTACCAAGAGCGGAGGTTTCAAATGAATATCGTCATCACCCGAAAACAATCGACGCCCAGTGGCACTCCGGGCGAGCTGGTCGCCGCGAATCCGGCAGGTGAGACCTTCACCTGCGACACCCTGGAACTGCCGTGGCAGGACAACACGCCGGGCGTGTCCTGCATCATCGATGACAGCTACCGCGCGACGATCTGGCACTCCGATCATCTCGATTGCGATGTGCTGCGCCTGGAAGACAAGCATGGCCGGCAGAACTGCCTGATCCACTGCGGAAATTTTGCGGGGGACGTCTCGCAAGGCATGGAAACCCAGGTGCACGGATGCACGCTGGTCGGCAGCCGCTACGGGTCGCTGGTTAATGACGACGGGGGTGCGCAGCTGGCCATCCTCGACAGCCGCGTGACGCTGGCCAAATTGATCGCGTTCGTCGGCAGCGGCGGGCACTCCGTCAACTATCAATGGGCGGAAGGTTGCGAACCTGCTGCCTGCAACGCCTGAGGAGGGGACACCATGGACATCAGTGGCATCGGCACGGCGGCAGAAGCCGCCAAGAGCATCATCGGCATGTTCTTCCCCGACAAGACCGAGGAGGACAAGGCCAAGCTGGCGGCGACGCTGGCGCTCATTCAGACGCAGACCGACATCGACAAGGCCGAGGCGCAGAGTTCGGACCCGCTGCAGCACTGGCGTGGCGGCCTGGGCTGGGTGTGCGTTGCAGGCTATTGCTGGAACTTCGTCGGCGGGCCGCTCACGAATGCGGTGGCAGCCGCCGTCGGCCATCCACTCAACCTGCCGTCGCTCGACCTGGGGCCGCTGGCCACGCTCACACTGGGGATGCTTGGGTTGGGTGGGCTACACGTTGCCGAGCGCGTCAACGGGGCGGCGTAGTCAACTGCGGGAAGGAAGCCTGCGCAAACGGCAAAGTTCCTTCCCCTATTTGTCAGAATTGATTTCGACGTAGCCAATCAATTCTGCCGCGTAGCTGCCATCGCCATTCGCCGCCCCCTTATGCTTCAGTTCCCGCTGCAGGGTAGGCTCAATGGCATGCGCGAACAGCTCCAGCCGTTGCTCTGGCACAAACTTCGGTGATGTCGTCGGGGCCTGCAGATATCGCTCGCATTGCCGCTCTACCGCCGGAACCCGTGTGCCGTCCTGCTTGACGGCAATGGGCTGAACTGCGACGCGACGCTCACCGTTGCCAACGGAAGCCTCGACCAACCAGAGAGAGAGCAACACGGGCGCGTCCACGTCTCCTGAAACGGCGATACCGACTTCCTCCGGCGGCACGCTACGCCAGCGCCCCAATTCCTCCTGCACCAATGGATGATCCAGACCCATCAGCTCCAGATCGTCCTGGCTCGTGGCGGCGTCTCGGTTCAACGTGAACCGGGCGCGACGGGCACCGTCAACGGTCACAAGGTCGTAAGTTTCGTCGTCGACCTTGATCAGCTTCTGCTGACGATCCGCGACTGCGGTGGAAAGGAAGCGCACCAATCGATCCAGACTGGACGACACGTCGGAGAAAGGCTTGTAGTCATCGAGGCTGAAGCCTTCGAGGTCTTGGAACAGATCGAACACGACCTGCCGTGCTTCGCGGGAATTCGAGAGGGCGGCCTCAAGTTCAACCTGCGTGCGTTTCAGTTCTGGGTCGGATAGTGCTTCCTGGTACAGGCGGTCGTAGTTGAGCCGCTCGGACAACTGGCCAAGAATCTGCGCCCGCAGGTCTTCAGCGACGTTGCCTTGGTCATCCACCTTGCCGACCGTCCGCGCGATCTCCGTCAGCTTTTCGTCGAGCAGCAGGAAGATGCGGCCTTCGATGGTGTCCGACAGCACAAGGTTGTAGACCTGCGCCGTGTGGTTCTGGCCATAGCGGTGGATGCGTCCGATGCGCTGCTCCACGTCCATCGGGTTCCACGGCAGGTCGAAATTGAACAGGATGCGCGCGAACTGTAGGTTGATGCCTTCGCGCCCCGCTGCGGTACAGACCAGCACTCGTGGGCCATCCTTCTGACGGAACCGGCGCTCGGCAGCCACCTTGGCACCGTGGTCGCCACCACGTAGCACCACCACGCCCTGGCCTGGGAAGGTCTGGTCGATCTCTCGGGCGATCAAGTCCACCGTGCCGAGGTAGGTGGCGAACACGACAATCTTTTCCTGGGGATTTTGTCTCCACAGCGTGCCAAGCCCATCCAGCAGCTTCTGCGCCTTGGTCTCTCGCTGTTGCGGGAATACCTTGAGCAGATCGCCGATGCGCAGGCGCTCTTCGGGCAGATGCAGCTCCACCACTGCCGACGCAGCTTCTTCGGCGTGCGCTGCTCCGTACTCGCTGCCGTAAGGGTCAGAGGCCATTTCCAGCGCCTCCTCGTCCAGCTTCTTGACCAAACGGTACTTGAGGTCGGCGACCACACGGTCGACCTCGCTGCGTCCAATGCTGTCGCGCTTTAGGCCAAACTCCTCGTGGATCAGCTCGCGTGCTTCCTCGGTCAGGCGTTCCCGGCCCTCGATGTCCAGGTCCTTGTCCCGCAGAAATGCCTCGTGCAAGGTCAGCATCAGCAGGCGGCGCTTCAGCGTTCGCCGCACGGCAGCAAAGCTCGATGCGGCAATCTTCTGGAAGATGGCCATCAGGAAGCCGAGCGCCTGACCTTTGCTGCCCTGACGACGTGCCAGATTGAACCCATCCTCCAGGTACTCGCGCAGCTTCTCGTAGAACAAGCGCTCCTCCGTCCCCATCAAGAAGGACTCGGTGTGTACCCAGCGCCGCGCAAACAGCGGCGAACCATCAGGCTGGCAAGCATCTGCCTTGGTGCGCCGGAACATCACCGTGTTCAAGCGGTGGCGATTTTCCAGCATCTCTTCGGGGCTGCCGAACAAAGTCGGATTCAGCAGTTGCGCCAGCATCCAGAACTGGAAGTGGTTGCCCTGGTGCGGCGTCGCGGACAGCAGCATCAGGTCACGTGAGTGATCCTTCAGCGCCTCGGCCAGTTTGTAGTTTTCGGTCTTCCTGACCTTGCCGCCGGTGCGGTAGGCGGTCAGGTGATGGGCCTCGTCAAACACCACCAGATCCCAGCGCGGCGCATCCAGCAGGCGCTTGATACGCGCCGGGCGCTTGAGGGTGTCGATGCTGGCAATCAGCCGGTCGTGCTTGGCGAAGGCATTCGTCTTGCGGTCGGTGATGTCGCCCTCTGAGCCGAACACTTCGAAGTCGAGGTTGAAGACTTCGTTCAATTCGCGGTGCCAGTTGTTCACCAGCCCGGCAGGCACCACCATCAGCGCACGAGTCAGTTCGCCCCGGCTGGCCAGCTCGCGCAGGATCAACGCCGTTTCGATGGTCTTGCCGAGCCCCACCTCGTCGGCGATGAGGTAGCGCCGGGGAGATGCGGTGGCAATGCGATGAGTCAACACCACCTGATGGGGGAGCAAGTCGATCTTGGCGGAAGTCAGCGCCGACGCGCTTTCCATCACGGGCAGTGCGTGAGCCTCGTAGGACAGCCACGCCTTGCGTGCGCGGTCAGCGTTGCCATCGACGGCGCGCAGGATGCGCTCGGTACGGGATAGCTGACGGCGCACCGAGCCAACCGGCACACGGCGCTCGCCGACACCAAAGAAGGCACGCAGATAGCCATCGCGCGCCGAATCAAGAACGACACCTTGGCCGAATTCGTGGTGAGTGATCCGTTCACCGGGTTGAAACTGAACCTCTGCTTCCACGCGCCGACCTCAGGTAATTCGCAGGTGAAACAGGCCAGCGGGCTTGCTGCCTTCGCGCAGGAGAATCTCCTGCGGATACTCGGTTGCCTCGCCCCACAGGACGCGTCCGAAGGCGAGCAGACTCTCCCCATGCGGTGCCGCGCAGCGCCACTCGATGGAGTCTGTGGCGGGGTGAAACTTGATACGCCCCTGACCGGAGGGCAGCCAGAAGACCAAGGCGGCCTGTCCGTCATAGGCATCCTGGAACGACAGGATCGCCTGCTTCACCGAATCGCCCAACCACGTCTCGGCATCTTCTGGCGTCAGCAGGTCGAGGCTGCCCTCCAGGCCCGCGACTACCAGCGTGTTGTTGTCGTTGCTCGGCAGATCGTCGGGCCAGTTGCCAGCGGCCTGCAGGAACTGACGCAGGCTCCAGACCTCGCTGGCCACGCACACCCTGTTGCGCGCTTCCTCGTCCCAAACCCAGCTGGTGCCGCGCCGTTGCCACACCGTGTCGAGTGTTTGCTTCATAGCTCATACTCCTCGAACAGCGAACCCTGCGTCGGCTTGACGGCTTGGGTTGCATGCCACGCGTTGTAAATGGACACGGCGCGCGAGGCGGCGTTGCGGCTGGCCTGATCCGGGCCGTTCTTGTGTAGCCATTCCAGCAAGGGCTTCAGCGCCACGTGGGACTTGAAGTTCTCGTTCTTCAGCGTGTCGGACGCGTTGATTCCGCTGCCATCGAAACAGGCACCAATGAGCACCAGCGCCTGATCCAGATCGGAGGTCAGCCTGCGCTTGTGCTTGCCTGACCATTCGCGGGCAAAATCGAGCGGATTCACGCGCGTGAAGACCTTGCTCTTTTCCGAACACCAGCCGCGCTGTTCGAATTCGTCGGGCGTCGTGATCGAGCCCTTGAGAAATTTCTGCAGCTGGTCGCGCTTCATTTCGGTGGCGTTGCCGAAGGTGCGCAGGAACTGACGCGTCATCGGCTCGGCGTTGACCGGCGGCGGCTCTTTGCCCTTGTCGGCATCTTCGTCGATGAGCTGGTTGATACCGACCAGCGCATCCTTGACGGATATCGCGCGGCCCTCGTCCACAAAGACCTTGCCGTAATGGCGCGAGAAGTACTCCAGCGCCTTGCCGCGCCGGATCACCTGGATGTCTGCGGCGGGCAAGCCTTCCTTTGCGTGGTTCTCCAGCATCCCTTGCAGTTGGCGCACGTCGGCCATCACCTCGCGGCGCATCCTGCCCCAACTCACCGGCTTGGGCTCTTCGGTGCGTTTGCGGCAGACGTGGATGATGTCGTACTCGATGGTCTTGGAGCCGAACTCGCCTTCGCCCTTGGTTTCATCAGAGCGGATCGGATACGTCGCTTCAAGGTAGTACCCGGCATCGAACAACGATTCCAGCACCGCCACCCACGGTTCGTCCTCGCTGTGATGGAAGGTGAAGGCGAGGATGCCACTGGGCTTCAAGAGGCGATGCGCCTCGCGCCAGCACTGAGTGAGCAGGCGCTGGTAGAAGCCATCCGGATCTTCCGGCTCACGGGCTCGGTTGGCCACGGCCTCCAGCGATTTGGGCGTGTACTCAGCGCCGAAGATCGCTGGATACTTTCCCTTGAGCGCCAGGCGCAGCCAGACGTAGAAAAAATCGGACAGTTCCGAATAGTGCAGCAGTCCACCGAAGGGAGGGTCGGTGATGACCAAATCGAGGCTGGCGCTTTCAAGCTGGGCCAGATCTGTGGATGAGCCTTGATGTACAGCCACATCCAACACTGAATCGCCGGGGTACACCTTTTCGCTCTTACCGCTCAGTAGGTCAGCCAACACGGGATCACGACGCTTCAACGTCTCAAGGCTCACTGCCTCCCACGGCTGAATGGCCCACTCTCGCCCTTCGACGATTCCTTCGATGCAGGATGCCCAGTTGCCGCGCCCAAGCACCGAGAAAACGCAATTTTCGACGACGTTGTTTTTGGGGTGGAAATTGTTGTTGCTCATGTGGGGTACGAGCTTGTCGTATCCACTGTCCCAAAAGCAGAAAGAGTTTTGGTTCCGCAGGTACTGTTGGTAGGCACCAAGTACATACTCGCGGGCACTCCAACTGTAAGAACCGACGTTCACGATTGCTTTCAGCAGTTGTGCGTGAACCAGCAGCTGGCGCGGGTTAAACATCGTCCACCAATGCGTGAAGCCGTGGTTCGGCACACCGCCCTGCAGATGGTGGGTCATGAATCCGTAAGCCAACTCGGAACGCGGCCAGTAGTCGTTCAGGTCGGCGTCCTTGCGCGCTTCCCATTCTGTAATCGCCGCGTCGTATTGCTTGGCGTGCGCCTCATCGTAGGCCGCGAAGAAACGACCGTTGTAGGGCCTGCCATCCGCATCGCGTTTGGGTGCGTAGCCCTGCACCGCGTATCCGGCCATCGGCCCGGTCTTGCCCGTGGCCTTAATGGTGGTCAACACATCCTGTACCGTGCCGCAGGCAGCGCACGCGTAATTCGACTTCTTCGGTACCGTACCAGCATCAGTTTTGAACGTGATCTTGGTTTCAGGGCAAGTCACTTCATCGGGCAACGTACCACGCACCTCCAGCAGCCGAATCTTGGATGCGCGCTCACTGTCCCACCGCGTGGTCGCGGCCACATCGTCCTGCGCCGAGCCGCCGTAGGGCTGACTGTTGGCATCTTGCTTGGGCGAACCAGCCAGCCATTGCGGATGCACGAGCAGGCTGAGTTCAACTTTCTTGTTCGGCTTCTTCGGGTTGCCCAAGTTCACCATCGCGGTGTGGCCGCAGTGCGGGCAGATCACGCCCTTCCTGCGGTCGAGCACGGAGAACGGATGCTCGGAAGGTGCTGTATACAGCGGTGCATCCGGGGCCATCCGCGCCGCGTCCTCCTCAACATGGAATTCGCCGCCACATTTGCCGCAGGTGTGCTCCCAGTGCTTCACGCTGATGGTTTTGACTGCCATCACCGGGCTGGTCATGATAGGCGTGCGATGGCCGCAGCCCGTCACCTGACAAGGGCCATGCTTGGCCCAGAAGGTGTAGATGATCTCCGGGCCTTCGTAGCGGTAGTCGTTGCGCTCGTCGCGAGGGATGCTCAGCGGCTCGAAATCAGCGGGCATCACCTTCTTGGTCGGCAGGTGCGTCCACGTTCCTTTCTCACCTTCCGGGCCGTCGCAGTAGTAGTACGGCATGATCTGCGGCTTGACCTCGGCCTCGATGTCGGCGAGCAGGCGCTTCACCTCGTCCAGATCGACGTTGGCCAGCTCCTGCTTGACCACGAACCATGCGACGGGATTCAGGTCGTTGCCGACCATCTGCATCCCGAGACGCGAGCCTTCGACCAGCGTGGTGCCGCCGCCCATGAAGATGTCGGCCACCTTCAGATTCTTGAACGCGCCTTTCTTTTGATGGTTGGCGTAGTAGTTGTCCCACACCAGTTTGGCGGCGTGCGACTTGTCTTCCGGGGCCTTGGTGGCTGCCGCGATCAACATCGAACGGAACACGCTGGAACGCCGCCGCGCCCACCACTTTGACATCTGGTAGATGGGCTTGCCTGCGTTGCCTTCGATGATCGCCACCTGATTGACGGGCAGGATCGGGAAATCGACTTCCAGGCAGGTCTTGGGGCGGTTCGGGTCGTTGAAATCGACCGTTTCGAGTGTGACCGTCTTGCCTGCGCCTACGGCCTTGGCGACTTCTTGCGCCAGTAGTTCTTTTTTGGTTGCCATGCAGCGCGTTCCCTATTTCGTGAGCTCGACGAAGGGCGACAGCACCTCGAGCAGCGAGAGGCCGCCGTGCGTCAACGTCGGGTAGCCGCCTTGGCTCTTCCACTTCCAGCGGCCAACGGCCAGGAGGTGAGCGCCGTGCGGGCTGTTGATCTGGAGTGCCACGGGCGGCACGAAGGGGCCGGTTTCACCGGTGCCCTTCGTGCTACGTCCGCTAGCGAAGGTTTTCTTGAGGAACTGGCCAACCTCGCCATCGGCGTCTGGGAAGTAGCCCGTGGCGGCGTAGCCGTGGTCGGAGGTGATGACCAACCGCCGTCCGGTAGCCAAGCGCTCGGCGAAGGCCCAGAAGTCATCGCTGCTGAGTTGATCGGCGACGTCGCGGGTCAGCGTGTCGAGGCCTTGGCCCGCGCCCGCGCCGTCGTGAAGCTTGCTATCGGGCCATTGGTGCCAGAACACCCAGTTCGCTGCGCCGTTGATCAGACCCTCGCAGTCCTTCCAAGGCATATCGACGCACTCGGTGGTGGCCGGTTGGAGCTTGTGCGCCAAGCCGCCGCCGTTGTTCTGCAGTTGGCTGCGGCTACCGAAGCCCAAGGCCCGCGCGAACTCATTGGTTTCGCCGGGCAGTTCGGATGCGTTGGCCGTGACCTCGTGCAGGGTGAATCCGCGCTCCTTGGCACCTTGCAGCAGCCAGGGCAATTCCCGCAGCGACAGGCCGTCGAGGATCAACACTGCCTTTGCGCTGTAGGGCTCGGCCCACCAGCGAGCGAGGCGATCCGTGGTTCGTTCCACGTTGTCGCCGAAGGCTTGCCACAAATCCCATCCGCTGGATGACAGGAAGTGATCGAGTGTGCCGATCTCGCGGTCGCGCTTGATGACCTCGCTGGGCGCATTGCCTGCAGCCAGTGGCTTCGAGGCGATCTCGACGGCGTTGTTGATGATGACGCGCCATGCGTCTTCGGCAGTGCCTTTTGTGAGGCTGTGCAATACCTTGGCGTCGAGTGCCATCAGTTGTCCTCCTTCTCAAGGCTCAGCTCGAAGGTCATGCCATCGGGCAGCTTCTTGAGCAGTTCCTTGAGCTGGGCTCCGTTTGCCGCAGCCACCTTGATCGAGATTTCGGCCATCTGTGTGGCGGGGCCGATACCCCAGCCTTCGAGCTTGCCGATCAGGTTCAGCGGCGAGGTGGGCGGGTTGCTCAGGGGGATGCGCGGCTTGCCGCCAGCCCCCGTCGAACCGCCATCAAAGATGCTGCCGCCCGTGGAAGGCATCCCACCGGTTGACGTGTCGCCGCCGGACGATGGCGGAGGCGTTGTGCCGCCGCCAAACAAGCCACCGCCGTCTCCGCCCGCAGGCGGTTGTGGTGCGGGCGGCGTTGTGCCGCCAGTGGCCGGCACCGCCGAGGGCTCCATCAGGAATACCTCGTCCAGCTGACGTCCGGTGTAGGAGAGCTTGGGGCGCAGTCGCTTCCAGGCTGTGTCTTCGTCTTCGCCGGGCTGGGTCTGGAGGTACTCGAGGCCGCGCAGATTGATGGCGATCTTGCCCCTCGCGCACAGACGCAGGATGCGCTCCTTCATCGCGGTCTCGCCGAGCCAGGGGATGCAATCCTGGCCCGCCGGGCGGGGCTCTTGCAGCTCGCGCAGCAGTTTGCCAACCGGTGAATTTTCGGTGGAGGCTTCCAGCACGAGGTCTTCAAAGTCCTCGGGCACGAATAGGTCGTTGACCAGCGCCTCTTCGATGCCCTCAGGGATTTGGGCACCTTGCTTCTTCAGGCTCTCGACGCCGAACATACATTGGTTCGGGTCGGCGAAATTCCAGCGATGCAGCACGGCGAAGCGGTCGAAGCGCTTCTTCAGGATGTCGCGCAGCGCCCCTTGGTATTCGGTGTGCAGCTTCTTGTACTCGGGATTCTGGCCGCTCCACTCCTGCGCTTTCATCTCGGCGCGAGCGAGGATCAGCAAATCGCGGTCTTGGAACGCATTCGACGATCCGGATCGCGGCAGCAGGAAGCGGATGGTGTTGCGGCGCTTCTGCAAATGGTCTTTGAGCCAGCGGCCAAGGCGCGGGTCAATGGTGTCGGGTTCTTCCGGCAGCACCAGGATGGGCAAGCGGTCGTCCCAACGTTCGGGCTGCTCGGCCTCATCCAGAGTTGACCACGGATCGGTCTGCCAAGACTTCGGCAGCGCGATCACGCGGAAGGTCTTGGCCACCTCGTCGGCGCCGCCGATTACGTAGCGAACCTGCTTGGCCAGCTGCGCCTGATCGGAACCGTCGGTGAACAGCTTGTCATTGCGCGCGCAGGCCATCAGCTTGGCACGCGGGTTTTCCTCTTCGCGGAAAACCAGACGGGGGCCATCCTGGTGAATGTTGAAGCTGTTTTCGACGATGGTCGCCAGTTCAACCTGGAAGGCGTTGTCGTCGACGGCCTGGCTGCGAGTGATGTCGACCTGCAGTGTCACGGGCTCGGCACCAGCGAGATTCCCGACGGCAATGGATCGTAGCCACAGCGCGCCCACGATTTCCTGCAGGTGCGGGGCGAGACTTGCATGATCGGCGACCGCCTCCGTGACCGAGATGATGTTCTGTTGAGCCTTGGCACGCAGGGTGCGGTGATGCTCATTCGACACCGAATCCAGCAGCGCGCCGATACCTGATGCATCGTCATCCAGGCGGAAGTCTGCTGCCGTGAGCACGGGAGCCTCCTCGCCACGACTCTTGTAGAGGTTGGCCAGGATACGGATCATGTCGCGCGTTTCCTGCGCGTCAGTCGCAATCAGCACCTGCTCTTCAAGCAGTCGCAGCAGATGTGGCGCGTAGGGCCAGGACTCGGTGAATTCCTTGCTCTTGCGATCCTGCTCGGAGGTTGGCACGTCAAGCAGGCGAAAATATTCGGCGACGTGCTTGGCTACAAGCGACTCGATGCTGGCAGGAGCAATCTGCATCCGGTTATCAAACAGACGGTGCAACAGCATCCGACGGCGATCCTGCTGGATGCGCTCTGGGTTGCCGCCAGCCTTGAAGTCGATGGCGACCGGATTGACGCGATGCACCTGCTGGTAGGCATCGCTACTGCCATTGCGAACCGAGATCACCAGCACCAGAAGATCTGGACGCTCCTTAGCGATCTCCGAAAGGATCTGGATAAAGTTGAACGCCCAGTTCTTCCAGGGGTACTGCTTCGTGTTGGTCAACCCGTCATACCACGTCTGGAACTCGTCAAGGAGCAGCATCGTGGGCGTGTGCTGCAGCAGTTCGAGGATTAGCTTGTCGGATGGAATGTCGGTCTTGGCAGCCCCCATCCCTTCCCATTTGCCTTTGATGTAAGTGCCGTGAGGATGACGCTCGAACAGCAAGTCCCACAGGAATTTGTAGCGCTGACGGTGCAGGCTTTCGCCAATGACCAGCATTCCATCGCGCAGGGCGATCTTGCCGACATTGGGGTCGCCCAACGTGGCCGCCCATGAATTGAGCCATGCCCTCGTAGATGCTGCGTCGTTCACTGCGTGGTAGAGCGCAGCCATCAAGTGCGATTTACCCAGGCCGCGCTCGCCGATCACCACCACTGGACGGCCTTGGTTGGGGCCGACGGCCTCGATACCCTTCAGCAGATCATGGGTCGGATACGTAATCTCCAGAAACTGCTGCGCCGCAATCTGCGTCGCGCCGGTGTTCGAGTCGTTGGAGAGCTCAATGGCCGTCCCTTTGAGGCGCTTGCCCCGAAATTCTTCTCGTAGAGTCAGTCCAAGCATTACTTACGCTCCCCATCGTTCGTTTGGCCCTTGGTCGCGTCATCCCCATCGGGTCCGGTGTCGAGTCCTTCCATCGATTGCTGCTTGATCCAGCTATCGATGTCTGCGCGCGAGAACCGCCACGTCCCGCCGACCTTGAAGGCCGGGATCTTCTTGGCTGCCGCCAACCTGTAGATCGTCCGCTCCGTGACCTTTAGGTAGTCGGCGACCTGCTTGATGGTGAGGATCTCGCCCTCGCTGGTACTTGATGACATGGTGATGGCCAATTTAGAGCAAACCACGACAGGATAGTGCAAAATTTTCAAACCAGCAACGGCATGTGGTTGATTTCTGCACGATTTTCCAAGATGGGGGCTCACCAGATGAGCCAGAACGGAGGAGAGACGGATAGCTCGCCGATCGCGCCCGGCCAAATCGTCGAATTCACGGCCTCAACGCCGATGGCGGATGCGGAAGCGAAGGGTGCCGCTGTTCGCCCATTCATACCCGCCACCACGAATGGGCAGGCCAGCGGCAAGCCTGTCGGCTGTCGCACCCGATCACGGACAGAATCAAGACATCGTTTTCGGGGGCGACAACCCCAATGCATCCGGATTGTTAAAGAACAACGTATCGCCTACTGGCCGTGCCTCATGACCGCCATCGGAGGGGGCCGTCTCTTCACTTGTCCAGCGTCACCATGCGGACGATGCTGTCGAACTCGTTCAGCACGTCAGGATGCTTTTTGGTCAGGTGGCGCAGGATGGCTTCGTTGGCCATCAATTTGGCCAGATAGCCTTTGGCCAGCACCAGGTTGAGGATGTCCTGCCCATAGGACTGCTCGGCCAGCTTGAACTGTTCCTGGAGATTTCCCATTTCTCGCTCCATCTTTGCCATCTGGTCGGCACTGACGCCGTTCATCTTCTTGGGCTTGGCCTCGCCGACGAGCAGGTTGCTGGGCGTGGCGGCCACCAGGGCTTGGGCGTAGGCGACCGTGATGTTGTTGGCGCTGACCATCAATTCCACGCATTCGACCTGCCGGGTCGGTTTCATCTTGCGCAGAACGGCGCCGAGGTTGGCCGAGAAGGTCTGATCGCGCAGCAGTTCGGCAGCCTCCGGACAGATTCCATCGAGCAGATTCAATTTTTTCAGGATGTGGCTGATGTCCACGTCCAGGGCCTTGGCGAGCCGTTCTGGGGTGACGCCACGCTCGACAGCGCGCCGGATCATGACGTGCTCCTGGATGCTGGAGAGCCGATTGATCCGATTGTTGTACGTGTAGCTCTCGTCATCGGTGGCTACGAGACACAGGGCTTTGTCGAATTCCAGTTGCTTCAGCGCCACCAGCCGTGTGTGGCCGTCGAGCAGGATGTGCTGGCCAGATCGGTCTGGATTGCCGACCGACAAGGGCTCGATCAGGCCGACGGCTTCGATGGACGCGATGATCTGCTTGAACTTACGGGAGGTCAGCAGGCCGTCCGGTGTCTTGCGCGACGGCAAGATCACCGAAAGCGGCAGGAGCAGTGGTTCCGGGACGAACCCCAGTGGCGGCTTGGTCATGTCCCACTCCCGCGCGCCCAGACACGATCCGCTAGGTACTGTGGCAGGGTGTCCAGGCCCTCGGCACGCAGCAGATTGGTGAAATTCTCGTCGGCCAGCAATTGGCGCAGTGCGCCGACAATGAACAGCAGGTTGCGCTGGGCGGTTTCGGCCTTCCTGACCAGCAACTTCTGACGCTCGACTTCACGCTGATAGTTGCGCACCAGGCTCGACGTGGTGACATCCTCGTTTGGCTTGCGGGAGGACATCTTGCCGCCGATGGACCTGCCCTGGGTGCGGCGGCGTTCGATCACACGACGCGCCTGGATCAGTTGGCTGCCGCGCAGCTTGCCGGATTCATAGGCTTCCTGCAGCGCGGCCTGGATCGCCTTGTCATCGTTGCCCGCGCCCGCAATGGTGATCGCCGCGCTGAGAGGGATGCGCCCGCTGCCGACCGCCATCAGCAGCCGCTCCTCGCCATTCTTGAGCAGATACAGGATGCCCTGGACATACTCCGGGCTCAGGCCGGTTTTTTGCGAGATGGCCTTCTTGTCGTAGCCCTGATCACGTAGCTGCTCGATCCCGACCAGGAGTTCCAGCGGACTGAATTTGCGCCGTGCGATGTTCTCCGTCAGGCTCATGATGAAGGCCGATTCGTCGTCGACGCTCATCACCATCGCGGGGATTTCTTCGTGGCCGAGGGTCTTAAAGGCCTTGAAGCGCCCCTCGCCGCAGATGAGCAGGTAGTGCTCGCCATCGCTTCCGGGACGCGGCGTCACTATGACGGGTTTCTTCAGACCGATGCTCTGGATGTTGCCGACAATCTGTTCGAACACACGGCTGTTGCGTTCGCGCGGATTGAGAACCTCGATGCGGTCGAGTGGGATCATCCGCAGCTCCGAGGGGCGATGTTCTTTGTCGTGGCTCATGCGGCCCTCCGGATGCGGATGCGCCGGGCCATGCCATACAGGTAGTCCAGGCTGTCGAAGCGGTAACACTCGAACTCGATGCCGTTGTGATCGGCCAGATGGATGCGCGGCTGTCCGAAATCCAACCGGGGCAGCAGGTAGTAATCCAGCGCTGCTTGGTTTCCGTCGTCCAGACGCACCGCCACCGTGATGTCCGGTGCAAGGCTGGTATCGAAGCGGACTTTCCAGCGCCGCCGCCCGTTGTCGAGCAGCTGACAACGGGCCAGTACCAGCGAGACGGTGAACTCGCGGTTGACGGTGAGCAGATCGGTTGCCGGATCGCGTTCGACCGCGCCACCGACCTCGGCGATCATCCGCTCGGTCTGGCCGACGATCTCGGGGTGCAGCCGGCGCAGGAACTGATTGACCTCCAGATACTGGTAGTCCCGATCCGGGGTAAAACCGACCGTCTGGTACGCGCGAATCAGGCTGCCAAAGCGGTGCGCGTAGGCCGCTGATGATGGCATGCCTTCTGCCTCATCGATGATCAGACCCGACAGGTAGCCGTGCCGCTGGTACAGGCTGCGGAGTTTCTCGATCAATTCCTGGTCGCTGTACCGGTGCGCCCGCGCGCGCAGGATGCCTTGCGCGGTATAGAACAGTTCCGGCTGCACGACGCCTTCGAAGGCACCTTCCTTCTTGATCCACATGTCGGGGCTGTTGACCACCCGATGTTTCTTGAGCTTGAAGGAGCGCCGGTTGTAGACGTTGTTGCCGATGTACTTTTCGTTGGACAGCACCTCGCGCACGGTGGCGCGTGTCCAGTCGCGCCCGAGGTCGGTCCGAATGCCCTGAGTGTTGAGTTGTTCGGCGATCTCCAATTCAGTCAGGTTGTCATCGACGAACCAGCGATAGATCTGGTTGACGGCGGCGACCTCGGTATCCGGCCCGGGCTGCAGGATGACGCGGTCGGTCTGCAGGCTCTTGTGCTCGCCGCGCGCCAGTTCGCTTTTGATCGAGCCCGCCTGGTCAATCAGGACGCGCCGCAGGCCAAACCCGGCCGGACCGCCTTGCCGAAAGCCCAGTTCGATCAGGCGGCACTGCCCGGCGAACACCTTGGCCGACAACTCTCGGCTGTACTCGCCCGCCATCGCACGCTTGACACCCTTGACGATGGTGGACACGGGTGAGCCATCGTTCTCGAACTGCTCGGCGCAGTAGGCCACCTGGATTCCGGCGCGGCGGCAGATGTATTCGTAATAGGCGCTCTCGTCGGCATCCTGGAACCGGCCCCAGCGGCTCACGTCATAAACGAGGATGATCTGGAAGTCCGCCTTGCCCGCCTCGACGTCCCTGATCAGTTGCTGCAAGGCTTGGCGACCATCGATGCGTAGCCCGCTCTTTCCCTCGTCGGCATAGGTGCGCACGATCTCGATGCCCCGCTGCTGGGCGTACTCGCGGATCTTGTCGGCCTGGTTCTCGGTCGAGTACTGCTGGTGCTCGGTCGACATCCGAACGTACTCGGCGGCGCGGAACACTGCCGGGCGATCCGGCAGGTCTATCGATGGCTCTTCTGGCTGCATAGGACCCGATCTCGTTGTTATTGGCGTTCTTGCTCTCGGGTCAGCCTTTCACTTCATGGGTTGGGCCATGGCTGACGGGTGTCGGCCATGGCGTACCCCGCCAAAACTGTTGCCATGCAGGGTGATCGAGGGCACATTTGGGGCCAAAGTTAACGAGTCCCCGCCGAAATGCCCATCACGTCCTCTCTTTGCAAGCGTCCTTTTTGCAAGGGCAATCGACGCACACCGGCGTGATTTCGACGACCCAGCCGGCATCAGTCGAGCCAGCGGCGCTTCGGACAGGCGCGATGTGGTACAGGCCCGGCCGCAGATCAAGGCGTGGTGACACGTCCATTGTTGCAAGGGCAGACGGGTGGTCGCCGGGGGAGTGGGAACGTTGCAGATCCCGATTGCGCTCTGCATACTCGGGGTGGGTGTCGCGGTAGCTGCGCCAGTAGTTCGGATGGCGTTCGTGCCATGCACGCTGGGCGTCGCGCTGGTTGCAACGGTAGTCAGGGTCGTTGCGCAGCTTGTCTTGCTGCCAACGCCGCTTTCTGGCGCGTTGGCATTCAGGGGAAGAACAGTAGGCCTGCTTGGGGACTTGGGGGCGTGGCTGGAAAGATTGGCCGCAGCAGGCGCAGCGCTTGGTCGTCATCGGTTTTCTCCATACAAAAAGACGTATGGAGACCGTGCGCGAGCCACACCGCGATCGGCCTGGCCACAGGCTCGCCGCTGTAGGGGTGGCGTTGAGTCGAGGCGTTAAGACATTTGATCTGTCAGCGAGATGGCTCGGATCAGGGCTGGCTCCAGGACCGTGCGCAAGGTGGTCACGATTTCCGGCAGCGGCTGTGGGGCAAGTTCGTTTTTCTTGAGAAACGCCTGCCACAACGATTGGCGCGATGGGTCGGTCGCAAACTCGTCCGTCAAGCCCACCGGCAACGAGGCCGGAACAGCCATGGCGCGTCGCACGAAAGTGGCGGCGATTGCCTTCGCCAGGGTGTCGGCATCTAAGTTTTCGCGATTCAGCAGAACCGACAAGTCGAGATAGTCTTTCAGCCGGCTGTTGGTCATGCCGAGCAAGGCGATGGCATGCAGCTTCTCCGAAACGACGGTGTAGACGGGATAGGTGCGCAACTGCGGGGCTGGCAAGTCACCGATCAGGACCGGGTAGGTAGCATCGACCGGCCCCGGCGTGACGGCGTCCCCGAATCCAATGTCGATCTGCGTCTTGCACCGTGCGCGGGCGATCTCGCCGCTGATCAGGACTCTGGCGCCAGCATATCCGGCGTCCTTACGAATTTCCTCGACACTGACCGATGCCGAGTCGAACACCATGCCGTCGTCCACCTCGATGCTGGCGATGTCCCGAAAGGTCTGGGCGACGGAATCCAGATCGCTTGCTCCGAATCCGAGCAGGTCGGCATCGCGCGTCGCGCGGTGTGGCATGTCATACCAGAGCGTGAACAGCAGCGCGCCCTTGAGCAAGAACCGGTCGGCGTGCTCCGATTGGCTCAAGCGGTAGAGGATGCGCTCCAGCGCGAAGCGGATCAGCACCTGGTTGAAATCCACGCCTTGCGCCTTGGCAATATTCAGCAGGCGTGCCCGGACAGATGCTGCAAGGTCCTTGCTCATTCGATGGCCTCCAGGTAGGGGCGCATCACATTGGCGACCCGGCAGACCTTGGCATAGCGCCAGAGATCATCGGCCGATGCCTTCTTCTTCGCCCGGGCATCTTTCAGCGCTTCCAGCGCCACATCCAGGCCGATCTTGTTACGATGCTTGAAACAGTCGGCCACTGTCTTGGCCACGCAGTAGACCCGCAGTTTGACTTGGTCACACTCGACCACCTCGATGCCCGCCGAATAGGCGTCACCGGTCACCTGGATCATCTTGACCGGTGGATAGTCGATCTTGGGTGTATGACTGCCACGGGGCATGGCAATCCACACTTGGCGCGGTAGCTGGGTGGTCAGTTCGTGAAACTGCAGTGCGGTAAGCAGGCAGAACACAGCCTGCGGTACCTTGGCTGCGATGGCGGCCAAGCTTTCATGCTCGGAACTCGGGCTATGGGGCAGCCGGTAGAGGCCGCGCCCGACCTTCTCCAGGAGGCCGGCGGCAGTCATGCGCGTCAGAACCACCCGTGGCGCCCCGATGGCGTCCAGATCGCTTGGGCGCAGCATCCCTTTCTGGCCTAGCAGGTCAAGGACGCGTTGGGGGTGAGAGTCGTGGCGCATGCTGCCGAGTATGTTCCGTTTATTCGTCGAATGCAAGTGGTTGACGAATTAAAGGAACATCTGGCACTGATCGACTGAATGCCGCTTCGTGGAATTCTACAAAAAGCTTGTTAAACGAAATATTTTCAATGTAGAATCCTCGTATGCGAAATCCGATCCTGGAGTTGCCAATGGCCGAGCCCACCAAAGAAACAATCCCTGACTTGCTCTTGAGGAACATCCCTCGAGAGATTGTCATGGGTATTGAAGAGGCGTTGGCCGTGGGTGCGCAACGCGCCTATACAGCAGCACACGGGATGGATGATGGACACCTGCCCAGTGTCGTTGGGCAGCTGCGCCACTTCCATATGAACGAGTCGTTTCAGCGGGCGCTCGCGGTAGGCGATGCATCGCCTTCACCGCTTCGCGGCAATCAGATCGTTACCGGACGGACGGGCGTGTTCACACTAGCGCGCTTCAACATCAAGGAAGGGATCTGGATCAACGGCCGTCGCAGTGAAACGCGTAGACAGATGTCGATGGCCAACGCAGCCATTGAGCCGTTGGTTCAACCAGAGCTGTTCGCTGATTACGTGCCTCCATCGGAGGCTGTTGCGTTTTTTGTGGCTTGTTTCGCTGGGTCGCTGCAGATTCAGCCCGAATCTCCCGTTTCGATTCAGATCGCGGTACCGGATCGACAAATGCAAGGGTGGCTTTTCCGGGAACCCCTTGATTCATTCATCAAGCGATATGACGAAAAGCCGGTGGCAATGCAGGACGATCTTGCTACGCCGAAACTGAAAAAGAACATCGGCAAGCAGGATAAAGATGGAACAAATCAATGAGCCGGGGTGGAATCCAAGGTTTTCAGCAGGATCGGCTGAGTCAGATCCTGGCTGCGCGTCGACTGACCCAAGTTCAGCTCGCCGCCATGGTTGGTGTATCGCCAGCCACGATCAGCAAGTGGCGCGCTGGCACGCAAGCGCCTGAACGCGAGGCACTTGATCGACTTGCTGGGGTAGTAAACGTCACGCCGGAATGGTTTACCCGGCCGACGACGGAGAAAGTGTCATTGCCACTGTTCCGGAGCAACGCGTCGGCGCATGTGGCGGCGCGTGCAATGCTTGAAGCCCGCCTCGAATGGGCGCAGGACATTGCGGTCGCTCTGATGGAGTTCGTGGACTACCCAGACTTGAATCTCCCAGTTCGTAGTTTTACCGAGCCGGAAGAGATCACGGACGAAGACATCGAGAAGGCAGCTTGTGAGTGCCGTGACCTGTGGCGGCTTGGCCGTGTCGCCGTCCAGGATCTGGCGCTTGCGGTCGAGGGCGCAGGCGTCATCCTGATCCGCGAGGAAACCGGCATTGCGCAAATTGAAGGGCTTTCAGCCTGGAGCGCCGTTCTTGGGCGCCCGCTTATTTTGCTGTCTGCCGACAAGGATAACGGGTACCGCAGTCGGTTTGACCTAGCGCATGAATTGGGTCATCTCGTGTTGCATCGGCATTTCCAGCGCACGACCGACCGTGACCGTTACAAGCTGATGGAGAAGCAAGCGCACCAGTTTGCTGGCGCATTCCTGCTTCCAGCTGAAACGTTCGCATCCGAGGTGCGCATGCCCGTCACCTTGGATGATTTGTTGTTGCTCAAGCGCCGGTGGGGCGTATCGGTCGCGGCAATCATGATGAGACTCCACGCCTTGGGATTGCTGGATGAAGAAGCCAAGTTGGCGCTTTTCAAGCGGCGGTCAGCTCGGTGGGGTGGAAAGTCAGAGCCGGGCGATGGTGATCGGAAGCCCGAACAACCTCGATTGCTCCGACGCACTATCGATCTGTTGGTCGATGAAAATGTGATGCCGCTTGATGCTATCCCGAGGCATATCGGCTTGGCTGCATTTGATATAGAAATGCTCGCGGGCTTGCCTGAGGGGTTCTTCCAAGGCAAGAGCAATGTCGTGCAGCTTGCGAGACTCCGTGCCGTTCCGACAAGCAACGAGCAGAAGGGTGACAAGGAAAACACGGTGCTCCCTTTCCGGTTCCCAACGAAAACCTGATCTCCTCAGAATTGCGCGGGCTTGCGTCGGTTCGCCCGGTACAATGACGGGGCAGTTTGGGATTCTGGTAAACTACACCACCAAAATTCTTCGTCCTTCAAGATCAATTGATTTTGCAGGGCAACAAAAAAGACCTCCTCGTGAGGTCTTTTTTCATTTCTGCGCCGCCCTTTGCGCGCGCCATCGCCTTGTTTGCCGCACCAGCCGCCAATCTGCGGCGCAGTGTCGCAGCCCCAAAATGCACTCGAGCCTCTTGACGCAGCGCAGCTTAGGGTATACCTAGCGGCGCGAACTGCGCCAAACTGTCGCAGGTCTCGGTATAGTGACTCAACGCTATCAAGCGGCAAGCACAAGGAGATTCTCCATGGCACTCGTTGGCACCGGTCACCACCACTTTCATTTCCACGCTTTCGACGGCATCAGCCGCAAGACGCGGTTGACGTGGTTGCGCAATGCCGCAGCGCTGACGTGTTTGATGGCCCTCATCGCGGCCATGTGGGTTGGCGGCAACCTGTCGGCACTGATGCATACGCCGCTGATGAGCGGGGTGTCAGCGCTGGGCGCAGTCATGATTCTGGCCTGCACGTGCATGGCGCTGAGCCTGCTTGGCCTGATCGCCGCCGGGTTCTTCCAGTTCCGCATGGAACAGCTGGACGCCCCGGCAACCTGAGACGCACGCATCACACGTACACAACGGAGGCTTCGGTCTCCGTTTTTGTTTGGCTGCCACGGCCGCACTCCTCCGGATGCGGCCGTTTTACTTTGGCGCCGCCCCGGGTGAATCCGCTATTGACTCAACTGTTTCAATTACGTAGTTTACGAAACAGTTGAATCATTACAGTCACCTCATGACGTTCGATGGGCTTATGCAGACGCTGCGCGACCGCGCCGGCGATCTGTCTCCGCAATTGCAGCGCGCGGCCATGTTGCTTGAGACGCACCAGAGCGACATCGCCCTGCTTTCCATGCGCGATCTGGCACGCCGCTGCGACCTGCCCCCTGCCACATTCTCGCGCCTGGCACGCGCGCTGGGCTTTGACGACTTTGCCGCACTGCGCGACATCTGCGTGAACCACCTGCGTCAGCAGGCCGACGGCTTTGCCAGCCGCGCCAGCGCGCTACAGGGCGACGAGGCTGCGGGCGCGTCCGACGCCGAGCGCATCGGCATCGCCATTGGCTCGCACGTGCAGGCGGCGTTTTCGCCAGCCAATCTGGCTGCGCTGGACACGGTGGCCACCGCGCTGTGCAAGGCGCACCGCGTTTATCTGCTGGGCGCGCGCAGTTGCCTCGCGCTCACGCATGCGTTCGGCTATGCGGCACAGCTCTTCAACGACAAGGTCACGTTGTGCACCGGTAGCGGCAACACGCTGGCCGACCCGCTGCGCTTTTGCGGCGAAGGCGACATCGTCGTCGCCGTCACGTTCGATCCGTACACGCGCGAGGTCATCGAGGCGATGCAGTACGCGCATGCACGCGGCGCGCGCCTCGTTTATGTGACCGACAGCGCCATCGCGCCCGGTGCTGAACTGGCGTGGCAGCAACTCGTAGCGCCGGTGACGATCCCGTCGTTCTTCCATTCGCTGGCCGCACCGCTGGCGCTGCTCGACGCGCTCCTGATGACGTGGTTCCGCCACGCCGGCCCAACGGCGCTCGCCCACCTGGCCGACAGCGACGCCCAACTCAAGCAACAAGCCGCCTACGTGCGCAGCGCCCGCCGCAGTGAAGCGGCCGTCACCAATCCCGCCCCCATCGTGCCCACCCAACGCTGACCCTCCCGACCGACCATGACGCCATCCACTACATCCGTCTTCCACCGCGACCCGCGCAAGACGCTGCCCACCGCTGTCGGCGGCGAGGGTATGACCCTCATTGATTCCGACGGCAAGCGCTACCTCGATGCCTGCGGCGGCGCCGCCGTCTCGTGCCTTGGCCACGGCCACCCGCGCGTGGTAGAGGCCATCTGCAAGCAGGTGCGTGCGCTGGCGTATGCGCACACATCGTTCTTCACGACCGATGTGGCGGAAGAACTGGCCGCACGCCTGACCGCTGCCGCGCCTGGCGATCTGAACCACGTGTACTTCGTCTCCGGTGGTTCTGAAGCGATTGAAGCGGCGCTGAAGCTCGCGCGCCAATACTTCGTCGAGATCGGCCAGCCGCAGCGCCAGTACTTCATCGCGCGCCGTCAGAGCTATCACGGCAACACACTGGGTGCCCTGGCGATTGGCGGCAACGCGTGGCGCCGTGAGCCCTTCCTGCCGCTGCTGGTGCCTGCGCATCATGTATCGCCGTGCTTTGCGTATCGCGAGCGCCTGAATGGCGAGAGCGACGCGCAATACGTGCAGCGCCTGGCCGATGAGCTGGATGCGAAGATCGTCGAACTCGGCGCGGACAACGTCGCCGCCTTCGTCGCCGAGACGGTGGTGGGTGCCACGGCCGGCGCGGTGCCGCCAGTGGGCGACTACTTCCGCAAGATCCGCGCGGTGTGCGACCGCCACGGCGTGCTGTTGCTGCTCGACGAGGTGATGTCGGGCATGGGCCGCACAGGCTACCTGTTCGCCTGCGAAGAAGATGACGTGGTGCCCGACATGATCGCCATTGCCAAGGGTCTGGGTGGCGGATATCAGCCGATTGGCGCGACGCTGGTGAGTCGCCGCATCTACGACGCCATCACGGGCGGCAGCGGCTTCTTCCAGCATGGCCACACCTACATCGGCCACGCCACGGCATGCGCGGCGGCACTGGAAGTGCAGAAGGTGATTGCCGAAGAGAACCTGCTCGCCAACGTGCAGGCGCGTGGCGAGCAACTGCGTACCGCGCTGCGTGCGCGCTTTGCTGACCATGCGCACGTGGGCGATGTGCGCGGACGCGGGCTGTTCGTCGGCGTGGAACTGGTGGCCGATCGCGCGACCAAAGCGCCGCTGCCCCCCGCACGCAAGACGCACGCGCGCGCGCGCGCCGAAGCCATGCAGCGCGGCCTGATGGTCTATCCGATGGGCGGCACGATCGACGGCCAGCGCGGCGACCACATCCTGCTCGCGCCGCCGTTCATCGCCAGCGCACAAGACATTGATGCCATCGTCGAGCGCCTGGGCGATGCCGTTGACGCCGCCACCGCCAATGCACTGGAGGCCGCGTGGTAACTCACCCCATCGCCATTGCCGTCGCGCCCAACGGCGCGCGCAAGACACACGTCGATCACCCCGCGCTGCCAGTCACGCCCAACGAACTGGCCGCCTGCGCGCGCCAATGCGTTGACGCGGGTGCCGCGATGCTGCATCTGCATGTGCGCCGCCCCGATGGCACACACAGCCTGGAGCCGGACGATTACCGCCCGGCCATCGCCGCCGTGCAGCAAGCCGTGGGCGATGCGCTGGTGATCCAGATCACCACCGAGGCCGTCGGCATCTACACGCCGGAACAGCAGATGGCATCGGTGCGCGCGCTGCAGCCGGAGGCGATTTCCGCCGCGCTGCGCGAGCTGGCGCCCGATGCTGCGCACGAGGTGCAAGCCGCGCACTTCTTCACCGAATTGGCGGCAGCGCGCACGGCCATCCAATACATCCTCTATTCCGCCGACGACGTGGTGCGCTACCGCGACCTGCGCGCGCGCGGTGTGTTGCCTGACACGCCGCACTGGGTGCTGTTCGTGCTCGGGCGCTACAGCGCAGGCCAGCGCTCCGATCCGTCCGACCTGCTGCCCTTCCTGCAAGCGTGGGCTGACGGCGGCGAACTGACGGCCAACGTGCCTTGGGCGATGTGCGCGTTCGGTCCGCGTGAAGCCGAATGCGCGCTCAGCGCTGCCCTGCTCGGCGGCCATGCGCGCCTGGGGTTCGAGAACAACATGGCGTTGCCCGACGGCAGCACCGCGCCCGATAACGCAGCGCTCGTCACCAACCTGCGGCGGCATCTCGACGCACTGCATCGGCCGATCGCCAATGCGGCGGCATTGCGCAGTTGGTTCGGCCGCTGACGTTCAACGCCAGCGCGCCCGCAGTCCCGGTTTCCAGTCTCACCACGAATCCATTTCACAGACGGCCCTGACACGTATCAGACCGCGCCACACAACCATTGGAGGAAAGTATGCGTTTCATCATCCGCTGTATTCCACTGGCGCTGACCGGCCTGCTCGCGATCAGCGCGCAGGCCCAGGCCCTCGACGGCACGCTCAAGAAGATCCAGGACAGCAACACGATCCTGATCGGCGTGCGCGAATCGTCGATCCCGTTCTCGTACCGCGACAGCCAGAACAAGATCATCGGTTTCTCGGCTGACCTGTGCTCGCGCGTGATCGACGCGGTCAAGCAGAAGACCGGCAAACCCAATCTGCAGATTCAGCAGATTCCGGTAACGTCGCAAAACCGGACGTCGCTGGTGCAGAACGGCTCGGTCGACCTGGAGTGCGGCGTGACCACGCATCTGAAGTCGCGCGAGCAGCAGACGGCGTTCTCGACCACCTTCTTCATCGCGGGCACACGCCTGCTGACCGGCGTGAAATCGGGCGTGAAGGATTTCCCCGATCTCGCTGGCAAGTCGGTCATCACCAACGCGGGCACCACGTCGGAACGCATCCTGCGCAAGATGAACGACGAGAAGAAGATGAACATGAACGTCGTCAGCGGCAAGGACTACGGTGAATCGTTCCTCACGCTGCAAAGCGGCCGCGTGGCGGCGTTCATGATGGACGACGTGCTGCTGGCCGGCGCGCGCACCCTGGCGCAGAAGCCCGACGACTGGGTCGTGACCGGCACGCCGCAGTCGTTCGAGGCCTACGGCTTCATGCTGCGCCGCGATGATCCGCAGTTCAAGAAACTGGTGGACGACACGATGATCGGCGTAATGAAGAGCGGCGAGATCAAGACGCTCTACGCCAAGTGGTTTGAAAAGCCGGTGCCGCCCAAGAACCTGAACTTCAACTTCCCGATGAACGATCAGTTGAAGGCGCTGTACGCCAACCCGAGCGATACGCCGTTCGAGTAAGCCCGTCCGAGTTCAGGCCGGCTTAAATGCCGGCCTGCGCAACGGCTTCGATGCGGGCCTGATGCACGGCTTGTTTGATGTGTGCCGGGTGCTCGGCATAGCGCTTGGCGACGGCGCCCGCATCGATCGACGAGGCGGCCTCCAGCGCGCGCAACAGGCGCTCCGTTTGCGGATAAGCGCGGTCTTCAAACCCGAGGCGCCCACGCGCATCGGCCTCGCACGCCTGCAGCGCCTGACGGAAACGATCGGGCTTGCGCAGCGCATCGCAGCGTTCGAGCAGGCGCACCAGTGCGGCGGCGTCAAAGCCATCGCAGCGGTGGATATTGCCGTGCTCGCGCGCCACCACGAGCGCCAGTTCGCGGCAGTCGGTCGGCACGCGCAGGCGCAAGCAGATCGCCTCGATCATGGGCACGCTGCGTTGTTCGTGGCCGATGTGGCGCGGCAGAACATCTTCGGGCGTGGTGCCCTTGCCAAGGTCGTGCACCAGCGCGGCAAAGCGCACCGGCAGCGATGTGCCCATGGCAGCGGCCGTTTCGATCACCATCATCGTGTGCACGCCGGTATCGACTTCGGGGTGGTAGTCCGCACGTTGCGGCACGCCCCACAGGCGGTCGAGTTCCGGCAGCAGGCGCACCAGCGCGCAGCAATCGCGCAGCACGGCAAACATGCGCTGCGGGTGCGCCTCCATCAGCCCGCGGGCGATCTCCTGCCACACACGCTCGGCCACCAGCGCATCGACTTCGCCGGCCTGCACCATGCGTTGCATCAGCGCGTTGGTTTCGGGCGCGACATGAAAGTCTGCAAAGCGCGCGGCAAAGCGCGCCAGGCGCAGGATGCGCACCGGATCTTCCATGAACGCATCGGACACATGCCGGAACGTGCGCGATGCGACGTCGGCCTGTCCGCCATACGGATCGATGACGGGACCAACCAGCGCGCCGTCTTCCGCCACACGCTGCGCCATCGCGTTGATGGTCAGGTCGCGGCGGATGAGGTCGTCTTCGAGCGTGACGTCGGGCGTGTAATAGACCGAGAAACCCTTGTAGCCGGCGGCAGTCTTTCGCTCGGTGCGCGCGAGCGCATATTCGGCGTGCGTGACCGGATGCAGGAAGACCGGGAAGTCTTTGCCGACTGCGCGAAAGCCACGCGCTTCCATGCCTTCCGGCGTGGCACCGACAACGACGTAATCCCGGTCCTGCACCGGCAGCCCGAGCAGCGCATCACGAATGGCGCCGCCCACGGCATACACCTCCAGCCCGTGCGTGGCCGGATCGACAATGGCCTCAGCCTTTGTTGCGCGTTCCGTCATTGATTGGCGGCATGGTCGGTAACAACAAGCGTGTCTTCGTCCGGCGCGGTGCGATAGGGCTCGTCGTCGGCGAGGAAGTCGTGCTCGGCGCGTGCACCGTCAATCCACTCCTGCATGGCGGGCAGGTTGAGGATGTGGTCGGCGTAGGCCTTGGCAGCTTCGGGCAGCCGCACGCCGTAGGTGGCGAAGCGGCTGACCACCGGCGCGTAGAACGCATCCGCCACCGTGAAGTGGCCGAACAGGAACGGGCCCGCCGACGCGTACTTCTGGCGCAGCTCGGTCCACATCGCGGCAATGCGGTCGATGTCACGCTGCACGGCCACGTTCCAGCCCATGCCGGGCAGCACGGCTGTCACGTTCATCGGCATGTTGCTGCGCAGGTTGCCAAAACCGCCGTGCATTTCAGCGCAGATCGAGCGGGCGTGTGCGCGGGCCTTCGGGTCTGCCGGCCACAGTTGCGCGCGCGGAAAGCGCTCGGCCAGCGTCTCGCAGATGGCGAGCGAATCCCACACGTTCATGTCGCCGTCCACCAGCACGGGCACACGGCCGGCCGGCGAATGGCGGGCGACGTCGGCGGCAAAGGTCTCGCTCAGCAGGCGCACGCGAATCTCTTCGAACGGAATACCAGCCTGCTTGGCCAGCAACCACGGGCGTAGCGACCACGACGAATAGTTCTTGTTGCCGATGACCAGTTTCATGATTCCCGTCCTTGGAGAGTGCACAGCAATTATTGTGGGAGCCCGTCTGCATCGCGCAGGAATGCCGGGGCGCTCTAGTTTTGTTGTATCGGAAGCGGCGAGCGGCAGCGCGAAGGCGAACGAGTCATTCTAGCCTTGCGCTGCACCGCCACAAAATGAAACGGATTGGCCACCGTTGTGAAGCCGATTCACAAACGGCGCGAACGCTCCGGGTTTCCGTAGCCGCTAGCGATGGACCCGTGTCCGTGCAGCACGCAATCCGCGGTCCGGCCCGAGGCCGGCCAGCGCGGGCAGCATCACCGCTTCCATGCCGAGCGGGTGGATGCCCAGTTCCGGCGCGATCGGCTCCATGCTGACGTTGTCTACGCGCATGGAGTCGAGGTTGTCCCGCGAGATGGGCGCGCCCGGCCAATGCTCCAGCAACGCTGCCTGCATGCGGCCCAGGCCTTCGGGCAGCGGCACGATCCAGCGCGGATGGCCGCTGGCACGCCCCGCAAAGCGCATCAGGTCGGCCAGCGTGTAGATGCGCGGCCCGACCAGCGGATAGGCATGCCGGATCGTGGCCGGCTTCTTGAGTGCGTTGATGAACGCGGCGGCCACGTCGTCCACATAGACGGGCTGGAAGCGCGCATCGGCACACGCCAGTGGCACAAACGGCGCCATGCGCTGCATGCTTGCAAACAGATTCAGGAAGTGATCCTGCGGGCCGAACACGACCGACGGGCGAAACACTGTCCAGTCCAGTTCGCTGTTCATGACCACGCGTTCGCCGTCGCCCTTGCTGCGCTGGTACATCGACGGGCCGGCGGGATCAGCGCCCAGTGCGCTCATGTGCAGCAGCCGGTTCACGCCGTGGCGCCGGCAGGCGGCAACGATACGGCGCGGCAGATCGACATGCACGCGCTGGAAGTTCGGGCCGTACGGCATCTCGCGCGCATCTTGCAACGTGCCGACGAGGTTGATGACGGCGCAGTGCTCGCCGCCGCGCTCGGTGAGCGCCAGGAACAGCGCGTCGAGGGCATCGTCGGCGTAGATGTCGGCGTCCATCACGTCCACGCGGGGCAGCAGCGTCAGGTTGTGCGCCCGAGTAGATTCGGCATCGCGCGTGGGCACGATCACACGGCCCTCGGGCAGGCCGGGCGCGGCGAAGGTTTCGGTCACCAGCCGCGAGAGCAACTGCGTGCCGACGAAACCGGTACCGCCAAAGACAAGCAGGTTGGAGGTATGCATGGTGGCATCTCCAGAACGGGGAGGGAGTCAGGCAGGGGGCATCACCACAATACATCCCGAACGCCGCCGCCCCCAAGGCACACCGATACGCCCGTGCTGCGCACAGCACTACTGTGATCGCAAAAGCGCGTGCACCAACGAAAAACGCCCGCATGGCTGCGGGCGCTGTTTCAATCTCGTGACGATCAATTAGGGCAAATCGTCCGGCGTCACGGCTTCCGGCGCCACCTTGCCAAGCCGATCCTTCAATGATTGCGGGTGACCGCTCAGCAGCGCGCTGTAGTACGTCGCGTTCGACAGCACGTTTTTCACATACGTGCGCGTCTCGTTGAACGGAATCGTCTCGGCGAAGATCGCACCTTCCACAGGGCGCGTGAGCGTCGAGCGCCAGCGCTTCGGGCGGCCCGGGCCTGCGTTGTAGCCGGCGGTGGCCAAGGTCATGGAGCTATCGAGATCGGTCAGAATCATCGACAGGTAGCTCGTGCCGAGCAGCACGTTAGTGTCGATATCGCTCATCTGCGAAGGGCGGAAACCCGGCAGGCCGATCTTCTTGGCCACGCGCTTGGCGGTTTCGGGCATCACCTGCATCAGGCCCGAGGCCCCCACCAACGAGCGCGCATCCATGATGAAGCGCGACTCCTGGCGGATCAGGCCGTACGTCCAAGCAATGTCCAGGCCCACGGCATCGGCATTGCGCTGGACCACATTGAGGAACGGCGTCGGAAAGCGCAGCGAGAAGTCATGCTCGGTCTTGGTCTTGTCGGCCGAATTGACGGCGCGATCGAGCAGGCCGAGCTTGCGGCCGTATTCCGCTGCGGCAATCAGCTCGCGGTCGCTCATGTTGCGCAGCTCCCAGTTCCACTCGCGGTTGCCCTCAAAGCGCAGGTTCAGGTCGTACAGCCTCTTGGCGCGAGCGAAGCCCGGGTGGTTGCGGCCGATCGGGTCGATCTCGGCGTCGGTCACGGCGGTCTTCGGCGGCACGGTGATGCGCTGGCCCAGCTCCTCCAGCGCCAGTTGGCCGTAGAAATTGAACTGCCCGGCGATCGACTGGAACTGCTGCTTGGCCTCGTCGTTACGGTTGTCGGCCTTGAGCGCGCGCCCGTACCAGTACGTCCATGCCGGATCGCGGCTGCGCAGTGTCGGGCGCATGGTCTCGATGGCCTGGCGTACCATCTTCCAGTCACCCGCGCGCAGGGCGGTGCGCACGCGCCACTCCTGCGAATCGTCCGAGAGGTAGGCATCGCCGCCGAGCGTCATCTGGCGACGGTAGGCATCCAGCGCGTCGGGCGTCTGCTTCTTGGCCGCATACTGGCCGATCACGCCCCAGCCCGCGCCTTGCTCTTCGCGCGACAGGCCACCGCTTTGCGCCAGCAGATACGCCGTCGCCTGCGATGGGTCATTGCGCGCCATGCGCGTCACGTTGGCCAGCGTGTCGTTATCCACGCGATCGCCCTCGGGCAGCACGGCCGCAATGCGCGATGCCTGCGTAACGAGGTTTTGCTCCAGCGACAGCCGCGCCGCAAAGGCCACGTCCGCCCGCGTGAACTGCTGCGATTGCGCGAGGTAACCGATCAGGTCGACACAGCCTTCGCCGTAACCTTTGGGATCGGCCAGCGTGTTGCGCGCGTCGGCGGCCACGCCAGTTGCCGCACTGCCGCCCTTCATCGCGCGCGAGAGCAGGGCATAGCACTCGACCTGCGTGTCGTCCTTGAGCACGAAGTTGGGGTACTCGGCATCGAAGGTTGCCCAGTCGCGCTTCTTGCCGAGCACGAGCAGCCAGTCGTTGCGCAAACGGTCGGCAATCGCCTCGCCCTTGTAGCGCTGCAGGAACGCGCGGATCTCGTCTTCCGGTGCATCCGTGCGCGCATAGCCGCTGGCATCAAACAGCTGCGGCTTGATGCGGAAATACTGCACGTACGACTGGATGGGGTAGTCCGACAGGCTGTCGGCCAGCTCCCAGCTGCGGGCAACATCGTTACGGCGTGCGGCGTTGCGCAACTCGACAAAGGCGTCATCCGGATTGGCCGGAATGCCTTGCGGCGCCTGGCGCTTGGCCTGTGCGGCTACCGCCACCGGGCCTACCGCGCCGATACCGATCACCCCTGCAAAAGCCAGCGCCACTGCGCGATATACTGCCTTGCCCTTCAATGCCATCTCCTACCCCGTCCAATCACTGTTAGGTCGCTGAATTATCCCATGTCAGCCTTAGGGAACCCGCACGATCCGGCAAACCCGACCACGCCAATCGAATCGCGCCGCACGCTGCGCGCCATGCTGCTCGATGCGCGTGCCGGGCTGCCCGACCGTGTCGCACACGATGCGGCGCTGGCGCATCACCTTGCTGAATTGCTGAACGCGCTGCCCATCAAGCGCCTGGCCGCCTACTGGCCAACGCAGGGAGAGTTCGATGCGTTGACCGTGCTGGGGCATTGGCTGGCGGCCAACGCCACGCACCACGCGCTGCTGCCCGTGGTGACGGACAAGTTTTCACCCCTACAGTTTCGGCGCTGGACGCCCGATTGTGAAATGACGCCGGGCGCGTACAACATCCCCATCCCCCGCTCGGGCGAGATGGAAACGCCCGATGCCTTGCTGATCCCGTGCGTGGGTTTTGACGCGCAGCGCTATCGCATCGGCTACGGCGGTGGCTTCTACGACCGCACACTCGCCGCGCTGCATACCGCCGGCCACCGCCCGCGCACGATTGGCGTGGCGTACGAAGTGAACCGGGTGGAATCCATCGCACCGCAATCGCACGACATCGCGCTCGATTGCATCGTCACCGAGCGCGGCGTGTATTGAGGGTGTTTAGTGTTTAGTGTTTAGTGTTTAGTGTTTAGTGTTTAGTGTTTAGTGTTTGGCGCGTACCGCGGTCTTCTTGGCGGGCGTCTTCTTCATGGCAGCCCGCTTGGGCTTGGTGGCCTTGGCATTCGCATCGCGCAACGCGGCTTCAACGCCCAAGCGCGCCCAATCGCGCAGCGGCTGGCCGCCGTCGAGCGCCTCCGCCGGGGTGCTCAGATAGCCGGTCATGCTGATGGTGCGGCCGTTGCGGTCGTAGCTGAACGGTACGGATTTTTCGGCGAGAAAGCGCTCGCGCGTGATGTCATCCACCCGCAGATACGACGTGCCACGCAGCACCAGCGCAAAAACGATGTCGTCGTAATACAGCGCCGCACCACCGAACATGCGGCGCGCGCGGATCGGGCCGATCTGCGCGGCAAGCGGCTGGAGCTCGTCAAGCAGCCAGGCGATCAGCGGATCGGGTGCAGCTGCCATGATGATTTCCTTTTTCTTTTTTGTCTTTACAGACCCAGGCGCTGCCAGATCGCGCGTGTGGAGCCGGCCGCGTTGAGCGTATAGAAGTGCAGGCCCGGCGCGCCACCTTGCAGCAGGCGGTCGCACATCGCTGTCACCACATCCAGGCCGAAGGCGCGGATCGATTCGCGGTCGTCTCCAAAACCTTCCAGGCGCTTGGCGATCCAGCGCGGCACTTCCGCGCCGCACATCTCAGAAAAGCGCATGAGCTGTGACGAGTTCGTGATCGGCATGATGCCGGGCACGATAGGTACGTCCACGCCGAGCTTGCGTGCGTCGTCAACGAACTGGAAGTACGCATCCGCGTTGAAGAAGTACTGCGTGATGGCGGAATCGGCACCGGCCTTCACCTTACGGACGAAGTTGTCGAGATCGTGCTTCGGTGACCGAGACTGCGGGTGGTATTCCGGATACGCCGCCACTTCAATGTGGAAGGCCTCGCCGGTTTCCTGGCGGATGAACTCGACCAACTCGTTGGCGAAGCGGAATTCACCGATCTCGCCCATGCCCGAAGGCATGTCGCCACGCAGCGCGACGATGCGGCGGATGCCGTGATCGCGATACGTGTTGAGAATGCCGCGGATGCTCTCGCGCGACGAGCCCACGCACGACAGGTGCGGCGCGGCCTCGATGCCTTCGCGCTGGATTTCCACCACAGCGTCGAGCGTGCCCTGTTGCGTGGTGCCGCCCGCGCCGAACGTTACGGAAATAAAGCGCGGCTTGAGCGGCGAGAGTTGCGCACGCGTGTTGCGCAGCTTCTCGGCGCCTTCCGCCGTCTTGGGCGGGAAGAATTCAAAACTGAATTGACGGTCTTGCATGACAGAAACCTTAAGCCTCGCGCAGCAGCAGACTCGAGAGCAGCCACGAGATCACGCTGTACAGAATGGAGCCCAGCAGCGCCGCGCCAAAGCTGGCCACCTGGAAGCCCGCCAGCAGATTGCCGACGAACAGGAACAGCAGCGCGTTGATGATGAAGATGAACAGCCCGAGCGTGAGCAGCGTCACCGGCAGAGTGAGGATCACCAGGATCGGACGGATCAGCGTATTGACCAGACCCAGCACCAGCGCCGCGATCAGCGCAGAGCCAAAGCCGTTGACGTGAATGCCTTTGAGCAGATAGGCAACAAGGAGCAACGCCAGCGCGTTGATGACCCAGACAGCGAGCAGTCTCATGGGAAGTCCTCGGGTTAAATGCCGGCGGCAAGCGGTGCCGCCGGCGGGTACAGCTTAGTAACGGTAGTGATCAGCCTTGTACGGGCCGGTCTTGGCGACGCCGATGTACGCAGCTTGCTGGTCCGTCAGTTCGGTCAGTTGTGCGTTCAGCTTCTTGAGCTGCAGGCGCGCGACCTTCTCGTCCAGGTGCTTGGGCAGCGTGTACACGCCCACCGGGTACTTGTTCGAGCCCTTCTGCGCTTCCGTCCACAGCTCGATCTGGGCGATGGTCTGGTTGGCGAACGAGCTGCTCATCACGTACGACGGGTGGCCCGTGGCGCAGCCCAGGTTCACCAGGCGGCCCTTGGCCAGGATGATGATCTTCTTGCCGTCGGGGAAGATCACGTGATCGACCTGCGGCTTGATCTCTTCCCACTGGTACTTCTCAACGGAGGCGATGTCGATCTCGTTGTCGAAGTGGCCGATGTTGCAGACGATGGCCTGGTCCTTCATCTTGGCCATGTGGTCGTGCGTGATGACGTGGTAGTTGCCCGTGCAGGTCACGAAGATGTCGCCGTGCTCGGCAGCGTAGTCCATGGTGACCACGCGGTAGCCTTCCATGGCGGCCTGCAGTGCGCAGATCGGGTCGATTTCCGTCACCCACACTTGCGCCGACAGCGCGCGCAGTGCCTGCGCCGAGCCCTTGCCCACGTCGCCGTAGCCGGCCACGATCGCCACCTTGCCCGCGATCATCACGTCGGTCGCGCGCTTGATGCCGTCGACCAGCGATTCGCGGCAGCCGTACAGGTTGTCGAACTTGCTCTTGGTGACCGAATCGTTCACGTTGATGGCCGGGAAGCGCAGCTCGCCGCGTTGGGCCATCTGGTACAGGCGGTGCACGCCCGTGGTGGTTTCTTCGGTCACGCCCTTGATGGCGTCGAGGTTGCGGCTGTAGAACGTTGCGTCCTTCGCCAGCTTGTCCTTGATGGCGGCGAACAGGAAGGTTTCTTCTTCGCTGGTCGGCTTGGAAATGACGGAAGCGTCCTTCTCAGCCTTGGCACCCAGATGCAGCAGGATCGTTGCGTCGCCGCCGTCGTCCAGGATCATGTTGGGCGTGCCGCCGTCGGCCCATTCGAAAATGCGGTGCGTGAAGTCCCAGTATTCCTTGAGCGACTCGCCCTTGTACGCAAACACCGGCGTGCCCGACACGGCAATCGCCGCCGCAGCGTGGTCCTGCGTCGAGAAGATGTTGCACGAAGCCCAGCGCACGTCGGCGCCGAGTGCCTTGAGCGTCTCGATCAGCACGGCGGTCTGGATGGTCATGTGCAGCGAGCCGGCAATGCGCGCGCCCTTGAGTGGCTGGCTGGCGGCAAATTCATCGCGAATCGCCATCAGGCCAGGCATCTCCGTCTCGGCGATGGCGATTTCCTTGCGGCCCCAGTCGGCCAGCTTGATGTCGGCGATGAGGTAGTCGTTCTTGAGGTCGGTCACAGCGTTCATTGGATCACTCCGTAAAGATTTGGGTGACCGCACGCGGGGAGATGACTACCGGGACGAGGCCATGCCTCGTGTAGATGCGCTCTCGCCATCGTGTCGGCCACGATACAGAGAGCGCCGTTTGAACTTCCGAGCCTGGCGGCCAGACTGTGCTGGGCCGTTGCAACGCTCCTCGGAAGGGTAGGAGTGTAGCATTACTGCCTACACTCCCCCCTAAGAACCGTACGTGCGGGTTTCCTCGCATACGGCTCAAGCCTTAACGAAGCCCCTAGAACCCTGGGACCGGTTTCACAACGTTGATACCTTTGGCATGCACTTGGGCATGGCAGTTCGGGTGCAGCAGTACGCGATTCCCCAGAGCGTCCGAGCCACCGTGCACCCGGTACTCGATGTGGTGGTCATGCCACCCCGTTTCCTTGGTCATCTTGCACTGACACAACGCACACAAGCCCCGCTGGGCGACATACAGTTTGATCCACTGCTTCCGGTGCGACATGCTTTGCAGCAATCGCCCCTGGCGCAACGTCTCGCCATACATCTCCTGCGCTGGATCAAAGGGGTTGTAAGTCCCTTCGATTTTCTTGTGGCGCTTGATGAGCGTACCGGACAACTGGTACAGCTCCACCCACCGCGTTCCGCCATCGCCGTCATCCACTGCGGTTCCAAACACCCAGCTTCGTCCTTCGGCTGTGGCGAAATACTTCTTTCGCACCCAGTCTGGGGACTTCTGCGGATGCCGCCGCTTGGCCCACTTCCATAGAGCCCGAAAAATCCTGTGCTCCATTCGAGTGAATACCGCTTTGGCTACCACGGGGTGGTGATATTGCGCCCAGCCCCGTAGCATCGGGTTCAGCAATCGGATCAGATCCTCATGCTTGACCATCTTATTGGCGCTGATGACTTCCTTGACCTTGCGATAGAACGCTTGCGCGTTCTTCCTGCTCGGCTTGATGAGCAGTTTTCCCGAGTACTTCCGGAAATTCCACCCAAGGAAGTCAAAGCCTTCCGCAATGTTGACGATCCGCGTTTTCTCCGCGGACAGGGACAACCCTCGTACAGCAAGGAATTGCTCCACCCACGGTTTGATTTCGTTTTCCAACAACTCCGGCGTATTGCCGGTGATGACGAAATCGTCTGCGTATCGCACTACATTGATTTTCAGCTTCCTTGTGTTGTTGACCCCTAGCTTCGCCCGAAAGGACTCCACCAGTTCTCGTTCCAACCCATTCAGTGCCACATTCGCCAATGTCGGGGAAATGATGCCCCCTTGCGGCGTTCCAGCCTCGGTCGCCTGAAACTGGCCTTGAAATACCACGCCAGCCTTCAACCACTTCCGGAGGATCGCCTTGTCCAGTGGGACATTGCTTTCCAGCCAGTCGTGGTCGATATGGTCAAAACAGCCTTTGATATCCGCCTCCAGCACCCAGTGGGCCGAAGCCTTCTGCGAGAGGGAAACGAATAGCTGAGACATGGCATCCGCCGTGGAGCGATTGATCCGGAACCCATACGAGTTCGGATCGCTCGTCCCTTCGGACACTGGTTCCAGCGCCAGCAGGTATAGCGCCTGCATGGCTCGGTCCAACATGGTCGGAATGCCTAGTGGGCGCTCCTTCCCATTGGCCTTGGGGATATAGACCCGCCGCAATGGCATGGGCCGATACCGGCATCCATCCGCCGGAGTTCAAGCGCGGGTTTCTCGATGCCATTGGCGCCTATGTGCTCATGACGCTAGAAGGCTGTCAGGTGAACCCTGAAACGTGGGAAGTGCTCACCGCCGTAGAGCGGGCTGGCGAGAGCCAGTAACAACGAGATGGACGTATCTCCGAGACGGGCGGAGATATCTCACGCATCGAGCAAGACATCCAGCATCCGCTGCGGATTCGCCAGAAAATCCCGCGTGACCTGAACGTGCTTGGTCTCTTCATAGGCGGTGCGGCGAACACCTTCGCCATCACACTGATAGATCCACGCATCGGGATACGCCATCAGGATGGGCGAGTGCGTGGCGATGATGAACTGGCTCTCCTGCATCACCAGATCGTGGATGCGCGCCAGCACCGCCAACTGCCGCTGCGGCGAGAGCGCGGCCTCGGGTTCGTCCAGCAGGTAGAGGCCGTTGCCGCCAAAGCGGTGCATCAGCAGCGCCATGAACGATTCACCATGCGACTGCGCGTGTAATGGTTTGCTGCCGTAAAACGCGCCAACGTCCAACCGCTCGATCTCGCTGGCTACGTTGTAGAAGCTCTCGGCGCGCAGGAAGAATTCGGTACGCGGTCTTCGGAAGCCCTTGGCAATGCGCAGGTGGTTGTGCAACTCCGAGTGCGACGCGTGCGTGCTGACGTTGAAGTTGCGCGAGCCGCTTTCGGCATTGAAGCCCATCGCCACGGCCATCGCTTCCATCAGCGTTGATTTGCCCGAGCCGTTTTCGCCCACCAGAAAAGTCATCTTGGGGTGCAACTCCAGCGTGTCGAGCGCACGCACGACGGGCAGGCTGAACGGATAGACGTCGAAGTTGGTGACGGTGTCGCGCCGCAGAGTGACGTGGCTGACGAACTGGCGAGTGAGCATGGACACGCATGGTGTAGCGAGCGATAACGCGCATAGTGGCGTGCAGTTCTCGGCACACATCACCTCGTGACCCATTGTTTACTTAGGCAAACCAGAGCGCATATTGCATCTGTCTGCCGATGTCAATGCGTCGTTACACTCGAACCTTGCGATCCGATTAACAAGTGGCGAATCCGCATCATGAAGGTGCCACACGCGGCCACCACAGTGCCGGGCATCGTTCAGGGAGCCAGCGATGCACAACCACAAACTCACGAAATATGCCGCCGCCGCTGCGGCCGCGCTGACCATGGCGGCCTGCAGCAGCGACGGCACGTCCGGCGCAGGCAGCAACGCAGCCGCCGCCACCCCGACCAAGAACGTCGTGTTCTTCCTCGGCGATGGCATGGGCATGACCACCATGACCGCCGCGCGCATCTACAAGGTTGGCGAAGCCGGCGATCTGACCATGGACACGCTGCCGGAGTCCGGCTTCGTGCGCACCTATTCGAATGACGCGCAGGTGACGGATTCCGCACCGTCGATGGCGGCCTACATGACCGGCGTGAAGATGAACAACGAAGTCATCTCCATGTCGCCGGACACCATGGCCTACGATGCCGCTGGCAAGGACTATGTGAACGGCTACGACACGACCTGCCCGTCCAATAACGGCACGCCGGTCAGCACACTGCTCGAGCAGATGAAAGCGGCCGGTTACGGCACGGGCGTGGTCACCACCACGCGCGTCACGCACGCCACGCCGGCCGCCACGTACTCGCACATCTGCCACCGCGACGGAGAAAACACCATCGCCGCGCAGCTCACGCCGGCCGGCGCGGGCTACAACGGCGCGCTGAGCGACGGCGTGGACGTCGTCCTCGGCGGCGGCCGCAGGCACTTCCTGCCGGCCAGCGCCGGTGGCGTGCGCACCGACAACCGCGATCTGACCGCCGAACTCAAGGCGCAAGGCTATCGCTATGCCGCCAGCCGGGCCGATTTCGATGCCGTCAGCGCAACCGACAAGAAGGTCATCGGCCTGTTCACCAGCAGCCACATGTCGTATGACCTGGACCGCGATCCCACCAAGGAACCGAGCCTGGCCGAAATGACCGGCAAGGCCATCGACGTGCTCGCTGCCAAGCAGAAAGGCTTCTTCCTGATGGTGGAAGGCGGCCGCATCGACCACGCGCTGCACGAAACCACCGCGCGCAAGGCCCTGCAGGACACCGCCGCCTTCGATGACGCCATCAAGGGCGCCATCGCCAAGCTGAACACCATCGACCCGGGCCTGAAGAACACGCTGATCGTCGTCACCGCCGACCACGACCACACGCTGGTGCTCAACGGCTACGCCCAGCGCACCGGCCCGAGCAGCGACACCAACCCCGGCGTGCTCGGCCTGGTCAAGGACTACGTGATGGGCACCAACACGACCGACGTGAACGGCCTGCCGTACAGCATCGTCGGCTTCGGCAACGGCGAAAACCGCCCGGCCACGCGCACGGCGCTGACCGACGCCATGGTCTACGACAAGAGCTACCACCAGGAAGCCGCGATCCCGACGGCGGTCGGCAGCGAAACGCACGGCGGCACCGATGTCTTCATTGGCGCACAGGGCCTGGGCGCGGAGCGCTTCACGGGCGCGATGACCAACACCGAGGTCTTCGGCCTCATCAAGCAGGCCGTCGGCCTGTAACACACGACGGATGACTGCCATGACCAAGCAATCGAACTGTATCCTCCGCGCCGGCGTCCTGGCGCTGGCCGTGGGCGCTGCACTGCCGTCGCATGCCGCAGGCGAAGCCAAGAACGTGATCTTCTTCCTGGGCGACGGCATGGGCCCGACCACCGTCACCGCCACGCGCATCTACAAGGCGGGCGAAACCGGCCAGCTGACGATGGAATCGCTCAAGCGCACCGCGCGCATCAAGACGTATTCCAACGACGCGCAGACCACCGATAGCGCCCCGTCGATGGCGGCCTATATGACCGGCGTGAAGATGAATAACGAAGTCATCTCCATGTCGGCTGATACCAAGGCCTTCGACGCCAGCGGCAAGCCTTACCTGGCCGCCAACGGTGTCGACACGACGTGCGCGGCGGGCAACGGCACGCCGGTGGCGACGCTGCTGGAACTGGCCAAGGGCGCGGGCAAGGCCGTGGGCGCGGTGACCACCACACGCATCACGCACGCCACGCCGGCCACCACCTTCTCGCACATCTGCAACCGCGACGGTGAAAACCAGATTGCCCAGCAGGGCACCCCCGGCAATGCGCTGTACAACGCCGCGCTCAAGGACGGCGTAGACGTCCTGCTGGGCGGCGGCCGCCGCCACTTCCTGCCGCAGGGCACCACCGGCAGCGTGCGCACCGATGCCAATGATCTGATCGCCCAGTTCCAGGCCGCCAACTACACCTACGTCAGCACCGGCACGCAACTGGCGGCCGTGAACCCGGCCACGACCAACAAGCTGCTCGGCCTGTTCACGATGAGCCACATGGCCTACAACCTGGACCGCGTGCAGAACAACCTGGACCAGCCCAGCCTGGCGGACATGACGGAGAAGGCCGTCCGTATCCTGCAAAAGAACGGCAACGGCTATTTCCTGATGGTGGAAGGCGGCCGGATCGACCATGCGCTGCACGAAACCAACGCCAAGCGCGCGCTGGAAGACACCGTGGCGTTTGACGAAGCCATCAAGCGTGCGCTGTCGCTGGTCGATCTGTCGAACACGCTGATCGTCGTCACGGCCGACCACGACCACACCATGACGATCAACGGGTACTCGCATCGCGGCAACCCGATCCTCGGCCTGACGACCAACACCCGGACCAAGCAGCCGCAACTGGCCGCCGACGGCCTGCCCTTCACCACGCTGGTGTTCGGCAACGGCGGCAACGCGCGCAACTCGGTGCGCGACAACCCGGCGCTGGTCGATACCACGGCCGCCGACTACCACCAAGACGTGGGCGTACAACGCGCGGGCGGCGTCGGCAACGAAACCCACGGCGGTGGTGACGTGATGCTGTTCTCCGGCGGCCCCGGCAGCGCGCCGCTCAAGGGCACCATGGTCAACACCAACGTGTTCGGCGTGGTCAAGAGCGCAATGGGTCTGTAAGACCTTCAATGCACCGCATGCGCATGCCCGCACACGGCATGCGCATTTTTCTTTTTCCCGTTGCTTATCCGATGCGCATCTTCCGCCTGCTGCTTGCTCTATTACTGCTCACGCCCTGCCTTCGCACTGCAGACGCAGCCCCGCCCGAACCGCTGACCGCGCTGCGCGTCGAGCACCATGTCTCGTCGCTCGGCGCCGACGGCGTGCAGCGTGACGCCCGCTTCGCAGAGCGCGTCACGCGCCAGCGCGGCAGCGTCTGGATCGAACGCGAACTGCCGCCCGGCGCCGGGCACGATCCTGAGGATCACGAGGGTCACAAGGGTCACGACAAGGCCCACGTCGGCCACAAGCACGCCGAAGCCGATGGCGCACCGCGCTGGATCGAGCGCGATGCCAGCGGCGCGCTGAACGTGCGCCTCGTCAGCGATACCCAGAAAAAGACCTACCGCGTAGACCCAGCCGAATACGGCAATGTCGGCTTCGACGGCTCGTGGGCAGCGGCCTACCACCTGCTCGACCCCGCCGCGCTCAAGGGCATGCGCGCCGATGGCCCCGTGCGCAATGGCGTACAGACCTACCGCACGACCCAGGGCGATCGCACTGTCACGGTGGACTGGGATGTGGCCGGCCAATACCCGCGCCGCGTGGAAGCGCGCAACGCCAGCGGCACGCAGCGCAAGCTCACGCGCGTGACGGCGCTGCCCGCACCGGCCGCCGCGCCGTGGGTGCGCGCCCAGCGCTATACCGCTGCGGACTACACCGACTTGATGGATTGAAGCGCGCGGCGTTCGGAACCCCGTGCTCGGAGCGCCGAGCCTCGCGCTCCGGCCTTCGCGCCCCACATTTTCGAGCGCTGAACCCCGCGCTCCGGGTTCCGGGCCTCACGTTCGGGCTTCCGAACCTTGCTCGCCGGGTTCGGAACCCCACCCATCGGGTTCGGAGCCGCGTTGTATTGGCGTTCCGAACGCCAGGCGCCAGGTTCTGCGCCCCAAACGCGGGGCTCGGAGCGTCAAGATCCGCGTTCCGAACCCCAAGGTCTGCGTTCGGAGCGTCACGCGTGATGTTCCGAACCTCGACGGCCGAGTTCGGTGCCTCGCGCGTGGGGTTCCAGACCGCGACCTTGGCCTCCTGCGCCTCACGTCGGGGGTTCAGAACGCCGCGTTCCGTGTGCACGGCCCCGCGCCATCCGGCGGCTCCCGATGGCGCTATAGTGCGAACACTCCCCTCAACGCTCGCACCCGTCATGACGATCACCGATCCGACCCTCGCGGCGTTTGCCGCCCCTGCCTCGCACGTGCCGCGCGTGCTCACCATCGCCGGCTCGGACAGCGGTGGCGGCGCGGGCATCCAGGCTGACCTGAAGACGTTTGCCGCGCTCGGCTGCTACGGCATGTCGGCCATTACGGCCATCACCGCGCAGAACACGCTGGGCGTGACGGCGGTGGAATCGCTCACGCCGGACATCGTGGCCGCGCAGATCGATGCCGTGACAACCGACATTGGCGTTGACGCGGCCAAGACCGGCATGCTCGGCACGCCGCAGGTGGTGGAGGCCATCCTCTCTGCGCTGGACCGCCACCCGATCGCCAACCTTGTCGTCGACCCGGTCATGGTCAGCACCAGCGGTGCGCAGTTGGGCAGCGATGCCACGGCGCAAGCCATGGCCAAGTGGTTGTTTCCGCGCGCGCTGCTCATCACGCCCAACCTGCCGGAAGCCAGCGAGCTGCTCGGCCGCGAGGTGCGCACGGCAGATGACATGCTGCCCGCCGCACGCGACCTGCTCGCGCTTGGGCCCCGCGCCGTGCTGCTCAAGGGCGGCCATCTGACCGACGTAGCCACGGCGGGGGAAGACGGTGTATTGCAGGACGTGCTCGTCACCGCCAGCGGCACCGAGCGCGTCTACGCCCACACCTACATCGACACGCCACACACGCACGGCACGGGCTGCACACTGTCTGCCGCCATTGCCGCGCACCTGGCGCGCGGCGACACGCTGGAAGCGGCCATTGAGGCGTCGCTCGATTACCTGCTGCACGCCATCGGCGCCGGCCGCCACCTGGCGCTCGGGCGCGGGGCCGGCCCGCTGAACCACGGCTTTGCGCCGCGTCCGCTGGCCGCACCGCGTGCACTGGAAGTGGATATCGAAGAAGACTGAGCCTTGCCCCCAAGGAGCTGCCGCCATGAAACGTCTGCCAACCATGCTGGTCCGCCACCTTCGGGTAGCCGTGCTGTGTGCGCTGCTGAGTGCCTGCAATGGCTACGTCAGTATCGGCTCCCCCATCGGCAGCGTTTTCTCGATTGGCGGTACGTTGAGCGGGCTGCCGGGCGGTCAGTCCATCGTGCTGCTCAACAACGGCCGCGATTCGCTCACGCTGGCCGCCAACGGCGCGTTCGTGTTTGGCGGGCTGGTGCTGTTCAACGACAGCTATCTGGTGACGATCAGTTCGCAGCCGACGTCAGCCAACTGCACGGTGGCCAACGGCAGCGGCACGGTCAACGGCGATGTGAACAACGTGCAGGTGACCTGCCAGCCGCGTTAGGCATGCAACGCTGGCAGGGAAATGAAAAAGCGCGGATCTCGGTCCGCGCTTTCCTTTTTTGGGCAAACAGATTCAAGCCGCGCTGCCAGCCTGCGCCTTCGTCCACGTCTCCATGCGCTTGGCCATCTCGTCGGGTGCGACGTCTTCTACATGCGTGGATACGGTCCACACATGGCCGAAGGGGTCTTTGAGCGTGCCGGAGCGGTCTCCGTAGAACTGGTCTACCACCGGGCGGACCTCCGTGCCGCCGGCCTTGAGCGCGTTGGCAAACACGGTATCAACGTTGGGCACGTAGATCATCAGCCCGACCGACGTGCTCTGCAGCGTGTCAGGGCTGGCGCAAGCCATGTTGGGAAATTCGTCGGCCAGCATGATGGGCGAATTGCCGATGCGGATTTCCGCGTGCGCGATGGTGCCGTTGGGGCCGGGCATGCGCATGATTTCGGTGGCGCCGAAGGCTTGCTTGTAGAAGTCGATCGCGCGTGCGGCGCCTTTGATGCTCAGGTACGGGGTGACGCTGTGGTAACCCTCGGGAATGGGCTGAACCGCCATGTCTGCCTCCTGCAGCGTGAATGAGGATGCGCCGCACAGGATGACAGACCCTCGCCACCGGGCAACGCACGAACAGGATAGGTCAGTGAGATGGCGGTTGCGCGACGCAAACTGCGTTGCGCAACCCCTTGCGTTACGTCAGGCGCGCACGTGCGCCGCGAACGTCGCTTCCAGCGTGTCGACGGCGGCGCAGACATCGTCCGCCTGGGTGATGGCACGCACCACGGCCACACAGCCGACACCAGACTCCAGCACGCGCGGCATCGCCGCCAGATCGATCCCACCGATGGCCACCAGCGGTGGTGCAGGCACGCGCGTGCGCATGGCTGCCGCATAGGCAAACAACCGGCCCAGACCCTGCGGCACGGTCGGCATGGTCTTGGTGGGCGTGGCAAACACGGCGCCCAGCGCGAGGTAGCTCGGGTTCAGCGGCGCGACGCGCAGCATTTCGGCATAGCCGTGCGTGCTGATGCCAAGGCGCAAACCTGCGGAGCGAATCGCCACCAGGTCTGCATCGTCAATGTCTTCCTGGCCGAGGTGGATGCCGTAGATGCCGCTGTTGGGCACGGTTGCGTGCACGTCGAGGGCGATCCGCCAGTGGTCGTTGATGAACAGACGCGTGCTGCTGCCGCGTGCGGCAGCTTCGGCGCGGCGCACCTGGTCGGCCACGGCCTGCACGTCGTCGGACTTCAAGCGCAATTGCACCGTCGGCACCTTGAGCGCGACAAGGCGTGCCACCCACTCGGCATCCGGCACGACGGCGTAGATGCCGAGTTGCGTCGGGCACGGCGCAAAGGCGAGGTCCGGTGCGGTCGGGCACGGCAGTGCGGGTTCGAGCACGCGGGGCAGCGCGTCAAAGCGAGTCGGCCACGCCAGTGCATCGGCATTGCCTTCGGCGATCCACGCGCGGGCCACGCACAGCGCATCGCGCGGCTCGAACGCCAGTGCGAGTGCCGCGCCGAGGATGGCGGCGAAGCGTGCATCCACTGCCTCGCCTTGCGCAGCAGACGCGAAGCGATACATGCCGAGGCGGTCGTACACGGTGTCGATGCGCTCGGCGTCGTGCGTTTCAGACAGCACGACTGCGGCGCCCGCCAGGCGCGCACGTTCTGCTTGTACAACGTCGGTGGTCAATAGAACCGTTGCGGCAGTCGTCGCATCTTCGGCGCGGTCGGTCACGCTCCAAGCGTGCGGTGCGCTGCCGAAGGCTTCGATGTGGCGATCGGTGATCTGTGCGGCAAGGGCGGCAGCCTCGGGCCACGCGGCAGAGAAACGCAACGCAGGCATGCTCATGCGTGCTTCTCTTCGGCGTGCCAGAAAGGCAGACCCACAACGGGCGTGCTGGCTTGCGCCACATCGCGCTCGGGCATCGGGCCGGACAAGCGTGCAAGGCGGCCGGCCTGCGTGGCCATCGCAAACGCCTGCGCCATCGCCACGGGGTCACCGGCCTGCGCGACAGCGGTGTTCAGCAGCACGGCGTCGTAGCCCCACTCCATCACCTGCGTGGCGTGCGAGGGCACGCCCAGGCCCGCGTCGACGATGAGCGGCACATTGGGCAGGCGCTCGCGCAGCAGGCGCAGGCCGTACGGGTTGGTGGGCCCGCGGCCGGTGCCGATGGGCGCGGCCCACGGCATCAGCGCCTGGCAGCCGACGTCGAGCAGGCGGCGGCACAGCACGAGGTCTTCGGTGCAATACGGCAGCACCTTGAAGCCATCGCGGATCAGGCGTTCGGCGGCGGCGGGCAGGGCGAGTGTGTCGGGCTGCAGCGTGTAGTCGTCGCCGATGACTTCGAGCTTGATCCAGTCGGTCTCGAACACTTCGCGCGACATCTGCGCGAGGGTGTACGCCTCATCGGCGGAATAGCAGCCAGCGGTGTTGGGCAACACGGGCACTCCGAGCTCGCGCAGCATCTTCCAGAAGCCCGCGCCGCCTTCGGGCGAGCCCGCGCTCTGGCGGCGCAACGCCACCGTCAGCATGGCCGGGTTGGACACGCGCACCGCGTCTTCCAGCGATTGCGGCGACGGATAGCGCGCGGTGCCGAGCAGCAGGCGCGAGGCAAAGGTCTCGTCGTAGAGGCGCAGCGGGTCGGCTTGACCGGCGAGCGCGGAAAGATTCGTAGTGGTCATCAAAAACTCCTAGCCGCCCACGACAGGCTGCACAAGTGCAATGCGGTCGCCTGTGTTGAGCGCGTGCTGCGCGTGGCGCGCCTTGGGCACGAAATCGCCATTCACAGACGCAGCAAACGGCGGCGCGATCTGCAGTTGCGGCGCCGCTGCCTGGGTGACAAAAGCAATGGCATCCGCCAGCGTGCTACCGGCGGGCAGCGCGAGCGACAGGTCGTTGAGGGTGACGTTCAGCGTCATGACAAAACAGGTTCGGGCCGGTTTGGCGACATGCGGCTCGCAGCGAACAGCTCGGGCCATTCGTCGTTGTTCGCACCCATGGCACGGCCATCCAAGAGTTCACGCGCAACCGCCACCGCAGCTTGGGTGACGGCGGGCGCGATCATGTAGCCATGCCGGTACAGGCCGTTGACCGACAGCATGCCCAGGTTTGTCCCACCCGCATCCCAGCGCAACGCCGGGCGGTGGTCGGGCAGGGTCGGGCGGCACTGCGTGTTCAGCTCCAGCACGCGCGCCTCGCCAAAGGCGGGGTGCACGGCATACGCGGCAGACAACAACTCCAGCGTGGACCGCACGCTGGCGGGCGACATGTCGTCGGATTCAATCTCGGTGGCACCGATCACGTAGACGTTGCCCGGCTTGGGCGCGATGTACAGCGGATAGCGCGGATGCAGCATGCGCACCGGCCGCGTGAGCGACACATCAGGCGCATGGATGCGCACGACCTCACCACGCAGGCCGCGCAGACGCGGCCATTGCGGTTTGGCACCGAGGCCACGGCAATCGAGCACGAGACGCGCGCCGAGGCCGTTCGCCGCCAAGGCTTCCGGGCGCGGATCAGCAATTTCCGTGTTCCAGCGCAACTGCACGCCGAGCGCTTCCAGTTCCGTTGCCAACGCATCGAGCAAGGTGCGCGGGTCGAGCTGACCTTCGCCCGCCAGATACAGCCCCTGCGTGAAGCGCTGCGCGAGCAGCGGCTCCAGCGCGGCGATGCCGGTGGCGTCCACCGCACGCAAATCGGCAGCGACGCGCTCGGCGGGCGCGGCGGCTCGCACGTGGTTGGCAAACAACGATGCCTCGCCACGGTCTGCCGCATGCCACACCACCAGCGTGCCGGCTTCCTGGAAGAACACCGGCGTGCGCAGCTTGGGCAGCCAATCGCGCCACAGCGCCAAGCTTGCCAACCCCAGATCGACAACGAAACGATCCGCCACGGCGGCTTCGGCCAGCGGGGCGAGCATGGCCGCGGCCACGTACGCCGCAGCGCCGCTGCCGTCGCGCGGGCCGCGCTCCACCACGGCAATGCGCGCGGGCGGTACCCCCGTCTGCGCAAGTTGCCAGGCACACAGGCGGCCAGCGAGGCCGCCCCCGAGGATCGTTACGTCAAAGGCTGTTGAAGTTGGCATTGCACCGATTGAGGTTAGCTGTAGATCTTGCTGCCGCTCTTGCGGAACTCGATCGACTTCTCTTCCATCCCCGCAGTGGCGTTAACCGCGGCGGGGGTGGCGTTGGCGTCGAGCGAAGCCGCGTAATCGCGCACTTCCTGCGTGATCTTCATCGAGCAGAACTTCGGACCACACATCGAACAGAAGTGCGCAATCTTTGCGCCCTCGGCCGGCAGCGTTTCATCGTGGAAGGCACGCGCCTTCTCCGGATCGAGACCGAGGTTGAACTGGTCTTCCCAGCGGAATTCAAAACGTGCCTTGGACAACGCGTTGTCGCGCAATTGCGCGCCCGGCCAGCCCTTGGCCAAGTCCGCCGCATGGGCAGCGATCTTGTAGGTGATGATGCCCTCGCGCACGTCTTCCTTGTCCGGCAGGCCCAGGTGTTCCTTGGGCGTGACGTAGCAGAGCATGGCCGTGCCGTACCAGCCGATGTTGGCCGCGCCGATGCCGCTGGTGATGTGGTCGTAGCCCGGCGCAATGTCCGTCACCAAGGGCCCCAGCGTGTAGAACGGCGCTTCGAAGCAGTGCTTCAGCTCTTCGTCCATGTTGGCCTGCACGCGCTGCAGCGGCACGTGGCCCGGGCCTTCGATCATCACCTGCACGTCGTGCTCCCACGCCTTCTTTGTCAGCTCGCCCAGCGTGTGCAGCTCGCCAAACTGCGCGGCGTCGTTCGAGTCGGCAATGCAACCCGGGCGCAAGCCATCACCCAGGCTGAACGACACGTCGTACGCCTTCATGATTTCGCAGATCTCGTCGAAGTGCGTGTACAGGAAGTTTTCCTTGTGATGCGCCAGGCACCACTTGGCCATGATCGAACCGCCGCGCGAGACGATGCCGGTGATGCGGTCGGCCGTGAGCGGCACATAGCGCAGCAGCACACCGGCGTGGATGGTGAAGTAATCCACGCCTTGCTCGGCTTGTTCGATCAGCGTGTCGCGGAACATCTCCCACGTCAGGTCTTCGGCCACGCCGCCGGTCTTGTCCAGCGCCTGGTAGATCGGCACCGTGCCGATGGGCACCGGCGAATTGCGCAGAATCCATTCACGCGTTTCATGGATGTGCTTGCCGGTGGACAAGTCCATGATCGTGTCGGCGCCCCAGCGGATCGCCCACACCATCTTTTCCACTTCCTCGGCCAGCGACGACGTCACCGCCGAGTTGCCGAGGTTGCCGTTGATCTTCACGCGGAAGTTGCGGCCGATGGCCATCGGCTCCAGTTCCGTGTGGTTGATGTTGGCGGGGATGATCGCGCGGCCGGCGGCGATTTCGGCGCGCACGAATTCCGGCGTGATGTCTTCCGGACGTTGCGGCAGGTTGGCGCCGTACGAGAAGCCCGGATGCTGCTTGAGCAGTTGGCGGTACTCGGGCTTGTCTTGCAGCGCCTGCAGGTTCAGCGACTCGCGCAGCGCGACGTATTCCATTTCCGGCGTGATGATGCCGCGGCGCGCGTAGTGCATCTGGCTCACATTGGCGCCCGGCTTGGCGCGGCGCGGGTTGGTCAGTTGTGCAAAGCGCAGGTGCGCTGTGGCCGGATCATCCGCACGCGCCTGACCATATTCCGACGACAGGCCCGGCAGCACGACGGTGTCGCCGCGCTCTTCGATCCACTTGGCGCGTAGCGGCGCCAGACCGGCCTTCAGGTCGATGTGCACGTCGGGGTCGGAGTACGGGCCCGAGGTGTCATACACCGGCACCGGCGGGTTCAGCATCTCGCCCTTGTCAGTGCGCGTGGCGGTCTGCTTGATGGTGCGCATCGGCACGCGAATGTCGGCTCGGCTGCCGGCGATGTAGGTCTTGCTGGAGGCCGGATAGGCGAACTTCTGGTCGAGCTCGGACTGCAGCGAGTCGAATGAGGCGGCGGGGGCGTTTTTGGCTTGGGGCATGGTCTCGTCCTTGATTCTGTGGCCTGGTGGAGCAGGCTGTGGACGAAACCGGGAGAGGTGGCGGGATCAGTAAGGATGATCTGCCAGAGACTACGCGGTGTTCTGAAACTTCCCACGCCGGTACGAACCGGATCGGGTGCGAAGGGACTCTCTCAGCCGCACGGCCCATCCGTACGGCACCCCTGTTTCATCCAACGAGGTTGGATTTAAGCACAGGGCTGCCAGCGTTGCCAGCAGGAATTCCCCCCAGGTGACGGTTGACCGGTCATTTCAGTCCAAACCGCCGCGCAATGTGCGCGAATTGTGCATCCGGGCGCACGGACACCGACCGTCTTGATCTGGCGCAACCCCGCCCCGTTTCACCTATGCGACGCTCGAACCCATTTTGTATTGCATTGCGGCAAAGCCGCTGAGGGAGTTGTCATGCTGGAGCGTCGGTTCACACTCGCGGGGCGCAGCCTCGTGCCCATTGTGCAGGGCGGGATGGGCGTGGGTATTTCGGCGCACCGGCTGGCCGGTGCCGTGGCGCGCGAAGGCGGCGTCGGCACCATCGCCAGTATCGATTTGCGGCATCACCATGCCGATCTCATTGCTGCGACGGAAAAGTCGCGCGACAAAGACGCCATCAACGCCGCCAACCTCGTCGCGCTGGATCGGGAGATCCGCGCTGCGCGCGAGGGCGCGCAGGGCAACGGCCTAATTGCCGTGAATGTGATGAAGGCGGTGGAATCGCACCCCGCGCTGGTGCGGCAGGCGTGCGAGAGCGGCGCGGATGCGATCGTCATGGGTGCTGGGCTGCCGCTCGATCTGCCGGAGATGACGGCGGAGCATCCGAGGGTGGCGCTCATCCCAATCCTGTCGGACTCGCGCGGCGTGGGCGTGGTGCTCAAGCGGTGGATGAAGAAGGCACGGTTGCCAGATGCGGTGGTGATCGAGCACCCGACCCACGCCGGTGGGCACCTGGGTGCGGCGCGCATTGAGGATTTGCGCGACGAGCGGTTCTCGTTTGCGCGCGTGCTGGACGAATGCCGTGAACTGTTCGTCAAGCTGGGGCTGGCCGCCGAGCAGATTCCGATCATCCTGGCGGGTGGCATTGATTCGCATGCGAAGGTGAAGCACTGGCTCGACAAGGGCGCTGCCGCCGTACAACTCGGCACTGCGTTCGCGGTGACGGAAGAGGGCGATGCGCATGTGCGTTTCAAGCGGGTGCTGACCGGCGCGGAGCAGGGAGATATCGGCGAGTTTGTCAGCGTGGCGGGCTTACCCGCACGCGCGGTCATGACGCCCTGGTTGTCGCGCTATCTGTCGCGTGAAAGTGCCTTGCAGGCCAAGGCCAAGGTGCGGGATTGCCTGCAGGGGTTCGATTGCCTGCAAACCTGTGGACTGCGCGATGGGATTGGAAAGGTGGGGCAGTTTTGTATCGACTTGAAGCTGGCTCAGGCGCTGCGGGGAGATGTTGAACGCGGCTTGTTCTTCCGCGGCGCTGGAAAGTTGCCGTTTGGTCAGGCGATCCGGCCTGTGCGGGAATTGATGCATTACTTGCTGACTGGGGAAAAGCCGGCAGTAAGTTGAACTGCTGGGGCCGGTTGAATTGTTCGCTCGGCCCCGATCAATTCCTCGCCCCCTGGATGTAGTTCAGATCCACAAATTCACTACCGCGATTCCCGCGTGTGAAATCCAAAGTAAATCCGCCCACATCCACCCGCGTCTGCAACGCCCGCGGCAGTTCAGCCCCTGCGATCTTCCCTCCAGCCGCATTGATCGCCTGAATCAAATACGTCGCGGCGATATACCCTGACAGCGTCGCGGCAGACGGCGGCTCATCCAGGAACTGCTTCATCCGCGCCATGTGCTCGCGCGCAACCTTGGTGTTGCCGCTGGCCGGGTTCGGCACTGTCTGCGCGAGCAGCAGCCCGCCGCTGTACCCCGGGCCGAGAATCTCCCGCGCGACCTGCGGGTTGACCGACGACAACCCGACCAGAAAGCCGTACCAGCCCTGCTGCGCCAGCGCACGCCCGACGGTGGCGTAGGTGAGGGTGTCGCCAGCAACGATGACTGCCGTGGGTTTGGTCGGCGCAATGCGCGCGGCAAGCTCGCCCGCGTCGCCGGTGAGCGCGTAGAGGTCGAGCGTTTCCGCAGCGGCACCCTTGGCCAGCGTGCTGCGCAGCCGCGCACCAAGCTGCGGATCAAAGCCCGCAGCGGTCACCAGCGCAATCCGCCGCATGCCGAACTGCCGCAGCCTGAGATGCGCGGCGACGATCTCATGGTCGTAGTCGGGGCGGATGAACAAGACGTTGTCGGAGGCGGACGTCGCACCCGAAAGCGGTGCAAGCAGCGGCACGTTGCGCCGTGCAATGTCCGGTGACGCGGCCAGCGCAGGCAGCAGGCGCTCGCTTACACCGAAGAGCACTTCCACATGGTCGTGCTCGATCATGTCGACGGCCTGCGGTACGGCCTCGCTCTGTGCAACTTCGCGCCGGACCAGGCTGATGCGCCGGCCCTTGATGCCGCCGCTCTGGTTGGCGGCATCGAACGCGACCTTGGCGCCGGCCATGAAGTCGCGTGCGTAGTCGGCTTGGTCTCCGCCGCGCTCGGTCAGTTGTCCGACAACGAACGACGTGCCTTGCGCATGCGCCGTCAGCGTCACGGCGGCCGTGCAGGCCAGTGCACACGCACAGCGGCGTGCCAGTGTCTGCCACATGGTGCTTCCCCCAAAAGGCGAATCGATGGCGTGCGCTGTTGTGTTGTTATGACGGCCCTGCACGGTGAGCAACGGGGCCATGACGCCGATCATCGATGTTAGAGGGCGAAACGTGACAGATCAGTGAAGTTAGCCCCCTACTGACGGAGGGATCGGCGCGTTTGAACTCACGTTGACGGACGTTGACACACATCAACGCAGCGCGGATTCCGTCGCTCTACGATGCATCATCGCCCTCGCCGCAACCGCCCCCATGTTCCCCTTTGCCAAGCCGGCCGACGATCCGTCCGCCGCAAATGACACCGCCTTCCGCTGGTCGGCGCCGCAGGTGCGCGCGCTCGCGCAGCGCTTTGACACGCATGGCCCGCGCTATACCTCGTACCCGACGGCAGACCGCTTTCACAACAAGTTCGGTAACGCCGACTACCTCGACACCTTGCACCGCCGCGCCGCCATTGCGCCCGCGCTGCATGCGCCGCTGTCGCTGTACATGCATCTGCCGTTCTGCGCGAACCTTTGCTACTACTGCGGCTGCAACAAGGTCATCACGAAGGATCACTCGCGCAGCGCACGCTACGTTGAAACCCTTGCGCGCGAGATAGCGATGGTGGCCGGGCAGATTGGCCCGCTGCGTCACGTGACGCAGTTGCACTGGGGCGGCGGCACGCCCACCTTCCTGGCACACGACGAGATGCGTGCCGTGATGGCCGCCACGCGCGAGCATTTCGACCTGGCCCGCGACGGCGAGATCTCTGTCGAACTCGACCCGCGCCACGCCGATGACGCCACGCTCGAAGTCCTGGCCGAGATCGGTTTCAACCGCGCGAGCCTCGGCATTCAAGACTTTGACCCCGACGTGCAACGCGCCGTCCACCGCATCCAGAGCGTGGAACAGACGCGGCGCGTGGTCGACACGGCACGGCGCCTGGGTTTTGAGTCGATCAGTTTCGACCTGATCTACGGCCTGCCATATCAGCGCACCGAGACCTTCAACGCCACGCTGGACCGCGTGCTGGAGATGGCGCCCGATCGGCTCTCCGTCTACAGCTACGCGCACCTGCCGCACCTGTTCAAGGCGCAGCGCCGCATCGACGCCCACACGCTGCCCAGCGTTGACGAAAAGCTCGATCTGCTGGCAATGACCGTCGAACGCCTGGTCGCGGAAGGCTACGTGTACATCGGCATGGACCACTTCGCACGCCCCGACGATGCGCTCGCCATTGCGCAACGTGAAGGGCGGCTGCAGCGCAATTTCCAGGGCTATTCCACGCACGCCGATTGCGATCTGCTGGCCTTTGGCGTGTCCGCCATCAGCCGCGTGGGCGATGTGTATGCGCAGAACGAGAAAGATCTCGACGCGTATTACGCACGCATCGACGCCGGCGAACTGGCCGTGCTGCGCGGCATGTCGCTCACGCCGGACGACCACGTGCGCCGCGCGCTGATCAGCGAGCTGATGTGCGGGTTTGAATTGGACATGCGCGCATTCGGCGCGCGCCACGGGCTGGACTTCAAGCGCAGCTTTGCTGAAGAGCTTCAGGCGCTGGCGCCGCTGGAAGAAGCGGGGCTGCTGAAGGTGGGCGACGAGCGCATCCTCATCACGCCGCAGGGGCGGCTGCTGGTGCGGCGCATCGCCATGGTGTTTGACGCGCATCTGCGCGCCGCTGGCACCGAGCGCGCGGTCGAGGCAGAGGGCAAGCCCGTCACCTTCGTCCCGCGCTACTCCAAGGTGGTCTGAGACCTGCTGATCCCAGGCGGCGTCAGACCGTTGCCGGTTCGGGCTGCTGCACGCTGGTTTCCGTCTGTGCCGTGGCCAGCGTCTGCGGCCAGATTTCAGCCAGGCGCAGCAAGTTGGTCGAACCCGCCTGGCCGAACGGCATGCCCGCCGTGATGGCGATCTGATCGCCCGACACGGCAAAGCCTTCACGCGCGGCGGCGCGGCACGCTGCGTCCACCATCTCATCAACGTTGCGCACGTCCGGGCTGACCGTGCTGTGCACGCCCCAGGCGATTGCCAGACGGCGCGCCGTATCCAGACGCGGCGTGATGCTCACAATGGGCGCCAGTGGGCGCTCCCGTGCGGCGCGCAGGCTGGTCTTGCCGCTGGACGTGTAGGTGACGGTGGCCACCGCGCCCAGGATGTGCGTCACGTCGCGCAGCGCCGCGCAAATGGCGTCTTGGTGCGTCGGCAGCGGCGGTTGATGCTGTGCGTCGATCAGGTTGCGGTACAGCGGGTCGCGCTCGGTCTCGGCAATGATGCGGTTCATGATGCTGACCGCCGCCACCGGGTGCTTGCCGCTGGCCGATTCGGCCGACAGCATCACGGCATCGGTGCCGTCGTACACGGCGCTGGCCACGTCGGACGCTTCCGCACGCGTCGGCACCGGCGCCTCGATCATCGATTCCAGCATCTGCGTGGCCACGACCACCGGCTTGCCGTGCTGGCGTGCCATGCGCAGGATGCGCTTCTGCACACCGGGCACGCGCTCGGGCGGCAGTTCCACGCCCAGGTCGCCACGCGCCACCATCAGCGCGTCGGAGGCCTGCACGATGTCTTCGAGGTGCACCAGCGCGGCGGGCTTCTCGATCTTCGAGAGCAGGCCGGCGCGGTCGCCAATGATCTCGCGTGCGGCGATCACATCTTCGGCGCGCTGCACGAACGACAACGCAATCCAGTCCACCCCCAGCGACAGCGCGAAGTCCAGATCGCGCAGGTCTTTCTCGGTGAGGGCGGGGATGGGGATGACCGCATCCGGCACGTTCACGCCCTTGCGGTCCGACAGCGGGCCGCCGTCGACCACGCGGGTGACGATGGCGGTTGGGTCTGCGGCTTCCACGGCCAGGCGGATCTTGCCGTCGTCGAGCAACAGCGATTGGCCCGGCGCGGCAGCGGCGTACAGCTCGGGGTGCGGCAGGTGCACGCGCGTGACATCGCCCGGCGTCGGGTCACGGTCGAGGACAAAGCGATCACCGTTCTTGAGCACGACACGGCCATCGGCAAACGTACCGATGCGCAGCTTCGGGCCTTGCATGTCGGCCAGGATGCCGATGGGGCGGCCGGTTTCGGCTTCCACCGCGCGCACGGTGTCGTAGCGCTTGCGGTGGTCTTCGTGCGAGCCGTGGCTGAAGTTCAGGCGGAAGACGTCCGCGCCCGCATCGAAGAGGGCGCGGATGGTGTCTTTGTCGCTGCTGGCGGGGCCGAGGGTGGCGAGGATTTTGGTGTTGCGGAAGCGGCGCATTTTGATGTTTCCGGTGGGGTTGTTTGTTTGGGCCTTGGTGGTCCACTCCCTTTCACCCCCTGCCGGGGGCGACTCACTTTCTTTGTC
>CAUPMS010000017.1:0-98094 GCA_963512445.1 uncultured Ralstonia sp.
TCTGCCGCCATAGCCATAGCCGCCACGGCCGCCGCTGCCGCCATTGGCGGTGCCGCTATTGGTGGCGACATTGCCGATGCCCGACACGCTGATGTTGGTCACGGTGCCTTCCAGCTTGGAGACCGCAATCGCCTTGCTGGTGTTGAAGGAGTTGACGAAACTGGCGGTCGACACCCCTCCGTTGTTGGCTGCAGAGGTGCCATAGCCTTCGGCGTGGGCCCAACCGCTGTTATTGCGGTTGTTGCCTTGGCTTTGGTTGTTGTGCTGGTTGGAGTTATTGGTGGTTGTGGTTGTGGTGTCAGTGTCCGTACTCGTGTTGGTGATGGTGGCGTTCGTGGTCTGGGTCTTGTTGCCAGAGCCAGAAGCCGTGTTCCCGATGTCGGCCAAGGCAACGCCCGAGACCCCCAATCCCATGGCGATCGCGGTGGCCAATAAGGTCTTCTTCATAACGCACTCCATAAAGGTGAAGGGGCGGTTGGAAGCGCAGCCAGTGGGGCCGGCGCGCTCTGCCTGTGGGAAAAACATCACCCACCCCGGGGCGGCTCGTTTGCATATTCAGTGCCATCTTCCGTGCCTGTTTCACACGGCCGTTCTAAGCAGTTGAAAACGCGAAACATTCGCCGGCACGTGCGTGCAGATGTGCGCGCGCTGCCGCGCGATCGTGTCCAGACATGCAACTTTTGGAGGGGGATTTGAGGCATTTCGGTTGCAGCGCTGAAACACCACAGCGGCGTGCAGGCAGCCGCGGCATGCATGGCCGCGTGGCGAAGACGCAAACCACGTAAGCGCATGCACGCGACCAAGGCGTTTGAGACGAGCGATTGGCTGGGTGTTTCAGACGTGATACATCGGCGCATCGGCGCCCACATTGCGTGAGCGGCAGGTCGTGGCGGGGGTGCATCCCGTGGCGCACCTCGCGCCGGGCTGCGTGCCTCAATGACGCACGCGCCGCAAGCACACGGCCGTGCGTGGCCGCTTTAGTGCAAGTGCCCCCTATCGGCAAGACGCATGCGGGAAACGTGTCTTGATTTCACCGCCGGGCCTTGCCCAGGCAGGCGAAAAAAATTGCGCGCGGCAAGCATCGTCATGGCAACGACACGCCGCGCGCAACCCGTTCGCATTTCAAGCGCGAAACCGCAGGCTCATGCCGTGGCGGCCACCGTGAGCTTGAGTTCGTCGATCATGCGGTCGCGCATGACGAACTTCTGCACCTTGCCCGTCACCGTCATCGGCATCTCGGTAACAAACCGGATGTAGCGCGGGATCTTGTAATGCGCGATCTGGCCCTGGCAGAACGTGCGGATCTCGTCTTCCGTGGCTTGCTGGCCTGGCTTGAGCACGATCCACGCGCAGACTTCTTCGCCGTACTTGGGGTCGGGCACGCCGAATACGTTGACGGCCTGCACCTTCGGGTGGCGGAAGAGGAATTCCTCGATCTCGCGCGGGTAGACGTTCTCGCCGCCACGGATGAGCATGTCCTTCACGCGGCCGACAATGTTGCAGTAGCCCTCGGCATCGAAGGTGGCCAGGTCGCCTGTGCGCATCCAGCCGTCGTGGATGGACTCGGCGGTCTTGGCCTCGTCGTCCCAGTAGCCGAGCATGACCGAATAGCCCTTGGTGCACAGCTCGCCCTTCTCGCCCACCGGCACGACGTCGCCCGCGCCATCCACCAGCTTGACCTGCAGGTGCGGCTGGATGCGGCCAACGGTGGTGACGCGCTTGTCCAGCGGATCTGTCACCGCGCTCTGGAACGACACGGGGCTCGTCTCGGTCATGCCGTACGCGATGGTGACCTCGCGCAGGTTCAGTTCCGACACCACGCGCTTCATCACCTCGATCGGGCATGGCGATCCGGCCATGATGCCGCCGCGCAGGCTTGCAACGTCAAAGGTTTTGAAATCCGAATGATCGAGTTGCGCGATGAACATGGTCGGCACGCCGTGCAGTTGCGTGCAGCGTTCTTCGGCCACCGTGCGCAGTGTGGCGAGCGGGTCGAACGCCTCGCCCGGAAACACCATGCACGCGCCCGTGGCCGTGCACGTGAGCACCGACATCACCATGCCAAAGCAGTGATACAGCGGCACCGGAATGCACAGCCGATCGCCGCCCTGCAGGTTCATCGCCATGGCAACGAAGCGCGCGTTGTTGACGACGTTCACGTGCGTGAGCGTGGCGCCCTTGGGCGCACCGGTGGTGCCGCTGGTGAACTGGATGTTGATGGCGTCGTCCGGCGATAGCGCGTTGGTGATGGCGTCGAGCGCATCAATGGGTACGCTGCCGTCGTCACCTGCGCCACGCGCAATCACGTCATCAAAGTTGAGCATGCCCGGTGTATTGGCCTCGCCCATCCGGATGACCCAGCGCAGCGCGGGCAGCTTGGCGGCATGCAACGCACCGGGCTGCGCGGTTGCCAGTTCGGGCGCGAGCGTCTGCAGCATCTCCAGATAGCGCGACGTCTTGAACGCCTCCGCCGCCACGATGGCCTTGCAGCCAACCTTGTTGAGCGCGTATTCCAGCTCGGAGAGCCGATACGCCGGATTGATGTTGACGAGAATGAGCCCCAGGCGCGCCGTCGCAAACTGCGTGAGCACCCATTCATAGCGGTTGGGCGACCAGATGCCGATGCGGTCGCCCCGCTCCAGCCCCAGTGCATGCAGCCCGGCGGCCAACGCATCGACCTGCTCGGCAAAGGCGCGCCACGTCCAGCGCACGTTCTGCTCGCGGAAGACGACCGCCTCGTCGTCGGGGCAGCGGCGCACGGTATCCGCCAGCAGCGCCGAGACCGTCACGTGCGCCAGCGGCACCGCCGTATCGCCCACCACATACGACGCACCATTGCGCGGTCGCGCGTCAAAAACCTCACCAGCCATGGATGTCTCCTCCAATCAACGTTGGCCCTTGGCCTTGTTCTGCGTGATTCTTCCTACTGCTCTGTCCGCAATTTGACGCAGCTTGACGTATTTGGCAATCCGTTGCCGGACGAACAATGACGCGGAACAATTGCTGCGGTGCAGCAGCAAAAAACGGCGGGCGTCACGCTCAACGCGCTAACATGCCGGCCTGATGTTTTGCGCTTTCTTGCACGTAGGGAATGACGATGATCGTAGTAGTGATGGGTGTTTCGGGTTGCGGCAAATCAACGGTGGGGCAGAAGATTGCCAAGCGGCTGGGCTGCGCTTTCCGTGATGGCGACGAGTTCCACACCGACGCCAACCGCGCCAAGATGCACGCCGGCATCCCCCTGAACGACGACGATCGCAAACCCTGGCTCGAATCCATCCGCGCCTACATGGACGAGATGACGGGCGGCGGCCAATCCCTGGTGGTGGCCTGCTCCGCGCTCAAGCAGCGCTACCGCGACGTGCTTCGCGGCAAGGCCGCAAGTGGCAACAGCAGTGGCAACAGCGGCGGCATCACCGAGTTCGTCTACTTGAAGGGCGATTTCGAACTGCTGCAGGGTCGCCTGTCTGCACGCAAGGATCACTTCTTCAACCCGAACCTGCTGCGCAGCCAGTTCGATGCGCTGGAAGAGCCGACCGACGCCGTCATCGTCGACATCGCGCTGCCGCCTGAGAGCATCGTCGACGAGGCTGTCACGCAACTGCAGGCGCGCGCCGCGCATCGCCCGGCAGCCTGAACCCCCGCGCTAGCTGCGCATGAGTTGCTGCAACACGGCCTGCACCTCGCCGTTGCACACGCGGCTCATGCGCTCCTGCTCACGCGGCGTATCGATCTGCTCGTGCGCCTGCAAACCCAGCTCGATCAGTGATTGCGCACGTGGTAGCCAATGGCGTGTGAGCGCCGCCTGCAAGTCGGCGGCAATGCGATCGGCATCACCAAAGTAGAGCCGGCCGCCGTATTCGCGCTCAATCTCCTTGCGGATCACCTCGGCGGCATGCGGCAGCACCGCGCGGTTGACGGCCACGTGCCGCAACTCATGTTCGCGGACAACGTTGTAGGCACAGGTGCCCGGCGCAAACTCACGCGCCACCGTCACGCGAAAATCATTGAGCACGAGCGCAACATCAACGGACGGCCGCAGGCACGTGGTCGATGGTTGCGTGGGCAACTCCATGTAGTGCGTGGTGACATCGAATTGAGCGACGAGCGTCGCGTAGGTCTTACCCAGTACCCGCGCGGAGCGATCGTACGGCGGCGCTTCCGCAGTCAACTGGCTGATGGAGCGGTCATTGGAGAAGCGCAGCGGCATTTCACTGGCACGCACGGTCACGTGCATGGGGCCCAGTTTCTCGTCGCAGATCTTGATCCAGTAGGCTTTGGGCGCCGGCATGCTGACCTGCAAGCCGAAACGCTGGCCGTCAGCTTCAGCGGCAACGGCCTCGATGGGTGCAAAGCGGACATCGGCCAACCGCGCACGGTAATGCCGCGTCCACGCACCAGCGCCGACGACCACCGCCAGCATCACACCCAATACCACTACCCGACGCATCCTGGGCTCCCCGTTTGCGCATCCCGATCGGTTTGCGCAGGAGCGCCGCCGGTCAGGTCATGCCGGTGTCAGTACCACCGGTTCTCGGTTCTGATGTCGGACGGCAACCAGTTGCCGGATCTGCTCGCCCGATCGTTTGAGCGCGTTGCGCGCCTCTGGAAGAAAAGGATAGAAGATCGGCCACACGTGCGGAAGCCGACGCCCCATTTCTACCGAAACGGATACCCCCGCTGCCCGCGCGCGCTCGGCCATTCGGAGGGTATCGTCGCGCAGCACTTCGCTGGTGCTGACATAGCAGTGCAGCGCCGGCAGGCCCGTGAAATCTGCATACAGCGGCGAGGCGAGCGGGTGGTCTGTCGGCACGCCCGAATCGCCCAGGTACAGCGCCGCGCCGTGGGCCATCCATGCACCGCGGAACATCACGTCGGATTCGTCGTTGTCAATCAGACTCTGGCCAGTGGCGGCCAGGTCTGTCCACGGCGAGTAAAGGATCGCACCGGCCGGTAGCGGGTCAGCCGCATCGCGCAAGGCCACCAGCAGCGCCAGCGCCAGCCCACCGCCCGCAGAATCGCCCGCCACCACAATGCGCGCTGGTGCCACGCCCTGCGCCACCAGCGCGCGATACGTGAAGAGCGCATCTTCCACCGGCGCCGGAAACGGGTGCTCGGGCGCCAGGCGATAGTCCGGCACGCACACGCGTGCACCCGCATGCGTGGCGAGGCCGATGGTGATGGGCCGATGCGTACGCGGGCTGCAGAAAAAATAGCCGCCACCATGTAAATAGAGAACGACGGGCGCGTCGTCATGCAGGTCGGGGTCGGCGGGTTCGATCCACTCGCCGGTGAGGCCGTGATTTGCCGGCACGATGCGCCAGTCCGCAGGCAGCTCCACCGGTGAAGGCATCTTGCGCTTCTCGGCATGCAGGCGCGTGGCGATGGGGTCGAAGGGCTCGCGCTCGGTCGGCTTCTTGATCTGGTTGCGCACCATCCTGGAGACGACCCAGTTCTGCCAGCTCATCGCGCCCCCCCACCGCAAAACCCCAGCCTAGCGAGGATGCGCCGCCCAGACAATCGGTTCACACCCTGTTTGAACGCAAGTGTCCGCATTGGGCAACGCCGCCCCCAAGCCCCAGCATCAAGCCATGTCAGGCGTAGCAGCCAAGGCACGCAGGCACAGCCGCTCCATCTCACCAATCCACGCCTCGGCCGTCGGCAGTCCATCCTGCAGTAGCAGGCGGTAGCGGCGTGCGCCCCAGATGGCTTGCAGCAGCGTTTGCAGCAGCGTGTCGTCGGGCCGGGCAGGCAGATCGGGGCAGGCATCCAGCGCCTGGCGCCATGCCGCGCTCAGTTCATCGAAGAAGCGCCGGTGATGCTTGGGCTCGGCAATGCGGTCTTCGCGCATCAGCATGGCGTGATCAAAGTACGGAGGATCGAGCGCCGGATCGCCGCAGCTCAGCCGCACGAGATGGCGCACGCGGGCCGTCCACGAGGCATCGGTGCGGTCGGTCACCTCGCGCTGGATGCGCGCCAGCAGCACCTCGATGGTGTGGCGCACAAAGCCGGAGAGCAGCGCCTCCTTGTTTGGGAAGTATTCGTACAGCGTGCCGACCGAGCAGCCGGCTTCCAGCGCCACCGCGCGCGTGGTTGCGGCCTGTGCGCCGTCGCGCTGCCAAATCCGAACAAACGCCTCGTAGATGGCCTGCACCGTGAACTTGGCCCGGCGCTGCGACGGCCGTTTCAGCGGCTTGGCGCGGGCGTTTTCAGCCCGTGCGTTTCCGAACCCGGCATCCGGATGTTGGCCATAAGATGGCCTGCGAGAGAGTGAAGCCATCAGCCCGAATCAATCCCGAGAATGGAGGAGACACCATGAACGCCCCATACCAGCGGCTCTTCACGCGCAAGGATGCCCTAAACGAAAGCCGCCTGGAAAGCGCCGATGCCGCGCCCGCTGCGGCCCCCGGCGAAGTCGTGTTGCGCCTGGACCGCTTTGCGCTCACCACCAACAACATCACCTACGCGGCCTTTGGCGACGCCATGCAGTACTGGTCGTTCTTCCCGACCGGCCACGATGGCTGGGGCCATATGCCCGTGTGGGGCTTTGCGGATGTGGTGAGCTCCACCGTAGAGGGCATCGACGTGGGCGAGCGCTTCTACGGCTATTTCCCCATCGCCACGCACCTGCGCATGCAACCCGAGCGCGTCACGCCGCGCGGCTTCTACGACGGCGCCGCGCATCGCCAGGCGCTGGTGTCCGCCTACAACCAGTACACACGCGTCACGCAAGACGCCGCCTACGACGCCGCGCTGGAGGACTACCAGATCCTCTACCGCCCGCTGTTCATCACGTCATTCATGCTGGCGGATTTCCTGGCGGACAACGCCTTCTTCGGCGCGCAGCGGCTGGTGTTTTCCAGTGCATCGAGCAAGACAGCGTACGGCACCGCGTTCTGTCTGCAAGACGTGCCGGGGCTCACGCTCACCGCGCTGACCTCGGGCGGCAACCGCACCTTTGTCGATGGCCTGGGCTGCTACCACGACAGCGTCACCTATGAAGCACTCGACACGCTCGCTACCGGCGTCCCCACACTCTACGTCGATTTCTCCGGCGACGCGGCATTGCGCCGGCGCGTACACGAACACTTTGGCGATGCACTCGTCTACGACTGCTTCGCAGGATCGGCGCAGAACACCGATTTCATCCAGGCTGCCGACTTGCCCGGCCCCGCGCCGCAGTTCTACTTCGCGCCGGTGCAGATCCGCAAGCGCAACGCCGACTGGGGCCCAGCGGTCGTCACTGAGAAGTTCAACGCCGCGCAGCGACGCTTCATCGACCACGCGCGCGAGCCCAAGCGCGGTTGGCTCACGCTGATCGAGGAACACGGCATGGCGGCAGCGCAACAGCGCATCGCAGCGCTGCATGCCGGCCGCACGCACCCGCAAGAGGGCTACGTGATCCGGCTGTGATGCCTCGGCGTTAGCAAAGCCCCCAATCGCAGCAACGGCAAGGCCGTCTACGCACAGCGCTGCACCGTCTGCCACGGCGCCGAAGGCCAGGGCCTGCCCAACCCGCAAGGCGGGTATGCGATGCCGCCGCTGTGGGGTGCCGGCCAAGACGGCCCGGCAGCTTGCGGGGGTGTACGTGATGCTGCTGCCGGGCGCCACGGCTGATGCCCGCGCCATTGGCGATCCGTCCGCCGCGTCGCAGGCCTGGCATGCCGCAGAAACCCTGCGCAACCAGGCCAGGGCCACCACAGAAGCGGTCTAAAGCCAGTTACCCCAGGCTACCAGCCGCGCTGCACCCGCCGCGCAATCATCGATGGCAAGCGCAGCACGCCCTCGGCCAGCAGGCGCAGATGCATCCCGACCAGCAGGATGTTGTCGCGCAAATACCGGAAGTGCGACACGCCGCCCTCATGCGCGCGGAAATAGCGCACCGGCGCCGCCAGCCGGATCGGACGCACCCCCGCCCAGCATAGGCGCACCGCGGCTTCGGGGTCGAAATCGAAACCGCGCATCCACACCTGGCGCCGCATGATCTCGACCAACGGCGCAATCGGATAGACGCGAAAACCGAACAAGGTGTCGCCGATGCCAGCCCAGAGCGTTTCGACGTCGGCACAGCCATTGGACAGGCGCCGGCCCTGCACGCGCACCTGCGGCGCCGTTGCGTCGAACACGGGCTGGCCGAGGATCATCGCGTCGGGCGCAGCCTGCGAGGCCGCCATGAATTCGGGGATGAGGTTGGCAGGGTGCTGGCCATCGGCGTCCATGGTCAGCGCGTAGGAAAAACCCGCAGCGGCGGCGGCTTCCAGGCCGGCCAGCACAGCCACGCCCTTGCCGCGATTGCGCGGCAGCACGATCACACGCAGCCCCGGGTCTTGCGCGGCCATGGCCTGCAGACGTTCGGTGCTGCCATCGGTGCTGCCGTCCACCACCACCCAGACCGGGTTCCACTGCGCGCGCGCGCTGCGCACGGTGTCGTCAACCTTGGGGCCAGGGTTGTAGCTCGGAATCAGAACAAGGTGCGAGGAGCAGGAAGAGAGAGGGCCGGTCATCGGCATGGCGTCGGTCCGGCGAAACGTTGGAAGCGTTGAATGCGTCGGGCGCTGGCGCGAGCCTATCGCGTACGGTGTTCTGCCACGTAGGCCGCAAGCGAGCCCAGCGAGCCGAAAATCTTCTGGTTGTCCGGATTGCCCGAGCGCAGCTCAAAGCCGTACTTCTTGGAGATCAGCAGCGCAACTTCAAGGATATCGATGGAGTCGAGCCCGAACCCTTCGCCATACAGGGGTGTATCGGCGCGCAGGGCATCGAGTTGAATGTCTTCGAGATTCAGCTCGCCGATCATGAGCGCGGCGAGCTCTTTTTCCAGGTCGTTCATCGGTCTTGCAACCACAGGCGGCGTGCGGCGAGGGGGGCGTTCGGCCGGAAACAGCGATGTTCTCCTTGCCCGAAGCCCCTGCCTTGCCCAGCCCAGCCCGTGAAGGGGGTCGTTTAAGCTACGCGGATTCTAGACGAAGGGTTACACCCCGTATAGCGCGAAACCGTGACAAAGACCGCATATCGCGGCGTCTGCACGGAGTGACGCAAACGATTCAACGGCTTGTGTGGCGCCGCAAAGCAGCAAGCGGTGGTGCAGTACGGCTGGCGGGGTTCCGTACATCCGGTTACAAACACGCCACCGCCTGATCGGGCGAGACAGGCTGGGGGCCCTAGAATGTGCCCCGCCCTATGATGAAACTGCCCGGCACCTTCTCCGACAACGATGCAGCGCCGTTCCTCCCGCCCCGTTCTGCCATGAACCGACTGACCAGCTTTGCGCGCAGCGCGGCGGGCGTCATTGCGGTCGTGGCGTATCAGGTCGGTGCGCATTACGCCGCGGCCACGCCGGGTGCGCATGGCGTTGGCCTGGCGATGGCACTGGTGCCGCCATTGGCAATTGCGCTGGCGGCAGCCGCACGTTCTGCGCATCGCGCGTGGCTGTTGCCGGTGTGGCTGCTCGCCTGCGCAGCGCTGTGGATGGCGCGTGCACCGCTGGCACTGCATTTTGATTGGGGCCTGTACCTCGAACATGCGAGCTTCAACCTGATGATGGCCTACATCTTCGGCCGCACGCTGGTGGCGGAGCGCGAGCCGCTGTGCACGCGCTTTGCCCACGTTGTGCACGGCACCCTTACACCGCGCATTGCGCGTTACTCGCGGCAGGTGACGCAGGCTTGGACGCTGTTCTTTCTCGCAACCGCCGCCATGTCCACGCTGCTGTTTGCCACGGCTTCGACCGTGACGTGGTCGACGTTTGCCAACTACCTATCGCTGCCACTGGTGGGCGTGATGTTCGTGGCGGAATACCTCTGCCGGCGCATCGTGCTGCGCGGCGAGCCGCGCTCCAGCCTGTTCGATGCGGTGCGCGCCTATCGACAATCGGGGCAATCGGGACAATCGGGGCAAGCCACACCCGCCGCCACAGAGCGCTCCCGCTGAACCTCACACGCCTCAACGACTTGCTTCATGCCGACTTACCCGCTGGTCTCCCATCCAACGCTCGACCACACGCTCGCCTGGCGTGACGGAACGCCCGTCTGCGCACGCGCGTTTGTGGCCGACGTGATGGCGCTGGCCGCGATGCTGCCGCCGGGCGGCCACGTGTTTAACGCCTGTGCAGACCGCTACCGCTTTGCTGTCGGGCTGTGCGCGACGCTGGTGGCCGGCAAGATCAGCGTGTTGCCGCCCATGCAGACGCCGCAGATGGTGCGCCAGCTCTCAGCGTTCGCGCCCGATGTGTTCTGCCTGCACGATGCGGCCGCCTGCCCGGTCGACCTACCGGGCTTTCGCTATCCCGATGCGTTGACTGCCGATGCGCTGGCGCGCGACACAGCGCCCATCGACGTGCCGCAGATCGATGCGTCGCAAGTCATGGCGGTGCTGTTCACCTCCGGCTCAACCGGCACGCCGGTGCCGCATCGCAAAACGTGGGGTGCGCTGGTGCGCTGCATGCGAGCGGCGGTCGCGCACCTGGGGCTGGAGGATGGACGCGCATTCACGCTGGTCGGCACGGTGCCGGCGCAACACATGTACGGTTTTGAAGTGACGGTGCTGCTTGCGCTGCACGGCGGTCTGGCGTTCAGCAATCGGCAGCCGTTCTACCCTGCGGACATTCGCGAAGCGCTGGAGACCGTGCCACAGCCGCGCGTGCTGGTGACCTCGCCGGTGCATCTGCGGGCGCTGCTGGCGTCGGAGCCCACGTTGCCGCGCGCATCGCTCGTGCTGTCTGCCACCGCGCCGCTATCAAACGCGCTGGCGCAGGAAGCCGAGACGCGCCTGTGTGCGCCGCTGATCGAGATCTACGGCAGCACCGAAACCGGCCAGATCGCTACGCGCCGCACCGCGCAGGAAACCGCGTGGCACCTGTACCCCGGCGTCCGCATGGAATCGTGCCCCGGCACGCCTGAAGATGACGGCCCGACCGTATGGGTAACCGGCGGACATGTCGAAACCCCAGTGCCGATGGGCGATGCGATTGCGCTGATCGACGACACGCACTTCCTGCTGCACGGGCGCAAGGCCGATCTGATCAACATTGCCGGCAAGCGGTCGTCGCTGGCGTATCTGAACCATCAGCTCAACGCGATTGCGGGTGTGGAAGACGGCGTGTTCTTCATGCCGGACGATGCGCCCGCAACCCCGCATACGCACGGCAGCGCGGCAGTCACGCGCCTGGTGGCGCTGGTGGTGGCGCCGAGCCTCAGCGCGGCGGACGTGCTGCGTGCCCTGCACGACCGTATCGATGCAGCATTCCTGCCGCGCCCGCTGCTGCTGGTGGACGCATTGCCGCGCAACGAGACCGGCAAACTGGCACGCGATGTGCTGGCCGCGCTCGTCGTACAACATTCGCACCGCAACGCATGCAAGCCCGCCATGCGCTTCACCATTCCGGCTGATCACCCGGCGCTGCCCGGGCACTTTCCCGGCCACCCGATCGTGCCGGGTGTGGTGCTGCTCGATCATGCGATCCACACGATCGGGGCGACGCTGGGCCGCTCGCTGGATGCGTGCAAGATCAGCTCGGCCAAATTTCTCAGTCCTGCGGCGCCGGGGGAGTTGCTCGATCTTGCGTTCGAGACGACGGCCAGCAACGCCGTTCGCTTCACGATTCGCGCGGGCGAACGCGACGTGGCCAGCGGCGTGCTGTCTGCACCGGCGCCGGAGGGCGTTCCGATATGAAGCGCACCGAATGGGCCAAACACTGGGCCGAGCGTCCGGAGCGCAGCAACGTCGCGCTGCTGCGGGTGATGACGTGGCTCTCTCTGCGGCTGGGGCGGCCGTTCGGCCGGGGCCTGCTGCGGCTGATTGCGCTGTACTTCATGGCGTTTTCTCCGGCGGCGCGGCGTGCTTCGCGCGACTACCTGCGCCGCACGCTGGGCCGATCGGCGAGCCTGCGTGATGTGTTCCGCCATCTGTTCACCTTCAGCACCACCATCCACGACCGCATCTATCTGATCAGCGGGCGCTTCGATCTGTTCGATATCCAGTTGCAAGGGCAGCAGCACGTGCATGACGTACTGGCGCGGGGGCATGGCGCGTTCCTGCTGGGCGCGCACCTGGGCAGTTTCGAGGTGATGCGCGCGCTTGGCCGCACGGTGCCGAATCTGCGCGTGGCCGTTGCCATGTATGAGGAAAACGCGCGCAACATCAACGCCGCCGTTGCCGCCATCAACCCGGCGGCAGCGCCGGAAATCATTCCGCTGGGGCGCGTAGACGCAATGCTGGAAGTGCGCGAGGCGCTGGACGACAACCGCCTCGTGGGTATGCTGGCCGATCGCACGCTGCTGCGCGATGCGGGGCTGTCGGTACAGCGCATGGATTTTCTCGGCAGCCCGGCGGCGTTTCCGCTGGGGCCGTTGCAGATGGCGGCCATGCTCAAGCGGCCCGTGCTCTTCATGGCGGGCCTGCACTTGGGCGGCAATCGCTACGCCGTGCATTTCGATCCACTGGCGGACTTCACCGATGTACGCCGCGAAGACCGCGCCGCAGCGGTGCAAGCGGCCCTGGCCCGCTATGTGGAACGCGTCGAGCACTACTGCCGCGTCGCGCCCTACAACTGGTTCAATTACTTCGACTTCTGGCAGGATGCCGACGCGGCCAGCCCGCAGGATCACGCCCTTGCCAACCGTCAGACAACCCAGACGCCATGACTGCAACGCGCCCATTGCTTCGCGCCTTTCTGGCCATGCTCACTGCCAGCCTGTTGGCCACGACCGCGCACGCAGCCGAAAGTGCCAGCCCCGGTGCCTGGACGCTAGACCGGCTGATGTCCACGCTCGCGCGCAACAAGTCGGGGCGCGCAACATTTACTGAAACGAAAACGCTGTCGATCGCGGCAGCGCCGATCGAATCCTCCGGCGAGCTGGTGTTCGTCGCGCCCGACCATCTGGAAAAGCACACGCTGGTTCCAAAGCCCGAACACCTCGTGATCGACGGGGACACGCTGACGGTGGCGCGCAACCAGCGCAAGTTCACCATGCCGCTGGCGCAGTACCCGGAGCTCGCCGCGTTCATCGAGAGCATCCGCGCGACGCTGGCCGGCAACCGCTACGCGCTCGAAGCGGTCTACAAGGTCGCCATTGCCGGCCATGGCGATGACTGGACGCTCACCCTCACGCCCATCGACGCGCGCATGCAGAAGGTGGTCAGCACCATCACGCTGGAAGGCACACGCGATGTGCTGCGCAGCGTCGCCATCCGCCAGGCAGACGGCGATCACTCGCTGATGCGGCTGCGGCCCGTGGCCAACCACTAGGACAACGTACGCATGGAACGCTTGCACGCTCTGCGTCGGCCTGCAGTGCTGGTCTGGTTGACCGGCCTGCTGCTGTGCGCGGTCGTGATCGGTCGCACGCGCTTTATGGCAGACCTGTCGGCGTTTCTGCCGCGCTCGCCGAGCGTGGAGCAGCGCGTGCTGGTCGACCAGTTGCGCGATGGGCTGGTGTCGCGGCTCATCCTCGTCGGCATCGAGGGCGGTGATGCCGCCACGCGTGCAACGCTGTCGAAACAGCTCGCAGCCACGCTGCGCACCGATGCGCAATTCAGCGCGATCAACAACGGCGAGCCCGTGAGCGAAGCGCGCGACCGGCAGTTCGTCTTCGACCACCGTTACGTGCTCAGCCCCGCTGTCACGCCGCAGCGCTTTTCCGCCGAAGGGCTGCACGCTGCGCTGGGCGAGAGCCTGGATCTGCTGAGTTCATCCGCGGGGCTGGTCGCAAAGAACATGCTGCCGCGCGATCCGACCGCAGAGGTGGCGGCGCTGGTCAGCCAGCTCGACAGCGCGGCGCTGCCGTCGTCAATGCACGGCGTGTGGGCCTCGCACGACGGCCAGCGTGCCGTTCTGGTGGTGCAGACGGCCACCGCCGGCTCCGACACCGATGCGCAGGCCCGTGCCATCGGCACCGTGCGCCGCGCATTCGATGCGGCTGCACGCGGGATGCCGAATGCCGCGTCGACGCGCCTTCTGATGACTGGCCCAGGCGTGTTCTCTGTCGAGTCGCGCGACACCATCAAGCACGACGTCGAGCGGCTTTCCACAGTGAGCCTCGTGCTGGTGGTTGCATTGCTGATGATGGTGTACCGCTCACCGCGCACCGTCGTGCTTGGGTTGCTGCCGGTGCTCTCCGGCGTGGCGGCGGGCGTGGCGGCGGTCAGCCTCACGTTTGGCGCGGTGCACGGGCTCACGCTCGGGTTCGGCACCACGCTCATCGGCGAGGCGGTGGACTACTCGATCTACCTGTTCGTGCAATCCGCCCGCCCGTCCGGCGCCACCCCCGGCACCACCCCCGGCGACAGCCTGCGCGCATGGATTGCCACGTACTGGCCGACCATCCGCCTGGGTGTGCTGACCTCGGTGTGCGGCTTTGCTTCGATGCTGTTTTCGGGCTTTCCGGGGCTGGTGCAGTTGGGGCTGTATTCGATTGTCGGGCTGGTGACGGCGGCGCTCGTTACGCGCTACGTGCTGCCGCATCTGCGTGGTGCCGAGGTGGCAACACGTGATGTGTCGCGCGTGGGTGCATGGCTGGCACGGGCGACGCATGCCGCGCCGCGCCTGCGCTGGCCGCTTGCGCTCGTGCTCATCGGGGCATGTGCCGCGCTTGCACTGCATCGCGATGGCCTGTGGAGCCGCGAACTCGCCGCACTGAGCCCCGTACCCGCGAAAAGCCAGGCGCTCGACGCCAGCCTGCGCGCAGACGTGGGTGCGCCCGACGTGCGTTATCTGGTGGTGATTCCGGGCGCAACGGAACAGGCCGCGCTCGAAGGTGCCGAGAAGATCGCTGCGCAACTGCAACCGCTGGTGGACAGCGGCGTGCTTGCCGGCTTCGAAAGCCCCGCACGCTATCTGCCAAGCGACGCCACGCAGCGCGCGCGCCTCGCCAGCCTGCCGCCTGCCGACACACTGACGGCACGCATGCGCAGCGCCGTCGAGAATCAGCCGATCCGCGTCAAGCCCGACCTCTTCGCCCCGTTCATCGCCGATGTGGATGCCGCGCGATCGCAACCGCTGCTGCGGCGCGCAGATCTGAAGGGCACATCGATGGCATTGGCCGTCGATGCGCTGCTGACCGAACGCGACGGCCAGTGGAGCGCCATGTTGCCCTTACGCGCACGATCAAGCGCACCATCAGGCGCGCTGGCCAGCGCAAAAAACACGGTCAACCAGCCCAGCCTGGATGCCACGCCGATTCGCACGGCCGTCGAGCATGCGAACGTGCCGGGCGCCCTCTTCGTCGACATGAAGGCCGAAGCCGACCGGCTGTACGTCAACTACGTGCGCGAAGACCTTCGCCTGTCACTCGCCGGTTTTGTGGCGATTGCGTTGCTGCTGCTCGTGGCGCTGCGCTCGCCGCAGCGAACACTGCGTGCGCTGGCGCCGTTGGTGGCAGCGGTGCTGGCGGTGACTGCCGGCTTTGCGCTGGCACGCGTACCGCTCACCATCCTGCATCTGGTCGGCATGCTGCTGATCGTGGCGGTGGGGTCGAACTACGCGCTGTTCTTCAATCAACGGACGCAGACCATCGCGCCGCAGACGCTGGTATCGCTGCTGGTGGCAAACCTTGCGACGGTGGCCGGCTTCGGCCTGCTGGCGTTCTCGCGCGTGCCGATGCTGGAAACGTTCGGGCTGACCGTCGGCCCCGGCGCCATGCTTGCGCTGGTGTTTGCCGCCATCCTCGCGCCGCGCGCCCATCACGATCAGCACGCCACAGCATGAACGCACCGATCTCCGCACCGCTTGGCACCGCCCGCCGCTGGACGCCGACGCCGCTGATCAGCGGCGCGCTGGCGCTGCACGCCGGGGCGGCGATCGCCGTTGCGGCCGAGCCATCGGCATGGCCGTGGGCGGGCGGCAGCGTCATCGCCTCGCATCTGGTGTTGATGGCGAGCGGGCTGTGGCCACGCAGCACGTGGCTCGGCCCGAACTGGACGCACCTGCCCGCCACAGCCGGCCAGCAGATCGCATTGACCATTGACGATGGCCCGGACCCCGAGGTCACACCGCGCGTGCTGGACGTGCTCGACCAATACGGTGCCAAGGCCACGTTCTTCTGTATCGGCGAATTGGCGCAACGGCACCCGCGCTGTGTGCAAGCCATCGTCTCGCGCGGGCACGCGGTGGAAAACCACAGCCAGCGCCATCGGCATACGTTCTCGTTGCAAGGCCCCGGCGCGTTGCGGCGCGAAATTGCAGCCGCGCAAGACACGCTCACGCAAATCACCGGCACGCGCCCGCTGTTCTTCCGCGCGCCGGCCGGATTGCGCAATCCGTTTCTCGAACCCGTGCTGTGTCAGCTTGGCCTGCAGCTGGCGAGCTGGACGCGGCGCGGCTTCGACACCCGCTCGCGCAACGCCGATGTCATCTCGCGGCGCTTGCTGCACGGCCTCGCACCGCAGGACATCCTCCTGCTGCACGACGGCCATGCGGCGCGCGATGCACACAGCGCGCCCGTCCTGCTGGCCGTCTTGCCAAAGGTGCTGGAAGCCGCAGCGCATGCTCAATTGCAGTGCGCGACATTGCGCGCTGCCCTCGCGCCGGAGCCCGCGCAGGCCACCCGCCCGCCAATGGCCATTTGATAAAATTTGCTCACGATCGGCAAGCCAGTCTGCCGAACCACTCCACCCCTCAATTGCTGCGACACCGCCCCCAGTGAAGCCCGTTCTGCTCACGCATTTCACCGCCACGAGTTGCCTCGGACGTGGCCTTGACGCCACGCTCGATGCGTTGCGCGAGCAACGCGGTGGCTTGGCGCCATGCAACTTCCCGCGCGCCGATCTCGACACGTGGATCGGCGCAGTGGATGACGCCGACGCCGCGCCCGTGCGCGCAGACCTGGCCGACTTCGAATGCCGCAACAACCGCCTCGCCCAGATCGGCCTCACGCAAGACGGCTTTGCCGGGCACGTTGAAGCGGCCAAAGCGCGCCACGGCGCGGGCCGTGTCGGTGTGTTCATCGGCACCAGTACGTCGGGCATTCTCGAAACCGAGCACGCCTACCAGCAGCGCCCGTATCACGATGGGCAACCCGGTGCGCTGCCGGCCAGCTTCCGTTACGCAACCACGCACAACATCTATTCGCCTGCGGCATTCGTGCGGGCGTACTTTGGGCTGAGCGGGCCGGCAATGGTGATCTCGTCGGCGTGTTCGTCGGGGGCCAAGGTGTTTGCTTCGGCGCGGCGCATGCTGGCTGCGGGCCTGATCGATGCGGCAGTGGTGGGTGGCGTCGATTCGCTGTGCCTGACCGCGCTGTATGGGTTCAACTCGCTGGAGTTGCTGTCGCCACAGCCTTGCCGTCCGTACGATGCGGCGCGCGACGGTATCTCGATCGGCGAGGCCGCGGCTTTTGCGCTGCTGGAACGCGCACCCGAAGCAAACGGCGTGCTGCACGACGATGCCATCCTGCTGCTCGGCATTGGCGAATCGAGCGACGCGCATCACATGTCGTCGCCGCACCCGGAAGGGCTGGGTGCACGCGCAGCCATGGAGCAGGCGCTGGCCACGAGCGGTCTGACCGCAACGGACATCGACTACATCAACCTGCACGGCACGGGCACACCCAGCAATGACGCGTCGGAGGCCCGCGCCATCCACGGGCTGTTCGGCGGCACCGCATATGCCCCCCCATGCAGCTCAACCAAGGGCGCGACCGGCCACACACTGGGCGCGGCCGGCGCACTGGAGGCAGTGATCACGGCGCTGGCCCTGCGCCATCAATTGCTGCCGGCCGGCATCAACACCACGCAGCCTGACCCTGCGCTTGCCGTCAACTATCTGACGACCAGCCGCAACGCACGCGTGCGTACAGCACTCAGCAACGCCTTCGGCTTTGGCGGCACGAACTGCAGCCTGGTCTTTGGCCTCGCCGGTCACCTGCGCTACCTGGACCTATCGTCATGACCCGACTGAGCGCCTTCATCGAAAGCATCGGCGTGCTCGGGCCCGGCCTGCCGGATTGGCCGCACGCGGCTGATGTGCTCGCCGGCCGCACGCCCTATGCACATGCGCCGACCGAACTGCCGCCGCCCGCCGGCCTGCCATCGGTCGAGCGCCGCCGCACCGGACCGGTCATCAGGCTCGCGCTGGCAGTCGGCCACGAAGCCGTGGCAGGCAGCGGGCGCAATGCCGCCACGCTGGCAGCCGTCTTCACCTCGTCCGGTGGCGACGGCCAGAACTGCCATGCGATCTGCGAAACCCTGGCGGGCGACGACCGCAAGCTCTCGCCCACGCGCTTTCACAACTCCGTGCACAACGCGCCGGCCGGCTATTGGAGCATCGCCACACACGCGATGGCCCCGTCCAACGTGCTATGCGCGCACGACGGCAGCTTTGCCGCCGGTCTGCTCGACAGCCTTTGCCAAGTCGCGATCGACGCCGCGCCCACGCTGCTGATCGCGTACGACGGCAGCTACCCCGAGCCGCTTAACGCGGTGCGGCCCGTGCCCGACGCGTTTGCGGTGGCACTGGTGCTTGCGCCCGAAGCCGGCCCGCGCACGCTCGCGCGCATGGACGTGGCGCTTACCGATGCGCCCCCGACCGCGTTGGCCCACACCGCACTCGAAACGCTGTGGCACGGCAACGCCGCCGCCCGCGCGCTGCCACTGTTGGAAGCGTTGGCAGCACAGCGCGCAGCGAGCGTGGTGCTCGACTATCTGCCCGACACCCGCGTGCAGGTCGACATCACCCTTGGCACGTCATGACGTCAAGCGCGCAGCCATCTCCGCCGCTCGACCGCAGTTGGATCGCGGCACGCATTCCGCACAGCGGCACGATGTGCCTGCTTGACACGGTTGTCGCCTGGGATGATGCGCACATCCATTGCACCGCCACGAGCCACCATGATCCGGCCAACCCATTGCGCTCGCACGGTCAGTTGGCGGCGGTCTGCGGTATCGAATACGCCGCTCAGGCGATGGCCGTGCACGGCGCCCTGTGCGATGCTGAGCAAGCACGCCCGCGTGCCGGTTTTCTTGCCAGCGTGCGCAGCGTTGAAGCCCGCGTCCCGCGCCTCGACACAATCGACGCGCCGCTGGACATCGAAGCCGAGCGCATCGGCGGCGACGGCAACAACGTGCTGTACCGCTTTACCGTGCGCAGTGGCGCACGCACCCTGTTGACCGGCCGCGCCGCCGTCGTGCTCGACGCGTCTGTTGCATGAACCCGTTTGTGAGGATTCCCGCCGTGAAAAGTCGTCTGCTCTTGATTCCCGCGCTGATGCTGGCGCTGCTCAGCCCCCTGGCCCACGCTGATTTGTCCGAGACCAAGGAGAACATCAAGCAAGACACGAAGGAGGCCGCCCGTAAAACCGGCCACGCTGCAAAGGACGCCGGCCATGCCACGGCCAACGCCGCACGCGCGGTCGGGCATGGCGTGAAGAACGCAGCGCATGCCACCAAATGCGGTGTGAAGCATGTGTTCAATAAGCCTTGCGACAGCGACTAGGACGGCTGCAGATCTGCGTACTGAAGACAACAAAAAACCCGGCGTCCTTGGCGGACTGCCGGGTTTTTTGCTGTCTGGTGAGACGGATTCAGAACGGTCAGAACGGAATATCGTCGTCCATATCCTCAAAGCCATTCGACGGCGCCGGTTGACGACGTGCGCCACCGCCCTGAGCACCGCCACCCTCGCCGCCGCGCGAGTAGCCACCGCCTTGGCCTTGGCTTTGACCTTGGCTACGGCCACCGCCACCGCCGTAACCACCACCGCCGCTGCCTTCGCCACCGCGCGAGTAGCCACCGCCGCCACCGCCGCCCTCACCGCCCATACCTTGGCGGCCGCCGAGCATCTGCATCTGTTCAGCAACGATTTCGGTGCTGTATTGCTTCTGGCCGTCCTTTTCCCATTGACGGGTCTTGATGCGGCCTTCGATGTAGACCGACGAGCCCTTCTTCAGATATTCGCCGGCGATTTCTGCCAGGCGGCCGAAGAAGGCAATGCGGTGCCACTCGGTGGCTTCCTTCATTTCGCCGCTGGCCTTGTCCTTGTAGCGGTCTGTGGTCGCCACGCGGATGTTGGTGACAGCGTCGCCGCTGGGCATGTAACGCGTTTCAGGATCGGCGCCGAGATTGCCGACGATGATGACTTTGTTGACGGACGCCATGATGAGTTTCCGAAGGTAATTGAAGTGATGCCGCCGCTTTTCGCTGAATGCCGCATAAGGGCCGGCTAGAAGTCTAGTGACGACGCAGCGCCGGCATCTGCATTGGGCTAGCGATTATAAGCCACGCGAACGCGAGCCCAGCACAGGTGAAAAAGACTGCGTTTTGCCCAGCGTGCAGCAGAATCCAGCCGCCGCCCGCCCCACCCGCAAACAGCCCCAGCGCCTGCGTCGTGTTGTACACGCCCATGGCTGCGCCCTTGCGCACGCCCGGTGCGTACTTCGACACCAGCGACGGCTGCGACGCCTCCAGCACGTTGAAGCCGAGGAAGTAGACCAGCAGCGCAATCGCCAGCGCAGCCAGCGTCGGATTCACCTCGCCCAGCGCCAGTTGCGCCACCATGACCAGTGCCACGGCAGACAGCAGCACCGCCTTCATCTTGCCGCGCTTCTCGGCAGCAATGATGGCCGGCACCATCAGCACAAACGACACGCCCATCACCGGCAGGTAGATCTTCCAGTGCGAATCGACTGGCAGGCCGGCGGCTTCGAGCATGTGCGGCAGCACGACGAACAGCGCCGTCTGCGTGGCATGCAGGGCAAACACGCCAAAGTTCAGGCGCAGCAACTCGGGGTTGCGCAGCACTTCGCCAAATGGGGCCTTCACATGTGCGGGCGGGCGCGGCGCCGAATGTGGCACACCCGGCACCACCCACAGCACCACGCCAATGGCGACCACGGCCAGCACGCCGATCGCCGTGAACATGCCCGGCATGCCGACCCAGCGGAAGATGACCGGGGCACTGACGATGGCCACCGCAAATGACACGCCGATGCTGCCGCCGATCATGGCCATGGCCTTGGTGCGATGTTCTTCGCGTGTGAGGTCAGCCACGAAGGCGATGACGGCCGAGGAAATCGCTCCCGCGCCCTGGATGGCCCGCCCCACGGCGATGCCCGCCACGCTGTGCGAAAACGCCGCCACCAGGCTGCCCACCGCAAAGATCACCAGCCCCGTCACGATGACAGGCTTGCGCCCGAAGCGGTCCGATAGCCAGCCATAGGGGATATAGAGCACCGCCTGGGTGAGGCCATACACGCCGATCGCGAATGCGACGAGTTGGGTGTTATTGCCGTCGGGCAGCGTTTTCGCGAAGACCGCGAAGACCGGCATGATCATGAACAAACCCAACATGCGCAGCGCGAAGATGCCGGCCAGCGAGGCGGCCGCGCGCAGCTCAAGGCCGTTCATGCGGCCGGGGGCGGAAGTCATGGATGGGGAAGCGGAGGACATGGAGCGGAAACCGCCGCAAAAAGTCAGGAAAAAAAGCGGCGAAAAGGGCACTTGAACGGTTTCACCGACTGCCCCATCTGGGGGCAGATACCAGCAAAACCGAAGTTCGGTATATTAGCAGGCTTACCCTTTTCCACCCTCCCGCCGATTGCCGCAGGCGGTCCGCACCCCGACGCCGCATTCAGCAGCACTCAGCCGCACATGGACGAAATCAAGATTCGTGGGGCCCGTACCCACAACCTGAAGAACATCAACCTCGATCTGCCGCGTAATCAACTGATCGTGATCACCGGGCTCTCAGGGTCGGGCAAGTCGTCGCTGGCGTTCGACACGCTGTATGCGGAGGGGCAGCGGCGCTATGTGGAATCGCTGTCGGCGTATGCGCGGCAGTTCCTGCAATTGATGGAAAAGCCAGACGTGGACCTGATCGAAGGCCTGTCGCCGGCCATCTCCATCGAACAGAAGGCCACCAGCCACAACCCGCGCTCGACGGTGGGCACCGTTACTGAAATCCACGACTACCTGCGCCTGCTGTATGCGCGCGCCGGCACGCCCTACTGCCCCGACCACGGCCAGCCGCTGGAAGCGCAGAGCGTGTCGCAAATGGTGGATGCCGTGCTGGCGCTGCCGGCCGATACCAAGCTGATGATCCTGGCGCCCGTGGTGGCCAACCGCAAGGGCGAGCATGTCGACCTGTTTGAAGCGATGCAGGCGCAGGGTTTCGTGCGCTTTCGCATCCGTTCGGGCGGCGGCACGGCGCACGAGGCCGAGGCCAAGGTCTACGAAGTCGACAACCTGCCCAAGCTCAAGAAGAACGACAAGCACAGCATCGAAGTCGTGGTCGACCGCGTGAAGGTCAACCCCGAACTCAAGCAGCGACTGGCCGAATCGTTTGAAACCGCGCTGCGCCTGGCCGACGGCCGCGCCATCGCGCTGGAAATGGACACCGGCCGCGAACACGGCTTCAGCTCGAAGTTCGCCTGCCCGATCTGCTCGTATTCGCTGCAGGAACTGGAGCCGCGGCTGTTCTCGTTCAACAACCCGATGGGCGCCTGCCCGCATTGCGACGGCCTGGGCCAGATCACCTTCTTCGATCCGAAGCGCGTGGTGGCCTTCCCGAACCTGTCGCTGGCCTCGGGCGCCATCAAGGGCTGGGACCGCCGCAACCAGTTCTATTTCCAGATGCTGCAGAGTCTGGCGGCGTTCTACGACGTCGATATCGATGTGCCATTTGAAGACCTGCCGGCGGAGACGCAGCAGATCGTGCTGCACGGCTCAGGCAAGCAGCAGATTCCGTTCACGTACATCAACGAAAAAGGTCGAACCACGGTGCGCGAGCACGCGTTCGAGGGGATCATCCCCAACCTGGAGCGGCGCTACAAAGAGACCGACTCCATCGCCGTGCGCGAAGAGCTGGCCAAGTATCAGAACAACCAGTCCTGCCCCGAATGCCAGGGCACGCGCCTGCGCCGCGAGGCCCGCTTCGTCAAGATTGGCGAGGCCGATCAGGCACGCGGCATCTACGAAATCAACGGCTGGCCGCTGCGCGACGCACTCACGTATTTCCTGACGCTGAACATGCACGGCGCCAAGCGCGAGATTGCCGACAAAATTGTCCAAGAGATCACCGCGCGGTTGAACTTCCTGAACAACGTCGGGCTGGACTACCTGTCTTTGGAGCGCAGCGCCGATACGCTCTCGGGCGGCGAGGCGCAGCGCATTCGACTGGCTTCGCAGATCGGCTCGGGCCTGACCGGCGTGATGTACGTGCTGGACGAGCCTTCCATCGGCCTGCACCAGCGCGACAACGACCGCCTGATCGGCACGCTCAAGCACCTGCGCGACCTTGGCAATTCGGTGCTGGTGGTCGAACACGATGAAGACATGATCCGCGCGTCGGATTATGTGGTCGATATCGGCCCCGGCGCCGGCGTGCACGGCGGCCAGATCATCGCCGAGGGCACGCCTCAGCAGGTCGAGCAATCACCCGCGTCACTCACGGGCGACTACCTCTCGGGCAAGCGCCGCATCGAGGTGCCCAAGCAGCGCACCGCGCCCGATGGCGAGCGCTGGCTGCGCATCATCAACGCCAGCGGCAACAACCTGCGCAACGTGTCGGCCGACATTCCGGTCGGGCTGCTGACGTGCATCACGGGCGTGTCGGGTTCGGGCAAATCCACCCTGATCAACGACACGCTGTATCACGCGGTGGCGCGCCATCTGTACGGCTCCACGCCGGAGCCGGCCGCGCATGACCGCATCGACGGGCTGGAGCACTTCGACAAGGTCATCAACGTCGATCAATCGCCCATCGGCCGCACGCCGCGCTCGAACCCGGCCACCTACACGGGCCTGTTCACGCCGATCCGCGAGCTGTTTGCGGGCGTGCCGTCGGCCAAGGAACGCGGCTATGACCCGGGCCGCTTCTCGTTCAACGTGAAGGGCGGCCGCTGCGAGGCGTGCCAGGGCGACGGCGTGCTCAAGGTCGAGATGCACTTCCTGCCCGACGTGTACGTGCCCTGCGACGTGTGCCACGGCAAGCGCTACAACCGCGAGACGCTCGAGGTGCTCTACAAGGGCAAGAACATCACCGAAGTGCTCGAGATGACGGTGGAGCAGGCGCATGAGTTCTTCGCGCCGGTGCCGGTGGTGCGCCGCAAGCTGCAGACGCTGCTCGACGTGGGGCTGGGCTACATCCGCCTGGGGCAATCGGCGACCACGCTGTCGGGCGGCGAGGCGCAGCGCGTGAAATTGTCCTTGGAGCTATCGAAGCGCGACACGGGCCGCACGCTCTACATCCTGGATGAGCCGACCACCGGCCTGCACTTCCACGACATTGAGCTGCTGCTCAAGGTCATCTACAAACTGCGCGACCACGGCAATACGATCGTGATCATCGAGCACAACCTCGACGTGATCAAAACGGCGGACTGGCTGCTTGATCTAGGGCCAGAAGGCGGTGCGGGCGGCGGACAGATCATTGCCAAGGGCACGCCGGAAGATGTGGCGAAGAGCAAGGCGAGCTTTACCGGCAAGTATCTGGCGCCGTTGCTCAAGCGGAAGTAAAACATTGCGCTGAACTGAGATAGGCTAAACAGCATTCTATCGAGTTGAAGCAGGTATACCGCCTTCGATCAATCCTTCTAGGAAGCCCCTGTGAGTCTAGACTTGGAAAAGCTCAACGCAATCACCGTGGGGGGCATGCTCGCACGCGAGTTGGCAAAGCTGGAACAAATGCGCTCTTCGTGGCGCAATTCTTTAATCCAGTCCGATACGCTTTCCAGGCAACTCCAGGAACTCGCTCAGGCAGGCTCGACTTATGCCCGGCTCGTCAAAGATTTGAAGGCGCTACAGTCGCCGCTCATAAGCCTGACTCAGCAATACAAGGATCTTCTGCGTGAGGGCTCCATAGCCACGCAAGCCGTTAAGGCATGGCAGGAGTCGCAGCGACTGCAGCAGGAGAGCGTCCGAAGAATGCTCGGCCCGCTGGACGATATTCGTAAGAATTTTTTGATGGGCAGCGCAACACAGCAGTTCATCAAAGAACTCGCTAATAGCAACGCTGTTCGAGACCAGTTCAAAACCCTCGTAGATCAAACATCTGGCGTCGGGTCACCGGTTAGGATGCTTGCTCAACAGTTGGAAGAATCGCGTCCCCAAACCAAGAGCCTACTTGGAGATTTGAGCGCTAGCAGCAGCGTTCAAGCTTGGCTTAAGAACTTCGAGCGTGCCAACAAGCAATGGATGGTGCCCAGTGAAGTGCTGGGCATGGTGGAGTCCTTTAAGTCCCTACATGCTCAGCTTGGCAAGGTAGCCTTGCCTACCATTGACTGGGGTTCTGCGGCTGCATTGGCAAAAACTCTCGGACAAGAAGGCATCGAAGAGCAGCTTGCCAAGCTTGGCATCGAACCCGGCGGCTCACTTCATGAGTTCACCGCTCTTCCTGAGAAAGGCATCCTCAGTCGCAAGCAGGCCGACGCGGTAACGCTCGTGAGTTTGCTACTGGGGTTACTGTTCTTCATCTATCAAGAAATTTCAGGCCAGCAAGACAAGACCAAGACCGACGCTTTCCAAGCGCAGGCAGCAGAGAGGCTACAAACGCAAGCCCAACAAATTCATCAGCTAACGGTCCTCATTGAAAAAACTCTGGCACAAGCGGCACAAGAGCCCGAAGAACTGTTCGTGGTACGCGAACGAACTGCCACGGTGCGCTCGAAGCCCGAGCATGGTTCCAAGATGGAGGGAAAGCTCTTACCGAATGAGGTAGTGCGCGCCCTTGACAGACAAGGCAAATGGATCGAGGTCGAGTATTACCACTGGCTAAACGGGGAATACCGCACGGGATGGGTCTTGAAGAAGTATCTGGAGCGGGTACCTGTGAACTACTCCAAAAATTCTGAATAACTCGCGTGAACTTGGCCTCCAACGAATGTCTTGCTCTGAGCTGTTACGTTCAAGCTATTGATCCGGCATCAATGGACTTGAATCAAGCTGCATAGCGGATGGGCTCATGTTCAAAGTATTTCCTGACACGCGCGGGTTGCCGCTGCACGCTTCGCAGATGGCTGGAGGTTGCCTTGACCAACTGCAGCTTGGTGCGTGCCGGCGCGAGCTTGGTCACAGCTTGCTTCAGGTCGGCATTGAGCATCTCATCAGGGTTGAGCTCGGGACTGTAGCTGGGCAGATAGAACACCTCGATGCGCTCCTTGTTGGCTTCCAGCCATGCCTTGACCGGTTTGGCGTGATGCACGCGCAGGTTGTCCAGCACGAGGAAGATCTTCTTCTTGGCCCCGCGAATGAGCCGTTGCACGAAGTCGATCAGGATGTCGGCATTGAGCGCACCATCGAAGATCTTCCAACGCATCTCGCCCTTGTTGGTGACGGTGGAGATCACCGACAAGCCGTGTCGCTTGTTGCTCACGCGAACCACCGGCGTTTGCCCCTTGGGGGCATAGCTGCGTCCGCGCACGTCATCGCTGCGCAGCCCGCTTTCGTCGCCCCAGTGAATCTCGGCGCCTTCGACTTTGGCTCGCGCGGCAATGACAGGGTAGTCGTGTTCGAGCCATCTCTTCACCGCCGCAGGCGACTGCTCGTATGCCTTGCGCATCGGCTTTTGCGGCGTGAACCCCCAGCGCGACAGATACAGCCCCACCGTGCGCACCGCCAGCCGAATGCCGAAACACTGCTCGATCAGTTGACCCACCGCCGCGCGAGTCCAAAGCGCGTAAGGCATCTTCAGTTGGTCCGGTGTCTTGTCGGCAATCAGTTGGCGCACCAGAAGTTCTTGCGTCAGGTCCAACGACCGCCCCTGACCCGTCTTGCGGCCTCCCGGCGCGTCGCGCAGACCCTTCGCTCCCAGGTCCTGGTGCCGCTTGCAGATGTTGAATACACCCGTGCAACTGAGCCCCGTCCGCTCCGCAATCTCGTCGTAGGTATGACCAGCTTTGCGAAGACGGATCACTTGCACTCGTCTCTCGTGCCGCGCTTCGCGCGACAGCGCTCTCATGTCTGTGGCTTGCATGCAATCAACATGATGGCGTCGCCGAAAAATTCAAGTTAATTCATGCCCAATCAATAGTTTTCGCAGGCAAGTACTTCGCGCCGTTACTCAAGCGGAAGTAGTGCAGTACTGGCGCGGTGTCTTGCAATCACCCCGCCGCGCCCTACGATGAAGAGCGTTCCCCACCCCACAGGAGCGCCGCCATGGAACTCACCGTGGTGCCCATCGCCAAGCCGGAGGCGACCAACTTCATCTTTGGGCAGTCGCATTTCATCAAGACCGTGGAAGACCTTCACGAAGCACTTGTGGGCGCGGTACCAGGCATCCGTTTCGGCATTGCGTTCTGCGAGGCGTCGGGCAAGCGCCTCGTGCGCTGGTCAGGCAATGATGAGGCCGCGCTCAAGCTCGCGCGCGACAACGCACTGGCCATTGGCGCGGGCCATACCTTCCTGATCTTCCTGGGTGACGGGTTCTTTCCCGTGAACGTGCTGGCTGCCGTGCGCGCGGTGCCGGAGGTGTGCCGCATCTACTGCGCCACAGCCAACCCGACGCAGGTGATCGTCGCGCAAACGGAGCAAGGGCGCGGCGTGCTGGGTGTGGTGGATGGCGCTTCGCCATTGGGCGTTGAAACCGAGGCGGACATCGCCTGGCGCAAAGACCTGCTGCGGCAGATCGGCTACAAGCTCTAATGCAAACGCCCGGGTGATCCGAGCGTTTGCTTATTTGGTCAGGGCCACCCGCAAACCCAGCCCGATAAAGATGCAGCCGCTCACCCGGTCCAGCCACAGCGATGCGCGCGGCGTGCGGCGCATCCAGCCGCCCAGCGCGGCAGCGCACCAGCCGTAGATGCTGAACACGACGATGGTCTGCGCCATGAACACCCCGCCGAGCAGCAGCATCTGCAGCGCCGCGTGACCGGCCTGCGCATCGACGAACTGCGGCAGAAACACCACGAAGAACAGCGTCACCTTCGGGTTGAGCAGGTTGGCGAAAACGCTCTGGCGATACACCTGCCACAGGTCTGGCGCCGCCTGCGGTCCAGCATTCTTCAGGCCAACGCCGCCCTTACTGCGCAGCGCCTGGATGCCCAGCCAGATCAGATACGCCGCGCCCAGCCAGCGGATTGCCTGGAACGCCACGGGCGACGACTGCAGCACGGCGGCCAATCCGAGTGCAGCCAGCGTCGTATGGAACAGGCAGCCCGACGCAAACCCCGCTGCCGCCGACAGCCCCGCCTTGCGGCCCTGGCTTGCGCCGCGCGCAATGACCTGCAGGTTGTCCGGCCCCGGCATCACCGTGATGGCGATCGAAGTCAGCAGGAACAGCAGTACATGTGGCATCGGCGTCTCCCGGCCAAAAGAGAAAAAGGGGAAAGGTCATGCTACTGCGCGCAGCAGCAGAGGGTCATATTTTTGTCACATGAGCGTATGCGGTCCGCGCATCGCTCATGTACAAGTCAATGCCCGTCGAAACGGCAGACCGTGAAGAGCGGCAGCCCGCCTTCGATCAGCAGGCGCGAGCCGCCCAGCTCGGGCAGATCGACAATCGCTGCGCCCTCCACCACCGTCGCGCCCAGGCGTTCGAGCAGGCGCTTGCCAGCCATCATGGTGCCGCCGGTGGCGATCAGGTCGTCGATCAGCAGGACGCGGTCGCCGGGCTTGCAGGCATCGGCGTGGATCTCCACCGTCGCGCTGCCGTATTCGAGTTGGTATTCCTCGGCCACCGTGGTGAACGGCAGCTTGCCTTTCTTGCGGATTGGCACAAAGCCCAGGTTCAGCTCATACGCCACGATCGAGCCGAGGATGAACCCACGCGCATCGATGCCCGCCACCAGGTTCAGCCCCTGCCCCATGTAGCGATGGACGAACACGTCCACCAGCACGCGCAGGCTTTTCGGGTCTTGCAGCAGCGGCGTGATGTCGCGAAACATCACCCCCGCCTGCGGCCAGTCCGGCACGGTGCGGATGCGGTTGCGCAGGTAACGCGGCACATCACCCAGCTCGGTCGAGGCAGGAACGGACGACGGCGTCAGCAACGCCGCCTGATTGTGCGGGACTTGGCTCATGGCAAGAACGGGAAAGCAGGAAACGCGGTCTGCGGTAATGGGTTACCACCCGGGCCGAATGGCGCCGAACCACAATGGGCAAACCACAACCATACAGGAGACACGGCGATGGCTAAGAAAATTCTGATGCTGGTCGGCGACTACGTTGAGGACTACGAAGTCATGGTCCCCTTCCAGGCGCTGCAGATGGTCGGCCACACGGTTCACGCTGTCTGCCCGGACAAGCGCGCCGGTGAAACGGTAGCCACTGCCGTCCACGATTTCGAGGGCGCGCAGACCTACTCCGAAAAGCCCGGCCACCGCTTCACCGTCAACGCCACCTTTGCCAACGTCGACCCGGCAACGTATGACTCACTTGTCGTGCCCGGCGGCCGCGCACCCGAATACTTGCGCCTGAACGCCCGCGTGCTCGAGGTCGTGCGGCACTTCGCCAGCGCGGACAAACCCATCGCGGCCATCTGCCACGGCGCGCAATTGCTGTCGGCGGCGGGCGTGCTGGAGGGCAAGGCGTGCTCGGCGTATCCGGCATGTGGCCCAGAAGTCACAGCAGCGGGCGGCACCTTCAAAGACATCCCCGTCGACCAGGCCCATACCGACGGCAAGCTGGTCACGGCGCCCGCTTGGCCGGCGCATCCGGCCTGGTTGGCACAGTTTCTTGAAGTCCTGGGCACGCGGGTTCTACACTGATCCGGCTGCCCGCACGCTGGGCACCCCCAGGAGCCCCGGCCATGTGCGAAATCTTCATCCGCGCCAATCCCCACTCGTATGACAGCCTCGCGCGCTCGCTACGCCTGCACGGCGTAGCGACCAGCGTGCGGCTGGAGTGCCTGTTCTGGGAGGTGCTTGAAGAAATCGGCCAGCGCGACGGCCTGACGGTCAATCAGCTCATCAGCAAGCTCTACGACGAGTTGTTCGAGCGGCGCGGCGAGGTGGCTAACTTCGCGTCGTTCCTGCGCGTCTGCTGCCTGCGCTATCTGATGCTGCAACAAGATGGGCGCATTCCTGCGGATACGCGGGTGTCGATCAGTTCCCTCGACGCAGCAGCGGTGCTCAACGGCCTGCCGCCCAACATGGCGGATGCTCCGCCACCGCGCCGCTCGCGTGGGCCGCTGCTGGAAGCGCTCATCAAGTAAGCGCGGGCCAAATCCGCCGCGAATCAACGCGGCGAGAGCCGCTCCTCCGCCATCTGCAGCCCCTCGGGCGTGCCGCGCAGCACCACGATATCGCCCAGCTCGAGCACCGTATCCGGATCAGGATCCAGCGCGCGAATGCCCTGGCGCCGGATTGCCGTGACCGACGTCTTGAACGTCTCCAGCCCCATCGTGCCGAGTTTGTGCCCGATGGCAGGCGAACCCTTGGCCAGCGGCACCGAATGCAGGCGCACGGCGTCGCGCTCGAGCATGTCTTCTTCATCGTCCTGGCCGTGGAAATAGCCGCGCAGCAGGCTGTAGCGCGCGTCGCGCATCTCTTGCGCGCGGCGCACCACGCGGCGCAGCGGTACGCCCAGCAGCACCAGCGCGTGCGACGCCAGCATCAGGCTCCCTTCGATGATCTCGGGTACGACCTCGGTGGCGCCGGCTTGCTGCAGGCGGTCCAGGTCGGCATCGTCGATGGTGCGCACGATCACGGGCAGGGTTGGCTCCAGCGCCTGCACGTGGTGCAGCACCTTCAATGCAGACGCCGTGTCGGCATACGTAATGGCAACCGCCGCCGCGCGGTGGATACCGGCGGCCACCAGCGACTCACGCCGCGCCGCATCGCCATAGACCACATGTTCACCGGCGGCCGCGGCATCGCGCACGCGGTCGGGGTCCAGATCCAGCGCCACGTAACCGATGCCCTCCTGCTCCACCATGTGCGCCAGGTTCTGCCCGCTGCGCCCGTAGCCGCAGATGATGACGTGGCGCTCGGTAGCGATGCTCTGCGCGGCGATCTTCGTCATCGCCAGCGATTGCATCAGCCAGTCCGTGCGCGACAGCCGCATGGCGATCACGTCGCTGTATTGAATGAGGAACGGCGCCAGCAGCATCGACAACAGCATCGCCGCCAGAATCGCCTGACCGAGCAGCGGGTCGATCAGCTTCATGCCGTCGATCTGGTTGAGCAGCACGAAGCCGAATTCACCGGCCTGCGCCAGGCCCAGCGCCGTGCGGATCGCCGCGCCGCCACCCGAGCCGAAGGCGCGCGCCAGCAGCGCGATCAGCACAAACTTGAACAGCACCGGCCCCAGCACCAGCCCCAGTACCAGCGCCCAGTGCTCAAAGACGACGCGCGGGTCCAGTAGCATCCCCACCGTCACGAAGAAGAGGCCGAGCAGCACGTCGCGAAACGGCTTGATGTCCTCTTCCACCTGCAGCTTGTACGGCGTTTCCGACACCAGCATGCCGGCCAGAAACGCGCCCAGCGCCATCGACAGGCCCAGCCGCTCCGTTAGCGCCGCCATGCCCAACGTCACCAGCAGCAGGTTCAGCATGAACAGCTCTTGCGAGCGCCGCGCCGCCACTAGGTGGAACCAGCGCGACAGCAGCTTCTGCCCCAGGAACAGGATCAGCACCAGCGCGACAGTGATCTTCAGGGCGGCAATCGATAGCGTCAGCACCAGGTCGGTCGGGTTCTTGCCCAGCGACGGCACCACGATCAGCAGCAGCACCACCGCGAGGTCCTGGAACAGCAGCACGCTGATGATATTGCGGCCGTGCTCGGTCTCAAGCTGCAGCCGCTCGGCCAGCATCTTCGACACGATGGCCGTGGACGACATCGCCAGCGCGCCGCCCAGCGCCAGCCCCGCCTGCCACGACAGCGGATACCAGCGCGAGAGCAGCATCGACGCCGGAATCGTCAGCAGGATGGTCAGCACCACCTGCGACGCGCCCAGCCCAAGCACCAGCCGCCGCATCGAGCGCAGCTTGGAGAGGTTGAACTCCAGCCCGATCGAAAACATCAGGAACACCACGCCAAATTCGGCCAGGTAGCGCGTCTGGACGGAATCGGACTCCAGCCCCATCGCCTTGGGCCCGATCAGCACGCCGACCACCAGGTAGGCCAGCATCGGTGGCAATTGCAGGATGCGGAACAGCACCACGCCGATCACGGCGGCGGCCAACAATACGAGGGTGAGTTCCAGCGGCGAATGCATGCGACGCGAAAAACCAATCAAAAGGGGTTGGACAGGAAGGACCGCGCCCGCGCATCAGGGCGGTGCACACGGCCAACATGCTGCAAAAAGCACGCAGGCGCTGCAAGACCAATGCCAGGGTATAAACGAAGAACGTGACGTGCGGATGCTGCGGAGCAAAAAATGACGGCGTGGCGGCGGGAAGAAACGTGGCTTGAAAAGCGAATGCCGCGGCGCAGCAAAACGGGGCGCCCGTCCGCTCCGCCGACTCCCCGCAAGCCCAGGCCCGGTGCATGCCAAACCGCGTGGCAGCCAGCCGGGAGGCAACGTCAATCGTTGTTATACTTCGCCGCCATGATAGCGAATTTCAATCCGGATCGAGCGCTTGCGCTGGCGCAGCAAACCTTCGACATCGAAGCGCAAGCCGTGCTCGGCCTCAAATCCCAGGTGTCCGCCGACTTTGCGCGCGCGGTCGAAATGGTGCTCGCCTGCACCGGCCGCGTCGTCGTGTCCGGCATGGGCAAATCTGGCCATGTCGCGCGCAAGATCGCAGCCACGCTGGCCTCGACCGGCACGCCAGCCTTCTTCGTGCACCCGGCCGAAGCCAGCCATGGCGACCTCGGCATGGTCACCCGTGATGACGTCTTCATCGGTTTCTCCAATTCCGGCGAGGTATCGGAGCTGAACGCCATCCTGCCGCTCGTCAAGCGGCTGGGCGCCAAGCTGATCGCCGTAACGGGCAACCCGGCGTCTTCGCTTGGCAAGCATGCCGACGTGGTGCTCAACTCGCACGTCGACGTCGAAGCCTGCCCGCTGAACCTCGCGCCCACTGCCAGCACCACCGCGCAGATCGCGCTGGGCGACGCGCTGGCTGTGGCCGTGCTCGACGCGCGCGGCTTTGGCGCAGAGGATTTTGCCCGCTCGCATCCGGGCGGATCGCTCGGCCGCAAGCTGCTGACGCACGTGCGCGACGTCATGCGCGCCGGCGAAGCCGTGCCGCGCGTGAACCAAGACACGCCGCTGTCGCAAGCGCTGATGGAAATCACCCGCAAGGGCATGGCGATGACCGCCGTGGTGGATGCCGAGGGCCGCGCCGTGGGCGTGTTCACCGACGGTGACCTGCGCCGCCTGCTCGAAACCCCGCGCGACTGGCGCACCGTGCCCATCCACGAGGTCATGCACCGCAACCCGCGCTCGGTCGGCCCTGACCAACTCGCCGTCGAAGCCGTCGAAGTGATGGAAACGCACCGTATCAACCAGCTCCTGGTGATCGACACCGATGGCATGCTGGTCGGCGCGCTGCACATCCACGACCTGACGCGCGCCAAGGTCATCTGACCCGCACACACCACAGATGACCGCCCTGGCTGATCCCGTCCACAGCAACATCGACACACGCTTTCCGCAGGCGATGGAGCGCGCAGCACGCGTGCGCCTGATGGTGTTCGACGTCGACGGCGTGCTGACCGACGGCCGCCTGCTGGTCGGCCCCGAGGGCGAGATCAGCAAGGCCTTCGACACGCTGGATGGCCATGGCATCAAACTGCTGGCACAGGCCGGCATCACGTCGGCCATCATCACCGGGCGGCAATCCGAAATCGTCGCCTGGCGCGCCGGGGAACTCGGCATCGAGCATCTTTACCAAGGGGTGGCCGACAAGCGCGAGGCGTTTGCCCACCTGCTGGCCGCCACCGAACTGCAGGCCGCCGACGCCGGCTACATGGGCGACGACTGGCCCGACCTGCCGGTGATGACGATGGTGGGCTTTGCCGCCTGCCCCGCCCAGGCCCATGCTGAACTCCGCAACCGCGCCCACTACGTCGCCCAGGCCACCGGCGGACGCGGTGCCGTGCGCGAAGTGGCCGACCTGATCCTCAAGGCTCAAGGCGCCTACGACGCCCTGCTCGCGCAACTGCTGCAGGTCGCGCAAACTTTTTGACTATGGCCAGCGAACGCTCCCAACGCCTCGTCTCCTCCTTGCTGCAGTTCATGCTGCGCGGGCTGCCGATCCTGCTGATGGCAATCGTCTGCGGCGTCACCTTCCTGCTCGTACAGGTGAACACGCCGCAAACCGACGAAGCTGCCACGCAGCCCAAACGCCACACCGCCAACTACACGATGGACGGCATCTCGTCCACCGCGCTGGACGAGACCGGCACGACCAAATACCGCTTCACCGGCGTCCACATGAACCACTACGAGGACGACCTGACCTACGATGTCACGTATCCGGCGCTGCGCGTGTATGCGCCCGACCGTCCTCAGGTGACTGCCCGCGCCGACCTGGGCAAGATGAACGGCGACGGCACCATCATCGACCTGTACAACAACGCCAAGGTCATCCGCGCGCAAGGACCTGACGCCCGCCAGGACCCGCTGATGACCGCCGATTCGACGTACTTCCAAGTGCTGCTGAACGACGACGTCGTACGCACCGACAAACCGGTCGAGTTGCACCGCGGGCCGTCGATCATGAACGCCAACGGCCTCACCTTCAACAACGTGACGCGCCAAGTACAATTGCTGGGCAATGTGCGCGGCCGAATCGAAGGGCTGGGGGCACCGAAGCAGTAGACGGTAAACTGCGTTGACTCCCCGACACCTGACCACGCCCACCGACCGCGCCCTTCTCCGACGTGATCCCCATGACTGATTCCCTCCGTGCCGCCGGCTTCGCCATCGTCGCTGCGCTGCTGCTCCCGGCCCTGCCCGCGCACGCCGAGCGCGCCGACCGCGACAAGCCGCTTGTGCTCGAAGCCGACAACGCCAGCTACGACGATCTGAAGCAGGTCTACCACCTGACAGGCAACGTGGTGCTGACCAAAGGCACGATGGTGCTGCGCTCCGACCAAGCCGATCTGCGCACCGACCCCGAGGGCTACAACTACGCCGTCGCCACCTCCAAGCCCGGCAATCTGGCGTTCATTCGCCAGAAGCGTGACAACGTCGACGAGTACATCCAGGGCTGGGGCGAGCGCATTGAATACGACGGCAAGCAGGAGATTTCCAAGCTGATCACCCGCGCGCGCATGGAACGCCTGCAAGGCGCTACGCAACTCGATGAGATCCGCGGCGCGGTCATCACGTACGACGGCCAGAAGGAGTTCTACACGGCCTCGGGCGGCGCTGAGAACGCCACTGCCGCCAACCCGTCGGGCCGCGTACGCGCCGTTCTTGCACCGCGCACCAGCACGCCGGCCACGCCTGCGGCTCCCGCTCCAGCCGCCAAGCCCTGACCCGTACCGCCTGTCTTTTCTGTTCGCTTATGTCCGCCACCACCCTCGCCCCCAAAACCGCAGCGCCGCAGGCCACGACTTCCAGCACGTTGGTCGTCCGCCATCTGAAGAAGCGCTACGGCACGCGCACGGTGGTCAAAGACGTGTCGCTCGACGTGAAGAGCGGCGAGGTGGTCGGCCTGCTCGGCCCCAACGGCGCGGGCAAGACGACCTCGTTCTACATGATCGTCGGCCTGGTGGCGCTGGATGCCGGCGACATCGTGCTCGACGGCGAGCACATCAGCCGACTGCCGATCCACCAGCGCGCGCGCATGGGTCTGTCGTACCTGCCGCAAGAGGCGTCGGTGTTCCGCAAGCTCAACGTGCAGGAAAACATCCGCGCGGTGCTTGAGCTGCAGGAGCAGAACGGCAAGAAGCTCACGCAAGACGAAGTCAACCGCCGTCTCGACAGCCTGCTCGACGACTTGCAGATCGCCCACCTGCGCGACAACCCTGCGCTGTCGCTTTCGGGCGGTGAGCGTCGCCGTGTGGAAATCGCCCGCGCATTGGCCTCATCACCGCGCTTCATCCTGCTCGACGAACCGTTTGCCGGCGTCGACCCGATCGCCGTGGGCGAAATCCAGCGCATCGTCAGCTTCCTGAAGGATCGCAACATCGGCGTGCTGATTACCGATCACAATGTGCGTGAAACGCTGGGCATCTGTGACCACGCCTACATCATCAGCGAAGGCACCGTGCTGGCCGCGGGCCGCCCCGAGCAGATCATCGAAAATGAGGATGTGCGCAAGGTGTATCTGGGTGATAACTTCCGGATGTAGGTCACGCTGCACGCTTACGTCTTAAGGACGTGCGAAGGGGCGTGGCAAGCGCGCACGTTAAAGCAAAATCCGTTCCATCGACTGAGTGTTGGGCATAGAATAGCCCGCATGAAACAGTCGCTCCAGCTCCGCCTCTCTCAGCATCTCGCGCTCACGCCGCAGTTGCAGCAGTCCATCCGGCTGCTGCAGTTGTCGACCATCGAACTGCAGCAGGAAGTTGAACAAGCCCTGACCGAGAACCCGCTGCTGGAGCGGGAAAATGAGTGGCTCGACACGTCCGCGCGCATCGGCGCGGACGGCTCCGTCAACGCGCTGCAAAGCAACAGCGCCACGCCGCTGCCCACCGAATCACCACCGCCCGCGCCCAACGGGGCTGACAACAGTGACGCCCCCGACAACAGCTTCGAGAACGGCCACGATAACGGCGCCGATTTCGACAGCGACTACGGCTCCGACCGCTCCGACTGGAGCCTCGACGACTTCGCCCGCAAGCCGCAATCCGACGAAGACGATCGCGCGCCGCTGCAGTTGCGTGAGGCCGAGCAAAGCCTGCGCGAATTCCTCATGGAGCAACTCGCACCGCTCAAGCTATCGATGCGCGACAAGGGTCTCGTCATCTTCCTGATCGAATCGCTCGACGACGAGGGTTACCTCTCGGGCACGCTCGACGAAATCCTCGCTGACCTGCCCGCCGAACTCGAAATCGAAATCGATGAGCTACAGGCCACGCTGCGCATGCTGCAGAGCTTCGATCCGCCCGGCATCGGTGCGCGCTCGGCGGCCGAATGCTTGTCGCTGCAATTGCATCGCCTGGATTCTCCCGCGAAAGCGCTGGCGCTCATCATCGTCAATCAGCACCTCGAGCTGCTGGCGGCGCGCGACTACACGCGCTTGAAGAAGGCGCTGTCCGTCGATGAGCCCGCGTTGAAGGCGGCGCATGAACTCATCCGTTCGTTGGCGCCGTTTCCCGGTCATGCATTCGGCCGAGCCGAAGCCGACTTCGTGGTGCCCGACGTGGTCGTCCGCAAGACGAGCGCAGGCTGGATGGCGCAGTTGAACCCCGACGTGATGCCGCGTCTGCGCATCAACGATATGTATGCACAAATCTTGCGCAGCAGCCGCGGCGAATCGGGCGCCGCCAATCTGCAGCAGAAACTGCAGGAGGCACGCTGGCTGATCAAGAACATTCAGCAGCGCTTCGATACGATCCTGCGTGTTTCGCAAGCCATTGTCGAGCGTCAAAAGAGCTTCTTTACGCACGGCGAAATCGCCATGCGCCCCTTGGTTTTGCGGGAAATAGCCGATACACTGGGTCTACACGAGTCCACGATCTCCCGTGTGACAACCAACAAGTACATGGCAACCCCGATGGGGACATTCGAGCTGAAGTACTTCTTCGGCAGCCATGTATCGACGGAAACCGGCGGGGCGGCGTCATCCACCGCGATACGCGCGCTCATCAAGCAACTTGTAGGAGCCGAAGACCCGAAGAATCCTCTGTCCGATAGCAGAATTGCCGAGCTGTTAGGCGAACAAGGATTCGTGGTGGCCCGTCGGACGGTGGCCAAATACCGCGAAGCCCTCAAGATCCCTGCAGTGAATTTGCGCAAGTCTTTATAGCCGCATCGCGGGCAGTTCCGGTGCGGCTCATCTTGAGAAGGAGAACCGCTATGAACTTCAAACTCAGTGGACACCACCTGGACATCACGCCTGCTTTGCGTGAATACGTGGAAACGAAACTGGAGCGTGTGATCAGGCACTTCGATCAGGTGATTGGCGTCAGCGTGTTGCTATCGGTCGATAACCACAAGGAGAAGGATCGGCGTCAGTACGCGGAAATCAACCTGCACCTCAAGGGTAAGGACGTCTTCGTCGAATCACACCATGAAGATCTTTATGCGGCCATCGACCTACTCGTCGATAAGCTGGACAGGCAGGTGATCAAGTACAAGGACCGCGTGCAAGGGCACGATCGTGACAGCATGAAGCACCAAGCCCTCCAGGCCGTGCAGATGCAGCAATAGCAGGACAGCACCGCAAAAACCGCGCCCCGAGTTGGCGCGGTTTTTTTATGCCGTGGTGCATTCGTGACGAATCCGATTGCAACCGATTTAAGTCGGGCTAAAATCTGACCAAAGTATGAATACTGGCGTGGCGCGGCTTTTGGCGCGATGCTGGTGAAAACAGGGTCGATGCCGGGCGCACATTGCCGGCATTGGCCGATCGCAGCCCTGGGGGATGCGCTTCTCTGCCCTGCGCAGTGCACCGCTGGTGCGCCGCACAAAGCCGCGCGGCACGTGGTCTATAATGGCCCGATTGTCCGCGCGCCACCTTGGTGCAGAAGGACGCGCTCATTTCACGCATTGCACATGAATCGCTTGGCCAAACTGCTGCCGCCCGGGAACATTGCCCTCGACGTCAGCGTAACCAGCAAAAAGCGGGTATTTGAACAGGCCGGCCTGCTGTTCGAGAACAACCACGGCGTGACGCGCGCAGTCGTCACCGACAACCTGTTCGCGCGCGAGTCGCTTGGCTCTACGGGCCTGGGTGCTGGCGTAGCCATCCCGCACGGCCGTATCAAAGGGCTCAAGCAACCGCTGGCTGCGTTCATGCGCCTGTCCGAGCCGGTGCCGTTTGAGTCACCTGACGGCAAGCCTGTCTCACTGCTGATCTTCCTGCTGGTGCCCGAACAGGCCACCCAGCAGCATCTTGAAATCCTGTCTGAAATCGCCCAGCTGCTGTCCGACCGTGACATGCGCGAAGGCCTCGCCACCCTGCCGTCGCCCGAGGCGATTCACCAGCTACTGACCGACTGGCGGCCTTGATCGCAGCGCAATCGGTGGCAAGCGCAACCGATTGCGAACGCGTTGTGCCCAGTCGGCACCACTGTGCCCTGCTATGGAACTGACCGGCGTCATCGCCCAATCGATCTTCGACGACAACGCAGCTGATCTGAAGCTGTCGTGGGTTGCCGGCCTGGAGGGCGCAGACCGTGCATTCGACGTGGATTTCGCCAAGGAAGCGACGTCTGCGGCGGACTTGGTCGGGCACTTGAACCTCATCCACCCGAACCGCATCCAGGTGCTCGGCAAGCCCGAGATCACCTATTACCAGCGCCTGTCGGAAGAAAACCGCAAGCGCCAGATGGGCGAGCTGATCCTGCTCGAGCCGCCCTTCCTGGTGGTGGCCGATGGCGTGGATCCGCCGCCGGATCTGGAACTGCGCTGCACGCGCTCGTCCACGCCGTTGTTCACCTCGCCGATTTCGTCGGCCGCCGTGATTGACCACCTGCGCTTGTACCTGTCGCGCATCTCGGCACCACGCGTGACGATGCACGGGGTGTTTCTCGACATCCTCGGCATGGGCGTGCTGATCATGGGCGACTCGGGCCTGGGCAAGAGTGAACTTGGCCTGGAGTTGATCTCGCGCGGTCACGGCCTGGTTGCCGACGATGCGGTCGACTTTGTGCGCCTGGGGCCGGACTTCATTGAAGGCCGCTGCCCGCCGCTGCTGCAGAACCTGCTGGAAGTGCGCGGCCTGGGCTTGCTCGACATCAAGACGATCTTCGGTGAGACGGCAGTGCGCCGGAAGATGAAGATCAAGCTGATCGTGCAGCTTGTGCGCCGTAACGACGGTGAGTTCGAACGCCTGCCGCTCGATTCGCAATATCTCGATGTGCTCGGCTTGCCGATCCACATGGTGAAAATTCAGGTGGCAGCCGGTCGTAACTTGGCCGTGCTGGTCGAGGCCGCCGTGCGTAACACCATCCTGCGCCTGCGCGGCATCGACACGCTGCGCGACTTCATGGACCGCCAGCGCGCTGCCATGCAGGCGGAAGCCGCCGCGCACTCGCCCCAGGGACGCCTGCTTTAACAAAGCCGCTACCAAGTTTCGCAATCGGGCCGGTTTTACCCTAATTTTCGTTGCGAAACGTCAACCCGACATGCGGCCTCTCCGTTGTGGGAGGGAATGCGCCGAGCACGCACGCGGCGGCGTTCATCGCGAGCGTGGCGGCTTGTCCCGCCCGCTCTTCTGACGGTACCCAAGGAGAACACGACGATGAAACAACTGATTGCCGCTTGCGCCCTGGCGCTCCCGTTCCTGGCTGGCCAGGCTTTCGCCCAAGGCAGCGCACCGGCGGCTCCCGCCGCTGCAGCCGCTGCGCCGGCCGCCAAGAATTCGCAGCAAGACAAGATGAAGCAATGCAACATGGACGCCGCCGGCAAGAAGGGCGACGAGCGCAAGGCTTTCATGAAAGGCTGCCTGTCGGACAAGCCGGCTGCTGCGGCCAAGCCGATGACGCAGCAGGAAAAGATGGCAGCCTGCTCCAAGGCCAACAAGGGCAAGAAGGGCGACGAGTACAAGAACGCCCAGAAAGCGTGCCTCTCAAAGGGCTGAGCATCCGCTTAGCTCCGCTCCGGAAAGGCGGCCACACCGGTCGCCTTTTTTGCTGGTCGCTGCTTTGCAACACAGGAATGCTATCCTCGCGGGATGCGGATCATTCTCATCACCGGTATGTCGGGTTCAGGGAAATCGGTCGCCCTGAATGTGCTCGAAGACGCAGGCTACTACTGCGTCGACAACCTGCCCGCGCAGTTCATCCCTGAACTGGCGCGCTATCTGGCGGACCAGGGTTATACGCATCTGGGCGTGGCCACGGATATCCGCAGCCGTGAATCGCTGCGCAAGGTGCCCGAGACGGTCACCGTCCTGCGCAAGGAACACGACGTGCGCATGCTGTTTCTGACAGCCAGCACGAACGCGCTGGTGCAGCGCTACTCCGAGACGCGCCGCCGCCATCCGCTGTCGATCCGTAACGGCCGCCCCGATGCCGCTGCCAACGTGCAAGCCGCCGCCAAGGGCCTCGACACCTCGCTCGTCGAAGCGATCGAGATGGAGCGCGAACTGCTCAGCCCGCTGGCCGATCCGGCGCATCGCATCGACACCAGCACGCTGCGCACGAACGCCCTGCGCGCTTACATCAAGGAATTCATCAGCGACGAACCGCACGACATCACGTTGATGTTCGAATCGTTCGGCTTCAAGCATGGCGTGCCGACCGACGCCGATCTCGTCTTCGACGTGCGCTCGCTGCCCAACCCGTATTACGACACGCAACTGCGCCCGCTCACCGGCCGCGACCAGCCCGTCATCGATTTCCTGCAAAGCCAGCCGATGGTGCTGGCAATGGCCGAGGACATCCGTGCCTACGTGGAAAAGTGGCTGCCAAGCTTCATCGCCGACAACCGCAGCTATCTGACCGTCGCGATCGGCTGCACAGGCGGCCAGCATCGTTCCGTGTACATCGCGGAACGGCTTGCCACGTACTTCCGCGCGCATGGTAATGTGTTGGTCCGCCACCGCGAATTGGCCGTAGACGGCTGAACCGCGCGCCAGACGCACTCAGCGCGCCGGCCAGCCTCATTTGGATGCGGCTTCTTGCGCGGCGCCACGCGAAGGTCTTGCCGCCGCCTGCTGAAAGCCCGTCCATGCAAGAAGACATCGCTCTCTCACCGCTATCGCCGCTGCCGCCGCTGCCTACCGAGCTGCCATTGTTTCCGTTACACACGGTGCTCTTTCCCGGCGGTCTTCTCCCGCTGCGCATTTTTGAAGCCCGCTACATGGACATGGTGCGCACGTGCCTGCGCGACAAGACGCCGTTCGGCGTATGCCTGATCGAGCGCGGCAACGAAATCGCCACCACAGATGCCACGACCGTGCCGGTCGACGTGGGCTGCATCGCCCACATCACCGAATGCGACATGGAGCAACTGGGCCTGCTGATGATCAAGGTGCGTGGCACGCAGCGCTTCAAGGTGTTGACGTTCGAGAGCGCGCCCAACGGCCTGATGCGCGGCACGGTGGAGCCCATCGGCGCCGACGTGGAAGACTGCAAGGGCGAACTCTTCGACGATTGCGTGGGCGCCCTGCGCCGCATCATCACGACGCTGGGCTCGCGGGAAGACGGCAACGTCCCGATGGTCGAGCCATACGAGTGGTCCAGCCCGAGTTGGGTCGCGAACCGGTTATGCGAGCTGCTGCCGGTGCCGCTCAAGGCCAAGCAAAAGCTGATGGAGTTGATGGACGCCGGCATGCGCATCGAGATCGTCCATCGCTACATGAAGCAGCATCACATTCTGTGATGCCTTATCGACCAGGTTAGGCCGAGCTGGTTAGATCAGGCTCGGCTGCACCAGCGTCTCCAGCGCCAATTTCACCGGCGCAGGCAATCCCACTGAATTGAGTTGCGCGAGCGATACCCAGCGCCAGTCGTCGTCGAGCACGGCAGGCTCGGCGATCTCCGCGCGCAGCAGGTGCATGTGCAGGCGGAAGTGCGTAAAGGTGTGCGTGAGCGCGCCGGCCATCTCCACCGCCGAGACCGCGCCATATGCCTGCGCAGCCCGACGCACGGTATCGACGTCCAACGGATGCGCCTCGAGCGCATCGTCCATCTCACCCACCAGCGGCAAAGACCACAACCCACCCCAGATCCCGCGTTGCGGACGACGCTGCAGCAGCACCGCGTCGGCGTGCAGCGCGATGACAAGGGTCGCGGCACGCTCGGGTATTGCCTTGCGCGGGCGCGGCACTGGCAGCGCCATCACGCGATCCGTACTGCGCGCTTCGCACAGAGATTCAAGCGGGCAGGCGCGTTCACCCGTCAAGCATGCGGGCTTGCCGCGCGTGCAGACGGTGGCACCCAGGTCCATCAACCCTTGCGTGTACGCCTGAATGCCATCGGCCGGCGGCAACACGGCTTCTGCGATGCGCCACATGGTGTCTTCGACGCGCTTGTCGCCGGGAAAGCCATCGATGCCGAATGCGCGCGCAAATACGCGCTTGACGTTGCCATCGAGAATGGCCGCGCGCACGCCGTACGAAAACGCCGCGATGGCTGCGGCGGTTGAGCGGCCGATGCCAGGCAGCGTCGCCAATACCTCGGGATCGCGCGGGAAGATGCCGCCGTGCTCCGCCACGACGATCTGCGCGCAGCGATGCAGATTGCGTGCGCGCGTGTAGTAGCCCAGACCGGCCCACGCGGCCATCACGTCGTCCGCAGGTGCGGCGGCCAAAGCCTGCACGGTCGGGAAGCGTTCGATGAAGCGCGCGTAGTAGCCCAACACTGCGCTGACCTGCGTCTGCTGCAACATGATCTCTGAGAGCCACGTGCGATACGCATCCCCGGTGTTCTGCCACGGCAGGTGGTGGCGGCCATGACGCTGCTGCCAGGCGACGACGCGCACGGCGAAATCATCTGGAAGTGTCGGCAAAGCGGGAGCAGGTTGACGAGGGTTGCCAATGCGGCGGCGCGTACGGCGTGGAGTGGCGGTCATGCGTGTGATGAAGAAGCGGTGCGCAGAAGATGTGCGCTGGCAGCGATCCTACCAGAACGAAAAAGGCGCCCGCAGGCGCCTTCTTCACGAACATGCAAACGCGTCAGGCCGCGAACGATTGCCGCTCCAGCATCGTGCCGGCCGCGAGGATGCGATCGGTGTACTGGGCAATCGTGCCGCTGCGCTCGTCCAACGTGTTGAGCAGCGCTTCGAGTTCGGTGATGCGCGCTTCGAGCGTATCGGTGGCCTCGTGAATGCGTTCGATGGAATCGACACGCTTGCGCAGTTGCTTCTGATGATCGCGCACCTGCGCTTCGAGCGGTGTCATGACCGACTTCAGCCAGATCTCGATATCGCGGTTCATGTCCTGGAAGGTATCCAGCACGCGGCTGGCCACCGTGGAGAACGCGCCGTGCACGAGTTGCGGCTTCGGACGGGTGAGGAAGCTGAACGCGCCAAAATGGTTGTGGGCGAGCATCAGCGTTTCTTTGAGATCGGCGTCGTAGCGCGTGCCCAGGAAGCGTAGCGGCGGCGACAGCGTGAAGCCGTGCTCGGCGTTGAACTTCTTGTACATGCCGTCGACCATTTGGTGCAGCTGGTCGATGCGGTTGGCAGCATCACGCACCAGGCCGGTCAGATGGCCGAACAGCTTGTCCATGTCGTCGCGCAGGCCGCGCGAGAACACGCGCTCCTTCATCTTCTCGCGCGCCTCGCGCATGGTCGTGCGGATCTGCTTGAGCTGCACGCTCTTGATGATCTCTGCGCTGTGGCGGCCGAACACGGTGCGCAGCGCCTGGAACTTGGCGATGCTCTGCTCGAACTCTTCCTTCTCGCTCTGCACGCGCATGAGCATGTGCTTGACCATCGTATGGTTCTTGCCGCGCAGGCCGCGCAGTTCGAACAGCTGCTCGACGATGTCGCGGCGGCGCATCTGCAGCAGTTGCTGCGCGCCGGTCGCCATGTCCTTCACCGCCAGTTGCACTTGCTCGGTGACGATCTCGCGACGCTGCGGAATCAATTGATCCGACAGCACCGACTCCAACTCCAGCAGTCGGCTCTTGGCCAGCAGTTCGCGGTCTTGGCTGACCTTGGCCACCAGCCCTTTCTGCGCCGACACCGGATACACGCGCTCGACATCGATATCGAGCACCTGCGCCGTCGTCATGATCTGGCGGCTGACTTCGTTCTCGATTTCCTGCTCGGTCTTGAGCGGATCCCACAAGCCGTCGACCTTGTTGAGCACGGCGATGCAGCCCTTGCGCTGCCCACCGCCCACGTGCGAGCGCCACAGCTCCAGATCGCTCTTGGTCACGCCGGCATCGGCGGCCAGCACGAACACGACGACGTGCGCATCCGGAATCAAGCGCAGCGTCAATTCGGGCTCGGTACCGATAGCGTTCAGGCCCGGCGTATCCAGGATCACCAGACCCTGCTTGAGCATCGGGTGCGGGAAATTGATGATCGCGTGACGCCACTTCGACACTTCCACCGTGCCGGCAGCGTCTACCGAGAATGCCGCATCGGGATCGGCGTCGTTGTACAGGCCAAGCTGCTCGGCCTCTTCCTTGGGCACGCGCACGGTTTCCACCACGTGGCGGAACGCTTCGAGCATGCCCTCGGGCGACGACGGATCGAGCGGCACCGACAGCCAGTGGCTGCCGGCATCGCGAAAGTCGGCCGTCGATGCATCGTGCAGGCGCGTCTCGATCGGCAGCAGGCGGATCGACGGCGGATAGCTTTCGTCGTACATCAGCTCGGTCGGACACATCGTGGTCCGGCCGGCAGACGACGGCAGAATGCGGCGGCCAAAGTCCGCAAAGAAGATGGCATTGATCAGTTCGCTCTTGCCGCGAGAAAACTCGGCAATGAAAGCGACCTTGAGCTTGTCGCTGCGCAGGACACCGCGGATGCGCTGCGCACGCATGTCGGCCTGCGCGTCGTAGAGTTCCTGGGCCTGCAGCCAGTCCTGGAATTCCCCCACCGACTGCAGTACCGAAGCACGCCACGTGCTGTACTGCTCGAACTGTGTGCTCAGTGTGTTGTTCATCGTTCTGTCTTATTTTCTTGCGCGACCCGACCGCAAAAACGCGCGCTCCCTCGACATCGCTGCTACCGCCCACTTACGGCACAGAAATGTACAAATTTAGGTGGAACGATACAGGGAACCGTCGGCTTTCGGGCGAACTTTCCGCGAGGTTCTCCAGCCCAGGCAGCCAAGTGTTGCGGGATGCCATCGGCCGTCCGACACCCCACTTCGAAAACCTTGCGAAATGGCGGCCAGATCGCTCCAGCGCCGCATTTTCAGGCGGCTTGGGATGCCCTTGGCAGGCCGCTCAGCGCTGGCAGATCGGGCAATAGAACGTAGAGCGCTGCCCCTGCACGATCTGGCGGATCGGTGTGCCGCACGCGCGGCATGGCAGACCGGCGCGGTCGTACACAAACGCTTCAAGCTGAAAGTAGCCGCTTTGTCCATCCGAGCCGACAAAATCGCGCAGCGTGCTGCCGCCCCGTGCAATGGCATCGGCCAGCGTCGCACGAATCGCCTCGGCCAGCGCCGCATAGCGCTGCCGGCTGATACGGCCCGCAGCGGTGGTGGGCCGGATACCGGCACGGAACAGGCTCTCCGAACAATAGATATTGCCCACGCCGACCACGATATCGCCCGCCAACAGCGCTGACTTGATAGCAACCCGGCGCCCGCGCGTGCGGGCAAACATCCAGTCACCATCGAACTGTGCATCGAATGGCTCGATGCCGAGATTGCGCAGCAGTGGATGTTCAGCCAAGCCGGCTTCTTCGCCAGCGTGCCAGAGCACCGCACCAAAACGGCGCGGATCTCGGTACCGCAATGTGATCGGCACGCCAGTTGCGTCAGCGAGTTCGATATCGACGTGATCGTGCGGGCCAGGCGGCACGGGCGTTTCCAGCACGCGCAGGGTGCCGGTCATGCCCAGGTGGATCAACAACCAGCCTCCGGCGGCATCAGCACGGCTTGCGGGTTGCCCCACCTCGGGCATGCATTCGATGAGCAGGTATTTGCCCCGGCGCAGCAGCCGCGCGACGGTCAGGCCGGCGAGCAACCCGGGCAGCGCCGGGTCGACCGGCCAGCGCAGCCCATGATGGCGCACCACGGCGCGCACGATACGTCGCCCCGTAATATGCGGTAGCAAACCCAGGCGCGTGACCTCGACCTCCGGCAACTCAGGCATCGAACCTCCATCCCATGTGCTGCTCCAACCTTTTTTACGATGCGGGCGATTGTAGCGGTCAGGCTACAATGCCCCGAACCCTCATCCGGAGCTTCGAGACCATGCCCCAAGCTTTCTCCCGTTCGCCCGCGACGCAACGCCCGCGGCGATTTCCGCGCAGCCGAGCGGCCCTGCTGGCCGCGCTGGTGGCGGGAGGGCTGACAAGCTTGCCGGTATGGGCAACGCAGTCCGTTGCTGCCGCCCCGCTGATCGCCCAAGCCGCACAGGAAGGCGGCACCGGCGGCCACGCCGCCATCCAGATCGAGCGCTCGCGCCCGCGCACCGGCCTGCTGAATTCGGAGCGCACCGATCTGCCGCGCGTCGCACTCAACGAAGACATCATGTACCGCGTGCTGGCGTCGGAGGTGTCGCTGCAACGCGGGCTGGTCGAGCCGGCATACCGCACCTACCTTGGCCTCGCACAGGACACGCGTGACCCGCGCTTCGCCCAGCGCGCCACCGAAATCGCCTTCCTGACACGTTCCCCCGCACAAGCGCTGACCGCCGCGCGCCTCTGGGTGCAGCTGTCGCCGACATCCATGCCCGCACGCCAGGTGCAGCAGCTCTTGCTGGTGGCAACGGGCCAGTGGTCGGAAGTCGAACCGATGCTGCAGGCGCAATTGAACAAAGTCTCGCCCGGCCAGCGTGCAGACGCCCTGCTGCAATTGCAGCAGCAGATGTCCAAGAGCAGCGATCCGGAAGGCGCCGTAGCCGCGCTGCAACGCATCGCTTCGCACGACATGCAGCGGCCCGAAACACATCTTGCGCTGGCGCGCGCGAAGGTTGCTGCCAAAGACGCGCCCGGCGCGCTGGCAGAACTGGACACCGCGCTCAAACTGCGCCCCGGCTATGAAGACGCCGCGATCTTCGCCGCCGAACTCCGTGCCGACGGCAACCCCGATGCCGCCATCGCAAGCCTGCGCACCTTCCTGAAGGCCGCGCCGGCGTCCATCGACGGCCACCTGGCGCTCGCCCGCATGTACCTCGTGCGCAATCAGCAGGACAAGGCGCGCGCCGAATTCGAAACGCTCAAGAAAATCGCCCCCAACGACGCGCGCATCACGCTCGCGCTGGGCCTGCTGAACCTGCAGCAACGCCAGTACGATGACGCCGAGCGCTACCTGAAGGAATACATCACGGCCGCTGCCAAGTCGCCCACGCTGAGCCCCGAGCCTGGTTACCAGGGCCTCGCCCAGTTGGCCGAAGAGAAGCACGACTACGCCGCAGCGCTGGGCTGGGTCGACAAAATCACCGGCTCCGCCAATGGTGAGGCCGACGGCCAGACCGCCCTCGCGGCCGGCATCAAGCGCGGCCAGTTGCTCGGCAAGCTGCGTCGCATCGACGAAGCCCAGCAGACCTTCGACGAACTCGTCGCCGACTCCGAAGACATTCCTGACGGCCCACGTCGGCAGGCCCTGATGGACGGCATCCGCCAAGCCGAGATCGGCATGCTGATGGACGCCAAGGCCTACGGCCGCGCCCGCGCCCGCGTCAACGAACTGCTCAAGAACGACCAGGACAACGTTGAATACACGTACCAACTGGCGATGCTCGAAGAGCACGACGGCCACTACGACAACATGGAAACGCTGCTGCGCAAGGTGATCGACCTGCGCCCCGGCCAGGCCATCGGCTACAACGCGCTGGGCTACTCGCTGGCCGATCGCAACGTGCGCCTGCAGGAAGCGCAGGAGCTGTTGGAGAAAGCGGTGTCGCTGGCGCCGGATGATCCCTACATCGCCGACAGCCTTGGCTGGGTCAAATACCGTCGCGGCGATCTGCCCGCCGCCACCGACATCCTGCGCAAGGCATGGACTGCCGCCCCGCAAGCCGAAATCGGCGCGCACCTGGGCGAAGTGCTATGGCAATCGGGCAAGCAGGACGACGCGCGGCGGATCTGGACCGAGGCGTCCAAGCTCGACGTCAACGACACCACCCTGCGCGACACGCTGCGCCGCTTCGACCAGCCGGTGCCCAACGTTCCCGCGAGCACAAACTGATGGCCGTACGGTTCTCGGGCGCGCTCTGCGCGCTGGTGCTGGGCGCCAGCTGCACGCTGTTTACCGGCTGTACGAGCCTGCGCCCCGCCAACGACCTCTTCGCGGACACGCAAGACGCCGACGCCACCATCACGCGCTATCAGGGTCGCTTCTCGGCCCGTTACACGCAGGGCAACGCCGAGCAGAGCGCCGTCGGCAGCTTCCTCTGGCGCGAGCGCGGATCGGACGTGCAGCTTGAATTGATGTCGCCGCTGGGCCAGACGCTGGCCATCGTCAGCCAGAGCAACCAGGGCGCCACGCTCGAACTGCCGAACCAGCCACCGCGACGCGCCCCCGAAGTCGACACGCTGATGCAGGACGCACTCGGCTTCTCGCTGCCGGTTTCCGGGCTGCGCGATTGGCTGCGCGCCCGCCCGGCGCCCGGCACACCGGCCCGCGTGGCACGCACGGTACACAACGGGCAATCGCGTCCCGAAACCATTGAGCAGAACGGCTGGACTGTCCACTATGTCGCGTGGGCTGACGACGGCGACAACAATGACGGCGCCGATGCCGCCAAGGCGCGCATCCGCCGGCTCGATCTTGACCGCCCGCACGGCACCAACGGCCCGCTCTCGGTGCGGCTCGTGCTAGACCAGTAACGCCTCGCTTCGTCATGTCTTCCGCGCCCGTCGAGCTGCGTGATTGCCCCGCACCCGCCAAGCTCAATCTCTTCCTGCACGTGGTCGGCCGCCGACCCGATGGGTACCACCTGCTGCAAACCGTCTTCCAGCTGATCGATTGGAGCGACACGCTGCATTTCGCGCGCCGCGCCGACGGCCGCCTCGTGCGCACCACCGACACCCCTGGCGTGCCCGCCGAGGACGACCTCGTGATCCGCGCCGCGCGCCTGCTGCAAGAGGAAACCGGCTGCACCTACGGCGTCGACATCGCCATCGAAAAACGCCTGCCGATGGGCGGTGGCATCGGCGGTGGCTCGTCTGATGCAGCCACCACGCTGCTCGCGCTCAACCGTCTTTGGGGCCTCGATCTACCGCGCACACAACTGATGGCGCTCGGCCTCAAGCTCGGCGCCGACGTGCCCTTCTTCGTGTTCGGCCAGAACGCCTTCGCCGAGGGCATCGGCGAAGAACTCACACCGGTTACGCTGCCGCCGGCTGCGTTCGTGGTGATCCACCCACGCGTGCATGTGCCCACCCCCGCAATTTTTTCCGATGAAGGGTTGACACGCGATACGCCACTCACCATAATTACGGACTTTCCTGACCAACAAAAAGCTTTCGCTTACGGTCGCAACGATCTGCAAGCGGTGGCGGAAAGGAAATACGGCGAAATCGCCCGAGCACTTGCCTGGCTGCGTCAGTTCAGCCCCTTGGCAAGAATGACCGGATCCGGCGCCTGCGTGTTTGCTCCGTTTAACAACGTCGAGCATGCACAAGCGGTAGCGGATCAGGTGCCTTCCGAGTGGGAAGGTCGGTGTGCGGCAGGTCTGACGCATCACCCGCTCGCACGATTTGCTGTGTAAGGTTTGCAGTTATTGCTTCTGCAATGGAGGCAGTAACCGATAGGTTGTGTAGGGGCGTCGCCAAGCTGGTTAAGGCACCGGATTTTGATTCCGGCATGCGTAGGTTCGAATCCTTCCGCCCCTGCCATTTTCTTCCTCATGTTCCCAGCAATAGCCCGGTTGGTGCTTCAACTGACCGGCGCGTCTGAAGTCGAAAAACAGGTGCCCCGATGAGCAGCGAAGGCTTGATGGTTTTTACCGGCAACGCCAACCCGAAACTCGCCGAAGCTGTCGTCAAGCACCTAGGCATCCCGCTCGGCAAGGCCCTCGTCGGCCGATTCTCCGATGGTGAAGTTCAGGTCGAGATCCAGGAAAACGTGCGCGGCAAGCACGTCATCATCCTGCAATCCACCTGCGCCCCGACCAACGACAACCTGATGGAACTGATGGTCATGGTCGATGCGCTCAAGCGCGCATCCGCCAGCCGCATCACGGCCGCCATCCCCTACTTCGGCTACGCCCGCCAAGACCGTCGCCCGCGTTCGGCGCGTGTGGCGATCACGGCCAAGGTCGTGGCCAACATGCTGGAAGTCGCCGGCGTCGAGCGCGTGCTGACGATGGACCTCCACGCTGACCAAATCCAAGGCTTCTTCGATATCCCGGTCGACAACATCTACGCGTCGCCGATCCTGCTCGAAGACCTGCGCAAGAAGAACTACGAAGACCTGCTGGTGGTGTCACCCGATGTGGGTGGCGTGGTGCGCGCACGCGCACTCGCCAAGCAACTCGGCGTGGATCTGGCAATCATCGACAAGCGCCGCCCGAAAGCCAACGTGGCTGAGGTGATGAACATCATTGGTGAAGTCGACGGCCGCAACTGCGTGATCATGGACGACATGATCGACACTGGTGGCACGCTGTGCAAAGCCGCGCAGGTGCTCAAGGAGCGCGGGGCCAAGCAAGTGTTCTCGTATTGCACGCACCCGGTGCTGTCGGGTGGCGCGGCTGCCCGTATTGCAGACTCGGCGCTCGACGAAGTGGTCGTGACCGACACCATCCCACTGCGCGAAGACGCCATCAAGTGCGGCAAGATCCGCCAGCTCTCGACGGCGCCGCTGCTGGCCGAGACTTTCACCCGCATCGTGCGCGGTGATTCGATCATGTCGCTGTTTGCTGAATAATTCGGCAGCAGTTCGGCGGCTTACTGTTATAATTCAAGGCTTTACTGCAGAAAACGTCGATTAGACGGCACCTCTGCGGTGTCTGCGGGGCGCAATATGGCGCCCCGTTCACCAGACGGCTTGGTCGCGAGTCGTCTTTTTCGTTTGGAGCAATCATGAAAGTTGTCGCTTTCGAGCGTAGCGTTCAGGGCACTGGTGCGAGCCGCCGCCTGCGCAACGCCGGCAAGACCCCGGGCATCATCTACGGCGGCGAAGCCGATCCGAAGATGATCGAACTCGATCACAACGCGCTGTACCACGCGCTGAAGAAGGAAGCCTTCCATTCGTCGATCCTCGACATCGAAGTGGCTGGCAAGGTGGAAAAGGCGCTGCTGCGTGATTTCCAACTGCACCCGTTCAAGCAACTGGTTCTGCATGTTGATTTCCAACGCGTGTCGGCCAAGGAAAAGGTCCACGTCAAGGTGCCGCTGCACTTCCTGAACCAGGAAACCGCACCGGGCGTGAAGCTGGGCCACGGCATCGTGAACCACATCCTGAACGACGTTGAAGTGTCGTGCCTGCCGGGCGACCTGCCGGAGTTCATCGAAGTGGACCTGGGCAACCTGGAAATCGGCCAGACCCTGCACATCGCTGACCTGAAGCTGCCGAAGGGCGTGACCATCCTCACCCACGGTGGCGATGAGAACCCGGCCATTGCCAACATCAGCGTGCCGGCCGGCGAAAAGTCCGCTGCCGCCGAAGAAAGCGCTCCTGCTGCAGGCGAAGACAAGCCGGCAGCTTAAGTTGCCGCACCTCGCACTTTGGTGCGAGTCGAAAAAAGCCCGCCGAGCCAGTCTCGCCGGGCTTTTTTTCTACCTGAGCGGCATGAACCACCCCGCCTTCGGGCTGCGGAAAGCAGCTATGCTTGTACGATCAAGGGGCGCTTCCTGCACCTCAACCTGACACGAATCGCATGATCAAACTCATCGTCGGCCTCGGTAATCCGGGCGCCGAATATGCGGCGACGCGACATAACGCCGGCTTCTGGCTGGTCGACCAGCTCGCGCGCATGGGCAACGTGACGCTGCGCAATGAGACGCTCTTTCACGGCTATGCAGCCCGCGCTAACCTTTGGGGCAACGAGGTGTGGCTGCTGCAGCCGCAAACCTTCATGAACCGCTCCGGCTTGGCCACCGTGGCGCTGGCCCGCTTCTACAAGGTGATGCCTGATGAAATCCTGGTCGTACATGACGAACTGGATTTGCCACCCGGCGCGGTCAAGCTCAAGCTCGGCGGCGGCTCGGGCGGTCACAATGGTCTGAAGGACATTGCCGCGCATCTGACCACGCAGCAGTTCTGGCGTCTGCGGCTTGGCATCGGTCATCCACGCAACCTGTTGCCACCCGGCACGGCTGCGTCCGGCCAGCACGACGTCGCCAACTTCGTGCTCAAAGCGCCGCGCAAGGAAGAGCAGGACCTCATCGATCGCGCCATCGATCACAGCCTGGACGCGCTGCCCGAGCTGATTGCCGGCAACGCCGAGAAAGCCATGATGCGTCTGCATACCGCACGCTGATCCGCCTTCACCATCAAGGACACGCCATGACGCAGTTCGCCACACTCACCTCACGCGCTGCCGCGCTGGCGGGTCTGGCACTCGGCTTGGCAGCCAGCCTGCCAGCGCACGCGCAGGTGTATCGCTGCACGGAAGGCGGGCAGACGGTGTACTCGGATCACCCTTGCGGATCGCGCTCTGTGGCGGTGCCGCTCATCTACAACACACCGACTGCCGCGGACCAGAAAGCCGCCCGCGAGCGCGCCAGCACTGAGGCGGCGCAAGTTCAGGAGATGGAAACCACCCGGCGCAAAGCGCAGGCCGCTGAAGACGCCCGCCAAGCCCAGATCGCGGCGCAGGCCGCTGAACAGGCGCGCCGCGAGCAGCGGCAGAAAGTGGTGGTTGCGCAGGAGGGCGTTCGCTATTGCCATCGCATCTACGTGGGGCCGGCGCCGTACCCGCAACCCTATCCAACGCCGATCTATCCAACGCCGATGCCGGTGATCCGCCAGCCGCCCGCGCCTGCAGCGGGCGCGCTACGCCAATCCGGCAATGGCCCCAAGCCGTTCACACAAGCACCCATGGCACCAACACCGATCATGCCGCGCCCACCCCGCCCGCATTTCCCGTACTACCGCATCGTCTGCGAGCCGGGCTATGCGTATGACGGGCCGGAAGATCTGCTGCCGATCCAGTAAGTGGATTACCACCGAAACGGTACACACCAATGAAAAGAGACGGCCTGGGCCGTCTCTTCTTTTTTCTGCTCACGCCGCACGTGGCGCGGTGGTGAGCTTGGTGTACTTCTGCATCAACTGCTCGCGCGTTTCCTCATGGGCCGGGTCCTTGGGGATGCACTCCACCGGACACACCTGCTGGCACTGAGGCTCGTCAAAGTGGCCGACGCATTCAGTACATTTGCCCGGGTCGATCACATAAATCTCCGGGCCCATCGAAATCGCGCCGTTAGGGCACTCAGGCTCGCATACGTCGCAATTGATGCACTCATCGGTGATTATGAGCGCCATGATGCCTTCCTTGAAATGACCGGCGGGCGCATTGAGATACATGCCCGCCAAAACGCCATTTTATTCCGATTTGTCAGACCCTTCCGTCTTGCCGGTCTTTTCGTTGAGCCACTTTTCAACCGAAGGGAACACGAACTTGCTGACGTCGCCGCCCAGGATGGCGATCTCGCGCACGAACGTGCCCGAGATGAACTGGTACTGATCTGACGGCGTGAGGAACATGGTTTCCACGTCCGGCAGCAGGTAGCGGTTCATGCCGGCCATCTGGAATTCGTATTCGAAGTCCGACACGGCACGCAGGCCCCGGACGATCACGCGCGCGCCGTTCTTGCGCACGAAATCCTTCAACAGGCCGGAAAACCCTTCGACCCGCACGTTGGGATAGTGGCCGAGCACTTCACGGGCGATCTCAATGCGCTCTTCCAGCGCGAAGAATGGCCGCTTGTTCGGGCTCTGCGCCACCCCGACGATCAGTTCGTCAAAGATGTTGGATGCGCGCCGCACGAGGTCTTCGTGGCCGCGCGTGAACGGATCGAAAGTGCCGGGATAAACCGCGATCACCATGGTTCCTCCACCAAGGGGAAAAGAGCATCCGTTGGCGCGGCGTGGGACATGGCCGCGCCTGTGCTGCGTTCGGACACCGTTGCGTTATCGAGCGCGGCAGGTCCCGAACCTGCCGCCTGCGCCACCAAATATCGGGCGAGAAAGCGCCTGCGTTGCAGGTGCCTCCCGATGCCCATGCATCGGTTGCGAGCGGCGTAGTTTAACCGTTTTTGCGGAGCAGCAAATGTGCATGTACCGCGCCGGCGCGCAGGTACTTGTGCACCACCAAATCGGCAGGCAACGGGATACCAGCGGGCGGCGCGTCGTCATGTGAATCAGTGCTCACATCCGTCAGCGGTTGCGCGGCTTCAAGGTAGATCACCCCACCCGGCTTGACCACACGGGTCGCCACGTCGAGTGCGCGCAGCGTCCAATCCTGCGCAAACGGCGGATCGATGAACACGGCATCGAACGCAGCATCGGGCTGGCGGGCCAGCCAGGCAAAGGCGTCGCCGGAGACGATGTCGACCATGTTTGCGCCCAGCTTGTCGCGTATGGCGTGCAACGCGCGCACGGCGGGCGCATGGTTTTCGATCAACGTCACCTGGGCGGCGCCGCGCGAAGCCGCTTCAAAGCCGAGCGCGCCGGTGCCGGCAAAGATGTCAGCGCAGCGCCAGCCGGTCAGGTCCTGGCCGAGCCAGTTGAAGACGGTTTCACGGACGCGGTCGCTGGTCGGGCGCAGGCCGTCAGCGTCGACCACGGGCAGCGGCGTGCGCTTGTACTGCCCGCCGATGATGCGCACCTGTTGCGGTGCGCGCGCATGCGACGTGGCGGTCTTGGCCTTGGGGCCTTTGGAACTGGGGGTACGAGATGCCATGGGCGCGATTGTAGGGCTCTTGCCTCGCAAAGAAAAACCGGCGGAAAACCGCCGGTCTTTTCGATTGGAGCGCGGGAACGTCAGTTCGCTGCCTGCTTCTCCGGACCGCCCACCACGATCGTCGCCATGGTTTGCGGTTGCAGCACCCGCTGGAACGCTGCACGCACCTGGTCGCGCGTGACGGCGGCGATGCGTTGCGTCCACGTATCCAGGTAGTCGAGCGGCAGGTTGTACCAACCGATGTTGGCGACGTTGTCCAGCAGCTTGCGGTTGCTGTCCAGGCGCAGCGGGAAGCCGTTGACGAGGTTGTCCTTCGCGGCCTTCAACTCCACGTCGGTCGGGCCGTCGGCGACGAACTTGGCGACGGTGTCGCGCACCACGGTCAGGGCTTCCTCGGTCTGGTCCTTGCGTGTCTGCAGCGCCAGCTCAAACGGGCCCGGTTGTGCCGCTGGCGCGAAATAGCTGCCGATGCTGTAGGTCAGGCCGCGCTTCTCGCGCACCTCGTTGGTCAGGCGCGCGCTGAAACCGCCGCCGCCCAGCACGTAGTTGCCAACCAGCAGCGGGAAGTAATCCTTGTCGCTGCGGGTGATGCCAGGCTGGCCAAGAATGATCGTGGCCTGCTGCGCCGGGTGCGGAATGCGGATCGTCTCGGCCTTCGCCAACGGCATCTTCACGTCGGGCAGCGCCGGGGGCGTCGCACCGTCAGCGGGCAGACCGCGTGTGATCTGCTCGGCGATGGCCTCGGCTTCCTGGCGGCTGATCGCGCCGATCAGCGTCACCACCGCGCGCTTGGCCGTGTAGTTGGCCTGGTAGTAGCGCACGATGTCGTCGCGCGTGATGCTCTCCACGGTTTCCGGCGACGCCGTCTGCCCGTACGGATGCGTGCCGTAGATGCCCTTGCCGAACGCGCGCTCGGCCAGCACGGAAGGCTTGGTCAGCGATTCGCGGATGGACGCCACCAGACGCTGCTTGTCGCGCGCGAGCACGCCATCGGGAAAGGTCGGTGCCGAGACGATCTGCGTCATCAGCGCGATGGCCGGGCCGCGCTCAACCGGATCGGACAGCGTGCGCAGGCGCAGGCTCGTGCGATCACCGCCGGCACCGCCGCCAAAGCTCGCGCCCACGTCGGCAAATGCATCGGCAATCGCCGCCTCGTCGCGCGCCGGGGCATTGCCTTGCGCAGCGATGCCTTTGTCGAGCATGCCGGCAGTCAATGAAGCCAAGCCAACCTTCGCCGCCGGCTCATAGCGCGAGCCCGCATCCACGTCGAGGTTGATATCGAGCATCGGGATCGACGGGCTCGGCACAAAGAACACGCGCGCGCCGGTGGGGGCCGTCCAGTGCTCAATGGGCAGCGCGGCCAGCGCGCCCTGCGCGGCCGCAGCAACAATGGCGACCAGCGCCGTCTTCAGGGTCACGGATATGGCGCGCATCAACGCAGCCCTCCTTCTTCGCGCATGCCGGGAACAGGCTTGCGCGCCGGTTTGTTGGGATCGATCGGTTGCGGCAGCAACGTGGCCACGACGAGGTTGTCTTCGCTGAAGACCGTCTTGGCAACGTGCTGGATCTGCTCAGACGTCACGGCCTTGATCTTCTCAAGCTGGCGATCGATCGTGCGCCACGACAGGCCGCTCATCTCGTTCATGCCGATCTCCATGCCCTGGCCGAACACCGAATCGCGCTTATAGATTTGCGCGGCCACAACCTGCGCCTTGACGCGCTTCAATTCGGCACCGGTCACGCCCTCGCGGGCGATACGCTCGATCTGCGCGCGCAGGGCCTGTTCGACCTCGGCGGTGGTGTGGCCATCGGTGGGCGTGCCGTCCATCAGGAAGATCGACGGGCCGCGGTTCAAGCCGTCGTAGCCGGCGTTGACGTCGTTGGCGATGCGTTTTTCACCCTTGACGAGCAGGTTGGGCAAGCGCGCGTTGTCGTAACCATCCAGCACGGCCGACAAGACTTCCAGCGCGTACGGATCGACGTCCTTCTCCACATCATTCAGGCGCGGCGCCTTGTAGGCCAGCACCACGTACGGGTTCTCGGCCGGCGCCTTCACCCAGATGCGCTTCACGCCGATCTGCCTGGGCTCTTCCTGCGCGTAGCGGCGCGGCAGCGCGTGCGGCTTGAGCTTGCCGTAGGTGCGCTGCGCGAGGCGGAAGACTTCATCGGGGTTCACATCGCCCGCGACGATCACGGTGACGTTGTTGGGCGTGTACCAGGCGTGGTACCAGTTCTGCGCGTCCTGCACCGTCATCGTGTCGAGATCGCCCGGCCAGCCGATGGTCGGGTTGCGGTACGGCGCGGCGTTGAACAGCGTGGCGAGCATCTGCTCGTAGACGGTCGAACGGGCGGAATCATCAATGCGCATGCGGCGCTCTTCCTTCACCACGTTCATCTCCGGCTTGAACTCCTTGTCGGTGAGCTGGAGATTGGCCATGCGATCGACCTCAAGCCCCATCACATCGGCCAGGTGCGATTTCTCGATCTGCTGGAAGTACATCGTGAAGTCGCGCGTGGTCATGGCGTTCTCGCGGCCACCCAGGGCGGCCACACGGCGCGAGAACTCGCCGGGGCCGACCGCCTTGGTGCCCTTGAACATCATGTGTTCGAGCATGTGGGCGACACCCGTGGTGCCGTTGTGCTCGTCGATGCTGCCCGCGTGATACCAGACCATGTGCGCCACGGTGGGCGCACGGTGGTCTTCCTTGACGATCAGCTGCAACCCGTTGGGCAGCTTGTATTCGTGCGTGTCGGACTGGCTGGCGCCCACCTTGGCGCCGCTGGCGGCGGCCGCCGGGTGCCCCGGTGCAGCCGCCAGCTCCTGCGCGCCAACATGGCCGGCCAACAGGCCCGCCGCCAGGGCCATCGCGGCCAATTTCCAGGCTCGCGACCGAGCCCGGCTTGAAACGATTCGCATGGAAGGGCGCATAAGGGCTGTCTGATAAAATTCGACGCTTGATTCTAACGGCGAAATAGACTGCCTTTTACGATGTTTAGTTTCTGGAAGAAGCGCAAGGCAGAGCCCCAGCCGGCCGCCGAATCGGTACCAGCCGCCACGCCCGCAGCGGCGCCCGAGGCCGTTCAGGCACCGATACCTGCGCCGGTATCTGCCCCGGCTGCCACGCCCACCCCGGTTGCAGCACCCGAGCCTGTTGCTGCACCTGTCGCTGCACCTGTTCCCGCGCCCGTACCTGTCGCTGCGCCGGCCCCGATTGCCGTGCCGGACGCCCCTGCCGCGCAGCCCGCGCTCGACATGCAAGTCGACGATGTCGAAACCGTGCCCACGCCCGCCGTGATCGAACAGGCCCGCAAGGGCTGGATGTCGCGCCTGCGCTCGGGGCTGTCGAAGACGAGCAAGGGCCTGACCACGCTGTTCGTTGGCGTGAAGGTGGACGAAGCGCTGTTCGAAGAGTTAGAGACTGCGCTGCTGATGGCCGACGCCGGTGTCGACGCCACCGAATACCTGCTGGGCGAACTGCGCCGCCGCATCAAGGCCGAGCGCATTGAAACGGCCGAAGGCGTCAAGACCGCCCTGCGCAACCTGCTGGTCGAACTGCTGCATCCGCTGGAAAAAACCATGGTGCTCGGCCGCGAGCAACCGATGGTGATCATGATTGCGGGCGTGAACGGCGCCGGCAAAACGACCAGCATCGGCAAGCTGTGCAAGCACTTCCAGACCTACGGCCAATCGGTGCTGCTGGCCGCGGGCGACACCTTCCGCGCCGCCGCGCGCGAGCAGCTCGTGATCTGGGGCCAGCGCAACAACGTGACGGTGGTGGCGCAGGAATCGGGCGACCCGGCCGCCGTGATCTTCGACGCCGTGAACGCAGCACGCGCCCGCGGCATCGACATCGTCATGGCCGACACCGCCGGCCGCCTGCCAACGCAGTTGCACCTGATGGAAGAACTCAAGAAGGTGCGCCGCGTGACCGCCAAGGCCATGGCCACGGCGCCGCACGAAACGCTGCTGGTGATTGACGGCAATACCGGCCAGAACGCGCTGGCGCAAGTGAAGGCGTTTGACGAAGCGCTGGGCCTCACGGGCCTGATCGTTACCAAGCTGGATGGCACCGCCAAGGGCGGCATCCTCGCCGCCATCGCGCGGCAGCGGCCGGTGCCGGTGTACTTCATTGGGGTGGGCGAGCAGGTGGAGGATCTGCAGCCGTTCTCTGCTCGTGAGTTTGCGGACGCGCTGCTTGGATAAAACCCTGCGAAACCTTGTTGTACAGAAACGCCCTGACTTGTTCAGGGCGTTTTCATTTGTGGCCTGGTTCGCCGGTAAATCATGAAAAAAGGGGTAGCAAATGCTCCCCCTTTTCCAATCAAGCCGCATCCGGCTGCGCGGCAGGCGCCGCCCGGGCAAACGCCTCCTGCGCCATACAGTGCTCAAAGATGCGAGCCAGCGTCGGATAGTCCTCCACCGCCACATCAAACCGCTTGCCGTTGAACACCTGCGGCACGAGGCACACGTCGGCCAGCGTCGGCGTGTTGCCCACGCAGTAGGCACCGGTCAGCGGGGATGCCGCCAGCCGAGCCTCCAGTGCAGCAAACCCCAGCCGCACCCAGTGGCGATACCACTCGTTGCGCGCATCCTCTGCCACGTTGAACGTGTTCTTCAGGTACTTGAGCACGCGCGGGTTGTTGAGCGGATGCACCTCGCACGCAATCGCCAGCGCAATCGCACGGATGTGCGCGCGGTTGCTGGCCGAGCCTGGCAGCAGCGAGGGCTCGGGATGCGTCTCTTCCAGGTATTCGACAATCGCCAGGGACTGGTTCAGCACCTCTGTGCCGTCGCACAGCACGGGCACCAGCGCGTCGGGGTTCAGCTTGACGAAGTCAGGCGCCAGTTGCTCGCCCTTGAGCAAGTGCACCGGCGCGTAGTCGTACGGCAAGCCCTTCACCTCCAGGGCGATGCGCACACGGAACGACGCCGAGCTGCGGAAGTAGTTGTACAGCTTGATCGACATGGTTTAGATGACCTTCACATGGAGTTCACCCACACCGTCGATCTTGCCGACCATCAAGTCGCCGACCACCACGGGGCCGACGCCTTCGGGCGTGCCGGTGTAGATCAGATCGCCGGGGCGCAGTTCAAACAGGCGCGACAAATAGGCAATGGTTTCCGGCACCGACCAGATCAGATCCGACAGATCGCCGCGCTGGTGTTCACGGCCGTTGACCGACAGCGTGACGGCACCCTTGTCTGCGTGGGCCACATCCTTGGCCGGGATGATCGGGCCGATGGGCGCGGAGCCGTCGAAAGCCTTGCCGGTTTCCCACGGGCGGCCGCCCTTCTTGGCGGCGTTCTGCAGGTCACGGCGCGTCATGTCCAGGCCGATGGCGTAACCATAGATATGCTTGGCCGCCGATTCCACGGCGATGTCGCGGCCGCCCGTGCCGATGGCGACCACGAGTTCGATCTCGTAGTGGCAATCGCGGGTTTCGGTCGGATAGACGAACTGGCCGGTCTCGCCATCGGCGATGTAGCGCACGGCATCGGCCGGCTTGCAGAAGAAGAACGGCGGTTCGCGGTCGGGGTCGGAACCCATCTCGCGGGCATGGGCGGCGTAGTTGCGGCCGACGCAGTACACACGGCGCACCGGAAACTGGCCTTGCCCGCCTCGGACGGGAATGCCATTGACGGCGGGCGGGGTGACGACGAAATCGGTTACATGAGCGGTCGCATGAGCGGTCATGCAGGTCTCCTCGGACTAAGCTGGAATGAAACAGGAACTGACGGGGACACGGCCACCGCCCCCCGGCGACCGAGTTGCGAGAATACACCCGCACTGGGTCGGCGCGGTTCTTGCATTGAGCGTGCACCCTGCCCCACTTTGCACCATGCACGTGAAACCGCCCGCCACATCTGCCCCGCCCGCCGCCTCACGCACGGGCGCGCCGATGCGCGTGCTGCTGGTGCGCGATCCGCTGGATGCCGAACAGATCAATCTGGAGCTGATCCGCGCCGGGCTGGCGGACGCCGGCTTTGTGGACGTGGGCCTGGCCGACGCCGACCTCACCCTGCCCGAGCGCATCGCCCAGGCACAGCCCGACATGGTGATCATCGCGTCGGAATCGGCCGCGCGAGACACCATCGAGCACGTGTGCGTGGCCACCCAGCACGCGCCACGCCCTATCGTGCTGTTCACCGACAACGATGACGCCACGCGCATCAAGGCGGCATTCGCGGCAGGCATCACCGCGTATATCGTCGACGGCATCAAGCCCACGCGCGTGAAGGCGGTGCTCGACGTCGCCTACGCGCGCTTTGAGCACGATCGCGCGCTGCGCGCGGAGCTTGACAACGCCAAGACGCAACTGGCCGAACGCAAGGTGCTCGAACGCGCAAAGGGCCTGCTCATGAAGCAGATGAACCTGTCGGAAGACGACGCGTTCAAACGCCTGCGCAAGATGGCGATGGACCGCAACATCAAGCTAGTGGAAGCGGCCCAGCGCGTGATCGATGTGATGGCCGGATAGGCCGCTTCGACATCGCCCAGTTTTGGTGCAGCGCACAAGTCCGGCGCCGGAAACGCACCAGTCATGCGCCACAGTCAACGCTCCGAAGACGCAGTTCAGACCCGCACGTGCCAGGCCTGACGCGCCGAACACCGGGTTCAACCCCTCATGCGCCGCGCTCTGACCTCGGATTTCTCGAGCTCAACGCGTCGCACGTCGAGGTCCGAGCATCAAGCGCCGAGCACAAACGCGCTCACGCCGGACTCTGATCTCCAGTCACCGAGATAAAAGCCCCGCACTCCCCAAGCTCCGAGCCTCAAGCGTCGAGCTAAAAGGCTCATGCGCCGAGCTTCGAACTCCAACGGTCGAGCCAAAAACCTCTCGCGCCGGGTTCAGAACGCCAAACGCCGAGCTAAAAGCCTCGCGCGCCGGGTTCTGAACGCCAATCGTCGAGCCAAAAGCCTCGCGCGCCGAGTTCAGAACCCCACGTGTCGCGCTCCGAACGCCGTGCACCACGATCGGCACCGCAACGTTGGCATATCCCTTGCGAGAACCGCAGGGAAACCGACACCGACCTGGGTATCGGCATGGGACAACGGCGTCCCGATGCATTGCGTTGCGAACCGTCTTGCGGATGGAAGGCAGCGCGCGTCGGGACGCCTTCTCTTTGGAGCCATGGATGGCTGCTCCAGACAAGACCGACACCGTCGTCACCCCGATCAACCCCAAGCGCCGCCGGATCATGAAAGCGGCGGCGACCACCACAACCACAATCCTTGGAGGTAGTGCCGTGGCTTTGATCGATCCGCTGGTGCGCGCCGGTGCGTGGGCCGCCGGCTCCGATGCGCCCGAGAAGACCGAGTTGAAGGTGGGCTTCATCCCGCTCACGGATTGCGCGTCGGTGGTGATGGCGTCCACGCTGGGCCTCGACAAAAAGCACGGCATCAAGATCACGCCGTCCAAAGCGGCGTCGTGGGCGGGCGTGCGCGACAAGCTGGTGTCGGGCGACCTGGATGCAGCACACGTGCTCTACGGGTTGATCTACGGCGCGCAACTCGGCATTGGTGGCCCGAAGAAGGACATGGCCGTGCTGATGACGCTCAACAACAACGGCCAGGCGATCACGCTGTCGTCCAGGCTCAAGGACGCGGGTGTGCGCGATGGCGCGTCGTTGAAAGCGTTGATGGGAAAGGACAAACGCGACTATGTGTTCGCGCAGACCTTCCCGACCGGCACGCACGCGATGTGGCTGTACTACTGGCTAGCCGCGCACGGCATCCACCCGCTGCAGGACGCGAAGGCGATCACCGTGCCGCCGCCGCAGATGGTCGCCAACATGCGCGCGGGCAACATGGACGGTTATTGCGTGGGCGAGCCGTGGGGCGCCCGTGCAATTGCCGAGAACATCGGCTTTACCGCCGAGACCACGCAGGCCATCTGGAAGAACCACCCCGAGAAGGTGCTCGGCACCACGGCGGAGTTCGCGCAGAAGTATCCGAACACCGCACGCGCATTGACGGCAGCCGTGCTGGAGGCATCGAAGTTCATCGATGCGTCGGCCTCGAACCGCCGCAAGACGGCCGAGACCATCGCCGCCAAGTCCTACGTCAATACCGACATGGACATCATTCTGGATCGCATGCTCGGCCGTTACACGAACGGCCTGGGCAAGACGTGGGACGACCCGGACCCGATGCGCTTTTATCAAGACGGCGCGGTCAACTTTCCATATCTGTCGGACGGCATGTGGTTCCTCACGCAGCACAAGCGCTGGGGCTTGCTGAAAACGCACCCTGACTATCTGGGCGTCGCCAGGCAGATCAACCGTATCGACATCTTCAAGCAGGCCGCTGCCGCCACCAGCACACCACTGCCCCAAAGCGACATGCGCACGGCCAAGCTGATCGACGGCGTAGTGTGGGACGCGAAGAACCCGGCCGCGTACGCCGACGGCTTCAAGCTCAAAGCCTGACGCCGCCCCCTTCCGAGCTTCTGATTGAGGTTCTTCCCGCCGATGGAGCCCGGCGCCACGTCAAGCGCCAGACTGAACATGCAGACCAACGGTTTGGCCTTTGACGTACCTGCCCTAGATGGCGCCTTGAATTTGTGTAAGCGGGCGGAAAAAAGACAGGAAACTGTCTGAGCGCAGCGAGTTTTTCCCGTCTCCGCCCGGTTACGGAAATTCAAGGAATCTTTCGCCATCTCGGGCGCGCCTTTCTTTGCTTCCTTTCTTTGGCAAGACAAAGAAAGGGAGTCAGCCCCGGCAGGGGATGAAACAGGGGATGCACCACCAACAAAAAAACCGCCCCAGCGCCCACGCCAAACCCACAGCGCTATGATCAACCCCACACCAACAACCCCGCACCACCCCCATGCCCGCTCCCCCCATCCTCCCTGAAAGCGCCACTGAAGACGCCCTCACTAACGGCCCCTTCCCAGCCGCCCGCTTCATCAAGGAAATCGGCCGTGGCGCAGACGGCGCCCGTGCATTGGTCAAGCACGACGCCCGCGCGTTGTTCACTGCGATGCTGGAAGGCCGCGTGGCCGACGTGCAGCTCGGCGCAATCCTCATGGCCTATCGCATCAAGGGCGAAACGCCGGAGGAACTCGACGGCATGCTGGAAGCCGCGCATGCACATTGCTGCCCGCTGCCCGCGCCGGATACGCCTGAGCACGCGCTGCCGGTGGTCATCCCGAGCTACAACGGTGCGCGCCGCCAGCCGAACCTGGTGCCGCTGCTAGCCACGCTGCTCGCCCGCGAGGGTGTGCCGGTGCTCGTACATGGCATCCGCCGCTTCGACGGCCGCATCACCACGGCCGCGCTGTTCGACGCGCTCGGCTGGCCCGTCTGCGAAAACATGGATGAAGCCCGCGAGCGGCTGGAGGACGAGCGTCTCGCCTACGTGCCGATCGACGTGCTCTCACCCGAGCTGACGGCCTTGCTGGACAAGCGCGAGATCGTCGGCCTGCGCAACTCCGCGCACACGGTGGTGAAGATGTTGCAGCCAATCGGCGGGCATGCGCCGCACGAGGCGCTGCGCCTGGTCAGCTACACGCACCCCGAATACCGCGACACGCTCACCGATTACTTCCTGCGCCATCCCGCCAACGTGCTGCTGGCACGCGGCACCGAAGGCGAGGCGGTGGCCGATGCGCGGCGCGGCAGCGCGGTCGAGTGGCTGCACGACGGCACGCACGAAACGGTGATCGAGGCGGTAGAAGGGTCGAGCGATGCGCCGCCTGAATTGCCGGCGGGGGCAGACGTGGCGGCAACGGCACGGTGGATTGCAGCGGTGCTCGACGGCACGCAGCCGGTGCCGGAGCCCATCGCCAAGCAGGTCCGCGCGATCGTGCGGTGTGCACGGCCGGCGCGGGCTGCCTGATCGATCGTTCGGCCTTACTTGGCGGGCAGCGGAATACGCTCCGTCTCGCCGGGCACGTGGGCGAAGGCGTCGCTCTCCCAGCGCTGCTTGGCGTCTTCAATGTCGGCGCGGTCGCTGGCGACGAAGTTCCAGTAGATGTGGCGGTGGCCATCCGTCGGGTCGCCGCCCAGCAGCATCACGCGTGACGACACCTGCGCGGTGAGCGTCACGTCGCCGCCCGGTTCGAGCACGGCCAGGTGCTGCGGGTCGAGCGCTTCCCCGTCGATGGTGACGGCGCCTTCCACGAGATACAGGCCGCGGTCTGCGTGCTCGGGCGGAATCACCAGCGACGCGCCGGCCGCCAGTTCCAGCGCTACATACAGCGTGCGCGAACTCACCTTGACCGGCGACGTCAGCCCAAACGCATCCCCCGCAATGACTACGCCCTGCACGCCAGGGCAGTCGAGCCGGGGCAGCGTATCGGCCGCGTGGTGCGCAAAGCTGGCGTCCACCTTTTCCTGCCGCTTCGGCAACGCCACCCAGGTCTGGATGCCGTGCATGCGCGCGCCCTTTTCGCGCCCCTCGGGCGACGAACGCTCGGAGTGGACGATGCCGTTGCCGGCCGTCATCCAGTTCACGTCGCCGGGCGTGATGGTCTGCACGCTGCCGAGGCTGTCGCGGTGAACCATGCTGCCGTCAAACAGATACGTAACGGTGGCCAGGCCAATGTGCGGGTGGGGGCGCACGTCGATGCCCTCACCGGGCGCGAAATCCACGGGCCCCATGTGGTCGAAAAAGATGAAGGGCCCGACCGTCTGGCGCGCCGCCGAGGGCAGCACGCGCTTGACCGAGAAGCCGCCCAAGTCGCGCACGTGCGGACCAACGATGTGCTGAATGGAAGTCATGGTGGCGTTCCCCTCAACTCAGGCGCGTTCTGCCAGTTCGGTGTCGACGCTGATCTCCACCTCGGTCATCAGCTTGTGAACGGGGCACTTGCCGGCCACGCGCAGCAAGTCGGCGCGTTGCTCGTCGCTCAGATCGCCGTGCAGGGTCAGTACGGTGCGCAGCTTGTAGCGGCCCTGGCGCTCTTGGCTGCCGTCGTGCTCGACGGCCACGTCGATCGAATCGAGCGGGTACTTGCGCTGGCGCGCATAGAGCGTGACGGTCAGCGCCTTGCAGCTTGCCAAGGCGGCGTCGAAGTAGGCGTGCGGGTCGGGCGCGCTGCCCTCGCCCGTCGGCTTGGGCACGTCGGTGTAGACCACGCCTTCCGGAAAGGTGATTTTGTGGCGGAAAAGGCCTTCGGTGTCCTTGCTGACGACGATGGTCATTGACGGCTCCTGTAACGATTTCAGCGATGTCTGGGCAGTGTAGCCAACTTACGAGACGGCACGGGAGGCTGCTGCAGGTGCGGCCTGCGCCGCATCAACCGGCGCTTAGATCACTCCACATTGCAGGCATGACAAATCAGCCTGCCCATTTGCGTGGAAACGCTCAAGCAGCGCGGTTTTCCGCCGATCTTCCGGTTAGAAGACATCCGCCCTGAAACCGCCCCGCTTACGCGTCACCTGCATGATTCCTCGCCGGTCGCTTGTCGCCATTACCGGCGGCATCGGCTCTCTCCTCATCCTTGTCGGGCTGACCGTGATGGCCGGCTGGCTGCGGCATTGGCCGTGGGCGGTGAAGCCGGGCACGGACCGGCTGCTGATGGTGTTTGCCACGGGGATCAACCTGACGCTGCTGGGCGCGGCCCTGGGCGCGCTGCTCATTGGCACAGTTCGGCCAGGCGCGCGCTGGGCAGATCCGGTAGCACGCGGGCTGGGTGGCGCGGTGGCGGTGCTGTCCACGCTGCGGCTGACCGAGATGGTCACGGGATTGCCGATCGGGCTGGATTTCCCGGGCGTGCACGCATGGCTGGATCGCCAATGGGTGACCGGATGGATTGGCGGCATGCACCCCAGCCACGCGCTGGCGATGGCCGCCACGTCGACGGCGCTGAGCCTCGTGCCCACGCTGCGCAAGCCCCACCGCGCGCGATGGTTATGGGGCTTGGTCGGTCTGGCGATGCTGCTCTGCGCGGGTGACCTGCTTGGCCGCGCCATGGCGCTCGAATACCTCTACCCCGCCTGGCTGCGCTGGCGCGCGTCGGATGTGGCGGCCATCTGCACGCTGCTGGTGGTGACCGGCGTGCTGTGCGTGGCGCTGGCGCGGCATCCGGGCCTGCTGCGCGTGAGGCTATCGCCGGAAGACACCATCGTCTGGACCAGCGGTGGCTGCGTGCTGCTGGCCGGCCTGGGGGCGACCGTCACCGCGTTCATCATCCAGGTGGACAGCGCCAGCGTGACGTTCGGCATGACGCGGGCGCGCGCACTCGCCAGTTACGCAGAAGAACTCGATCAACTCCTGGCCATGCGCGCGAAAAGCCCGCGCCTGGTGGCCGCCGCCACGCACATCCAGGAAGTGCTGCGCCATCCCGCCGACAACGCGGCGCGCCTGCGCAGTTCAAGCGCGCTGCAGGCGTATCGGGAGCAAGGCTATTCGTACCTGCAACTGCGTACGCTGGCGGGCGAGGGCATTGTCAGCCTGGGCACGCAGACGCTCAAACCCGAGTTGTCGATTCCGCTGCATGCTGGCCTTGCTCCCGAACGCGTCTCGCTGCAATGGGTACACGGTTTTGCCATGCGCACCGAAACGCCGGTCGTGGCCGATGGCATGCAGGTCGGCTGGCTCGTCGCCGAGCAGCCACTCGCCCACATGACCCGCCGTTACGCCAGCGAGCGCGGCGCGGGCCTGACGGAAACGCTGGCCATGTCGGGCTTTGATGCGCGTGGCAAGGCCATGTCGTTTCCGCAGCGCTTTGATGCGTATGTGTTCGAACTGCCGCCGCTCACGGTCGACCACCGGCCGCTACCGTCACGCTTGGCGCTGGCGGGCCAGGCGGGGTATGGCCAGTGGCAGGACATCCACGGCATGCCGACATCGTTCAGCTACACACCCATCGGCCACACGGGGCTGGCACTGATCAGCAAGATCGCCAGCGCCGAGCTGTACGCCCCCATGCGCGCGCAGTTTGAACGGCTGGCGGCGTTCATGCTGTGCCTGATGATCGGCAGCGTGCTGGCGATCCGCCTGACGGTGCGGCCGTTTGCCAACCGGCTGGCCGCGTCTGAACGCGCGCTGCGCACCGCCAACGAAAGCCTTGAGCGCCGCCGCGACGCTCTGCGCGCCAGCCGCGAACAACTGCGCCTGGTGGCCGACAACGTGCCCTCCCAGCTCAGCTATGTCGACCCCGACGGCATCGTCCGCTTTGCCAGCCGTACGCTGCTCGAAGCCTTCGGCCGCACTGAAGACATGATGCTCGACCGCCACGTGCGCGACATCTACGCTCCCGAGGACTACCGCACATTGCTGCCCTACATGACCGAAGTGCTGGCGGGCTACCCCGTGCAGTTCGAGATCACCTCCATGCGCACCGGTGTGCCGCGCTACCTGAGCGGCCACTACTTTCCTGACTACGACGATCGCGGCACGCTACGCGGCTATTTCTCGGTGCTGCAGGATCTGACCGCCCGCACTACCGCCGAGCTGGCCCTGGCGCGCAGCGAACGCGCGCTCAAACTGGTGCTCGACAACGCACCGCTGCTGGTGTCGCACATCAACCCCGAGGGCGTCTTCACGTTCTGCAACGTCACGCATGCGCGCTGGCTGCAGCGCACGCCCGAAGAAGTTTGCGGCCAGACGCCGGACCGGGTCTTCACGCCAGGCACGTACGCGCTGCTCGCGCCGTATCTGGTGCGTGCGCAGCGAGGCGAGTCGGTCGAATTCGAGATCACCGCGCCCTGGTACGAAAAGCCGCACGCCAGAGGTGCGCGCGGCCGCACCCGGCATTTCCGCGGCCAGCTCGTCCCAGATGCTGCAGATTGCGACTGCGGAACAAACCGCTGTGGCTTCTACGCCTTCGTGCAAGACGTGACCGAAGCCAAGCGCAGCGAGATGGAGCTGTCGCGCATGGCACGCTTTGACGCCCTCACCGGCCTGCCCAACCGCTACGAACTCTACGAACGCCTGCGCGCCGCGCTGGAGCGCCGTCAGCGTCAGCCCGCGCCGCTGGGCGTGCTGTATCTGGACGTGGACCACTTCAAGCACATCAACGACACCCACGGCCACGCCGCCGGCGATGCGGTGCTGGTTGAGGTCGCGCACCGCTTGCAATGTACCGTGCGCCGCACCGACACTGTTGCCCGCCTCGCAGGTGACGAATTCATCATCCTGCTCGACCCCCTCGATGCCCCCGATGATGCGCTGCACACTGCCCAGAAGATCGTCAGCGCGATCCGCCCGCCGATCAGCCTGCCGGGCAACACGGTCCTGCATGTCACGACAAGTGTCGGGGTCGCTTGCCCCGGCTCCGACGTGCGCGACCCCGACGCCGCTTTGCGTGAAGCCGATCGTGCACTTTACTGGGCCAAGTCGCGCGGCCGTAACACGGCGGCATAGCCGAGAACCGATGCCACCGGCCCCGGTCTATGACTGGGTGCACCGCGTTTTCTGCTGCGCCGCAAACATCGCACTATCAACAAAACACCATTGATACTCAGGAACTATTAACCTGACAAAAATGTCCTATTAGCACTCATCCGGTTGGAGTGCTAAGATGCCCTTCCAAATCTCCACTGGATTTCGACAGGAGTCCTGAGTGAACGCAGTCATCCCCGTGAATACCGTTTCCGCAATCGCCACCCAGCCGTCCGGCAACGCCGGTAATGGATGGGCGCTGGCGTTCCCCGGCAACCTGGGCAACATCGACGCCTATATCCAGAGCGTCAACCGGGTGCCGATGCTGTCGGCCGAAGAAGAACAGCGTCTGGCCCGTGAGTACCGCGACGACGACAACCTCGATTCCGCCCGTCGCCTGGTGCTTTCGCACTTGCGCCTGGTGGTGTCGATCGCCCGCGGCTATCTCGGCTACGGCCTGCCGCATGCCGACCTGATCCAGGAAGGCAACATCGGCCTGATGAAGGCCGTCAAGCGCTTCGACCCTGATCAGGGCGTGCGTCTCGTCTCGTACGCGATGCACTGGATCAAGGCCGAGATGCACGAATACATCCTGAAGAACTGGCGCATGGTCAAGGTGGCCACCACCAAGGCCCAGCGCAAGCTGTTCTTCAACCTGCGCAGCCACAAGCAGGATGCGCAGGCGACCTTCACGTCGGACGAGATCGACGCCGTGGCGGCCGAACTCAACGTCAAGGGTACCGAGGTGCGCGAGATGGAAACGCGCCTCTCGGGCGGCGATATCGCGCTGGAAGGCCAGATGGACGACGGTGAGGAATCCTTCGCCCCGATCGCCTACTTGGCGGACACGCACAACGAGCCGACCCGCGTGATCGAAGCGCGTGGCAACGACCGCATGCAAAGCGAAGGCATTGAAACCGCTCTCGCCAAGCTGGACGACCGCAGCCGCCGCATCATCGAAGCCCGTTGGCTAAACGTGAACGACGACGGATCGGGCGGCTCGACGCTGCACGAGTTGGCTGACGAATTCGGCGTATCGGCCGAGCGCATCCGCCAGATCGAAGCGGCCGCAATGAAGAAGATGAAGGGTGCGCTGCAGGCGTTTGCCTAAGCGGCCCCCTCGCAATAAGAAAGCCCGCTGATTTAGCGGGCTTTTTCTTTGGGCGCGCGCAGCGCAATCAGTCGAGCAGCAGCTTGATGTCGTGCGCGATCGGCTCAGGGCCTTGGCCGTGCTTGATGAACAGGCGGAGGTTGCCCCTCGGATCAAACATGTAGCTGCCGGCGGTGTGATCCATCGTGTAATTGTCAGGCGAACTGCCCGGCACCTTGCTGTAGAACACCTTGAAGTCGGAAGCGACCTTCTTGAGTTCGGCTTCGTTGGCGGGGCGCAGGCCGATAAAGCGCGGGTCGAACGCGGGCACGTACTTGGCCAGCAAGTCTTGCGTATCGCGCTCGGGATCGACGGTGACGAACAGCACCTGTACGCGGTCTGCGTCCTTGCCGAGGGTGTCCATCACGGCGCGCAGTTCGGCCAACGTGGTGGGGCAGACATCCGGGCAATGCGTGTAGCCGAAGAACATCACCACGACCTTGCCGCGGAAGTCCGCCAGCGTGCGCTGCTTGCCGGTGTGGTCGGTAAGCGAGAAATCGGTGCCGAAACTCTTGGAACCGGTGATGTCGAGGTTCTTGAAGGCGGGCTTGTCGCTGCACGCCGTCAGCGCCAGCACGGTGGCGGCCAGCGCAGCGAACAGCACGGCGCGAAAGTGTCGGAAGGAGAGCATGGTCATCGTGTTGAGAGCAGACTGCCTAGGGTAGCGCTAACTGCGCGCCAACCGCACGAGCTTGCCGGCGGCCTTGTGCGTCACAGCGCCGCGCTTTGCGTGAGCGCCGGGCCGAACTTGAAATAGTGATCCACCAGCAGCGCGGCAAACAGGATCGACAGATAGATGATCGAGTAGCGGAAGGTCTTCTGCGCCAGCGCGTCAGAGTACTTGCGGTACATGCGCCACGCATAGGCGAGGAAGCCAAAGCCGAGCACCAGCGCCGTCGCCAAATAGATGTAGCCGCTCATGCCGTAGACGAACGGCAGGATGGTCGCGGCAATCATGATGAGCGTGTACAGCAGGATGTGCAGCAGCGTGTATTTCTCGCCGTGCGTGATCGGCAGCATCGGCAGGCCGGACTTGGCGTAGTCGGCGCGGCGATACAGCGCCAGCGCCCAGAAGTGCGGCGGCGTCCAGGTGAAGATGATCAGCACCAGGATCCACGCCTCGGCCGGCACACTGTTGGCGACGGCCGCCCAGCCCAGCGCTGGCGGCATCGCGCCCGACAGGCCGCCGATCACGATGTTCTGCGGCGTGGCCGGCTTGAGCAGCAGCGTATAGATGATCGCGTAGCCGATGAAGGTGGCAAAGGTCAGCCACATCGTCAGGTCGTTGGCGAACACATGCAGCGTCCACATGCCCGCGCCGCCCAGCACCAGTGAGAACAGCAGGATCTGCCGCGTGCCCAGCTCGCCGCTGGCCGAGGGGCGCCAAGCCGTGCGGCGCATCATGGCGTCGATCTTGCGCTCGACCAGGCAGTTGACGGCGAAGGCCGCGCCGGCAAACAGCCAGATGCCGACCGCACCGCCAATCAGCACCGGCCACGGCACCATGCCCGGCGTGGCCAGGAACATGCCGATCACGGCGCAGAACACGGCGAGCTGCGTGACGCGCGGCTTGGTCAGCGCCGCATACTGCGATGCGGTCGTTCGCCAGCCAGGGAGTTGAGTAGAAGTTGTTGGGGTTGCCACGGTATTCATGAACGGTCAATCAAACGACGGCAGCCGCCGCGGGCATCGGCGCGCGCGCGTGCGCGAGCCCGATCAGGTAATGCAGACGCACCATCAGCAACAGCAGCACCGCTGCGCCACCGTTATGCGCCACGGCAGCCAGCAATGGCCATCCCAGCACGATATTCGACAAGCCGGTCGCGAGCTGCACGGCCAGCACGACAAGCAGGATAGTCCCGACACGGCCAATGCCGGCCACGCGACGGGCACGCACGCCCAGCCATGCCAGATAGCTCAGCACGAGTACCGCAAACACGCGATGCGTCCAGTGGATGGCGACCAGCGCGTCGTGCGAGATGAAATCACCACCCGCGGTTTTGCCAAGCTGGCGCCAGAATGTAAAGCCGTGCGCGAAGTCCATCGGCGGGACCCACTGGCCATTGCACAGCGGGAAATCAGTACAGGCCAGCACCGCGTAGTTGGTGCTGACCCAGCCGCCCAGCGCAATCTGCACGATGAGCAGCACAAGGCCGATGGCCGCTGCCACGCGCAGCGACGCGCCACGCTCATCAACCACGCGCGGCATGTCGTTCTTGCTGCCCAGCCAGATCAACGATGCCAGCAGCGACATGCCGAGCAGCAGGTGCGTGACCACAATCGCCGGTTGCAGCTTGAGCGTGACCGTCCACGCGCCGAACGCGCCCTGCACGCACACCAGCGCCAGCACGAAGGTCGCATACCACGGTGATTGCTTGAGTTCTTTCCGCTTGACCCACGCCAGCACCACCAGCGTGATGATCAGCACGCCCAGCGCGAGCGCGAAGTAGCGGTGCGTCATCTCGATCCACGCCTTCATCCACGTGACCGGGCCGCTTGGCATCGCGGCCTGCGCGGCGTGGATGTCATCGCTTGCGTGGAACGGGTTGGATGTGCCGTAGCAGCCGGGCCAGTCCGGGCAACCCAGGCCCGAATCCGTCAGGCGCGTGAAGCTGCCGAACATGATGAGATCCAGCGTCAGGAACGCCGTGATCCACACCAGCTTGCGGTACTTGTTGCGATCCCCCTTGACCAGCACGTAGCACAGCGGGATCAGCGCGATCAGGATGCCGATGGAAGCAAGTTGCAGCAGCATGGCTTATCCGATGCGCGAATACTTCAGCAGCCGCGTCATGTCGCCACGCACCTTCTTCGGGTCCGCATCTTTCGGGAACTGCATCATCAGGTTGCCCAGCGGGTCGACCAGGAAGAGGTGGTCGGCGGGCGGCGTCTTGCCATCGGCCAGCCAGTTCTTTGGCAGTTCGGGCGTGCGCAGGAAACGCACGGCGCCGTAGTCGTCGTTGTAGGCCTTGATCAGGCGCGGGTCGATCTCAGCGCGGTCGGTGACGAGCCACACGGGAACGATGCGGTCGCGGTCCGGGCCTTGGCCGATGCGCAGCTGGCGCATGGTGAAGAGCTTGCGCGCGCAGTTGTCGTCGCAGGCGCTGCCGTCCACCGAGACCATCAGCCATTTGCCCTTGAGGCTGGCGAGTGGCACTTCAGCGCCGTGCTCGTCCTGCACCATCAGGCCGGTCGGGATGGGGCGCTGCGGATCGATCAACGCACCGTATGCCGCCTTGCCGCCAGCCGGCGTGAAGACGTAGTACGCAAGGTACGACGCGATCACCGGCGAGGCGCACACCAGCAGCAGGAACAGCATCATCAAGCGGCCCCGGCGCGTGCGCGCGTCGATGCGCGGGTCTTCTGAGCTCCCAAGCGTGCCGGGCGCGGATTCCTGATTCACCATGTGATTCCTAATACATTCAGCTGCGGCACTAAGCCGCAACGCGAGTTCGTGTTCAAGCGGGCTCGGACGTGCCCGCCAAGCGGCTCAAGTGACGATAGCGCCGCACACTATAGACAACCATCAGCCCGAGCACCGCCGCAGCCATCGCAAACCACTGGAATGCGTAACCGTAATTGCGGTCGGCGCCCGAGTCTGCGCGCGGCCAATCACGCGCCAAGCCGTCCTGCGCGTCAGATTGCTGCTCGACCACAAACGGTTGGAGCGGCACGCCGATTTCGCGCGAGAAAGCGTCGAGGTCGATATTCTGCCTAAGTCGCTGGCCGACTTCATCTGCGCCGCCCATTCGGCCCAGGCTGAGGACGCGGCTCGCGTGTGGCACCGCCATCCCTTCAACCTGCACTTCTCCAGCGGGGGTGGTGTATGGCGCGATGCGCGTGCGGTCCACCGGATCGCGCGGCAGCCAGCCTCTGTTGACCAGCACAGCACGTCCGCCCGCCCCTTCCAGCATCAGCGGGATCAGCACCTCGAAACCGGGTTGAGAGATTCCGTTCGTGACATGCGGGCGATTCTCCAGCAGCACCGTGTGCGCCACATCAAACGTGCCGCGCAGCAGCACTGGCCGGTACATCACGGAATCTGCCGCCACCGGTTGTGCGGTAATGCGCTGGGCGGGCGCGTTCTCCAGCGCCACGATGCGCGCCTGCCTTTCGATGCGCTCATGCGCGCGTGAAAGCTGCCAACGCCCCAACGAGCACGTGAGCACGATCAGCGCCACACCTGCCAGCATCGGCACCGGCGCGAACCACTGGCGCATCGGCACGCGCACAGTCATTGCGCGGCCCCGGTGAGATAATGCTCGGCACGCATTTCCAACCCTTCATTGCCCAACCCGCAGCCCTCCATGCGCATCGTCGTTGCCATTGCGTTTCTGCTGATCCTCGGCAGCCTTGCCTCCGCGCTGTTTTTCCTGATGCGTGACAAGGGGCACAGCAACCGCACCGTCCGCTCCTTGATGTTCCGCGTCGGCTTTTCGATCGCGCTGTTCATCTTCATCCTGGTCGCGAACCGGCTGGGGTGGATTCACAGTACCGGCATCCGCTTCGGCCAATAGTCGCGCACATCACCGGCGCCAGAAAAACGAAAACGCCGCAGCGGTGTCCCGTCTGCGGCATTTCTTTGTTCGCCTTAAAACCGCTTCACGATCCGTGGCGAGCGGCTCGAGGTTGGTTCGAGAAGCGCGGCCGTACACGTGTACGGCGAGCATCACAGAACCAAGACCGGGCCGCGCAGTAGGATCGTAGGCCGGTTTTACAGCCAGTACACCACCACGTACAGGCCCAGCCACACCACGTCCACAAAGTGCCAGTACCAGGCGGCGCCTTCGAACGCGAAGTGATGCTCCGGCGTGAAGTGGCCCTTGATCACGCGGCCCAGCACCACCGACAGCATGATCGCGCCCATCGTCACGTGAAAGCCGTGGAAGCCCGTCAGCAAGAAGAACGTTGAACCATAGATACCCGAGGTCAGCTTCAGGTTCAGTTCGTGATAGGCGTGAATGTATTCGAACGCCTGGAAACCCATGAACGTGAAGCCCAGGAGGATCGTCAGCAGCAGCCCCTGAATGACCTGCGCGCGCTTGCCTTCACGCAGCGCATGGTGCGCCCAGGTAAGCGTCACGCCCGAGGTCAGCAGCAGCGCCGTGTTGATGGTCGGGATCGGCCACGGGCCCATCGTCGTGAACGGCGACACCGTGCCGGCCGGGCCAGCGTTCGGCCACAGCGCGTTGAAATCGGGCCACAGCAGCTTGTTATTCAGATCGCCCAGCCACGGCATGGCGATGGTGCGGGCATAGAACAGCGCGCCGAAGAACGCCGCGAAGAACATCACTTCCGAGAAGATGAACCAGCTCATCGACCAGCGGAACGAGGCATCCACGCGGTCGCCGTACTTGCCGGTCTCCGATTCGGAGATGGCGTCAGCAAACCATGCTCGCAGCACAAAGAGGAACCACAGCAGGCCGACCAGGAACGTCCACGGCGCCCACGGTTGAGCATTCACCCATGCAGCAGCGCTCAACAGCACGATCAGCAGGCCGAGGCTCGCCGTAATCGGATGCCGCGACGGCCCTGGCACGAAGTAGTACGGCGCGTTCGCTCGATTCGCACTCATCTCTTTTTCTCCAGCTCTATTTTTTTAAGAATCCACTCGATGTTGCCCGGCCCATGCTGCGCAGGCCGTCTCCTCAACCTTCAACCGACAACCGCACGGACAATCAGCAGCAGCACAAGAATGAACAGCGCCGTCGCCAGCAAGCCCGCAATGATCACGTGCACAGGATTGAGCTGCGCCATGTCACGGTCATGATCGCGCCCCTTGCGCACACCGAAGAAGGACCAGAACACCGCCTTCATCGTCTGTGCAAATGATGCACGCCGCTTGGTCGCTTCTTTCAGTTCGTCCACGCTTTTACGCCCTCCTTCACGTTCCCTTGCCTGGCATCGCCGGCGCAATGGCCGACGGCGCGTGGATTTCAAAGAAAGTGTAGGACAAGGTGATCGTCTTCACGTCCTTGGGAAGATCCGGATCAATCACAAACACCACGGGCATTTCGCGTGACTCGTTGGCCGTCAGGGTCTGCTGCTTGAAACAGAAACACTCGATCTTCTTGAAGAACTCCGTTGCCTGCTTGGGCGCGTAACTCGGGATGGCCTGCGCCTCCACCGTACGCCCCTCCTTGTTCACCACCTCGTAGACGATCTGGTTGATCTCGCCCGGGTGCACATCCATGCTGTTCTTGACCGGGCGGAAGCGGAACGGCCCCTGGCTGTTCGAATCGAATTCCACCGTGATCGTGCGCGTCTTGTCGACCTGCGAGTTGCGCAGCGCGCCGCCGTCTTCATCACGCGTGTTCAACACGTTGATGTTCGTGAGCTCGCAGATCTTCTTGTACAGCGGCACCATCGCGTAGCCAAAGCCAAACATCATCACGACCACGACGGCCAGCTTGCCGAGCATGGAGCGGTTCAGGCCGCGCTCCAGGGCTTTGTCGTTTTGAGTCGGGTCCCGTTGCTCCGGTTTGGCCGGTGTCTGGCTCATAGGGCTCTCGCGAAATCTCTGTTCAGCGATCAGCGCGTCGCTTGCCCGGCTAACCGCCGAACACCACGCGCTTGAAAATCACACCCAGAAAGAAAACCAACGCGACGGTGCCAAGGATCAGCCCCAAGCGACGATTGGCGGCGCGTTGCTCGGGCGTTGGGCTTTTTTCTGGATTCGACATCGTTGTCCGGAGGATCGCGGGGCCGGCACTGACCAACCCCGCGACACCTGCATTACTTCACATACGGCGGTTCTTCAAAGGTATGGAACGGCGCCGGTGACGGCACGGTCCACTCCAGGCCCTCCGCGCCATCCCATGGCTTGTCGGCGGCCTTCTCGCCACCGCGGTACGACGGCAGCACCACGAAGAAGAAGAAATACACCTGCATCAGGCCAAAGCCCAGTGCACCGATCGACGCCACGGCGTTGAAGTCGGCGAACTGCTGCGGGTAGTCCGCATAGCGGCGCGGCATGCCGGCCAGGCCCAGGAAGTGCATCGGGAAGAACGTGAGGTTGAAGGTGATCATCGAACCCCAGAAGTGAATCTTGCCGCGCGTCTCGCTGTACATGTAGCCCGACCACTTCGGACCCCAGTAGTAGAAGCCCGCGAACAGCGCGAACAGCGAACCGGCCACCAGCACGTAGTGAAAGTGCGCCACCACGTAGTAGGTGTCCTGCAGCTGGATGTCGATCGGGGCCACGGCCAGGATCAGGCCCGTGAAGCCGCCCACCGTGAACACGAAGATGAAGCCGATGGCAAACAGCATGGGCGTCTCGAACGTCATCGAGCCGCGCCACATCGTGGCCACCCAGTTGAAAATCTTCACGCCGGTCGGCACGGCGATCAACATCGTCGCGTACATGAAGAACAGCTGGCCAGTCACAGGCATGCCGGTCGTGAACATGTGGTGCGCCCACACGATGAACGACAGGATGGCGATTGACGCCGTGGCGTACACCATCGAGCTGTAACCGAACAGCGGCTTGCGTGCGAAGGCCGGCACGATCTGGCTAACGATGCCGAACGCCGGCAAGATCATGATGTACACCTCGGGGTGCCCGAAAAACCAGAAGATGTGCTGGTACATCACCGGGTCACCGCCGCCGGCTGCCGAGAAGAAGCTCGTGCCGAAGTGGCGATCGGTCAGCACCATGGTGATCGCGCCTGCCAGCACCGGCATCACAGCGATCAGCAGGTACGCCGTGATCAGCCACGTCCAGCAGAACATCGGCATCTTCATCAGCGTCATGCCGGGGGCGCGCATGTTCAGGATGGTCACGATGATGTTGATCGCGCCCATGATGGACGATGCGCCCATGATGTGGATCGCGAAGATCGCCATATCCATGCCCGGGCCCATCTGCACCGACAGCGGCGCGTAGAGCGTCCAGCCCGCAGCCGTGGCACCGCCCGGCGCAAAGAACGAACCCACCAGCAGCAGAGCCGCAGGCGGCAGCAGCCAGAAGCTGAAGTTGTTCATCCGCGCAAAAGCCATGTCGGAGGCACCCACCTGCAGCGGGATCATCCAGTTCGCAAAGCCCACGAAGGCCGGCATGATCGCGCCGAACACCATGATCAGGCCGTGCATTGTGGTGAACTGGTTGAACAGCTCCGGATGGAAGAACTGCAGGCCGGGCTGGAACAGCTCAAGGCGGATCAGTAGGGCCAGCGTGCCGCCCGAGAGCAGCATCATGAAAGAGAACAGCAGGTACAGCGTACCGATGTCCTTGTGGTTGGTCGCAAACAGCCAACGGCGCCAGCCGTGCGGATGGTCATGCGCGTGGTCGTCTCCATGACCATGCGCGTGATCTTGCGGGTGCGTAACAGCGGTGCTCATCAAAGAACTCCTTGGATTCGGTTCCTTACGCAGATGATCGGTAGACGATCAATCAGCCAGCGTTGCGGTCTTCGGCCGCATTCGCTTGTTGGGACGCCACCTTACCGGCGGATTCAGTTGCAGCGGTCTTGGCGCCACCGCCTTCGGGCATCTTGCCGCCGCGGGCATCCTTCACTTGCGTCGGCTGCAGCAGGTCACCGGTATGGTTGCCCCAGTGGTTGCGCTCGTAAGTGATAACGGAAGCGATTTCGACATCGTTGAGCGCCGAAGCCCAGGGCGGCATCGCGCCCTTGCCGTGCAGAACGATGCCAACGTGGTCAGCCAGCGGGCCGTTGGCGATCTTCGAGCCATCGAGCGCTGGGAACGGGCCACCGCCCTTGCCGTTCGGCTGGTGGCAGACCGCGCAGTTGGCGGTGTAGACCTTCTCGCCGCGCGACTTCAGTTCTTCCAGCGTGTAGGTCTTGTTCGGAACATCGGCCTTGGCGGCCATTTCCTTCTTCTTGCTGTCGACCCACTTGGTGTAGTCGTCTTGCGAAACCACGCGCACGACGATCGGCATGAAGGCGTGTTCCTTGCCGCACAGTTCAGCGCACTGGCCGCGATACACGCCGACCTTCTCGGCCTTGAACCACGCGTCGCGCACGAAACCGGGAATCGCATCCTGCTTCACGCCAAATGCCGGGATCATCCAGGAGTGGATCACGTCATTGGCGGTCGTGACGATGCGCACCTTGCGATTGACCGGCACGACCACCTCGTTGTCGACTTCGATCAGGTACGTGGTGCTCTTGGGCGCCTGGTTGTTGATCTGGTCACGCGGGGTGGTGAGCGTGGAGAGGAACGAGATACCCTCGCCTTCGCCCTTCAGGTAGTCGTAACCCCACTTCCACTGGTAGCCGGTGGCCTTGATGGTGAGGTCGGAATTGGTGGTGTCCTTCATCGCGACCACGGCACGCGTGGCCGGCAGCGCCATCCCGATCACGATCAGGAACGGCACGATGGTCCAGATGATTTCGACCGTGGTGCTTTCGTGGAACGTCGCCGGCTTATGGCCCAGCGATTTACGGTGCTTGAAAATGGAGTAGAACATCACCCCGAACACACCGATGAAGATCACGATACAGATGATCAGCATCATGTAGTGCAGCCAGTGGATCTCGGCGGCGATCTTGGTGACCGGGGGCGCAAGATTGAGCTGCATCACTGCGGGGCCGCCCGGCATGTCTTCCACTGCCAGGGCCGTTTGACTGAGGGCGAGGAGAGAACCTGCCGCCAGCAAACTTGCCAATGTCTTATTCAACATTTTCATTTTTTATCTACCCAATTGACAGATTCCACTCTGCCCCGGTGCGCGGCTCATGAGACCTGGGTTGGTTGCCCGTGTCCCAAACACCGGGAAAGCTCGTCCGCAAGCTCGCGCCGTCTGGCGCGCACCTGCTAGATCACGAGCACGCCATCTTCCAGCCAGACGTGCCCGTAATCGGAGGCGTGGCGGGCATAGTACAGCAATGCCCATCCGAGAATCGCGACCTCCAGCCCTGCAAAAGGCAACACCAATCACGCTCCTTGCCAGGCAGAAAACGAAGCGATTGCGAACGGGAGGATGACGACCAAGGGGGTGAACCAGCCAATCTGGCGGGTTGAAAGCGAGCAGTTTCTTCGCTTCATGAGCCAGATCTTGCGCGGCGACTCCGAGATGGTGGAGGCGCCGCGTGCTGGGTGGAGCGCAGTATCAACGCAACATTTGCAATGTCGTGCATTGAACCACGCCTGCCTCGGATGCATACCCGAACGGTTCGCCCGTGGCAAAAAACGGGATAGGCCTTTGGGGGGACTGCTGCGACAAACTGGCGCATTATATGGCTGCGATTGACCCCAAACAAGGTAAAGCGCCTTTATGCAAGTCCCGGCTTGACAAGGCGCAGCCAATGCCGTTCCCGCATTAAAAACGTTTCAGGCGCGCGGTTTACGACCGATTTGATCGATCGGAATCATCGCCCTTCCCTGCTCGTCCAGTGCCTGCCGCTGGGCCGGCGCGAGCTTCCAGGCGTGGCCGTAAACGATTTCGAAGGTGAGCGGAATCAGGCCGTCGGGATTGCGTTGCGCATCGAGTGCGTCGAATAGCCGCTGGCGCCAGCGCGGCGTGTGAAGGCCGGCGCCGGCAAGGCTGCGGCCCGCCTCATCCGTCAGGCCAGCCATGCCGCCGAGCAGGTGCACATCCGCCAGCAGTGCCTGCGGCGTTTCATAGGTAATGGTGATCTGCTCCATGTCCATGACCGGCGTGGACCAGCGGCTGTGCACCAGCATGTCGCCGATGTCATGCATATCAACGAAGCGCAGCGTGTGGACACCCCCGTCGATGCCGGCCAGGGCGCTGCGCAGCTCGCGCAAGGTGTCGGGGCCGAACAGGCTGAACATCAGCAGGCCGCCTTCCGAGGTGATGCGGTGCCACTCCGGGAAGATCGCGTGCGGCGCAGGGTCCCAATGCAGCGCCAGATTCGACCACAGCAGGTCAAACGACGCGCCAGCAAACGGCAAGGCGCGAAAGTCCGCCTGGGCGAAATCGAAGACGGGACGCTTCTTCAGCAGCCGGCCGAGCCAGCCGGCGTCGGTGCGCTGCGGGTCGAGCTTCTGCGCCTGCGCCAGCATGGCGGACGACCAGTCCACACCGCAGATCTGCGCGTCCGGATACTGCGCGCGGAGCACCGCGAGGCCTTGCCCCAGGCCACACCCCAGGTCCAGCGCGCGCACTGGCGTTGCCTTGATGTAGGACAGCCGGTCCTGCATGCGGCTGCCTACCTCGCGCAGCAGGAAATCCATGTCGGCAAAACGCGCGGCGCGGCGATCGAAGGCGCGCCGCAAGGCGGCAGGACGGGCAAGAGCGGGATCGGACATCGACAAGACAGGGCGGGACACGGCGGCCGCCAAGTATACCGGCCTGCAGTTTGAGGCGTCGTCCGATAGCGGAATAGCCGCAAATCAGCTTGGATAACGGCTTTTTTCATGCGCAAACACGTGTTGTCTGTATGGTTTCGCGCCGGCTTGCGTCATCTGCTGCCGTGCGCTTGTGCGCTGTGCGGCGCGGTTCAGCGCGAACTGGTGTGCGCCGGCTGCACGAGCGATCTGGCCCCACTGCTGCACAAGCGGCGCTGCGTCCAGTGCGCCATTGCGCTGGAGGCCCGGCACGCCGCCCGGCATTGCCGCGCTTGTCTGGCCGGCGCGCCGGACTTTGACGCGACCGTTGTGATTGCGGACTACGGCTGGCCGCTCGATCACCTTGTCACCGGACTGAAATTTCGCGCGCAGTTGCCGCTGGCAGCCTGGCTGGCGGACCAGTTGGTCAACGCACTCGCCGATGCGCCTGGCGACTTGCCGGACGTGCTGCTGCCCGTACCGCTCTCGCCCGCACGCCTGCGCTCGCGCGGCTACAACCAAGCGTGGGAGCTTGCCCGCCGACTGGACCGCCAATTGGGCATTCCCGCCCACGCCAACGCCCTGCGCCGTGTGCGCGACAATCCCGCCCAAGCCACGCTGGACCGCGCCGAGCGATTGGCCAACCTGCATGGCGCATTCGCCGTCGCCGAGCCTGCCCGTATTGCGGGGCGCCACATCGGCGTCGTGGACGACGTGATGACCACCGGCGCGACCCTCGGCGAGATCGCCACACAACTCAAACGTGCGGGCGCCATCCGCGTCACCAACGTTGTCGCCTTGCGCATGCCCTGATTGCATGCTTATGCGACATTGTGTCGCGCCAGTGATGCGAAGCTGTGGCGGGGTGACAACCCTTCCCAATGTGGATAAGCTCGCCGCCGAAATTCGCCACCCCGTCCCCCTGCCACCCGATCATGTTCAACGTCGTCCTCGTCGAGCCCGAAATCCCGCCCAATACGGGCAATGTGATCCGCCTGTGTGCCAACACGGGCGCACAGCTGCATCTGATTGAACCATTGGGTTTTCCGCTCGAAGATGCACGCATGCGCCGCGCGGGGCTCGACTATCACGAGTACGCGACGATGCGCGTGCATGCTGATTGGGATGCCTTCCTGCGCGATGCGCAGCCCGATCCCACGCGCATGTTCGCGCTCACCACGCGCGGCTCGACGCCCTTTGCCAGCATGGCGTTTCAGCCGGGCGACTGGTTTGTGTTCGGCTCGGAAACGCGCGGTTTGTCGGAAGCACGGCGGGAATGGTTTCCCGCCTCGCAGCGCATTCGCCTGCCGATGCGGCCCGACAACCGGAGCCTGAATCTGTCGAACACCGTGGCGGTGGTGGTGTTCGAAGCGTGGCGGCAGAACGGGTTCGCGGGCGGCGCCTGACTCAGACGCCCCCTTGATTGCTGCGCGACCTAACGTGCCGATTCCGATTTGGCGTCGCGCTGCAGCAGACGCTCGACCGCTTTTGCGACGGCAAGCCCATCGAACAGGACTTCGCAGACAGTAAAGGTGATGGGCATATCCACACCCTTGGCGCGCGCCAGTGCGGCCACGGCCCGGGCACAACGCACGCCTTCTGCGACATGACCCAGGCTGTGCAGGATGTCGTCGAGCGTGCGGCCTTGCGCCAGCTGCATCCCGACGGCGCGGTTGCGGGACAGATCGCCCGTGGCGGTCAGCAGCAGATCGCCCATGCCGGTCAGCCCCATGAATGTTTCCGGCCGGCCGCCGAGTGCCAACCCCAGACGCGTCATCTCGGCCAGCCCGCGCGTCACCAATGCCGCGCGCGCGTTCAAGCCCAAGCCCAGACCATCCGCCGCGCCCGTCGCGATGGCCAGTACGTTCTTCACTGCACCGCCCACTTCCACGCCGACGAGGTCATCGCTCGCATATACGCGCATCGCGTGATGATGGAAGCCGCGCTGCGTGAGCTTGCATAGCGCTTCGCTGGTCGATGCGACCGTCATGGCGCATGGCAAACCCTGCGCGACCTCCTTGGCGAAACTCGGGCCCGACAGCACACCGACGGCGAGGTCGTTGCGCGCCGTCTCCTTCAGCACGTCTGCGACGATGGCGTGCGGCAGCGCACTGGTCTCGGGGTCGAACCCCTTGCACAGCCAGATCACGTTTCGAACACCGCCGTGTGCGGCAATCGCGCGTGCCAGATCGGCCAACCCGGCAACGGGCGAAGCGATGACGGCGAGCCCTTCATCTCCAGCCGCATGATCGAGCGCAGCTTGCAAGTCGGCAGAAAAATGCAGCGACGCCCGCAGCGCAATACCCGGCAGATACGGCGCATTAATGTGCGTGGAGGCCATCTGCGCGACGAGGTTGGCGTCACGCCCCCACAGCACGACGTCGTGCGATTGCGCGGCGTGGCTGGCCAGGGCAGTGCCCCAGGCGCCGGCACCCAGAACGGAAATTCGCATGCGCGTGTTCAACATCGGTCAGACAAAAAAATGCCCGCGCGAGCGTGCGGCTGGCGCGGGCTTCTGGCGCAGTGCGCCTCGTACTTAATGGGTGGCCTTCGAGCCGTCCGGCATCACCAGACCAGCGTTGCCACCGGCTTGCGCTTCTTCCATGGCGGCAGCCAGACGCTGCTCGTACAGGGCCTGGAAGTTGATCTCGGCCAGGTGGATCGGCTGGAAGCCGGCGCGGCCGATGGTGTCGGCAATGTTCGAACGCAGGTACGGGTACACGATGGTCGGGCATGCGATGCCCAGCAGCGGGTCCATCTGCTCGGCCGGCACGTTGCGGATGTCGAAGATGCCCGCTTGCTTGGCTTCCACCAGGAACGCGACCTTCTCTTGCACCTTGGTCGTTACCGTACCGATGACGGTCACTTCAAACACGCCTTCGGCCAGTTGCGAAGCGGCCACGTCGACCTGCACTTCCACGGACGGCTGTTCCTGCTCGAGGAAGATGTGCGGCGAGTTCGGCTGTTCCAGCGACAGGTCCTTCAGATAGACGCGCTGGATGTTGAAGAACGGCTGGCCATCCTGGCCCGGTTGCTGCTGTTGCTGGTCGCTCATGACTCGCCTTCAAATGGGATGTGGTCCATGCTTGGCGGAAGCGTCCGCCGCGCAAGACGCGTATGGTACATGACCAAATGGTGCCCGTTATCAGAGCAGGCCTAAAAGTACAACGCCCGGTCAAAACCGGGCGTTTTTGTGCGGCGCGCAGATCGCCGGATCAGGCAGCGAGCAGCGGCACCAGCCCGCCTTTGCGGTCCAGTGCAGACAGATCATCGAAGCCGCCAATATGGCGCTCGTCGATGTAGATCTGCGGCACGGTGCGACGATTCGTGCGCGTCATCATCTCTTCGCGCTTACCGGGTTCGCTGTCGATCAGGATCTTCTCGATCTGCTCGACACCCCGCTGCTTCAGGAGTCGTTCCGCTGCCACGCAATAGGGACAGACGGTGGTGCTGTACATGACCACGTGCGCCATATTTCAAACCTCGTTTCTTTATTTCACAACCGGAAGGCCTGCTTGTTGCCAGGCGGCCAATCCGCCCTCGAGCGAGTAGACCTCACTGTAACCGGCCTGCTTCAACACTGCTTGCGCGCGGCCGGCACGCTGACCGGTCTGGCATACGAGGATGATGGGGGTCTCTTTATTCTTTGCAAGGCCCGAGGCCTTGCCTTCAAGCTCACCAAGCGGCGCATGCTTGGCTTGCGGCAGGTGGCCCGCGGCGTATTCACCGCTTTCGCGCACATCCACCACCACGGCGTTGCGGCGATTGATCAACTGGGTGGCCGCCGGGGCACTCACCTTGGCGCCACCGCCGCCCGCGATGCGGCGCTGGATGGGCGCCCAGAGCAGCAGCAGACCCGAAATGATGGCGACGGCAAGCAGTGCGAGGTTGTTGTAATCGGCGAAGAACTTCACGGTATCGATTTCCTGGGATAGGTCGGGCGGGCCTAATGGGCAAACATCAGCCGAACGGTTCGGGGGCCCACGAGGGTACACAATTCGCGCGGCATTATAAAATAGTCGGTTTCAGCGTCCGCACGATGACGTACGACACGTCGCCGCAGCCGGCCGCGAGCAGGTTTTCTCACTTCTCATCATGGCAGTCATGCATAAGCTCGTCCTCATCCGCCACGGCGAATCGACGTGGAATCTGGAAAACCGCTTCACCGGCTGGGTCGACGTCGACCTGACCGACACGGGCGTCGCCCAGGCCCGACAAGGCGGCCGCCTGCTGCGCGAAGCCGGCTTCACCTTCGATCTGGCCTACACCTCGGTGCTCAAGCGCGCGATCCGCACGCTATGGCACGTGCAGGATGAAATGGACCTGATGTGGATTCCGACCCGCAACGAATGGCGCCTGAACGAGCGCCACTACGGTGCGCTGTCGGGTCTGAACAAGGCCGAGACCGCGGCCAAGTTTGGCGACGAGCAGGTCCTGGTCTGGCGCCGCAGCTACGACACGCCGCCGCCCGCCCTCGAGCCCGGCGCCGACAACGACGCCTTCGGCAACCCGCGCTACGCGAGTCTGTCACGCGAGCAGGTGCCCCTGACCGAATGCCTGAAAGACACCGTGGCCCGCGTGCTGCCGCTGTGGGAAGAATCGATTGCGCCTGCCATCAAGAGCGGCCAGCGCGTGGTGATCGCCGCGCACGGGAACAGCATCCGCGCGCTGGTGAAGTACCTGGACGGCGTTTCCGACGCGGACATCGTCGGCCTGAACATCCCCAATGGCACGCCGCTTGTGTATGAGCTGGACGCCAACCTCAAACCGATCCGCCATTACTACCTGGGCGACCAGGAAGCGATTGCCGCATCGCTCGCGGCGGTGGCCAGCCAAGGCAAGTCGAAATAAACCGTAACGAGGCGTTTGGCACTCCAACGCCTTTATACTGTCCAAGCCTGTAGCCCGGGATGTGCGCGAGCCGTCCCGGGTCATGTTTATCTACTGTTCCCACGTCCACGCTCGACACATGCGAACTTCGCTCAAGAACATCAGCTTGATCGCCATCGGCCTCGTCACCGGCGTTCTGGCGACGCTCCAGCTCTCCGCCACCGCGCAGAACGCGACGGTCGGGCCGCTTCCGCTGGAGAAACTCAGGCTCATGGCCGACATCTTTGGCCAGATCAAGCGCGAATATGTCGAGCCGGTGGACGACGACAAGCTGCTGACCGAAGCCATCAAGGGCATGGTCGCCAGCCTCGACCCGCATTCAGCCTACCTGGACAAGAAGGATTTCCAGGAACTGCAGGAAGGCACCCAGGGCCGCTTCGCCGGTCTGGGCATCGAGATCTCGCAGGAAGAAGGCCTGGTCAAGGTGATCAACCCTATTGAAGACACCCCCGCCTTCCGTGCCGGCGTGCAGCCGGGCGATCTGATCACCCGCATCGACGACAAACCCGTGCGCGGCATGCCGCTGGAGCAGGCCGTCAAGCGCATGCGCGGCGCGCCGGGCACCAAGGTTACGCTCACCATCTACCGCAAGAAGGAAGAGCGCACCTTCCCGCTCACGATCACCCGCGCCGAGATCCAAGTGCAATCAGTCAAGGCCAAGGTGCTGGACAACGGCATCGCCTGGGTGCGCATCACCAGCTTCCAGGAACGCACCGTGCCGGACCTGGCCAAGAAGCTCAATGACCTGGCAAAGCAGGACGGCCACCTCAAGGGCCTGATCCTGGATCTGCGTAACAACGGTGGTGGCGTGCTGCAAGCCGCCGTGGGTGTGTCGGCCGCGTTCTTGCCGCCGGACGTGACGGTGGTCTCGACCAACGGCCAGGTGCCGGACGCCAAGCGCACGTACAAGACGAGCTTCGCCAACTACCGCTTGAGCAACTTCGATTCCGATCCGCTGGTGGGCCTGGACCCCGAGTTCAAGACCGTGCCGATCATCGTGCTGACCAACGCCTACACGGCATCGGCATCGGAAATCGTGGCTGGCGCGCTGCAGGACCATCACCGCGCCAAAACGATGGGCAAAACGACCTTCGGCAAGGGCTCGGTGCAGACGGTGCGTCCGCTGTCCAACGACACCGGCATCAAGCTGACCATCGCGTACTACTACACGCCGTCGGGCAAGTCGATCCAGGCCAAGGGCATCCGCCCGGATATTCCGGTTGATCAGAACCCGGACGGTGACCCGGACGACGCACTGATCACCCGCGAAATCGATACCGAGCGCCACCTGCACAACAAGCAGGAATCGGAAGAAGCCGAGATGACCGAGCGCGAAAAGCGCCGCGTGCAAGAGCTGCGTCGTTTGGAAGAGGAAAACGCCAAGAAGACGCCGGAGCAGCGCGAGAAGGAGCGCAACAAGAAGCCGATCGAGTTCGGCTCAGCCGAAGATTTCATGCTGCAGCAAGCCGTTGCCGATCTGAAGGGGCAGCCAGTCAAGCGCTCGAAGTCGGTGCTGGAAACTGCGGCGGCAGCAGTGCCGGACAAGGCGGTGAAGTCGCCGGCGGCCAAGGAATCGAGCGCGCCGGCCAAGCTGCCCAAGAGCAAGGCCGCGCCGGCTTCCGAGCCCGCCGCGCCGAAGCCGAATGTCCCGGCCAGCGGCGTGATTCCGGCTCCGGAGCCGACCGGCAACCGCTGATACATACATCGGCCAAGACTGGCAAACTTATGAGGCCGTGCACTGCACGGCCTTTTTCATTGCACCGCTATGAATGACGAACAACTGCTGCGCTACTCGCGCCATATCCTGCTAGACGAAATCGGCATCGAGGGGCAGACGCGCCTGCTTGAAAGCCATGCGCTGGTCATCGGCGCGGGCGGGCTCGGCGCTGCGGCCCTGCCCTATCTTGCGGCGGCGGGCGTCGGCACGCTCACCATCGTCGACGACGACACGGTGGACCTGACCAACCTGCAGCGTCAGATCATTCACACCACGGAATCGGTCGGGCAGCCGAAGGTGGCATCCGCACAAGTGGCCATCGCGCGGCTGAACCCCAATGTGCAGGTCAATACCGTGCAACGTCGGTTGGATGCGGATGGCATCGGCACGTTGCTCGATGGCGTGAGCGTGGTGCTGGATTGCTCTGACAACTTCGCCACGCGCCAGGCCGCCAACCTCGCCTGTGTGCGTGCAGGTGTGCCGCTGGTGTCGGGCGCTGCCATCCGCTTCGACGGGCAGATCAGCGTATTTGACAGCCGCGCCGGCGGCCCCTGTTATGCGTGCCTGTTCCCACCCGACGAACCCGCGCCCGACGTGGCCTGCGCGACGATGGGGGTGTTCTCGCCGCTGGTGGGCATGGTGGGTACGGTGCAGGCCGCCGAGACACTCAAGCTGATCGCCGGTGTCGGCCGCTCGCTTGCTGGGCGCCTGCTGATGCTCGACGGTCTGTCGATGGAATGGACGACGATGCGCGTGGCACGCCAGCCGTCGTGCCCCGTCTGCGGCACGGTGCACGAAACCCCGCACTGAATCGCTGGAATGCGCGCGACAAAAAAAGGAGGCCGAGGCCTCCTTCTTTTTGCCGACTGACGAGGCTTACTCGCCCTCTGGCTCCATCTGCGATTGCAGGTAGTTCTGAATGCCAACCTTGTCGATCAGCTCGAGCTGCGTTTCCAGCCAGTCGATGTGCTCCTCAGTGTCATCCAGGATGTCGACCAGGATTTCGCGGCTGACGTAGTCCTTGACCGACTCGCAGTAAGCGATGCCCTCGACCACGGTGCCGTGTGCGGCGCGCTCGAGCTTCAGGTCGCACTCGAGGATTTCCTTCGTGTCCTGGCCGATGAAGATCTTGCCGAGATCCTGCAGGTTGGGCAGGCCGTCGAGCATCAGGATGCGCTCGATCAGGCGATCGGCGTGCTTCATCTCGCCGATCGACTCCTTGTATTCGTGGTCCCCGATGCGCTTGAGCCCCCAGTGGCCGTACATGCGCGCGTGGAGGAAGTACTGGTTAATGGCGGTCAGCTCGTTCTTGAGCTGGGCGTTCAGATATTGGATGACCTTCTTATCGCCTTTCATTCTCAGGGCTCCTGCGGGTGATGGACGCACGCGTCCGTTCAAGACGAGCCCTGTGCCTGCTCCAGGGTTCCAGCAGGCAACAAATGCCACCGAGGCTCAACACCCGGGCGGCAATTTGCGGCGACAGAAAAAAGACGGGAAATCAGGCAGCCAGTGCCCCGGCCGCAATGGCCTGGTCATTGGCGACGGGCTCGTCGCGATGCTCGATTATGGCATGCGTGCGGACACGGCCCAACACCTGATCGACGGGGATGCAGCTCACCGCTTCGGCGAGCACCTGCTTGGCGCAGTCCCGGCATTGTCCGCAACAGGTGCCCACGCCGAGCGTTTCGGCTAGTTCGTCCATCGTCGAGACGCCCAGACGGGCGGCGCCATGGATTTCGCGGTCGGTCACTTGGTTGCAGATGCAGACGTACACGGGGTTTCCTCCGCAGCGCTCAGAACGCGCTGTGAAACCAGAATAACAGAGAATGCTAATGAGAACAATTCTTGTTCTACGCCATTCCGTTGGGAGGGTCATGCAAGTGCCCGTAAGCCGTCTTTTCATCAAAAGACGTGCAATTTCAATCACTTAACTGAGAAATTGTCCGAGAGAGGCGACGCGCCGGTGCGACAGTTAATGCAGCCGGCGCTTTAGGGATGCGCAGATCAGGCCCGCGCCAGCGCGTTGAGCGCGTCTTCGATTTCAGCGGGTTCGCAGGCATGCAGAAGACGATCGGCCTCACGCATCAGCCGCGGGCGGTCCGAACGCAGGATCTGCTGTTTGACGCTCAGCAGTTGCGACGGATGCATCGAGAACTCGGTGAGGCCCATGCCGAGCAGCAGGCGCGTCATAGTGGCGTCGCCCGCCATCTCGCCGCACACTGACACCGGCTTGCCTGCCAAGTGCCCTTCGCGGATGGTGCGCGCGATGAGCTGCAGCACCGCCGGATGCAGCGGGTCGTACAGGTGCGCGACCGCATTGTCAGCGCGGTCGATGGCGAGCGTGTACTGGATCAGGTCGTTCGTGCCGATCGACAGGAAATCCATGCGGCGCAGGAACACCGGCAGGATCAGCACGGCCGCTGGGATCTCGATCATGGCGCCGACTTTGATGCTCGGATCGTAGGCCACGCCGTCGGCGTCGAGCGAGGCCTTGGCGCGTGCGAGCAACTCGAGCGTCTGGTCGATCTCGCGAGCGTGCGCGAGCATCGGCACAAGAATCTTGATAGGCCCAAACGCCGATGCTCGCAGCAGCGCGCGCAACTGCGTGAGGAACATCGCCGGCTCAGACAGCGACCAGCGGATCGCGCGCAAGCCAAGTGCCGGGTTGGGCGCGGTCTCGAACACGTCGTCGCGGACGTCCAGCGGCTTGTCGGCGCCGATGTCGATGGTGCGGATCGTGACGGGCAGACCCATCATCGATTCAACAGCGGTGCGATACGCGCGGAACTGCTCTTCCTCGTCCGGCAGCGCGCCGCGCCGGTTCATGAAGAGGAATTCGGAGCGGAACAGGCCCACGCCCACGGCGCCGGCCTTGACCGCGGCGACCGCATCTTCCGGCATTTCGATATTGGCGAGCAGATCGATCTGCGTGCCGTCGAGCGTGACGGTGGGCGTGTGGCGCAGGCGTTCGAGACGCTTTTTCTGCAGCTCGCCCTCGCTGCGGCGGTGGCGGTACTCCTCGAGGATGGCCGTGCTCGGATCAACGATCACGATGCCGTTATCGCCGTCGATGACGACGATGTCGTCCTGGCGGATCAGCGTGCTGGCGTTGTGCACGCCCACGGCCGCCGGAATGTCGAGGCTGCGCGCCACGATGGCGGTATGCGAGGTGCGGCCGCCCAGATCGGTCACGAAGCCGGCGAAGGTCTGGCCCCGGAACTGCAGCATGTCGGCCGGTGCAATGTCGTGCGCGACGACAATCATGCCGGCATCCGGATCGCAGCCGACCGCCACCGGCGCAGGTGCCAACGCGGGCGCGCCAGCCAGCACCTTCAGAATGCGCTCGACGACCTGTTCGATGTCGGCTTTGCGCTCGCGCAGGTATTCGTCTTCGATCTCGCCAAACTGGCGAATGAGTTCTTCGAGCTGCGTGGTGAGTGCCCACTCTGCGTTATAGCGGCGCTGGCGAATCAGCGTCTCCGGCACCTGCGAGAGCAACGCGTCATCCAGGATCATCGCATGCACGTCGAGGAAAGCGCCCATCTCTTCGGGCACATCGGTGGGCAGGTCGCGCTTGAGTGCGGCCAGTTCAGCGCGCACGGTAGCGCGGGCGCTGCGCAGGCGCTCGACCTCGGCGTCGAGCTTGTCTTCGTCGACCAGGTAGTGCGACACATCGAGCGCCGCACGCGCCAGCATGTGGGCACGGCCGATGGAGATGCCGCGCGAGACCGGAATACCGTGCAGGGTAAAAGGCATAGAGCGCTGGACGGAGCGGCGTTGAAGTGAGTGCGGCGGGCGGGTTACTCGCCTTCGCCGAAGCGGTCGTTGATAAGCGCGACGAGACCATCCATGGCGTCGTGCTCGTCGGGGCCCTCGATCTCCAGCGTGACGGTGGAGCCGATGCCCGCGGCCAGCATCATCACGCCCATGATGCTCTTGGCATCGACCTGACGACCATTGCGCGACATCTTGATCTGGCTATCGAACTTGCTGGCGAGCTGCGTGAGTTTGGCGGAAGCTCGGGCATGCAGCCCGAGCTTATTGATGATGGTGATATCCCTCTGCAGCATATTTGTCCGGATGGTTGGCAACCTGGTTCTGAACGGCTGTCGAGCCGACCTGCAGTACGCCTTGCGCGCCGCCGGCCAGGGCCTTGGCGGCAAGTTGTTCGAGTTTTTCGGAGCGATAGCAGATGGCGCGCACGAGCATAGGCAGGTTCACGCCGGCCAGCACGCGCACCCGGCCCGGATCAGCCAGGCGCGAGGCGATGTTGGCGGGCGTCGCCCCAAAGATGTCGGTCAGCACCAGTGCGCCGTTGGCCTCGATGAGTTCGGCGAGCTTGTCGCGCGCCTGGGCCAGCACGGCAGCCGGGTCGGCATCGGGCAGGACGTCGATTGCACCCAGCCGTTCGGGCGGGCCGCAATACACGTGTGCAGCGCAATCGCGTAGTGCGCTGGCCAGCGGCGCATGAGCGATGATCAGAATCCCTGCCATGATCGAAAAGCGAATCGGTGTAAGACCGATTGTATCAGGGGCATTTGTGGCAATTGTGCGCCCATGTAGCGAATCTCCCCCTTGTGGAGGACCCTCAGCAGAAGGGCTATCTACGCGCCTCAGGCCGGCTTGCGCCCCAAGGCGCTGGTTTTGCCCGCAGCGCGCTCCAATGCGTCGATAAACATCCCGGCCACGTTGAAGCCCGTCTGCTGCGTGATTTCCTGGAAGCAGGTCGGGCTGGTGACGTTCACTTCGGTGAGGTAATCCCCGATGACATCCAGGCCGACCAACAGCAGACCACGCTGCCACAGCACCGGCGCAAGTGCATGTGCGATCACCTGATCGCGCTCAGACAGTGGTTGCGCCTTCCCCGTACCGCCAGCGGCCAGGTTGCCGCGCACCTCGCCGGCCATCGGAATGCGCGCCAGCGAATGCGGCACCGGCGACCCGCCGATCAGCAGGATGCGCTTGTCGCCCTCGCGGATGGCAGGGATGTACTGCTGCGCCATGATCGTGCGCGCGCCGTTGTTGGTCAGCGATTCGATGACCGCGCCGAGGTTCATGCCGTCCGGCCCGACGCGGAAGATGCCCGCGCCGCCCATGCCGTCGAGCGGCTTGAAGATGACGTCACCCTGCTCGGCGTGGAACTCGCGCAGGCGCTTGGCATCACGCGACACAATGGTCGGCACCGTGAACTCGCGGAACTGTGCGATGGCCAGCTTCTCGGAGTGGTCCCGAATGGCCTGCGGTTTGTTGAACACGCGTGCGCCCTGCCGCTCGGCGATCTCCAGCAGCCACGTGCTGGTGACGTACTCCATGTCGAACGGCGGGTCCTTGCGCATCAGCACGGCGTCAAAGCCCGTGAGCGGCAGCAGGCGTGCATCGCCGGCGCGGTACCAGTCGTGCTCGTCGCCGGTCAGGGCGATGGGCGTGGCAACGGTTTCCACCACGTTGCTCGCCAACGTGAGTTGCGACTGCAGACACGTGTAGATGGCGTAACCGCGCGCCGCCGCCTCGCGCATCATCGCGAAGGTGGAATCCTTGTAGGTCTTGAACGTCGACAGCGGATCGACAATGAACAGGATGCGCATGGCGACTCCCTTTACAGCTTGGTACGGCTGATCAGATCAGCGGGTTCGGGTCGGTCTTCTCGAGTTCGAGCGACGCGGCCAGCAGGGCCAGGCGCGCCACCACGCCATACATGTAGAAGCGGTTCGGTTCGCCGGCGCCCGGCTTGGCGTGGCTGTCCGGCAGCGAGTTCGACGCAAACGGCAGCGGTACGAAATGCATGCCCGGTGCATTCAGATTCTCGTCCACCCCACGGCCCGTGTGAACCCGGTAGAAACCGCCCACCACATAGCGGTCGATCATATAGACGACGGGCTCGGCCACGGCTTCGTTGATCTTCTCAAAGGTGTGCACGCCTTCCTGCACGATCACTTCGGAGACCTCCAAACCTTCCTTGACCACGCTCATCTTGTTACGCTCCTTCCGGTTCAGGCCCTTGACCTCGGAAGGATCGCGCACGGTCATCACGCCCATGCCGTAGGTGCCGGCGTCGGCCTTGACCACCACATACGGGGTCTCGGTCACGCCGTATTCCTTGTACTTCTTGGCAGTCTTCTTGAGGATGGTTTCCACTGCATGGGCGAGTTCGTCCTCGCCCGTGCGCTCGTGGAAATCGATCCCGTTGCACTTGGTGAAGTACGGGTTGACCATCCACGGATCGATGTCGATCAGCTTGGCAAATTTCTTGGCCACCTCGTCATAGGCGGCAAAGTGGTTGGTCTTGCGGCGCTGCGACCAGCCCGCATGCAGCGGCGGCAGCAGGTATTGCTCGTTGATGTTCTCGAGGATGGGCGGCACGCCGGCTGACAGATCGTTGTTCAGCAGGATCGAGCACGGGTCGAAATCCTCCATGCCCAGGCGACGGCCCTTGGTGCCAATACGCTTGAGCGGCTCGACCACAAGGCGCTGACCGTCGGGCAGGTCGATCGGGGTCGGCTCAGTGATGTCTTCGGAGAGCGAACCCAGGCGCACATTCAAGCCAGCCTGGCGCATGATCTGCGACAGGCGCGCCACGTTCTGCAGATAGAACATGTTGCGCGTATGGCGCTCGGGGATCAGCAGCAGGTTCTTGGCGTCGGGGCAGATCTTCTCGATGGCGGCCATGGCGGCCTGCACGGCCAGTGGCAGCATCTCGGGCGCCAGGTTGTTGAAACCACCCGGGAACAGGTTCGTGTCGACCGGCGCCAGCTTGAAGCCGGCGTTGCGCAAATCGACGGAACAATAGAACGGCGGCGTGTGCTCTTGCCACTCCAGGCGGAACCAGCGTTCGATGGCGGGCGTGGCGTCAAGAATCTTCTGCTCGAGCTCCAGCAGCGGCCCGTTCAGCGCGGTGATCAAGTGCGGAACCATACCCTTCCTATTGATGTTATTTATCGCCCACTCCGATTGTAGAGGAACAGGCAATAGCTTGCAGACAGCATGCCGACAGCGGCGGGCTATCGATATGCGGTCTGCAGGCAGTTTCGCAAGGGGAGGTGTGCGGCGACGCACAAAGCCACACAAAAATAGCGGACAAAAAAAAAGCGCGGGGCTGCCGCGCTTAGGGAATAGCCTGACAGATACGGGGAGCGTTCTGCAGGTGGAGGAAACCACGTCTGCAATGTAAGCGGCCGCATAACGAGAGGCAATTGAAGGTTTTTTACATCGGAATTAAGGCCGCCTCGGCCCGCGGGCGGCGCTGCGCGGGCGCTCGATCGCTTGAAATCGGCCGCCGACAAAAAACCCGGCGCGCGGCCGGGTCTTTTGCAGGGTGAAGCAGACGATCAGTCTTCGTAGGCGGTTTCGCCGTGGGATGTGATGTCCAGACCCTCGCGTTCCTCTTCTTCCGGCACGCGCAGGCCGATGACGGCATCGACGATCTTGTACGAGATGAACGCCACCACTGCCGACCAGATAACCGTGGTCGCCACGCCCTGGAACTGGATCCACAGCTGGCCGCCGATCGAGTAGCCGTCGGCCACCTTGTTGGTGACGTAATCGTAGATGCCGGTGCCGCCCAGGCTCGGCGCGGCAAACACGCCGGTCATCAGCGCGCCAAAGATACCGCCGACGCCGTGGACACCGAACACGTCCAGCGTGTCGTCCATGCCCAGCATGCGCTTAAGGCCGTTCACGCCCCACAGGCACAGCAGGCCTGCGAGCGCACCCAGCGCGATCGAGCCCATTGGGCCGACAAAGCCGGCAGCCGGGGTGATGGCCACCAGGCCAGCGACGGCGCCCGACGCGGCACCGAGCATCGACGGCTTGCTCTTGCCGAACCATTCACCAAAGCTCCAAGACAGCACGGCGGCGGCCGTAGCCAGCAGCGTGTTCACGAAAGCCAGCGCGGCGCTGCCGTTGGCTTCCAGAGCCGAACCGGCATTGAAACCGAACCAGCCAAACCACAGCAGCGCGGCACCCACCATCGTCAGCGTCAGGCTGTGCGGTTTGAGCGCTTCACGGCCAAAGCCGATACGCTTGCCGAACAGGAAGGCACCCACCAGGCCCGCCACAGCAGCGTTGATGTGCACCACGGTACCGCCGGCGAAGTCCAGCGCGCCCTTCTGGAACAGCCAGCCGGATTTGGACGTCATCAGCTCAGCGGCCTTCGCATCGGTAAAGCCATCCGGACCCGGCCAGAACCAGACCATGTGGGCGATCGGCAGGTAGCTGAAGGTGAACCACAGCACCACGAACAGCAGCACGGCCGAGAACTTCGCGCGCTCGGCGAAGGCACCGATGATCAGCGCGCAGGTAATCGCCGCAAACGCGCCCTGGAAGGCGAAGTACGCGTATTCCGGCACCACCACGCCCTTGCTGAAGGTGGCGGCTACCGAATCCGGCGTCATGCCTTTCAGGAACAGGCGGTCGAGCCCGCCGAAGAACGCGTTGCCTTCGGTGAACGCAAAGCTGTAGCCGTAGATGGCCCACAGGATGATGATCAGCGAGAAGATGCCCATACATTGCATCAGCACCGACAGCATGTTCTTCTTGCGCACCAGGCCGCCGTAGAACAGCGCCAGACCCGGCAGTGTCATCAGAATGACGAAGGCGGTGGAGATCAGCAGCCAGGCCGTGTCGCCCTTGTTGGGGACGGGCGCGGCGGCGGCAGGCGCTGCCGCAGCAGCGGGGGCAGCAGCAGCGGCCGGTGCAGCGGCAGCCGGCTCGGAGGCAGCAGCAGCAACAGCCGGGGCCGAAGCCTCAGCCGCCGGCTTGTCCTGTGCGGCGGCCGGCGCCGACATCACGGCGCCCGCGAGCACCGCAACGACGGCCCCAGCCGTCAGGAATCGTGTGAACCAGGTTTTCATGTTTTGACCTCTTCCTTGGCAGATTGGGGCTTATAGGGCGTCGCTGCCGGTCTCACCGGTGCGGATGCGGATGACTTGTTCAACCTCGGCCACGAAGATCTTGCCGTCGCCGATCTTGCCGGTGCGGGCAGACTTTTCGATGGCTTCAACGGCGCGCTCGACCACGTCGTCGGGCACGGCCACTTCGATCTTCACTTTAGGCAGGAAGTCGACGATGTACTCCGCGCCGCGGTAAAGCTCGGTGTGTCCTTTCTGGCGTCCGAAGCCTTTGACTTCCGTGACGGTGATGCCCGACACGCCCACTTCGGACAACGCCTCGCGGACTTCGTCGAGCTTGAACGGCTTGATGATGGCCATGATGAGTTTCATGCTGATTCCTCCTCAGTCGGCGGCACCGGAGCGCCGCCGCGCATCGTTATTAGAAAGTCTTGGTGATCGACAGCAGGGCCGTGGCCTTGCCCATGTAGTTGCCGCGCGTGTTGGTGTAGAAGGCGCGCGAAGCATTCGTATCGATGTAGGCCAGCGAGGCCGACCAGCCGCTGCC
>CAUPMS010000018.1:0-89738 GCA_963512445.1 uncultured Ralstonia sp.
CTTCTTCCTCAAGATCCGCGCCGCGTTCCCCGGAATTCCTCGATGAACCTTTTTTCATGGCATGGACTGTACTGCACAGCTCTGCTGCTTGCGTCCCGCGAAGTCGACTTTGGCTCACCCGGTAACATTTGGAAACGAAAAATTTCGGGCGATGTTTTGCGGCGTCAGCCGTTGCGGAAGATGAAGCTGTACGCGTTAAGGGCCGGTACGCCGCCCAGATGGGCGTAGAGCACGCGCGAGCCTTCGGGGAATTCGCCGTTGCGCACCATGTCGATCATGCCGTGCATGGATTTTCCTTCGTACACCGGGTCGGTCAGCATGGCTTCCTGGCGTGCGCACAAGCGAATGGCTTCGAGCGTGCCTTCGTTGGGTAGGCCGTATTCCGGGCCGCCGTAGCGCGTGTCGAGCACCACGTCTTTCTCGGTGATGTCGCGGCCGAGGTCGATCAACTCAGCGGTGTTCTGCGCAATACGCAGGATCTGCGCGCGCGTCTGTGCGGGCTTGGCCGACGCATCGATGCCGATGACCTTGTCGGCGCGGCCATCCGCCGCAAAGCCGACGACCATGCCGGCCTGCGTGCTGCCCGTAACCGAGCACACCACGATGTAATCGAACTTGAAGCCCAGTTGCGCTTCCTGCTGCCGCACTTCTTCGGCAAAGCCCACAAAGCCGAGGCCACCGAGCGGGTGTTCGGAACAGCCGGCCGGAATCGGGAACGGCTTGCCGCCGCGCTTGCGCACGTCCTCCATGGCCTGTTCCCAGCTCGGGCGGATGCCAATGTCAAAGCCGGCCGCATCGAGGCGTACATCGGCGCCCATGATCCGCGACATCTCGATATTGCCGACGCGGTCGTACACGGCGTCGGAATAGTTCACCCAGTTCTCCTGCACCAGCACGCACTTGAGTCCGAGGTGCGCCGCCACGGCAGCGACTTGGCGCGTCTGGTTCGACTGAATGCCGCCAATGGAAACCAGGGTGTCGTAACCACCTTCCAGCGCCTCCGGAATCAGGTATTCCAGCTTGCGCGTCTTGTTGCCGCCGAAGGCCAGGCCGCTATTGCAGTCCTCGCGCTTGGCATACAGCTCCACCTTGCCGCCCAGGTGTGCGCTCAGCCGTTTCAGCGGCTGGATGGGCGTTGGCCCGAACGTCAATGGGTAACGGGGAAATCTCTGCAGGTTCATGAGGTGGCTCCTTCAGTGCCGCACATGGCGGGATGTCGGAAACCAATGGTACGCAGAACGCTGAGAAATGAGGTTGCAAAGATCGACTAGTATCCAGAACGTATCCGATCGAAATTTTGATTTTTAGAATCTTTATTTCTTGAAAGTGAAAAAGAACGAAACAAAATTGCAGGATGCGTCCGGCGATGCAGCGGCTTCAGCGCGCCACACCTTGGACCGCACCGATCGCGCGATTCTCAGGGCACTTCAGCGCGATGCGTCTATCTCCAACGTCGCGCTCGCGGCCAAGGTGAACCTGAGCCCGCCGGCCTGTTTGCGCCGGGTGGAGCGGCTCAAGGAACTGGGCCTGATCAAGGGGATCGTTGCGCTGCTTGATCCGCGTGCGCTGGATCTGGGGTCGCTGGTGATGATCGGCGTCGTGCTGGATCGCTCGACGCCGGAATCCTTCACGGCATTTGAGAAGGCGGTGCAGAAGGTCTCAGGCTGCCTTGAGTGCCACGTCGTGACCGGCGAGTTTGACTACTTCATGCTCGTGCGCACGAAAGACAGCGAGAGCTACAACCGGCTCCACGCCGAACAGTTGCTGTATCTGCCGGGTGTGCGGCAGATCCGGACGTTCATGGTGCTCAAGCAGGTGCTGTCGACGACGGAACTGCCGGTGGCGTAAGGCTTCAGGCCTTGCGTTGATCCATCAGGCGGTTCCAGAGCACTCCAGCCCGGTTCCCGCTTCTGCAATAGGCGAGGATGGGCTTGGGCAACGTGTCGACCAATGCGCCAAATGCCTCGACATCTGCATCGCCAATACCGTTGGGTTCGACCGGCAGGTAGCGCGCCTCCATACCCAGTTCGCGGGCAGCAGCGGCAATGTCTTCAAACGTGGGCTGGTCGATGCTCTCGCCGTCGGGGCGATTGCAAATCACCGAGCGGAAACCTGCATTGCGGATGGCTTTCAGATCCGCCGGTGTGATCTGCCGCGAAGCGGTCAGGCCACTGGATGCCGTGGCCCGGCATTGCTCGATCGCGCGCTGAAAGCAGGCGATTGCAAAGTCGATGTCCTGCTCCGTCGCGAAGCGGCCAAGGCTGATGCGCACGGTGCGGCCCGCTGCGTCTGCATTCAGGCCGATGGCCGACAGTACGTGGGAAGGCGTGCCGGCGGCAGAGTTGCACGCGGATGTTGATGACACTGCTAGATCGTCGCCCAGCATCATCGGGAAGAAACCGGGCGCATTGACCGTCAGGCTCAAGGTATGGGGAATGCGCCGTACCACGTCGGCGTTTTGCACCACATCGCCGAGTGCGAGAACCGATGCCTTCAACCGCTGGCTCAGCGCCGAAATGCGCGCAGTTTCATATGCAAGTTCTTCCGCCGCCAATTCGCACGCGACGCCCATGCCGACAATCTGATGCGTTGCGAGCGTGCCCGAGCGCAGACCGCGCTCGTGTCCGCCGCCGTGGATTTGCGGCGCAATTTGCGATGCGATTTCGCGGCGGACGAACAGCGCGCCGATCCCCTTGGGGCCATACACCTTGTGGGCGGACATCGACAGCATGTCGATGCCGAGCGCACGCACATCAATCGGCGTCTTGCCAAGCGCCTGTGCGGCATCGACATGGAACAGCGCACCCACGGCGTGCACGATCTGCGCAATCGCGCGAATGTCGGTCAGCGTGCCAAGCTCGTTGTTCACCAGCATCAGCGATACGAGGCCGGTTTCGGGGCCAATCGCCGCGGCCACTGCGTCAGCGGTGATTTCGCCCTCGCGTGTCGGGCAGAGATAGGTCACCGAGCAGCCGCGTGCCGACAGGTTCGCCATCGTGTCCAGAATGGCCTTGTGTTCGATGCGGCTGGTGATGAGGTGGCGCTTGCCTGTGGCCGTGTCGGCGTAGCCTTTCAGCGCAAGGTTATTGGATTCGGTTGCGCCCGACGTCCAGATGATCTCGTCGGCATCCGCACCGATGAGCGCGGCGACCTGCTCGCGTGCGTGCTCGACCTTGTTCCGCGCAACTCGGCCGGTCGCGTGCGAACTCGACGCTGGGTTGCCGAATGCGCCCTCCATGCCAAGGCAGGCAGTCATCGCTGCAATCACACGAGGGTCGGCCGGCGTGGTGGCTGCGTAGTCGAGGTAATGCAAGGTGTTGGCGTCGCTCATTTCGTTGTCTTGCTGCGGTAGGGGCAGGAAAAATGATACGGCGGATGATCCAGAAAAATAATTCAAAGTTTCCTGCAAATTCCGCAAAGTTGCGGAAAATATTCCCTAGAATTCGACTTCTATAGAAACCAATTTCTCTGTCGAAATGGATGCCATTGACCGCGAACTACTGAGGCTGTTGCAGGCCGACGCAACGCTGCCCATTGCAGAACTCGCGCAGCGCGTGAATCTCTCGCAGACACCGTGCTGGAAGCGGGTGCAACGACTCAAGGACACGGGAGTCATCCGCGCGCAGGTGGCGCTGTGCGATGCGCGCAAGCTGGGTGTCGGTACGACGGTGTTCGTTGCCGTGCGAACCGATCAGCACACGGAGAAGTGGGCGCAGCGTTTCACGCAGGTGGTGCGCGATATGCCGGAAGTGGTCGAGGTCTACCGGATGAGCGGCGAAATGGACTATCTGTTGCGCGTTGCGGTGGCAGGCATTGAAGACTACGACCGCGTCTACAAGCACCTCATCAAGGCCGTGCCGCTCTCGGATGTGAGTTCGTCGTTCTCGATGGAGCAGATCAAGTATTCGACTGCGTTGCCTGTGCGCGATGGATGCTGAATTCGGTGATCGCCCACTGGACTTCGGCGATAAGCTTCTTGCGGTCACTTCGCCGTGCGGCATAGATTTTGACGTTCAAGACTCGTGACGTGACCGGTTGTTTCGAGTCCAGGTTGAAAGAGAGAATTCAACCCTGGCAAGGAGCAACCCAAGATGCCTCGCAAGAGCTTTACCCCCCGAACAAATCATCGTGAAGCTGCACCTCATCGAAGTAGCGATGGGCAGCGGCAAGACCACCCAGTTGGCCTGCAAGGAGGCCAGCATTTCCGAGCAGAGCTATTACCGCTGGCGCAAGGAGTACGGTGGCCCTTGCAGCACGACCAGGCCAAATGCTTCAAGGAGCTTGAGCGCGAGAACGCTCGGCTACGCAAGCTGGTTGCCGACCTGTCGCTGGAGAAGGCGATGCTCAAGGAGGTCGCTTCGGGAAACTGGTGAGCCCCGAGCGACGCCGACGCGCCGTGTGCATGCTGCAGGAACGGTTTGAGGTTTCCGAGCGCAAAGCCCGCCGCGTCGTGGGTCAGTCCCGGGCTGTGCAACGCTATGTGGCGACGGTGCGCGCTGACGAGGATGCACTCACGCAGGCCATCGTTGCGCTGGCGGCCGAGTACGGTCGCTATGGCTACTGACGCATCGCGGCGCTGTTGCAGGCCAGCGGTTGACAGGTTGGCCGCGACCGGGTGCAGCGCATCTGGCGTCGCGAGGGGCCCAGGGTACCGAAGAAGCAGCGCCCGAGGGGCCGTCTATGGTTCAACGATGACTCCTGTGTGCGGCTGCGCCCGGAATATCCACATCACGTCTGGAGCTACGACTTCGTGCACCACACTATCGTCGACGAGTTCTCGCGCCAGTGTCTGGCCATCGAGGTAGGGCGACGCTTGAACAGTATGGACGTCATCGAGACACTGGCCGACGCCATGCTGGCACATGGCATCCCCGCGCATGTGCGCTCGGACAACGGTGCGGAGATGACAGCGAACATCGTGCGTGACTGGTTGGGACATTTGGGCGCGAAGACGCTGTTCATCGCAACCGGCAGCCCGTGGGAGAACGGCTACTGCGAGTCTTTCAACGGCAAGCTGCGCGATGAGCTGCTCAACGGTGAACTGTTCTACAGCCTCAAGGAAGCGCAGGTCGTCATTGAACAATGTCGCCGGCACTACAACACGTGGCACCCGCATTCGTCGCTTGGATACCGTCCGCCGGCACCTGCCGCCCACTGGCCAACACCGATGACCGCATAGCAACCAGGCACCATCCAATAAACTTCAACCCTCTCACAAAAACTGGACCGGAATACCGGTCACGTCACAACGCCTCGGGCTGGGTTTCGTGTGCGCGCCAGGCATGCAGGAAACGCCGTGCATCGACCTCGACAATCGCCCGATCTCGCTTGCCCTCGGCGCCCATGTAGACCACACCGCGCATGGGTGTCTCGGTACGAAATACAGCACGCCGCGCCTGATGGATCCAGGCGAGCTTGTGGAACGTCAGCATCGCGGTGTCCGTATCAGGCGTACTGGCTAGCGCGTCGATACAGGGTGATTGGCTTACCAATTCGTCAAACGTCCCGTGCCCAGCGCTCGACCAACTCCGCCGGTATCGCCTGAAACACCTCCGAGAAGGGCTTGCCAACGAGGGATTCAGCCTGGCGAAGCAACAGCGCGACCGGACTGCTCGGCTCATGCGCTTCGAACCACGTGCGAGCGAGAAGGATTTGCATCAGCGCGGTATGGCGGTCAGTCGGCATGGCGTCGGTGAGTTCTGCGTAGTCGGGTGGTGCTTCAGTGTGCACAGCATGTAACGCACTGGCAGCCGGTGCCGATGGCGGTGCTGCTACAACCGAAGGGGGATTCGCTTGAGGCATGTTCGCTGCTGTCGTGGGTGCTACCAGTTCGGGGTGGCCGATCAGTTGTAACAGTCGGGTCAACGGCTTCAGGTCGGGCGTGTGATCGGGCAGGGCAGCTTCGCTCCAGCGCTGAATGGCTTGTGCCAGCGCGCAGGCATCATCCATCGCCGCGATCTGGGGGAGTCCCTGCCCGCGCAACGCTTCCAGTTGCAGCTGTACCGACTCCGGCGCCAGCGCATCCGCGGGACGCGGAACACCGAAAGCGCGCTCAACGTCGCGCACCTGTAAGCGCATGGCGTTGCTGCCCAACTTGATTTCGCGCACATCGGCAAGCAAGCCTTGCGGATCGGCCAACACGGCCAGCGCGTTTGCACGCAGGTCCGGGTCTTCTTCCCCATCAATCTCAAGCTGAGGATGAATCTGCTCCGGAAAGGCCATCAGCAGCGCATACAGCAGCGCCAGCCCATCGCGCAGTCCCTTGGCCTGGTCCAACCGTGTGCGGCACCGCAGAAAAAGCGTCAGCAACCGGATGTCTTTGGTGCGCAACAGCAGACGCTGGCAATCGCGTTCCAACTCTGGCCAATTCAGTGTCTCGGTCGGCGCCACAAAGTCGCCATACTGGGCCGCCTCGCGCTGGGTGGCACGGGCTTGCAGCACCACAAACTCCGTGTCGTATTCGAGGTCCGGGCCACATGGCTGATCCGCACTGATCGGTAACGCCAACTCAGCAAACCGGATGTCGGGTGAGGAGGCCGGCTTGGAAGCGACGGCCTTCATGAGCTTATTGAGCAACATAGTGTTCAGGTTGAAAGACCATGCCGGTAATGGCACGGCTAGTGTCCGGCTGACCAAGCCAGGTCGACCAGCCCAGCTGCTCATCCGCGCCTAGCACGGCCGGTGGCGCGGAGTGTGGTTGCACTTGCAACTCGACTTCCCATTCAAACTCGAAGCCGATAAAGCTGCGCACCCACTCCACCAGCACCGGCAGGTCTCGCCCCTTGGGCGTGAAGTTCAGGTACTGCTGCAGATTCAGCGGCCCGATGATGAGCCGGAACTTGTGCTGGCGATCGGGCACCGCCTCGCCGAGCAAGGCACCCACGCCCATAACACTGGCCATGCCTGGTCGGCCCAGGTGACTGCACTGGGCAGCATCCACGGCGATCCAGTGCAGCACAAATTCCTGTAACTGCACCGGCACTTCAAAGAAGTGCGACAGCGCTGCCACGATGCCGTCCGGGCTACGCGATTCCCGCACATGGTGGGCACTGGCCGCCAGCCGCGCGTGCGGTGGCAGTGCACTACCGGCAATTTCATCGGCCTCGGCCCCCGCCAGCCAGCCGATGTAGCGCGAGAACACCTCCTCATCACGTCGGTCGAGTCCAGCGGCTGCCTGTGAACCAGCCCAGGCCTGATAGAACTGCGTCAGCGCCCGATGGTGGAAGATGTCCAGAAACGCAGCGGTGGTGTTGTCATGGTGCGCCTCGGTCCGCTCCCGAACGATTTCCGTCAGGTGGATCGGCAGGGCACCATTGGGCCCCAGCATGCCCAGGCCGAACAGTTGGATACGCAATCCATTGGCGCGCTGCTCCAGCTTCGCGATCTCGCGTGGCGCAAAGGTGAGTGAAGCGACTTGCCCGATGCGGAAGGGTTCTGCCTGCGGGCGGGGCGCGCGGCCGACGGGCGGCAGCGTGGCATGGCGCCCGGACAGCCCACGCAGCAGCCCCAGAAAGCTCAGCTTCCATGGTTGCAGATCCGCGTAGTGGCTGCGGGCGTGCCGTGCTGGCGCGGGCGGCGGCCCAAGATCATCCTTACCGTGGAACATGGTTACATGACCCTAGATGACATTCCGGCCACCCATGCGGGGCGACCAGTGGTGGATCAGTCCGCGCTCCATCGCGTGCAGCTCGGTTTCCGTGAATGCGTTGACCGATACATGGCGTGCCAGGAAGTGTTCCAACACCACGCCAAACAGGTACGGGCTGACGCCCGAGAACCCGGCCTCGTCCACCATCAACTGGCACTGCACGCCGCGGCCATACAGAATCGGACCCGCCCCGGGCATGCGCCGTGTCACCGGCTTGAGCTTGGAACCGATCAGGCTTTCGATCTGCCGCTGCTGGGCGGTATCGTTGGCCGACACAAACAGCCGCAGCATGTCCCGCAGACCCTGGCCACCCTGTCGGTGGTCGAGATCCATCAGCGACAGGTAGTTGAAGCCCAACTGGCGGATCAGTCGCCAGGCCATCTCGCCTTCGGCAAACGGTGCATGCGGTGCCGACGGTGGACGGATCAATCCGACCCCTTCCACCGGAATCGATGCCGGCGAACTCAGATCGCTGACCCCATTGCGGGGCACCAGATTGGGCAAGTCCCGATTGGTCGCCATCGCCTCGACCGACAGATAACGCAGATCGTCCGGGTAGGGCGCTTCGTTCTGGTCCACCAGCGAGAGAAACACCTCCGTGCCCGTGTAGGCCGTGCGGGTGCCATACTTGCGCGCTTGATCCGAGACCAGGCGGCGCTCCCGCCGCGTGGAAAAGTACCGGCCGTGGTTGCCTTCATCGCTGTTGAGCGTGGCAAACAGTGGCCGGAAGTCGAGCGATGCGCTGTGCTCATTCACTTGGCCCGAGAGCTTCTGAACCGAGAAGATTTCGTAATCGAGTGGGCGTCGCCGGTCGGCCACCAGATGGAATTCGGTGCGGCCCGGATTCACCTCCATCCGATCGGTCCGCATTGGGAAGAGGTTCACCACCGGCGTGCAGAACAACGCGAACTGACTGGCATCGACCTGGCTCACCAGCGCACTCGGCGCCTTGGAGAGCAGTACCACGATCTCTGCTTCGCGGCCATCATTCCTGGAGAGCCCGCGCGCAAGCCCATTGAGCCCAAAGAAATAAAAGCGCTGCGGGCACGCAAAGTACTCGTGCACGAGGTTGTGCCCGTGGAATTTGTTCCACGCCAATGGAAGCGCGCTCTCATCTGGCGCCATGCCGACATGGCTGACGGCGTTGTCCGTGACGGCTTGAGGACGCTCGCCCATCGCCCCGGGCTTGCCGATCAGCGTCGCGCAGCCCGCGCTGTGCAGCAGCTCGAACAAGTGCGAGGCAATCTGATCGTTACCGCACAAGTAGATCGGCAAGCGATCCAGGCCAGCCAATTGGCTGAACTTGACATCGTGCGTGAGCCGCAATCGCAGGCGCAATGCCCCTTGCACGCTCACGTGCGCCGGCACATAGCGCTCCAAGCCCTGAATGTCCGGTGGAATGCCCGTGAGCCGCGCCTCCGTAATCTCCACCGGCCACAGCGTCAGCGGCTGGGTGGTGCGGAATTCGCACTCCGTGACCTCCCCAGGCGACGCCTTCGCAAGCAGCGCGGTATCGCGGGGGACGTCGACACCACGTATCAGATCCCCTTCCGTGCGGCTGGGGTGGAATTGCGCCACGGCAATGGCCGGCGTCGGTGCCACGTAGTTCGGATAGACGACTTCCAGCAACCGCTGCGTGAAGCGTGGAAACTCCGCGTCCAGCTTGATCTGGGTCCTAGCCGACAGCAGACAGAACGCCTCGATCAGGCGCTCCACATACGGGTCCGCCACCTCGATGCCGTGCATGCCCAGGCGCTTGGCCACCTTCGGATGCTGCTGGGCAAACTCGCCCGCCAGCTCCCGCATGTAGACCAGTTCCCGGTTGTAGTAATCCAGCAGTTGCGGTTCCATGGTGTCAGTTGGCGTGAACGGAGCGGACGTTCATCCGGCCGGTTTCCAGATCGAGTGAGCTTTGCGCGGTAAAGGCCATCGGGTACGGGTCCATGTGGATCAACCCGCTGATCTCGAATAGCAGCACGTTGTAGCGTTTGGGCGCGTCTTTCTTGAGCAGGGGCTTGACGTCGAGCGAGCCGGGAATGAGGCGCGGCTCAAAGTCCACGATGGCGCGACGCACGATTTTCACGATGTCGGCCCACTTGTGCTCCGCCAGATAGCTACCCGCCACGGGCGGCACCCCGTAGTTGATGGTGGAACTCGCCGCCGCCGGGTAACGCCCCCGGTCAATTTCGTCTTCGCGATTGCTCGTGTTGAGCAGGTAGGTCAGATCGCGCTGAATGATGTCGCGCATCTGCGTGCGCGTGACCGTGTACTCGCTGGCGGCTTCTGTCTGCCGCTGGGGCGCATCGTCCCGCAGGCGGTCGAAGAGCGTCGGCAGCAGTTGGGTGTTGGGGCGGATAGGCGCGCGGTGGTTAGTCATGCGCGCGGCGCAGCGTCATCGAGGACACATCGAGCAACCCGATGTCACCCTGGTCCGTCATCCATGTCTTTTGTCCCAAGCCAAAGACACCGGTCTCGCCGACCTCGCTCCAGTGTGTCTCCCGTGACAAGCGAATCGCGTCACTACCGTGCTCGGAGCCTGGATAGCGCACCGGCACGAAGCCACGGCAGACCGCCTCGTTTGAGAGGGCCAAGGTCGCCGGGCGCCAGATCAGGTCGAGCAAATCCGACACCGCCCCCATCTCCAGCTTGCGTATGTCGGCAAACGGCAGCCAGGTATAGAGGCCCTCCGAGATCAGTTCGCAAGTTGGCCCAAGACGCGTATCGCTGTCGGCGATCCACGCAAAATCCGCACCGTCAACCTGACCGGACAACGTTGTCGCCTCCGACAACGCAAGAACCCGGCTTTGATCGGCCGCCTCAAAATTGCCGGCTTCGGCTTGTGCTGAGGCCGCGTGCAGATGCGCCATCCACTCGGGTGGCGCCACCCGCGCACCGGGTTCGCGTTCGCCCTTGAACACGCTTTGGCGGAAGATCTCCGCGCGAATCAGGCTGCGGTAGGTGTGCGCCGTCTGCTCAAAGTCCGCAGACAACTGGGTGGCAACCTGCAACTGTTTGAGGGCGCGCACCCAGTCACCCGTTACGCATAGCCACTGGAACAGTTGCCAGCGTGCGTCGAAGGCGCCCGGCTGCTGGCGCACGCGCACTTCGGCCATTTGCAGCGCCTGGACAACGGAGCCACTGTGCCGTAGCACAGTCGCCAGACTGGTTGTGGAGGGTTGGTCGAGGACGAGGGTGTCAGTTGTCATGGGGTTCCGACTTCTGTTCGTGTGCCGGTGCCGGCAGATAAGCGCTGTCCATCGAGACGAGGTGGTGTTCCCGGCGGGTCAGCGTTGCCGTGATGCCGCGCCGCTCTGGGGGCACGATGTCGCCCGCAAAGAGTTGCAGAACGTCCGGCATCGACGGGGTGGCAAAGAGTGGTTGAGGGTCGGTGGCGTCGTCTGCATCACCGATGAGGCTCTCGATTCGAGGCTGGCCAATCAGCATGTCAATCAGGCTGTCGGTTGCTGGCTGCGCTCCCGCCTGCAGCGGATCGGCAGACGTTACGTCAGCAGAACCGGCAATCGCGTCATCGCTTCGCGCAGGCACCTGGTGCTGGTAGTAGGCATTGGCCAACTCAGGGTTGCGTAGCACCGCATCGGCCTCGCGGCTGAGTTGCATCAATACATCTTCGGGTTCATCCGAGATGGCGGGCAACGACGGAAGGGGTGCGGCGTTCCCGCTGCGTCGAAGTATCGAGAAGGGGTCGCCCGCGTCGGGTGCCCAACCTTGGGTGCCGTCGGTGGGCACCAGGTCATCGAGGATGCTGCGCTGCGCTGCTGGGAACTGCTGGTCACCCATGATTTCTACGCCCAACTCTTGATAAATGGCGCAGATCATAATCGCAAGCGGCCCGAATCAGGAATACCAAAAAATCCTCGATCTTCTGATTTATAAAATCAGATGTCAGAACCGTTAATATCCAGTTGATTTAGTGGATATTGATTTTTAGTACAAATATGAATGCAACAGCGTTAACTCTGGTTCTTCGCTTGATATGTGTGAATGTATGTCAATTTATCGGCGCTAGATCAGGGGTGGGCGCGATTTCCCTGGAACTTTTCCGAAATCCGAAAAACGAATTGGAGCGTAAATTGTTAAATGTGTTACTTGTGTTTTTGTGTTTCTAATTTAGAGGGATGGTTCAGTTGTCTCGGTGCGATTTTGCCCATACGCTTTCCCCAAAATGAATTTGGGCCTCCATGCTTATCCGGAGGTCATTTGGGGAATTAAAGAGAGTCATGGACATTTCGCGCCAAGCGCTATTCGGCCGCCTGAATCCCACCCTTTTCAAGGCCATCGAGAGCGCCACCGCCTTCTGCAAGCTGCGCGGCAACCCGTACGTGGAGCTTGTGCATTGGCTGCATCAGTTGCTGCAATTGCCCGATGGGGACCTGCAGCGCGTACTGCGGCACGCTGGCGTTGATTTCCAGGCGCTGGAGGCAGACCTCACTCGCGCCCTATCTTCGCTGCCTGCGGGCGCCACCTCAATCAGCGATCTCTCATTCCAGATTGAATCCGCTGTCGAACGCGCCTGGGTTTACGCCACGCTCGCCTTTGCGGACGATCGCGTGCGCGGCGCTTACTTGCTTACCGCCTTGCTTAAGACGCCCGAACTGCGTCGCACCGCGCTCGGCATCTCCAGCCAGTTCGCCAAAGTGCGCGCAGATGAGTTGGTCGACAGCATTCCTGCGCTGATCGCGCAATCCCCCGAGAATCAGGAAGCCGCTTATGACGACGGCAGCGGCTTGGCACCTGCGATTCCGGGCGAAGCGAGTGGAGCGGTCGGTCCTACCGGTACGGGCAAGAGCGCGCTGGTCCAATACTGTCGTGACCTGACCGAAGCCGCGCGGACAGGGCAGCTTGATCCCGTCATCGGCCGCGAGCACGAAATCCGCACCATGACGGATATCCTGCTGCGCCGTCGCCAGAACAACCCGCTGTTGACCGGCGAGGCCGGCGTCGGCAAAACCGCCGTGATCGAAGGCTTGGCCCAGGCCATTGCCGCCGGCGACATCCCGCCGAGCCTCCAGGAGGTTCGCCTATTGAGCCTGGACGTTGGCGCACTGCTGGCCGGCGCCAGCATGAAGGGCGAGTTTGAAGCGCGACTGAAGGGCGTGCTGGAAGAAGCGACCAAATCCCCCAAGCCCGTCATCCTCTTTGTGGACGAGGTGCACACCCTCGTTGGTGCCGGTGGCCAAGCAGGAACCGGCGACGCCGCCAACCTGCTCAAGCCCGCATTGGCCCGCGGCGCACTGCGCACCATCGGCGCCACCACGTGGAGCGAATACAAGCGCCATATCGAGAAAGACCCGGCCCTTACGCGGCGCTTCCAGGTCCTGCAAGTGATGGAGCCGCAGGAAGCCAGCGCCGTCGCCATGGTGCGCGGCCTAGTGGGCACCTTCGAGACGCACCACAAGGTCTTGATCCGCGACGAAGCCGTGCGTGCCGCCGTCAAGCTCTCGCACCGCTACATCCCTTCGCGCCAGTTGCCCGACAAGGCCATCAGCCTGTTGGATACTGCCTGCGCGCGCGTCGCCCTATCACTGCACGCACCGCCTGCCACGGTCGAATTGCTGCGCCAACGTTTGGCAGCCGCCCACACCGAAGCCCAGCTTCTGGAGAAAGAGGCGCGCGTCGGCCGCGCTGACACCGTGCGCGTGGCCGCTGTGGCTGACACGCTGAAAGCCATCGAAATTGAATTGACCGAGGCCGAAGCCCGCTGGCAGCGGGAGCAGGCACTCGCCACCGGCATTCTGGAGCAACGGCAGGCCATCGAAGCCGCGTCGGAAGAGGCCAGCCAGCCGCCGGTCGCACTGGCCGACCTTGAAGCCGAGTTGCAGTCCGCCCAAGGCGAGACGCCGTTGGTATACACCGAGGTGGACGAAGCCGTAGTCGCAGCCATCGTGGCCGACTGGACGGGCATCCCTGTCACCCGCATGGTGGCCGACGAAGTTGCCACCGTGATGGCGCTGCCGCAAACGTTGGGTGCACGCATCATCGGCCAGGACCACGCCCTGGCCCAACTTGGCGAGCGCATCCAGACCGCTCGCGCCCAACTGACCGACCCCAACAAGCCCGTCGGCGTGTTCCTGCTGGTTGGCCCCTCCGGTGTAGGCAAGACCGAAACCGCATTGGCCCTGGCCGATGCGCTGTATGGTGGCGAGCAAAACCTCATCACCATCAACCTGTCCGAATTCCAGGAGTCGCACACCGTCTCCACCCTCAAGGGCGCGCCGCCGGGCTATGTCGGCTATGGCGAAGGCGGCGTGTTGACCGAAGCCGTACGCCGCCGCCCCTACAGCGTCGTGCTGCTTGATGAAGTTGAAAAAGCCCACCCGGACGTGCACGAAGTCTTCTACCAAGTCTTCGACAAGGGCTATATGGAAGATGGGGAAGGGCGCCACATCGACTTCAAGAACACGATCCTGCTGCTGACCAGCAACGCCGGTTCCGACTTGCTGACCAGCCTGTGCGACGCCCCCGCGCTGCTGCCAGAACCAGCGGCACTGCGCGACGCGCTCACACCCGAGCTGCGCAAGATCTTCCCCGCCGCATTCCTGGGCCGCCTGGTCGTTGTGCCGTATCTGCCGTTGGCCGCCGACAACCTCGGCCGCATCGTGCGCCTGCACCTGAACCGCGTGGTCACGCGCATGCGCGAGCAGCACGACATCGCACTCAGCTATGACGATGCGGTCGTGTCCCACATCGTTGGGCGCTGCCCGGTTGGCGAAACCGGCGCCCGCCAGTTGATCAGCTTTATCGAGCAAATCATCCAGCCGCAACTGGCCAAGCTCTGGCTGGGTGCGCTGGCCGATAAGAAGCCGCTCGCCGCCATCGAAATCCGCATGGCTGGCGACGATGGTTCCACGCTGACCTATCACCCCGAATACCTGTCCGGCCGCAGTACAGAGTCGGTCACTCCCACCGCCGAACCGGCCTAAAGCCGGGCGGCACCTTTACCTAACCCTTGTAACCCTTCATCTAACCCACTGGGGAGATCCATGGCTGTTGTCAACAGTTCGCAGAAATTCATTGCACGCAACCGCGCACCGCGCGTGCAGATCGAGTACGACGTCGAAGTCTACGGTTCGGAAAAGCGCATCGAGTTGCCGTTCGTGATGGGCGTGTTGGCCGACCTGTCCGGCAAGCCAGCAGAACCGCTGCCGCCCGTGGCTGACCGCAAGTTCCTCGAAATCGACATCGACAACTTCGACGAGCGCATGAAGGCCATGAAGCCGCGTGTTGCGTTTGCCGTGCAGAACACGCTCACCGGCGAAGGCCAACTGATGGTCGACATGACCTTCGAGAGCATTGAAGACTTCTCGCCCGCCGCCGTGGCCGGCAAGGTCGACGCGCTCAAGCAACTGCTCGAAGCCCGCACCCAGCTTGCCAACCTGCAGACCTACATGGACGGCAAGTCCGGCGCCGAATCGCTCATCAACCAACTGCTGCAAGACCCGGCCCTGCTGCAAGCACTGGCCAAGGCACCGAAGCCCGAGGTGACGCCGGTTCAAGCCGAGACCGAGCAGACCGACGCCTGAACCACCCGGTTTCTTGCCTTCCTGACTTCCACTATTGAGCGAGCAATCCATGGCTTCCGCACAACAACAGAAACAACAGAGCGTCGCAACGGCTGACCAGTCCGACTTTGCGTCGCTACTGAACCGCGAGTTCTCCCCCAAGACCGACCAGGCCCGCGAGGCCGTTGATCTGGCCGTCCGCACCCTGGCCGAGCAGGCGCTCGCCAGCACCTTCACCATGAGCGACGATGCCTACAAGAGCATCGAAGCCATCATCGGCGCCATCGACTCCAAGCTCGCCGTCCGTGTTGCAGATGAACTCGTGGCAAGAGCTGGCCAACCCGCGTGACCTGTCCAAGATCTTCCAGAACCAGGAATACGCGCCGTGGAACAGCCTGCGCAACTCGGAAGACGCCCGCTACGTGGGTCTGGCCATGCCGCGTTTCCTGTCGCGTCTGCCGTACGGCATCAAGACCAACCCGGTCGATGCATTCGACTTTGAAGAAGACACCGACGGCGCCGACCACCGCAAGTACGTGTGGAGCAACGCGGCCTACGCCATGGCGGTCAACATCAACCGCTCGTTCAAGCAGTACGGCTGGTGCACGCTGATCCGTGGCGTGGAGAGCGGCGGTGTGGTTGAGAACCTGCCGTGCCACACCTTCCCGACGGATGACGGTGGCATCGACATGAAGTGCCCGACAGAAATCGCCATCTCCGATCGCCGCGAAGCCGAGCTGTCGAAGAACGGCTTCATCTCGCTGGTGCACCGCAAGAACACCGACTACGCAGCCTTCATCGGCGCGCAGTCCCTGCAAAAGCCGGCCGAGTACTACGACGCGGATGCCACGGCCAACGCCAATCTGTCGGCACGCCTGCCGTACCTGTTCGCCTGCTCGCGCTTCGCGCATTACCTGAAGTGCATCGTGCGCGACAAGATCGGCGCGTTCAAGGAGCGCGAAGACATGCAGCGCTGGCTGAACGAATGGATCATGCATTACGTCGATGCCGACCCGGCCAACTCCTCGCAAGAGACCAAGGCACGCCGCCCGCTGGCTGCCGCTGAAGTGGTCGTCGAAGAGCAGGAAGGCAACGCTAGCCGTGGCTCAAACACTGTACTACGTGCAATGGGCCAAGGAGGGCCGTGCGGTGATCGAGCCCAAGAATCGTGTTCGCCGGCGGGAGCTGCAAGGGGACGATCTTGAAGCCGCTTGATCCGGTTGCTAGGGCTCTAGCGGCATTGCTTGCCGGCGCCTCGGTGCCGGCAAGTGGTTTGTCCCAGGCCAGCCGGAGGATCTTGACGCCGCTGATCGATGCCGGAGCCATTCGGCAAATCCGCAGTGGTGGCGGTAACGTTTGGACTGCATCGAATCATAGGGCGGTCCAGGCGTTTGCCAACAACCGATACCCGAGCGGCCTGGTGGCAGCCGCATCGCCAGAGTTGGGTGCACGGACTAAGGCCCTAGCTCAGTTCCGGGATACGAAAGCGAAAGGAGGCCTAGACTTCGAGGTCATTCACGCCCGGATCTACAAGGATGCGGCGCTGACAGTGGCCGGCGCACCGGTAGGCGCAGCGCAGCAAACGTCCCAGTTAGGTTGCGTCTCCGTAGTCCTGGGCGCTGCGGGAGTACCGACCTTGGCAGGGTGCGTGGCCGTGGTCGAGGGGCCGCAACTGTTCCTGCGCTATGACTGGCAAGCGGCCGGCGTGGATGCAGTGGTGCTCTACAACGGTCGTGCGTCTGATCGGATGCTCGCCTGGCTGGAATCAAGCGGTGCGACTCGACTTCTGCACTGCGCTGACTACGACCCCGTCGGGTTGGACGAGTACCTCCGTGCGAAACAACGACTAGGTGCGCGTCTCGAACCGTTGGCCCCGGCGAATCTCGATCACTTGTGCGATCGCTTCTCCAAGCCGGAACTACTTCACAAGAATTCCGGCTTGATGCGGCGGCTGTTACAGTCGGATGACCCCTACGTGCGACGCGTCGTCGGCCTCATGCAGCATTACGTCGCTGGCCTTGAGCATGAGGCTTTACTCGTCTGAGTCGTTCATGTCCCGCGAAGTGCGCGAGGACCGGGCTATGGATGCGAGCACCAATCTGAGGGAGGGGAAAACGGCCTCGGTCGTGAATGGGTGTCTTCCTCGTGTTCTCATGTGCGTCGTTTAATGTCACGGCGCCGGGGGAGGGCAACGAGGTTTGGTATGTCTGCGCACAGATGGATGGGTATGGTATTGTATCCATGCAAAATGCCTACACCGTGCCTACACGGCGGCGGGGTATGAAAAAGGGTTGCAGTCGAAATGCTGCAACCCTTTGTTTTTATTGGCCTGCCCAGAGGGATTCGAACCCCCGACCGTCGGCTTAGAAGGCCGATGCTCTATCCAACTGAGCTATGGGCAGATGCGCAGGCTGCCCAGGCACACCAAAACGCACGGCCTCCGGGAGCCTGGGAGGCCGCGATTCTAACAGATGGGATGTTGCGCAGCGCTAGCGCTGGGGCGGGATTTCCGGCGGCAGCTCGCCGGGCGGCAGTTCGATGGGGGGCGTTCTGGGTTCGGGGTCGTGCACGGGGTCGTGGGCTGGCTCGTCGGGCGGCGGCATTTCCGGCGGCGGGTGCGGGGGCTGTTCGGGCGGCTGCGGTGGCGTGATGTGGGCGTGCTTGGTCAGATCGGGCAAGGCGGGCATGGACTGCCTCCATACATAGGTCGATTTTCGGGTTTGCCCTAACCGAGCCCGCAAGCGTCGTTCCTGCGCATCATCCAAACGGTGATACCTAAAATACGTACCCCCCATTCAGGGGATTTTTGATACATTTCGTGGCGTCGGGTAGTGCCACACAACAACAACGTTTCATTCGAAATTCCGCGCAAAGATGCGGAACGCCGTGCCTACGCACGCCAAACGGGCGTGACGAAGCTTTTTCGGTTCCGACCAGACGGGAAATCAAGGGAGTCTTGTTTGGGCAGCCCTGGAGCAATCCATGGGACTGCTGTGTTTCGTCATGGCTGCAGGGGGGCCGGGCGGGGCGCTAGCCATGGGGCAGGGAGGAAACAACAATGAGCACACGTCAAGCACGACGCCCGACAGGGGCGTCCCGCAGCACCTACATCCGTAACGCCCAGAGCGGTCGCATTGGCGATCGTTCCAACGCCAACGATCATCGTCTGCCGCCCAGCGGCGTGCCGCGCATGCTGCTGTGGCTGCTGGCCGCGACGATCCTCTTCGCGGTGGCGAACTACACGTTGAAGCTGTTCGGCTGAAGCGGCGCCTTACAACACTTTCCCCGGATTCATCAGGCCGCGTGGGTCCAGCGCCTGCTTGATCGCGCGCATGGCCGCCAGTTCAACGGGGCTCTTGTAGCGTGCATTGTCTTCGCGCTTGAGCTGGCCGATGCCATGTTCGGCCGAGATCGAACCGCCATGCGCATGCACGCTGTCGTGCACGATGCGGTTGATGCCGTCCTGGTTGGCCAGGAACGCCTCGTGCGCGTGGCCTTCTGGTGGCGATACGTTGTAATGCAGGTTGCCGTCGCCAAGGTGGCCGAACGTCACCATGCGGATGTCGGGGTAGGCCGCGGCCAGCGCGCGGTCGGTCACGTCAATGAAATCTGCGATGCGCGAGATGGGCACGCCAATGTCGTGCTTGATGTTCTTGCCTTCGTCGGCCTGCGCCAGCGGAATGTGCTCGCGCAGGTTCCAGAAGTCGCGCGATTGCGCCACCGATTCCGCCACCGCCGCATCGTCGATCACGCCGCGCGCCAGCGCATCTTCCATCAGCGATTCGAACAGCGTGCGGGCGTGTTCCTCGCTTTCCAGATCGGATAATTCCAGCAGCACGTATTGCGGATACGCCTGCGTGAACGGCACGCGCAATTGCGGATAGTGCTTGCGCACCAGCTCCAGGCAGAACGCCGACATCAACTCAAAGCCCGTCAGCAGCGTGCCGGCATGGCCCTGCGCCAGTGACAGGAATGCCAGCGCCTGTCGCGGCGATTGCAGCGCCGCCAGCGCCGTCACCTTGGCGCGCGGCTGCGGAAACAGCTTCAGCATCGCCCCGGTGATGATGCCCAGCGTGCCTTCCGCGCCGATCAGCAGATCACGCAGGTCATAACCCGTGTTGTCCTTGCGCAGGCCGCGCAGGCCGTTCCAGAGTTCGCCATTCGGCAACACCGCTTCGATACCCAGACACAGTTCACGCGCGTTCCCGTAGCGCAGGACGGCGGTGCCGCCGGCGTTGGTCGCCAGATTGCCGCCGATGGTGCAACTGCCTTCTGCCGCCAGGCTCAGAGGAAAGAGTCGGTTGACCTCGGCTGCGGCCTGCTGCACGTTGGCCAGGATGCAGCCGGCATCCACGGTAATGGTGTTGTTGATGGGGTCGACCGCGCGCACGCGCTGCATGCGCTGCAACGAGATCACGACGGCGCTGCCGTCCATATCTGGCGTGGCGCCGCCACACAGGCCGGTATTGCCGCCTTGCGGAACGGCGGGCACGCTGTGTTCACCGCACAAGCGCACGAGCGTCGCCACCTCATCGGGCGTGGCCGGGCGCAACACGGCGCGTGCGCGGCCCGAGAAACGCTTGCGCCAGTCGGTCAAATAGGGCGCTTGGTCTTCCGGGGCGGTCAGGACATGCGTTGCACCGATGGCATCAACGCAGGCTTGCAGAAACGCATCGTGGGTCATGGCGGGTCAGGTTTGCTGACTGGCGCGTGCTTTGGCGGCGCGCTTGAATGGACGCAGGTAGGAAATGGTCGCTGAGAAAAACACCACGCTGAGCACCACTTCGCCCCAGGCAAGCGAGCGCGAGAGCCCAACGTCCGATGTCGCTCGCACGACGCCTTCGGTAAAGAACAGCAGGATGAACATCGACGCCCATTGCATCGTGTAGCGGTTCTTGCGCAGCACGCCGGGCAGCGGCCACACCAGCAGCAGTGCCTTGAGTGCCAGCCACGAGCCGCCTGGGCGCACCGGCGCGAGCCACAGCTCCCAAGCCGCACACAGGATGATCAACGCGATGAGGCTGCCGGCGCTTGCCAGAGACAGCGCCCGGGATTCGGTGACGACGTTGTTGGTGTCAGTCATGCGGCAAGCTTGAGAGCCGTCTGCGCAAGCCGTCGGCCCATGGCCGTAGCAAGCGTGCGTTCGTGCGCGGTGAGCGGAGCGGTGTCGCCACGGTGCGCCACGTGTGATGGCCCGTATGGTGTACCGCCGGCATCGGTGGAAAGCAGCTCGCTCTGCTGATACGGCAGGCCGAGCACGACCATGCCATGGTGCAGCAGCGGCAGCATCATCGAGAGCAGGGTGGTTTCCTGCCCGCCGTGCATGCTGCCTGTGGAGGTGAACACGCATGCTGGTTTGCCGGCCAATGCTCCTGCCAGCCATTGCGGCGTCGTGCCATCCAGGAAGTATTTGAGCGGCGCGGCCATGTTGCCGAAACGCGTGGGCGAGCCCAGCGCCAGGCCCACACATTCTTCCAGGTCGCGCACTTCCGCGTAGGGCGGGCCGCCGTCTGGCACGTCAGGCTGCGTCGCTTCGCAGACGGTGGAGACGGCCGGCACGGTGCGCACTCGCGCCTGGGCGCCGTCGACGCTTTCAATGCCTTGCGCGATGGCTTCGGCCAACGCGCGCGTGCTGCCGTGACGGCTGTAGTACAGGACCAGGATATCTTTCATGACAAAGTGTTGAGAGCGTCGCGGTATTATAGTTGCGCCCCTCAAGCCCCCTCGTTTGCCTTACTCCGCCTCATTTTTCATGCTTTTTGACACCCGTGCGCTTCGTCAATGGAATGCCGCCAAGCTGCGTGCGCTGGCGCGTTATGCCTTGCGCCGCGCTGGTGAAGACCGCCTGCCGCAAGTGGCCGGCAGCCTGACGTTTACGACCGTGCTATCGCTGGTGCCCATTCTGACGGTGGCATTTGCGCTGTTCACGGCGTTCCCGATGTTCAAGAGCTTCCGGGCGGACATCGAGGGTTACATGTTCAGCAACCTCGTGCCGGGCAGCATCAGCCGGCCGATCCTGACGTATCTCAACCAGTTTTCGAGCAACGCCAAGGGGCTGACGGCAGCGGGCCTGATCGGTTTGGTTGTGACGTCGGTCATGACGATGCTCACGGTCGAAAACGCGCTGAACGCTATCTGGCGCGTGCGCCATCGGCGGCCGCTGGCGCAGCGCGTGCTGGTGTTCTGGGCGCTGATGACGTTCGCGCCAGTGCTGATTGGCGCGAGTCTGTCGGTCAGCTCGTACCTTGTGTCGATTTCGGCTGGCTATGTGCACAAGCTGCCGTTCGGCTTGGGCGTGGTGGTGGGCTTGATCCCGATCCTGCTGTCGGCGATTGCGTTTGCGATGCTGTATGTGTTCGTGCCGAATACCAACGTGGAGAGGCGCGATGCATTTATTGCAGGCTTGATCGCCGCGGCGGCGTTTGAAATCGCCAAGCGCGTTTTCGGCGCTTACGTTGCGCACATTCCCACGTACACCGCCGTCTACGGCGCGTTTGCCACGCTGCCGATCTTCCTGACGTGGATCTACATGAGCTGGCTGGTGACATTGCTGGGCGCCACCATCGCGTCGACGCTGCCGGTCATCCGCCAGGGCTATTGGCAGCGGCGCACGTTTCCGGGCAGTGAATTTTTTGATGCGCTGGGTGTTCTTTTGCTGCTGTATCGTGCACGTGAACAGGCGCCGCGTACGGTTGCCGAGCGTGACGTTGGCCGGCGCCTGCAACTGGAAGCCGATTATCTGGTTGACCTGCTGACCAAGCTGAAAGCGCTGCACCTGATTGGCAAGCTGCAGCAGGATCGCGGCGAGGTCCATTGGGCGCTGCTGTGCGACGCGCACACGACCACGCTGCGGCCGCTCTATGAAAAGCTGGTGCTGAATCTGCCGCGCTTGTCGCGCACCGCGCTGGCGCGCCATCTAGGTGATACGCACGCGCTGGTCAGCCAGTTGCGGAATCCCGCGCTCGATGCCACGTTGGAGAGCATTTTCACCGCCGGTGAACGCGGGGTGGCGGCTGCCGCTCAGGCTGCTGGGGCGCCGGTGCCGGCCTCGGCAATGCCCGCTGCTGCCAGCGCTGGCGCCTGACGTTTCAGAACGGGATCTTGCCCGTCCAGATGTCGCGGTACATCACCCAGTCGCCCATCAGGCTGTAGAAGGGGTGGCGGAAGGTGGCGGGCCGGTTCTTCTCGAAGCCGAAGTGCCCGACCCACGCGAATGCATAACCGCTGACGGCCGCCCCCAGCAGCCACCACAGGTTGCCCGTGAAAATCAGCAGGATCAGGCACACCAGCGCCACCGTCGAACCGGCAAAGTGCAGGCGCCGGCAGATGCGATCCTGATGTTCGCTCAGATAATACGGATAGAACTCGGCGAAGCTGCCGAAGCTGTGGGTGTCGGTGGTGGCCATGATCGTCTCCTGTGCGGGACGCCTATCGAGACACTTCTGCGGCGACTGCGTCGCGTTCACGCGCAAAGGTGATCAGTGCGTCGAGTGTGCCGTCTGGGCATTCTCCCATGATGGCGTGTCCGCCGGGCAGGCCGACAACGCGGCTGCCCGCCAATCCCGCCGCGACCTGACGGCCGGCTTTCGCAGGCGTCATCTGGTCTTTTTCACCCACGATCACAAGTGAAGGGCACTTCACGGATGCCATGGCCTCGGCGCCGCGTACATAGGCGTTGCAGGCGGAAAAATCCGTGTGAAAAACCGGCGTGTCGGTGCCGTTTGCCACACGTTCCATGAGCCGCTGGCTGCCGCCGTGCATCCAGAAGCCCGGCCCGGGTGATGACGGCTTGTTGGCCAGGCTGGAATGCGACCAGACATTCACCATATCAATGGCCGCCGGCGTGTTGTTGAGCGCGGCGTCGAGCAGCGCGTCTGACACCTTCATCGGCCAGGCCGTGGCCACCAGCGCGATGCGGCGTACACGAGCGGCGTATCGCGAGGCGCACTCCAGTGCAATCAGCGAACCCATGCTGTGCCCCACCACCATCACCGGTTGCCTGACGCCGGCCGCCTGCACGAGTGCCATTACCCAATCAGCCATGGCTTCCACCATCTGTAGCGGTGCGCCGGCGCTGCGGCCGTGCCCGGGCAGATCGACTGCAAGCACGCTGAAACCGTGGTGCGCGAACCAGCGCGTTTGCAGTCCCCAGACCGAATGATCGTTCTGCGCGCCGTGCACGAACACAACGCATGGCAGTTCCGCGTTGAACGGTTTGCCGCCGGTGTAGGCGTAGGCGCGCTCGCCTTGTACGGTCCATTCCATCAGCGGGCTCCGGTTGCGTTGGGGGCGGCCTTTCCGGGCGCGGCGGACATCGCGCGCTCGGCGGCCTTCAGGCCGCGCTTGAGATCGTCGATCAGGTCGTCGGCATCCTCCAGGCCGATCGACAGGCGGATCGTGCCTTCGCTGATGCCGGCTGCGGCCAGCGCATCCGCGTCCATGCGGAAGTGCGTGGTCGACGCCGGGTGAATGACCAGCGAGCGCGCATCGCCCACATTGGCCAGGTGCGAGAACAAACCGAGCGATTCAATGAACTGCTGGCCGGCACGCCGATCGCCACGCAGGTCGAAGCTGAACACTGCACCGCTGCCGCGCGGCAGCAGGCGCTTGGCAAGCGCGTGATCCGGGTGCGATTCCAGCTCGGGGTACGCGACCGACGCCACCATCGGATGGCTTGCCAGGAAGGCGACAATGCGGCGGGCGTTGTCCACGTGCCGCGCCATACGCAGCGGCAGCGTTTCGATACCTTGTAACAGTTGCCATGCGGCCATCGGGTTCATGCACGCGCCGAAATCGCGCAGGCCCTCCCGCCGTGCGCGCAGCAGGAAGGGCGCGACAGTGCTTTCCTCGGCAAACACCATGTCGTGGAAGCCCGCGTACGGCTCGGTCAGCTCGGGGTGCTTGCCGGCGGCCACGTAGTCGAACGTGCCGCCGTCGATCAGCACGCCACCGATGGTCGTGCCGTGCCCGCCCAGGAACTTGGTGGCCGAGTGGTAGACGAGGTCTGCGCCGTGGGCGAATGGCTGCAGCAGCCACGGTGTGGTGAAGGTCGAATCGACCAGCAGCGGCACGCCCGCATCATGCGCAATCGATGCGACGGTCGGGATGTCGAGCACATCCAGCCCCGGGTTGCCAAGCGTCTCGCCAAACAGCAGCCGCGTGTTCGGGCGGATGGCAGCGCGCCAGCCGTCGATGTCGCCTGGCTTGACGAACGTCGTTTCAATACCGAAGCGGCGCAGCGTGTAATGCAGCAGGTTGTGCGACCCGCCATACAGCGCAGAAGAGGCGACGATATGCGAGCCCGCGCCCATCAGCGTGACGATGGCCAGGTGCAGCGCTGCCTGGCCTGAAGCCGTGGCGATGGCGCCTACGCCGTTCTCAAGCGCCGCCATGCGTTCTTCGAACACGGCAACGGTCGGGTTGGAAATGCGCGAATAGACGTGGCCCGCGCGCTCCATATTGAACAATGACGCCGCGTGTTCGCTGTCGCGGAACACAAAGGACGTGCTCAGGTGGATGGGCGTGGCGCGCGCGCCGGTGGCCGGGTCGGGCGCGGCACCGGCATGCAGGGCCAGCGTGTCGAAGCGGGCTTTGGACATGGATTCAAGCACCCCGAAAGGGAGCGGGAGCGGGTTTGGACGGGGCATGCTAGCACTGCTCCCTGTTGCGGTGCATCTCGGGCAAACGCCGAGCGGGCGCGGTTTTTGACAGGTTTTTTCTGCGCTGCGAGCTTGTCGAAGCCATCCGGTTTGGGCTAGGATCGAAACACAACCATAACCACAACCCGCGCGCGGTCGCCCCCCGGCAGACTGGCACCCCGATACTCTGGGAGACGCACTATGAAAGTCAGCGACATCCTTCACGTGAAGGGCAACACGCTCTACACCGTGGCACCTGAAACCAAGCTCCAGGTAGCCGTGCAGACGATGGCGGAAAAAGACATCGGCTCGCTCGTGGTCATGGAGTACGGTGAACTGGTCGGCATGCTGACCTTCCGGGAAATCATCAAAGTCGTTGCCAAGAACCACGGTTCCGTTGGCGATGGCACCACCATCCGCAAGGTGATGGACGATCATCCTGTCACCTGCACGCCCGAAACCGAAGTCAACGAAGTGCGCCGCATCATGCTGGAGCACCATGTGCGCTACCTGCCGGTGCTCGACAGCCGCACCCTGATGGGCGTGATCTCCTTCTACGACGTGGCCAAGGCCGTGCTCGAAGACCAGAGCTTCGAAAACAAGATGCTCAAGGCGTACATCCGCGACTGGCCGAAGGAAGAGGCCAACGAAGACTGATCTGCGCCACTTCTCCACCGCATTCCTGAAACCCGCCCGCTACTGCGAGCGGGTTTTTTGTTGAACCCCGAACGTCCTGCCGATGAGCCAATCGAGCCAGTTTTCCCTGCTGAAGCAGCGTCGCTTTGCACCGTTCTTCTGGACCCAGTTCCTGGGCGCGATGAACGACAACGTTTTCAAGGTGGCGTTTTCCTCGCTGGTCACCTACCACGCCGCGCTGTTCGGCAATGGGGATCCGGCCTCGGCTGCGTTCCTCATTTCGGCGATTTTTATTGCGCCGTTCGTGCTGCTGTCGGCTACCAGCGGGCAGATTGCCGACCGCATGGACAAGGCCCGGCTGATTCGCCTGGTCAAGACGCTGGAAATCGCCATCATGGCGATCGGCTCTACGGGCTTTGCGCTGCGTCACGTTGAGTTGCTGTACCTGTGCACTTTTCTGATGGGCGTGCATTCGACGCTGTTCGGACCGGTCAAATACGCCTATCTGCCGCAGCACCTGCAGTCGACGGAGCTGGTGGGCGGGAATGGACTGGTGGAGATGGGCACCTTCGTCGCCATCCTGATCGGCACCATCGGCGGCGGCGAGCTTGCCAACTACACGCGCAACGGCGAGCTGATTGGCCCGACGTTCACCGGCATTGCCTGCCTGGTTATTGCCGTGGCCGGGTGGCTGACGGCGCGCGGTGTGCCCGTGTCCCCGGCCTCGCAGCCGGATCTGCGTATCAACTGGAACCCGATCTCTGAGACCTGGCGCAACCTGAAGCTGGCCAGCAACCAGCGCGCGGTGTTCCTCAGCCTGATGGGTATCTCGTGGTTGTGGTTTGTGGGCGCGACGTTCCTGACGTCGTTTTTTGCCTTTGCGCGCAATGTGCTCGGTGGCGACCAGAACGTGGTGACGCTGCTGCTTGCAGTGTTCTCAGTCGGTATCGGGCTGGGCTCGGTGCTGTGCGAGAAGCTCTCGGGGCGCACGGTGGAGATCGGCCTCGTGCCGTTCGGCTCGATCGGCATGACGGTGTTTGCCGTGGACCTGTACTTCGCCTCGCATGCCGAGGCACTGGTCGCGCACGATGTGTTGACGGGCATTTCCGGCTTCCTGCAGAACCACCGCCATTGGCGGGTGCTGGCAGATCTGTTCCTGCTGGCAATGTTCGGCGGGTTCTACAGCGTGCCGCTGTATGCGCTGATTCAGAGCCGCTGCGAGCCGACGCATCGCGCGCGGATCATTGCCGCCAACAACATCCTCAACGCGCTGTTCATGATTGCCTCGGCGGTGCTGGCGATGGTGCTCACACGCTCCGGTTTCACGATTCCGCAGTTGTTCCTCGTTACCGGCATTCTCAACGCCGTGGTGGCGATCTATATCTACACGCTGGTGCCGGAATTCCTGATCCGCTTCGTGATGTGGCTGTTGATCCATACCGTCTACCGCGTGAAGGTGGAGGGCGCCGAACAGATTCCCGATGAAGGTCCGTGCCTGCTGGTCTGCAACCACGTGAGTTTTGTCGATGCAGTGGTGGTGGGCGCCTTCGTGCGCCGCCCCGTGCGCTTCGTGATGGACCACCGCATCTTCAAGGTACCGGTGCTGTCGTGGTTTTTCCGCACGGTCAAGGCGATTCCGATCGCGCCGATGCACGAAGATCCGGAGATGCTCAATCGCGCCTACGACACGATTGCTGCCGCGCTGGCCGAGGGCGAGGTCGTTTGCATCTTCCCTGAGGGCAAGATCACCGCCACGGGCGAGATGAATCCGTTCAAGGAAGGCATGCGCCGCATCATCGAGCGCTCTCCGGTGCCGGTGGTGCCGATGGCGCTGCGCGGGCTGTGGGGCAGCCTCTTCTCGCGCAAGGATGGGGCTGCGATGTCGCGCCCGTTCCGTCGCGGCTTCCTCAGCAAGCTCGAACTTTGCATCGGCACGCCGGTGTCGCCGCAGGCCGCGTCGCCCGAAGGGCTGCAGGCTGCCGTGCTGGCGCTGCGCGGTGAACGGCCCTAGCGGCTAGCGCCAGATCGGAATTCGATACACTGCCGGTTGGCCTCCAACCGGCCCCTCGCTGTTTCCTACCCCAAAACTCTCCCGTTATCCGCCATGAAACTTGCTTCTCTGCTGTGCGCTTCGTCGCTTGCCCTGGCTGCCGTGACCGCACAGGCCGCATCGCCCGCGAGCGAAACCTTGCCCTCCGGTGTGATCGTTCAGACGCTGACAAAGGGTACGGGCCCGTCGCCCAAGGCCAGCGATACGGTCAAGGTGCACTACCGCGGCACACTGACCGACGGTAAAGAATTCGATAGTTCCTATAAGCGCGGCCAGCCGATTTCGTTCCCGCTGAACCGCGTGATTCCGTGCTGGACCGAAGGCGTGCAGAAGATGCAGGTGGGCGGCAAGGCCAAGCTGACCTGCCCGGCAGCCACGGCGTACGGTGATCGCGGCGTCCCCGGCACGATTCCGCCTAACTCCGCGCTGAACTTCGAGGTTGAGCTGCTGGGTATTGGTGGCTGATTGATCGGCTTACAATAGCGGTTTCCCGATGTCCCGTGCCGCCGCTCTGGCGGCACATTTCCGAGCACGATCATGTCTGGCAATACCCTGGGCCTGCTGTTTTCCGTCACCACCTTCGGCGAGTCGCATGGCCCGGCCATCGGCGCCGTCATCGACGGTTGCCCGCCGGGCATGACGCTCTCGGCAGAAGACATCCAGCCCGATTTGGATCGCCGCAAGCCCGGCACGTCGCGCCACGTCACACAGCGCAAGGAAGAAGACCTGGTGGAGATCCTCTCCGGCGTGTACGAAGGCAAGACCACCGGTACGCCCATCTGCCTGCTAATCCGCAACACCGACCAGCGCAGCAAGGACTACAGCAACATCGCCGAGACCTTCCGCCCCGGCCACGCTGACTACACCTACTGGCACAAATACGGCATTCGCGACCCACGTGGTGGTGGCCGTTCGTCGGCGCGACTGACGGCGCCGACGGTCGCCGCAGGTGCAGTCGCCAAGAAGTGGCTGCGCGAAAAATTTGGTATCGAAATCCACGGCTTCATGTCGCAGCTGGGCGATATCCAGATTCCGTTCGTCGACTGGAACGAGGTGCCGAACAACCCGTTCTTCGCGCCCAATGCCGATGTCGTTCCCGAACTCGAATCCTACATGGACGCGCTGCGAAAGGACGGCGATTCCGTCGGCGCGCGCATTGAAGTGGTGGCGACTGGCGTGCCGGTTGGCTGGGGCGAGCCATTGTTCGACCGCCTGGATGCCGACATTGCCCACGCCATGATGGGCCTGAACGCAGTGAAGGGCGTTGAGATCGGTGCTGGCTTTCACGCCGTGGCCCAGCGCGGCTCCGAGCACGGCGATGAACTGACGCCGGAAGGCTTCGTCGGCAACAACGCGGGCGGCATCCTGGGCGGCATTTCGACTGGGCAGGACATCTCCGTGTCGCTGGCAATCAAGCCGACGTCAAGCATCCGCACGCCGCGCCGCTCGATCGACAAGGCAGGCGATCCGGCAATGGTGGAAACATTCGGTCGCCATGACCCGTGCGTGGGTATTCGTGCCACGCCGATTGCTGAGGCTCTACTGGCGCTGGTGCTGATCGACCACGCGTTGCGCCATCGCGCGCAATGCGGCGATGTGTCGGTGGAAACGCCGGCGATTGCCGCGAAAGCGTCCTGAGTCGATTCACGCAGGCAACAAAAAAAGACGGCTTCAAGCCGTCTTTTTTGTTGGGCGCTTGCCCGTGATCCGCCGGCTTACATGCCGACGTAGTTCGGGCCACCACCACCTTCCGGCGTGACCCACACGATGTTCTGCGTCGGGTCCTTGATATCGCATGTCTTGCAGTGCACGCAGTTCTGCGCGTTGATCTGCAGGCGTTCCGTGCCTTCGTCGTTCTTGACGAACTCGTACACGCCGGCCGGGCAGTAGCGCTGCTCGGGGCCGGCAAATTGCGTCAGGTTGATGCGCGTCGGGACGGTCGGGTCCTTTAGCGTCAAGTGAGCCGGCTGGTTCTCTTCGTGGTTGGTGTTCGAGATGAACACCGACGAGAGACGATCAAACGTGATCTTGCCGTCCGGCTTCGGATACTCGATCTTCGCGCATTCCGATGCGGGCTTGAGTGACTGGTTGTCCGACTTCGTGCCGTGCAGCGTCCAAGGCGGGTTGCTGACGCCGATCTTGGGCAGCAGCCATTGCTCGATGCCGGTCATGATCTTGCCTAGCGTCGGGCTCTTCTTGAACCACAGCTTGAAGTTGCGCGACTGGTCCAGCTCTTCCTTCAGCCAGCTTTGCTCGAAGGCAGCGGGGTAGGCGGACAGCTCATCCGCCGAACGGCCGGCCGTCACGGCTTCGAACACGGCGTCGCCGCACATCATGCCGCTCTTGATGGCCGCGTGGCTGCCCTTGATGCGCGCGGCATTCAGGTAGCCGGCGTCGCAGCCGACCAGTGCGCCGCCCGGGAACACCGTCTTGGGCAGAGCCTGCGGCGTGCCGTTGTTGATTGCGCGGGCGCCGTAGCCGATGCGCTTGCCGCCTTCGATATGCGCGCGGATGGCCGGGTGGGCCTTCCAGCGCTGCATTTCTTCGAACGGGCTCATCCACGGGTTCTTGTAGTCCAGCCCGATCACAAAGCCGAGCGTGATCTTGTTGTCTTCCAGGTGATACAGGAAGCCGCCGCCGAAGGTGTCGTCTTCCATTGGCCAGCCGGCGGTGTGTACCACCAGGCCGGGCTTGGCCTTGGCCGGGTCGATTTCCCACAGTTCCTTGATGCCGATGGCGAAGGTCTGAGGGTCTTTGCCCGCGTTGAGCTTGAATTTTTCCAGCAGTTGGCGGCCCAGGTGGCCGCGTGCACCTTCAGCAAAGATGGTGTACTTGCCAAGCAGCTCCATGCCGAGCTGGAAATTTTCCGTCGGTTCGCCGTCCTTGCCGATGCCCATGTTGCCGGTGGCGACGCCGCGCACGGCGCCCTTGTCGTCATAGAGCACTTCCGCTGCGGCAAAGCCGGGGAAGATTTCCACGCCGAGCGCTTCGGCCTGCGTGGCCATCCACTTGACCACGTTCGACAGCGAGATGACGTAGCAGCCGTCGTTGTGGAAATTGCGCGGCACCAGCCAATCGGGCGTACGCTTGGCGTCGGTTTCGCTCAGGAAGAGCACATCGTCGCCGGTCACGGCCTGGTTGAGCGGGGCACCGTCGGCTTTCCAGTTGGGCAGCAGTTCGGTGATGGCGCGCGGGTCCATCACGGCGCCCGAAAGAATGTGCGCGCCCGGCTCGGAGCCTTTTTCGAGTACGACAACGGACACATCCTTGCCCGTCTCGGCGGCCAGTTGCTTGATGCGGATCGCAGTCGCCAGGCCGGCAGGGCCGCCACCGACGACAACGACGTCATACTCCATAGACTCTCGCGGGCCGTATTGTTCGAGGAGCTGCTGCTGGTTCATAAGTGTCTCTTCGCTGCTTTTTGGGGGACAGTTAGGGGCGTTTGCTTATTGGTATGACGGATTGCTGCATTAGAATTTTCCGCATTGTCCGGGACGCGCCCGGATGCGGCAAGTGGAATTTCTGAACGATCGTTCGATTTTTTGCTAGGCTGCGCTCAAATCACATGCCGGAGCCGCTCCTGGGTGGCCCGGCGCATGTCAAACCAACACACGGGGATCACGCATCATGGGTTTGTCGATCAATCTGGAAGGCAAGGTTGCGCTGATCACGGGCGCGTCGAGCGGCCTGGGCGCGCGTTTCGCGCACACGCTAGCGGCGGCCGGCGCCAAGGTCGTGCTGGCCTCGCGCCGCGTCGAGCGCTTGAAGGAACTGCGCGCCGACATCGAATCGAAGGGCGGCAGCGCGCACGTCGTCCGGCTGGACGTGACGGACCCGGACAGCATCCGTTCGGCCATTGCCCACGCTGAAACCGAGGCGGGCACCATCGACATCCTGGTCAACAACTCGGGCGTTTCCACCACGCAGCGCATGGTGGACGTTACGCCGGATGACTTCGATTTCGTGTTCGATACCAATACGCGCGGCGCCTTTTTCGTAGCACAGGAAACCGCCAAGCGCATGATCGCGCGCTCAAAGGGCGCGGAGAAAAACGGCTCGCCGCTGCCGCAGTCGCGCATCATCAACATTGCGTCGGTGGCGGGGCTGAAGGTGCTGTCGCAAATTGGCGTGTATTGCATGAGCAAGGCCGCGGTGGTGCACATGACCAAGGCCATGGCGCTGGAGTGGGGCCGTTACGGCATCAACACCAACGCGATCTGCCCGGGCTATATCGATACCGAAATCAACCATCACCACTGGGAAACCGAGCCGGGGCAGAAGCTTGTGCAGATGCTGCCCCGTAAGCGCGTCGGCAAGCCGGAAGACCTCGATGGGCTGATTCTGCTGTTGGCATCGGATCAATCCGACTTCATCAACGGTGCCGTCATCAACGCCGACGACGGCATGGTTTAAGCACTGGCGCCTAGTGCCCCATCAGCCGCTGCACCAGCTCAAGCGAGGTGCCGGCGGCGTACTTCTTCATCAGTCGTGCGCGATAGATCTCCACCGTGCGCGGGCTGATTTCCAACTGCTTGCCGATCTGCTTGCTGGTCTTGCCTTCGACCAGTTGTGCAGCGATGTCGCGTTCGCGCGGCGTAAGCGCCGCCGTGACCGGCCGGTGTGCTGACAGGTCTTCGAACGTCCAGATGCCTTCGCCCAGCGGTTTGGCGCGATCGAGTGCGCGGCCTGTGACGTGGCACCAGAAGTGCTCGCCATTGGCGCGTTTCATGATGCGCTCGTCCGAATAGCTGCCGCGTGCGTTCATGATGGGCACGATGCGTGCGCCTGTGCGTTCGTATTCGTCGTGCGTCGGATAGAGCAACTCAAACGATTGCCCGATCATTGCGGTGCGCATCTGGCCGAAGATGCGGGCGGCTTCATCGTTGACGTCGAGCATGATGCGCTCGCGGGACATCACCATGCCAACCGGGGCAAGCTGGAACGCAGTCTGATAGTCGAGGGCGGGCATATGTATTCGTACGTATTGCTGCGTCGCGCGACGCTTGCGTATTCTCGACAAATTGTACCGTTACAATTTTCCGGCGCCGCACGCACGCATTCCCCAACTGTGCGCACGGTCAAAAACCCAGCCGCGAAACACAGCCGGACTTGTTGGACCACCAAGGAGAAGCACGCATGAACAAAATCTTCGCCAGCGCCAGCGAGGCGCTTGCGGGCGTCGTCAAAGACGGCCAGACCATCGCCGTGGGCGGCTTCGGCCTGTGCGGCATTCCGGAGGCGCTGATTGCCGCGTTGCGCGATTCGGGCGCCAAGAACCTCACCTGCATCTCCAACAACGCGGGTGTCGACGGTTTTGGCCTGGGCCTGCTGCTGGAAACCCGCCAGATCAAGAAAATGATTTCGTCCTACGTGGGCGAGAACAAGGAGTTCGAACGCCAGTACCTGGCCGGCGAACTCGAACTGGAGTTCACGCCGCAGGGCACGCTGGCCGAAAAGCTGCGCGCAGGCGGTGCCGGCATCCCCGCATTCTTCACCAAGACCGGCGTCGGCACGCTGGTGGCCGAGGGCAAGGAGCTGCGCGAGTTCGATGGCGAAACATACGTCATGGAACGCTCGCTGGTGCCGGATGTGTCGCTGGTCAAGGCACAGGTGGCGGACAAGTCCGGCAACCTGCGTTTCAACCTGACCGCGCGTAATTTCAACCCGGCTGCGGCCACTGCCGGCAAGATCTGCATCGTCGAAGTGGAGGAGATCGTTGAAGTGGGCGAGCTTGCTCCGGACGACATCCACCTGCCCGGCATCTACGCGCATCGCATCGTGCTCAATGCCACGCCCGAGAAGCGCATCGAAAAGCGCACCGTGCGCGCAGCCAATTAAGGAGACTGACATGGCCTGGACTCAAGACCAAATGGCGGCGCGTGCTGCCCAGGAATTGCAAGACGGTTTTTACGTCAACCTCGGCATTGGCATCCCGACGCTGGTCGCCAATCACACCGGCGACAAGGAAGTCTGGCTGCAGAGCGAAAACGGCATGCTTGGCATCGGCCCGTTCCCCACGGAAGACGAAGTGGACGCCGACCTGATCAACGCCGGCAAGCAAACCGTGACCACGCTGCCGGGCAGCGCCATCTTTGGCAGTGATCAGAGCTTCGCGATGATCCGCGGTGGCAAGATCAACCTCTCGATTCTCGGCGCGATGCAGGTGAGCGAGACGGGTGACCTCGCCAACTGGATGATTCCCGGCAAGATGGTCAAGGGCATGGGCGGCGCGATGGACCTCGTGGCCGGCGTCAAGCGTGTGATCGTGCTGATGGAGCACACCGCCAAAAAGAAGGACGGCACTGAAGACCTGAAGCTGCTGCCCAAGTGCACGCTGCCGTTGACGGGCGTGGGCGTGGTCGATCGCATCATTACCGATCTGGGCGTGATCGACGTGACAGAGCAGGGCCTGAAGCTGGTCGAAACCGCGCCCGGTGTGTCGCGCGAAGACATCCAGGCCAAGACTGGCGTGAATTTGCTGTAATCCGGAGACCCGCATGCTGCAAGGAAAAACCGCCCTCGTTACGGGCTCGACCAGTGGGATCGGTCTAGGTATCGCCTGCTCGCTGGCCGCGCAGGGCGCCAATATCATCATGAATGGCTTTGGCGATGTGGATGTGCCTAAAGCGCAGATTGCGGCCGCAGGCAAGAACGCCATCCGCATCGGCTACCACGGCGCCGACATGAGCAAGCCGGCGGAGATCGAGGCAATGTTCGCCTACGCCGATGCTGAATTTGGCGGCGTCGACATTCTCGTCAATAACGCCGGCATCCAGTACGTGGCCAACGTGGAAGATTTTCCGACCGAGCGCTGGGACGCCATCATCGCCATCAACCTGACCTCGGCCTTCCACACCACGCGGCTGGCCGTGCCAGGCATGAAGCGCAAGAACTGGGGCCGCATCATCAATATCGCTTCGGCGCATGGTCTGGTGGCGTCGGCGCAGAAGTCGGCGTACGTGGCAGCCAAGCACGGCATCGTTGGCTTGACCAAGTCGGTGGCGCTGGAGACGGCGCAGACGGGCATCACGTCCAACGCGATCTGCCCGGGCTGGGTGCTGACGCCGCTGGTGCAGAAGCAGATCGATGCGCGTGCCGAGAAGGAGGGCATCCCCGCACTGCAGGCCAAAAAGGAACTGCTGATGGAAAAGCAGCCCTCCGGCGAGTTCGTCACGCCCGATCAACTCGGCGCGCTGGCGCTGTTCCTGTGCAGTGATGCGGCCGAGCAGGTGCGCGGCGTGGCCTGGAACATGGATGGTGGCTGGGTCGCGCAGTAACGCGGTCTGTGATCCTGAGAAAGCCTCGCTGCGGCGAGGCTTTTTCGTTTCTGACCGGCGTGCCGGTCTGTTGCGCCGCCGCATGGTTGCAGGGCCGCGTACAATCGGGCTTCGCTGTCTCCGTCATTCACATGCAGGAGTTTGTTCATGCCAGTTTCGCCACGCCTCGCCTTCGTGCAGTGCCTGAGCCCGTCCGGCTTGCACCGGATGGCGTATCACGAGTGGGGCGATCCGCAGAATTCGCGCGTGCTGGTCTGCGTGCACGGGCTTTCGCGCACGGGGCGCGACTTCGATGTACTGGCGCAAGCGCTGTGCAATGACTATCGCGTCATCTGTCCCGATGTGGTTGGCCGCGGACGCTCCGATTGGCTGATCGATCCGAAGGGCTATGTGATTCCGCAATACGTGACGGACATGGTCACGCTGCTTGCACGCCTGAATGTAGAGTCGGTCGACTGGTTTGGTACGTCGATGGGCGGGCTGATTGGCATGAGCCTGGCGGGTTTGCCGAAATCACCGATCCGCAAGCTGCTGCTCAACGATGTGGGCCCGCGGGTGACGGAGTCGTCGTTGACGCGCATCGGTGCGTACCTGGGCCTGAACGTCCGCTTCAAAACCTTTGACGAAGGGCTGAAGTACCTGAAGACGATCAGTGCTTCGTTTGGCCCCCACACGCCGGAGCAATGGCGCGAGTTGAACACCGCGATTCTGAAGCCGCAGGGCGGCGAATGGATCCTGCATTACGATCCGCGCCTGGCCGAGCCTTTCAAGAACGCCACCCCCGAACTGATCGCCGCCGGCGAAGCCACGCTGTGGAAGCTGTTCGAGGCGATCCCCGGTGAGGTGCTGATCGTGCGCGGCGCACAATCCGACCTGCTGACGCGCGAGACCGTCGAGGCCATGATGCAGCGGGGCCAGCATGTGAGCGCGGTGGAGATTCCCGACGTAGGCCACGCGCCGACCTTTATCCAGCCGGATCAAGTGGCGATTGCCCGCAAATTTTTCCTCGGTCAATGACCGTTGGTTGACCCTATTCGATTTGCAAGATGAGCACTGAACTGACGCGTTACAACGTAGAACATCGCTATTCCGACGCTGCCGTTTACAACGGCGTCGTCTATGTGGCCGGCCAAGTGCCCGAGACCACGCTGGACGCGAGCATCGCCGAGCAGACGGCAGAAGTGCTCGCCATCATCGATCGCGTGCTGGCCGCCAATGGCAGCGACAAGACGCGCATTCTGATGTGCCAGATCTTCCTGACGGATATCAGCGAGATTGGCGAGATGAACAAGGTGTGGGACCAGTGGGTCGCCGCCGAGTCGAAGAATTCGCCGCCGCGCGCCACGGTTGAGGCCGCGCTGGCCAATCCGAAGTACCGCATTGAAATCGTCGTGACGGCTGCGCAGAAGAGCTGAGCCCGTCGCGTCACAGCAGGACGCATCATGGAGAACAAGACCGACCGGCCGGCCGAGGGGGCTGGCAAGTTGGCAACACTCGCGGCAGAGCAGGTCGCACGGGCGATCGAGTACCTCGCGGCCAACGCCGCAGACCGCGTCACGCTGACCGGCGAGCCGCTGGAGTCGCACGCACGCGGCACGATTGCCATTCTTGAAGGATTGCGCGTCGATGCGCCGTCGCTGCAGGCTGCCGCGTTGTTCCTGCTGCCTACGCTGGCGATGGACAACGAAAAGGCACTCGAACCTGCGTTCGGTGCCGAGGTCGTCAAGCTCGTGCACGACGTGCGGCAGCTGCTGCGCATCGGCGCGATTGCGGGTCTCGTCAGCCCCGCCGATGCCAGCATCACGCGCAAGAACGAAGCCGAAGCGCGCCGCGCGCAAGTCGAGGCGCTGCGCAAGATGCTGCTCGCTTTCGCGCAGGACATTCGCGTGGTGCTGATCCGGCTGGCGTCGCGGCTGCAGTCGCTACGCTGGCTCGCGCAGACCAAGCGCCCCGCACCCGAGGGCATGGCGCGCGAAACGCTGGACATCTACGCGCCGCTGGCTAACCGCCTGGGCATCTGGCAACTCAAGTGGGAGCTTGAAGACCTCGGCTTCCGCTTCGACGATCCCGACACTTATAAGCGCATCGCCCGCCTGCTCGATGAAAAGCGCATCGAGCGAGAAAAATTTATCGGCCAGGCCATCGCGCAACTGCAGAAGACACTGCACGACGCCGGCATCCAGGCCGAGGTAAGCGGCAGGCCCAAGCACATCTACAGTATCTGGAAAAAGATGCGCGGCAAGGAACTCGACTTTGCCGATCTGTACGACGTGCGCGCCTTCCGCGTCATCGTCGACGACATCAAGGATTGCTACACCGTGCTCGGTTTCGTGCACCACATGTGGCAGCCGATCCCGAAGGAATTCGACGACTACATCTCGCGTCCGAAAGCTAACGGCTACATGTCGTTGCATACGGTGGTGATTGGCGATGATGGTCGCGCGTTGGAGGTGCAGATCCGCACGCGCGAGATGCACCACTTTGCCGAATACGGCGTGGCGGCCCACTGGCGCTACAAGGAAGCAGGCAACAAGGGTTACGCCGGCCAGTTCTCCGCCAGCGAGCGCTACGACGAGAAGATTGCCTGGTTGCGCCAGCTACTCGCTTGGAAGGACGACGCCGAACACACCGTCGCGCACGAAGATTCCCCCTGGGAGCAGCTTAAGCATACCGAGCTGGATGATCACATCTACGTGCTGACGCCGCAGGCGCGCGTGATCGCGTTGCCGCAAGGCGCGACGCCGGTCGACTTCGCCTATTACCTGCACAGCGATCTCGGTCATCGCTGCCGCGGCGCGCGCGTCGACGGCACGATGGTGCCGCTGAATACACCGCTCAAGAACGGGCAGACCGTCGAGATCGTTACGGTCAAGCAGGGCGGGCCTTCGCGCGATTGGCTGAATACCGAACTGCACTATCTGGCCAGCCCGCGCGCCCGCACGAAAGTGCGTGCGTGGTTCAACGCAATGGAGCTGGAAGAGACGCTCGCGCAGGGGCGGGCGCTCATCGACAAGACGCTGCAGCGCGAGGGTAAGACCGCCGTCAACTTGGAAGAACTGGCGGCCAAGCTCGGCTATAAGACGCCGGACGATCTCTATGCCGTGGTCGCGAAGGATGAGTTGAGCCTGCGTCGCATCGAAGCGGTGCTGCGCTCCGATGGTGCACCACCGCCTGTGCCGGTCGACGATGAAGCGTTGATCACCAAGAAGAGCAAGGCGACCAGCGTGGCCCGTGGCGCCAAGAGCGGCGTGCTGGTGGTGGGCGTCGATTCACTGCTCACGCAGATGTCGCGTTGCTGTAAGCCCGCGCCGCCGGATCCGATCGTTGGCTTCGTCACGCGCGGGCGCGGCGTGTCGATTCACCGGCAGAGTTGCGCGACGTTCCAGCAACTGGCCGCCCGCGCGCCGGGTCGCGTGATTCAGACAGAGTGGGGGCGGCGTAGCGATTCGGTCTACCCGATTGACATTCAGGTCGAGGCGCTGGACCGGCAGGGTTTGTTGCGCGACATCTCGGAAATCCTTTCGCGCGAGAAGATCAACGTGACCGGCGTGCGCACGCTGTCGAGCAAGGGCGTTGCAAAAATGCAATTCACGGCAGAGGTGGCAGAGGCCACGCAGCTGCAACGCGCGCTGACCTTGATCGAAGAAGTGCAAGGGGTATTGACAGCGAAAAGGAAGTGACGGTATAGTCTTGTTCTTCGGCAGGCTCGTAGCTCAGCTGGTTAGAGCACCACCTTGACATGGTGGGGGTCGTTGGTTCGAGTCCAATCGAGCCTACCAACGCATTTAGCAGGACGCGTCGGGTAGGATGTCCAAGCCGTCATCCCTCGGGTTTGTCCCGTGCAACTAACACAAGGCGAATATGATTCGAGCACCGCGAACTACAACCGCTTCGGAGCGACAGTAGTCAAGGTGCGTTTTTCGCCCTTTGCGGTCTGCCCAGGCGGTAGATGGCGCAAATGAAAACGCGGCCTTGGCCGCGTTTTTTTTCGTCCGCAGTTTCGTGTCACGCGTGACGATCAAGCTGAACGCGCTTCGAAGCATTCGATTCGACAACCTGCTGCGCTGGTTTGGCGCGGCGCACGACAGAATAACGACCGCTGCGTATCTCTGAAATGCGCGACGGTGACTCCACAGGAGCAAGCATGATCGCAATCACGTTGCCGGACGGTTCCCGGCGCGAGTTTCCCGGCCCGGTGACGGTGGCTGAAGTGGCGCAAAGCATCGGCGCAGGTCTGGCCAAGGCCGCGCTGGCCGGCCGTGTGGACGGCCAGATGGTCGACACGAGCCACTCGATCGACCGAGATGCCAAGCTCGCCATCATCACCGACAAGGACGCCGACGGCGTCGACGTGATTCGCCACTCGACAGCGCACTTGCTGGCCTACGCCGTCAAGGAGCTGTATCCGGAAGCGCAGGTCACAATCGGCCCGGTGATCGACAACGGCTTCTACTACGACTTCGCCTATAAGCGTCCTTTCACGCCGGAAGACCTCGTCGCCATTGAAAAGAAGATGGCCGAACTCGCCAAGAAAGACGAGAAAGTCACGCGCGAAGTCTGGAATCGCGACGACGCCGTCAAGCTGTTTCAGAGCATGGGCGAGAAGTACAAGGCCGAGATCATCGCCTCCATTCCGGAAGACCAGGAGATTGGCCTGTACCGCGAAGGCAATTTCGTTGATCTCTGCCGTGGCCCGCACGTGCCGTCCACGGGCAAGCTCAAGGTCTTCAAGCTGATGAAGGTGGCCGGCGCCTACTGGCGCGGCGACCACAACAACGAGATGCTTCAGCGCATCTACGGCACGGCCTGGGCCAAAAAAGAGGACCAGGAAGCCTACCTGCACATGCTGGAAGAGGCCGAGAAGCGCGACCACCGCAAGCTCGGCCGCGAACTCGACCTGTTCCATATCGACGAGTACTCGCCTGGCACGGTGTTCTGGCACCCCAAGGGCTGGACGCTGTGGCAAGAGATCGAGCAGTACATGCGCCGCGTCTATCGCGAGAACGGCTACCAGGAGGTGAAGGGGCCGCAGATTCTCGACAAGTCACTGTGGGAGAAAACGGGCCACTGGGACAAGTACCGCGAGAACATGTTCATCACGGAATCGGAAAAACGCGAATACGCGCTCAAACCGATGAACTGCCCGGGGCACATCCTCATCTACAAGCAGGGCATCAAGAGCTACCGTGATCTGCCGCTGCGTTTCGGCGAGTTTGGCGCCTGCCACCGCAACGAACCTTCGGGCGGCCTGCACGGCATCATGCGTGTGCGCGGCTTTACGCAAGACGACGGTCACATCTTCTGCACGGAAGACATGATCCAGGCCGAGGTGACGGCGTTTACGACGCTGTTGCAGAAGGTCTACAAGGATTTCGGCTTTACCGAGATTCTGTACAAGCTGTCCACGCGCCCCGACAAGCGCATCGGCACCGAAGAAAGCTGGGACCGCGCCGAAGCTGCGTTGGCCGATGGTTTGCGTGCGTCGGGTTGCGAATTTGAATACCTGCCAGGCGAGGGCGCGTTCTATGGTCCGAAGATTGAGTATGTGCTGAAAGATGCACTCGGTCGCCAGTGGCAGTGCGGCACGATTCAGGTCGATCCGAACCTGCCCGAGCGCCTGGATGCCGAGTTTGTTGGCGAAGATGGCGCGCGCCATCGCCCGATCATGCTGCACCGTGCCATCGTGGGCAGCCTGGAGCGCTTTATCGGTATCTTGATCGAGCAATACGCCGGTGCGCTGCCGACGTGGCTTTCGCCGGTGCAGGTCGCAGTGCTCAGCATTACCGATTCGCATGCCCAATACGCACAATCCGTTGCGCAATCCCTGCAAAAACAAGGATTTAGGGCGGTTGTCGATTTGCGGAATGAGAAGATTGGGTATAAAATCCGCGAGCATTCCGTGCAGAAGGTTCCCTATCAGATTGTGGTGGGCGACAAAGAGCGGGATGAAAATCAGGTGGCCGTGCGTGCCCGTGGCAACGTCGATCTAGGCTCCATGCCAGTTTCGGCGTTCGTTGAGCGATTGCAGAACGATCTCGCCAACAAGTCATGAGCTGGGCACGGCCTGTTTTTTTGATTCTTTGAGGATATTCAACATCGCTACCGATAAGTCATCTCACCGCCTCAACCGCGAAATCACCGCGCCGGAAGTCCGGCTGACCGGGGTTGAAGGGGAACAGCTCGGCATCGTCAAACTGTTTGACGCATTGCGTCTGGCAGAAGAAAAGGACGTCGACCTGGTCGAGATCGCGCCGACCGCGCAGCCGCCCGTCTGCCGCCTGATGGACTATGGCAAGTTCAAGTATTCGGAGCAGAAGAAGGCTCACGAGGCCAAGCTGAAGCAGAAGGTCATCCAGGTGAAGGAAGTCAAATTCCGCCCCGGTACCGACGACGGTGACTACAACGTCAAGCTCCGCAACGCTCAGCGTTTCCTGGACGAGGATGGGGATCGTGTCAAGGTCACCCTGCGTTTCCGGGGCCGTGAGATGGCTCACCAGGAGATTGGCATGCGCATGCTGGAGCGAATCAAGACTGACCTGGAGCCATTCGCCCAGGTTGAGCAGATGCCGAAGATGGAAGGTCGCCAGGCAGTGATGATGTTGGCGCCCAAGAAGAAAAAGTAATGCAGTGGCGGCCGGACGATTCCGGCTGCGCTGAGCAGGTTCCAGACGGAAACGTCGGAAAACGTGGCGGGTGTCAGAACCTGCCGCGATACAACAAGTGAGTCCGGGTCTTAAAAGTGTCGGCGCTAGCCGTCCACCTGGCTTCATGTCAAAAACGGAGTTGTTCCATGCCGAAGATGAAGACGAAGAAAAGCGCCTCCAAGCGCTTTACTGCCCGTCCTGGTGGCACGATCAAACGTGGCCAAGCCTTCAAGCGTCACATCCTGACCAAGAAGACCACCAAGAACAAGCGTCACCTGCGCGGTACCGAGGGCGTCCATGAGACGAACCTGAAGTCCGTTCGCGCAATGATGCCGTACGCCTAACCCTAACTAACTACGAAAGGAGCATTTCATGCCTCGAGTAAAACGTGGGGTCACAGCGCGGGCCCGTCATAAGAAGGTTATCAGCGCAGCCAAGGGTTACCGCGGCCGCCGCAATAACGTCTATCGCATCGCCAAGCAGGCGGTCATGCGTGCTGGTCAGTACGCTTATCGCGATCGTCGCAACAAGAAGCGCGTGTTCCGCGCTCTCTGGATTGCACGTATCAACGCTGGCGCACGCGAGCATGGCCTGACCTACAGCAAGTTCATGAACGGCCTGAAGAAGGCGTCCATCGAGCTGGACCGCAAGGTGCTGTCAGACATGGCCATTCACGACAAGGTGGCTTTTGCCGCCATCGTGAACCAGGTGAAAGCCAACGTCGCCTGATTGGATTAGCCGGGCAAGCCGCTGGAATTGCCCAACAGTTTGCCGGCTAGTCACCCTGACGGGGCTCTCACCGAGCCCCGTTTTTTATTCCGCGTATTTCGCGATCCCGAATCACCTGAATTTTTTCGCTCGCCTTCCCATGTCACTGGATCTGGACCAAGTCGTCGTCGATGCACAAAACGCGTTTGCCTCTGTGGAGGACAACGCCTCGCTGGAAAACGAGAAGGCGCGCTTTCTCGGCAAGTCAGGCGTGCTGACCGACTTGCTCAAGGGTCTCGGTAAGCTCGATCCGGAGACGCGCAAAACCGAAGGCGCGCGCATCAACCAGGCCAAGAGCCGCGTGGAAGAAGCGCTCAATGCCCGCCGCCAGGCGCTGGCCGATGCGCTCATGAATGCACGTCTGGCCGCTGAAGCGATCGACGTGACGCTGCCCGGCCGCGACGTGGCCGAGGGCAGCCTGCACCCGGTGATGAACACCTGGGAGCGCGTCGCCAAGATCTTCGGCTCGATCGGTTTCGATGTGGCCGACGGTCCTGAAATCGAATCCGACTGGATGAACTTCACGGCGCTGAACAACCCGGACAACCATCCGGCGCGCTCGATGCAGGACACCTTCTACATCGACGGCCGCGACAGCGAAGACAAGCTTTTGCTGCTGCGCACGCACACCAGCCCGATGCAGGTGCGTTACGCCCGCATGCACGTCGAGAAGTACAAGCACCTCGACCGGATTCCCCCGATCAAGGTCATCGCGCCGGGCCGCACGTACCGCGTCGACAGCGACGCCACGCATTCACCGATGTTCCATCAGGTTGAAGGCCTCTGGATTGCCGACAACATCAGCTTTGCTGATCTGAAGGGCGTCTACACCGACTTCCTGCGCAAGTTTTTCGAGCGCGACGACATCAACGTGCGCTTCCGTCCGTCGTACTTCCCGTTCACCGAGCCGTCGGCAGAGATCGACATGGCCTTCGGCAACGGCAAGTGGCTGGAGATTTCCGGCTCCGGCCAGGTGCACCCGACTGTGGTGCGCAACATGGGTCTGGACCCGGAGCGTTATATCGGCTTTGCGTTCGGCTCAGGCCTTGAGCGCCTGACGATGCTGCGCTATGGCATCAACGATCTGCGCCTGTTCTTCGAGGGCGATGTGCGTTTTCTGCGCCAGTTCGCTTAAGAGCTGACCGCCGTTTCGTCATCTCGCAGTTTCGTCACCTTGCCCCGTTAATCGAATTCTTCTTTCTGTCGCGCCATGCAATTTCCGGAATCCTGGCTTCGCAGTTTCGTCAATCCGTCGATCACCACCGAGGAGCTTTCCCATCGCCTGACAATGGCGGGCCTTGAAGTGGAAGAGGTCGACCCCGTCGCGCCGCCATTCTCGCAGATCGTTGTCGGCCACGTGGTCGAGGTGAACAGGCACCCGGACGCCGATCGCCTGAACGTGTGCAAGGTCGACGCGGGCACGGGCGAGCTGCTGCAGATCGTCTGCGGCGCGCCGAATGTGTCGGTGGGCATCAAGGTGCCGTGCGCGATGGTGGGTGCTGAACTACCGCCGGGCGAAGACGGCAAGCCGTTCAAGATCAAGATCGGCAAGCTGCGCGGCGTGGAGAGCTACGGCATGCTGTGCTCGGCGCGCGAACTGAAGCTGTCGGAAGATCATGGCGGCCTGCTGATCCTGCCGGAAGATACGCCGGTAGGTGAGGATATCCGCAAGGTGCTGGACCTCGATGACCAGATCTTCATAATCAAGCTCACGCCGAACAAGGCGGACTGCCTGTCGATTCATGGCGTGGCGCGTGAAGTGTCCGCGCTGACGGGCGCACCGGTCACGCTGCCGTCGATGGCGCCGGTGGCCGTGACGCTGGCTGACAAGCTGCCGGTCAAGGTGGAAGCGCCGGACCTGTGCGGCCGCTTCTCGGGCCGCATCATCCGGGGTGTGAACGCACATGCGAAGACCCCGGCATGGATGGTCTCGCGCATCGAGCGTGCAGGCATGCGCAGCGTGTCGGCGCTGGTCGATATCTCCAACTACGTGATGCTGGAACTGGGTCGCCCGTCGCACGTGTTCGATCTGGACAAGATCCATGGTGGCCTGACGGTGCGCTGGGGCAAGGCGGGTGAGGAACTCAAGCTGCTCAACGGCGACACCATCACCGTCGATGAAAAGGTCGGCGTGATTTCGGACGAGCAGGCCATCGAAAGCCTGGCCGGCATCATGGGCGGCGACAAAACTGCCGTCACGCTTGACACGCAGAACATCTACGTCGAAGCCGCGTTCTGGTGGCCCGCCGCCATCCAGGGTCGCGCGCGCCGCTACAACTTCTCGACCGACGCCGGCCACCGCTTCGAACGCGGCGTCGATTACGCCACCACCGTTGAGCACATCGAGCACATCAGCGCGTTGATCCTCGAAATCTGCGGCGGCCAGGCTGGCCCGATCGACGATCAGATCGTCAATCTGCCCAAGCGCGAACCGGTGCGCATGCGCGTGGCACGTGCGGCGCGTGTACTGGGCATTCCTTTGTCGCACGATGTCGTGGCAGATGTGTTCAAGCGCCTCGGCCTCACCTTCAGCGTGGACGGCGATGTGTTCATCGTTGAGCCGCCGTCGTATCGCTTCGACATCGAGATCGAGGAAGACCTGATCGAAGAAGTCGCTCGCATCTACGGCTTCGAGCAGATCCCAGCCAAGCCGCCGGTCGCCGAGAACGCGATGCGCCCGACCGACGAGGCACGCCGCACGATGCACGACGTGCGTCATGCCGTGGCCGCGCGCGACTATCACGAGGTCGTCAACTTCGCTTTCGTCGAGACCGAATGGGAAGCCGACTTTGCCGGCAACACCAACCCGATCCCGCTGCTGAACCCGATCGCCAGCCAGTACTCGGCGATGCGCAGCACGCTGATTGGCGGTCTGCTCGACAAGGTGCGCTACAACCTGAACCGCAAGGCTTTGCGCGTGCGGATGTTCGAGGTGGGCCGCGTGTTCCATCGCGATGCGAGCGTCGCAGATGGTGGCCTGTCGATCGCCGGCTATGCACAACCGATGATGGCCGGTGGCATCGCCTATGGTCCGTCCAAGGAAGAACAGTGGGGCGTGCAGACGCGTCCCGTCGACTTCTTCGACGTCAAGGGCGATGTCGAATCGCTGCTGTGGCCGCTGCAAGCTCGCTTCGAGCGCGCGGAGCATCCCGCGCTGCATCCGGGCCGCTCAGCACGTGTGATGCTGAATGGCCGCGCGATCGGTTGGATCGGTGAGCTGCATCCGCGTTGGCTGCAGAAGTACGATCTGCCGACCGCACCGGTGGTGTGGGAAGTAGAGCTCGACGCTATTACCGCGGTGGGTTTGCCCAAGTATCGCGAAGTCCCGCGCGTGCCGGCCGTGACGCGCGATATCGCGCTTGTCGTGCGCCAGGATGTGGCGGTGCGGGACCTAATCGATACGTTCGAGAAAACGGCTGTCGGCACCCCGTGGCAGCGTTATCTGCAAGGCGTTGTGTTGTTCGATGAGTTTCGTCCGAAGGCCGCTACAGCCGCCATTGGTGCGCAGGAGAAAAGCCTTGCCTTCAGAATTACGTTGCAAGATACTGACAGCACCCTTCAGGACGACATTGTCGAGACCGCCACACAGCAACTGATTCGAGCGGCCGGCGATGCATTCGGCGCGCGCCTGCGCGCCTGACGTCTTTGACGTCAGCACTCCGCTAGAGACAGCTCGAACGAACCTCCGCATTCGGATCGAATACGCTAAGCGAATCCTATGAACGATCAACACGTGCCTGCGTTGGCGGCATCCTTGGGCAACGCGCTCGGTTCTTCTTCGTCAGCACTGGCCGACGCACGTGATGCGCGCGGTCAGGATGTGCCAACGCTTACCAAGGCCGAGCTTGCCGAGATGCTGTTTGAGCAGGTCGGTCTGAACAAGCGTGAATCGAAGGACATGGTCGAAGCGTTTTTCGACGTGATTCGCGAGGCGCTCGAACAGGGTGATAGCGTCAAGCTGTCCGGCTTCGGCAACTTCCAGTTGCGCGACAAGCCGCAGCGCCCGGGCCGCAACCCGAAGACTGGGGAGATCATCCCCATCACGGCACGCCGCGTCGTGACGTTCCACGCGAGTCAGAAACTCAAGGCGCTCGTTGAAGAGCGCGTTGAGCCGCTGCCGGTGGATGTCGCGTAATCCTGCTGCGTGATTTCGTTCAATCGTCCGTTCAATCCGTTTCTTTCGCCAGCCCTGTAGTTCAGCCCTGTATGGCCGCCGATAAACACACGGAGCGGGTCAACCTGCCACCGATTCCTGCCAAACGCTACTTCACCATTGGTGAGGTGAGCGACCTGTGCGCCGTCAAGCCGCATGTGCTGCGCTATTGGGAGCAGGAGTTTACGCAGCTCAAGCCGGTCAAGCGGCGTGGCAATCGTCGTTACTACCAGCATCATGAAGTGCTGTTGATCCGGCGTATTCGTGAGTTGCTGTACGAGCAGGGTTTCACGATCAATGGCGCGCGCAATCGGCTGGATGAATTGCGGCACGGCGTGAGCGTCGCGTCGTCGGTCGAAGACGAATTGCCTGAGGTGGACGCCGTAGCGTCGGCGCCTGTCGCTGTGAATGGCCCGGTCGATGTGCCGGGCGTGCGACGTGCGTTGTTGGCTGTGCTGGAAGTGCTGCGTACCGACAAGCCGTAAGCCGATACTGACGGCAAGAAGCGCGCAAATAGAAACGAAAAAGCCCGCGTAACGTGATCCGTTACGCGGGCTTTTGTTTTGGTCGGGGCGAGAGGATTTGAACCTCCGACCACCTGCACCCCATGCAGGTACGCTACCAGGCTGCGCTACGCCCCGAAGCCTGAAAGTATAACAGAGGCGTGGTGACGATGACTAGTGGGGTGCTTGCAGTTCTTTCAGGCCCACGTGGTCGCGTTTGTATCGGGCCGCGGCAAAGAAAGTCTTTGCACTAGAGTGCGCTCTAGCACCTGTAATCAGGGCGTTCACTTCAGGGGGACTCTTATGATCGCGCTCGAGAACAGGCAGATTTTGCAGGCCGCTTTTGCCGAACTGGCAGTGAACAACGCCAAGCCTTTCGTGGCCCTCATAGCGGATGATTTCTGTTGGGTTTGCACCGGCACGATGCGCTGGTCGCGGCGCTATGCTGGCAAGCAGACTGTGCTGGATGCGTTGCTCGCTCCACTGCGTGCGAAGCTGGGGTGCACCCCCCATTGCCAATCGCTTTACTGCCGATGGCGATGCCGTGGTAGTGGAGGCGCAAGGTCACAACACGATTGCTGTGTGGGCGCGCTCGCTCGCGCTGATCGACGGCAAGATCGATTTCTACGGCGAATGGGTGACCACGGGAACGCGCCCGGCACGCGAGCCCGCCCTGTCGCAAAGCAGCGCGAAAATTTCCGCTCGCCGCAAGTCTGAGCACTAGCTAGTTGGTGGTGGCGTTGGTGGACGGCTCACCTGTTGCCCGCCGATACCGCGCGGGTGTCATCCCCAGTTGCTGCTTGAACGCCTTGCCGAACGCCGCTTCGGATTGGTAGCCGATGCGCGCACCGATCTCGCCTGCACTGAGTCGCGTGTGGATCAGTGCGTCGCACGCGAGCGTCATGCGCACACGCGTGAGGAAATCCCATACCGTCATGTCAGCGCGCGCCTTGAAGTGTCGCGCGTAGGTGGCGCGTGACATGGCGGCCAGGTCGGCGAGGGCGTCGATGGTCCACGCGCGTTCTGGCGTGCTGAGCATGGCCTGTATGGACGGCCCGAGGCGTGAGTCCGAGAGCAACGTTAGCGTGCCAGGGGCGGCGCTTTCGCGCTGGCCGTAGACGCGTAGCGCCATCGTCAGCAACGCCTGGCTCAGTGAGGTGACGATCGCCAGCGCACCGGGAGCACGCGTTTCCGCTTCGTCGCGCATCAACCCAATGAGTGCTTGCAGCGCCGGAAACGACGCACTATCACTCAATGACACATGCAGTGGATCGGGTAGCGTACGCACCAGCAGCGTGGTCGATCCGAGCTCGTGAACGAAGCGGCCGCAGAGCAGATCGACCTCAACCATGCCCCGACCGGTTTGGCGAAGCGGCAGCATGCCGTCGTGCGATGCGCGAGGCTTGCGGGCGGGCGCGTCTGCAGTGCTGGGGTCGTGAATGGTGTGTGCCCCACCGCGCGGGAACAGGATGAAATCGCCTTCGCGCAGCGTGAGCGTGCGGCCGCCGGCGTCAATCAGGCAACTGCCCGACAGCACCAGGTGGAACAGCACTTGGCCGTTCGGCTCCGTATCGTGCGGGATCGAAAACCGCCCCTGGAACAGGCAGCGCAAATCAAGGCTGGCCTGCGGCCGGGTGAGCTGGATGAATTGACTGAGTGCGTCCATTGAGACGATTTCGACAAAATTTGCGTAAATCGAGTATTCAATGGATCGCCCGTCAAGGCAATACTCTTTCCAACGGCGCGGGCATCGGGTCAGCGCCACACCACCGGAGCACATCATGTTGAACTGGATCGAGTATCGGAAGGAGCTGCTGGGGCGCATTGGCGAGATCGGTCAGGTCACGCCGGATACGGTCAAGGGCTACAAGACACTGTCGGGTGCGACGACCGGCAGCCTGGATGCGAAAACGCGCGAACTCATCGCGCTGGCCGTGGCGGTGACCACGCGGTGCGATGGTTGTATCACCGTGCACACGGCCGAAGCGATCAAGCACGGCGCGACGCACGAGGAGATTGCCGACGCACTGAGCGTGGCGATTTCGCTCAATGCCGGGGCAGCGTTGGTGTACTCGGCGCGCGTGATGGACGCGGTGCAGGCCTACGAGAAGGCCTACGAGAAGGCCTGAAGTCTGCTAGCGAGCAATCCGCAGGCGGCAAGTTGCCTGCCGGGTCTCGCCGGGAGCGAGCAGGTGCAGGCCCTCGCCGTGATGGATCGCATTGGGCAGGCCCATCCATGGTTCGACGCAGTAGAAGTCGAACGTGGTGTTTTCCGTCCAGGTGGTGATGGCGTGCCAGGGCACCGGCGCGCCGTCTACCTCGAAACGAATGCGTCGACCAAGTGGCGCTTCTGCATGCGGCGGGATGATGAGCGTGGTCGTGCCGGCCTCATCGAGCAGGTGATAGCGGTCTTGCAGCGCCGGGTCGTTGAGCTGATAGGTTCTGCGCCCCGGCTCGGGCCTGTCGAGGCTGCCGTCGGGCAATTGGCGCGATAGGCGCGCCGGCGGCATCAACAACTCGGTCGCGCCGCGCAAAGCATGGGGCAGTGCTAAGTAGAAATGATGACCGGCGTAGAAGGGCATCGGCGCATGCGCGTCACCTTCGTCCAGATGCTTGACGGAGAAAGTCGCTTCAAGCCCATCGTGAATCAGCCGGTACGTCACGCGAAATTCAAAGGCAAACGGATAGCCCTCGCGCGTCTGCGGGGTGTCGCGCAGCAGCAGGACGATGTGCGCGTCGCTTGCGTCTTCCACCTCGAACGGTCGATCGCGAGCAAAGCCATGTTGCGGCAGCGCGTGAAGTTGCCCACGCGCGTCGCGCCAGCGGCCGATCTCGCCGTCCACGAAATGCCGCCCGATGAAGGGAAACAGCAGCGTATTGCCGCCGCGGATTTTGGCGGGGTTGGACCAGTCGGCAGGCTCGGGCCAGAAGAGGATGTCTTCGCCGCGATGGCGCCAGCGCACGAGTCGGCCACCGGCTTCGGGCGCGAGCAGCAGCATGGAGCCGTTGGCGTGCGCGTCGCCAATGCGGATGAGCGTGTGGTCCTGAAAGCGAGCGGTGGGCAGATCTTGCATGGGCTGGGCGGGGTGGCTTGTTGGCATGGGAATCGCGTACTAGATTGTCAATGCGTTTTGACCGGAGGGAAACCATGTCCATCAATTTCAATCGCGTGTTGCCCGCACATACCGTTCCCCCACCCGACGAACCTTCGCCGCCGGGGATTCCCCCCGATCTGCCATCGCCCGATGAACCTCCGCCGCCGGTCGAGCCACCGGAGGTGTTGCAGAAGTCATGCGCCGTTACCAATCGTCACAGCTTTGCGTAAAGCGGTTCGTAAGATAGCGCCAGTTCTCGCGCGACTGCGCATTTCTACAACGACAATACGAACGAACCCAATCATGTCGACTCTTCCGCGTCTGACCCTGTGCGCTGTACTGGTGGCCTCCATGGCCGGTTGTGTTGTGGCGCCGCCGCAGCAATCACGTACGGTGGTGGTGCACGAGCCGGTTCCGGTTGCGGCGCCTGCGCCGGTGGACCCGCGCGCCCGCTTTGATCAAGTGCAGGGCCGCCTCGCGGAAGAATTCCACCGCGTCGACGTTCGCCAATCGCAGGGCTATATCGACCCGTATCGTGCCGATGGCCTGCGCGATCGTCTGCGCCGCATCCGCCAGGAAGCCAACGACATGGCCAGCCAGCATCGCGGCGGCTTGGCCGGTGACGAACAGCGCGCGCTGAACGACGAACTCGGCGCTGTGGGGCACGATATCGGTCGCTGAACTGCTTTCTTCTATTTCCCTCATTCGCCGATGCTGCGCTGCGGTATCGGCGAAATGCATTGTTGCGCAGCCGGGCGTGGGTATTCGGTGCGCAGCGGGTGGAAGCTGATAGGCTTGCGTTCCTCCTGAACGAGCAAGCCCGAATCCAACGCGGCTTCCTGCGGCCGGTTCTGGCCTTGTGCCGTGCGAAAGATCATCCACTGCGACTGCGATTGCTTTTACGCCGCCATCGAAATGCGCGACGATCCGCGCTTGGTCGGCAAGCCGTTGGCCGTGGGCGGGCGGCCGGAGCGGCGCGGTGTGGTTGCGACTTGCAACTACGAGGCGCGCAAGTTCGGCATCCATTCGGCGATGCCCATGGCGCAGGCTGTCAAGCGCTGCCCGGACTTGCTGATCGTGCCGCCGTCCATGGACAAATACCGCCAGGTCGCGCGCCAGATCTTCGCCGTCTATCACAGCTACACGCCGCTGGTGGAGCCGCTTTCATTGGACGAGGCGTACCTGGATGTGACCGACAGCCCGATGCTTGCCGGCAGCGGCACGCGCATCGCTGAAGACATCCGCCGCCGCGTGCGCGAAGAGATCGGTATCACCGTGTCGGCGGGCGTTGCGCCCAACAAGTTCATCGCCAAGATCGCCAGTGATTGGAACAAGCCCGACGGCCTGTTTGTCGTGCGGCCGGAGCAGATCGACGCGTTTGTTGCGGAGCTGCCCGTTGATCGTTTGTTCGGCGTCGGCAAGGTGACAGCCGCCAAGCTGCGCCGCTTGGGTGCCGAAACCTGCGGCGACCTGCGCGCTTGGGGCACCGATCGTTTGCAGCAGCATTTCGGCGTGTTTGGTTTTCGACTGCACGACCTCTGCCGTGGCATCGACCACCGGCAGGTGCAACCTTCGCAGATTCGCAAGTCCGTCAGCGTGGAAGAAACCTACGCCACCGATCTGCGAACGCTCGATGATTGCCAGCGCGAGTTGATCATCCTCGTCGAGCAGCTTGCGGCCCGCGTTGAGCGGGCCCGCGCCGCGAGCATGATCCACAAAACGTACGTCAAGCTGCGTTTTGCAGATTTTCGTGGCACGACGGTGGAGTGCATCTCGCCGCAGGTGTCGTTGCCCGTGTTCTCCAGGCTGCTGGCGCAAGGGTTTGAGCGCCGTGGTATTCCCGTCCGATTGCTTGGTGTGGGCGTGCGGTTGTATGAATCGGATGCGCACGCGCGTCAGCAGCCGCTGTTTGCCGAAGACCCTGCCGCCGCCGAGTGAGGTTGGCGCTTTCGAACCGGCAAACTGGTACGAATTGTCCTATTTTCCTGTCTGCATGATGGCGATAGAGGGGTGGAATGTCGCCAGCGGGTAAAATGCCCGCTTTTTTGCACAATCCGCCGCCGCGCACCACACGTGCGCGACAGTGCATGCCGTCACATTCGGCAGCACGCAGACAGGAGACGCAGTCAATGAGTTTGTTTCGCACCAAAAACGTGGATCACATGATCCGCACGGGCCACAGTGATACCGGCCTGAAGAAAGTTCTCGGGCCCCTGGACCTGACCTTCCTGGGCGTTGGCGCCATCATCGGCACCGGCATCTTCGTGCTGACCGGCACGGGCGCGCTGACCGCCGGACCTGCGCTGACGTTGTCCTTCATCGTTGCCGCGCTCGCTTGCGGGTTTGCCGCACTGTGCTACGCCGAATTCGCCTCGACCATTCCCGTGTCGGGCTCCATCTATACGTATGCCTACGCCACGATGGGCGAGCTGGTCGCCTGGATCATCGGCTGGGACCTGATGCTCGAATACGGCTTGGCCACGTCCGCTGTGTCGGTGGGCTGGTCGGGCTACTTCCAATCGCTGCTGTCGGGTTTCGGCCTTCATCTGCCGGTGGCGCTCACTGCGGCACCGGGCGCGATTCCGGGCGTGCAGACACTGTTCAATCTGCCGGCGCTGGTCATCATGCTGCTGGTCACGACGCTGCTGTCGTTCGGCATTCGTGAATCAGCGCGCGCCAACAACATCATGGTGGCGATCAAGGTGACGGTGGTGTTGCTGTTCATCGTCGTGGGTGTGCGCCATGTGCAACCGGCCAACTGGCAACCGTTCATGCCGTTCGGCATGGGCGGCGTGTTTGGCGCGGCAGCCATCGTGTTCTTTGCCTTCATCGGCTTCGATGCGGTGACGTCCGCCGCAGAAGAGGTGCGCAACCCCAAGCGTGATTTGCCGATCGGCATCATCGGTTCGCTGGCGGTCTGCACGGTTCTCTACGTGCTGGTGGCCGCGATCATGACGGGCATCGTGCCGTTCGCGAAATTTGCAGGCGTGGATCACCCCGTGTCGCTGGCGCTCCAGGTGGCCGGTGAAGGTTGGGTGGCGGGTTTCGTTGATCTGGGCGCCATCATTGGCATGACGACCGTGATCCTGGTGATGGCGTATGGCCAGACCCGCATCATTTTCGCCATGTCGCGCGATGGGCTGCTGCCCAAGCGCTTGTCGCACATTCATCCGCGCTATGCGACGCCGTTCCTGAATACGTGGGTGGTCGGTATCGTGTTCGCGGTGATTGCCGCCTTCGTGCCGCTGAACGTGCTGGCCGAGCTGATCAACATCGGCACGCTCGCAGCGTTTTCGCTGATTGCCGTAGCCGTGCTGGTGCTGCGTCGCACGCGCCCCGACCTGCATCGCGGCTTCCGTTGCCCCGGCGTGCCGGTGGTGCCGCTGCTGGCCATCGGCATGTGCCTGTTCCTGATGAGCCATCTGCAGGCCGTGACCTGGATCGCCTTTGTGGTGTGGGTGGCGATTGGCTTGATGGTGTACTTCGGCTATGCGCGCCGTCGCTCACTGCTGCACACGCCCGAACAGGGCGCCGCGCCGGTTTCGGAATCGGCGCGCTGAGAGCCTGGCCGTCTAACGGCATAGAGGCGCGGAGACCGCTTGAAGGATCTCCGCGTCGCGTGGCCGCTCAATGAAGGCGGCCAGACTCACATCGGTCGGGCGCGCATTCGCGGGCAGGGGAATGTCGCCCTGCCATTGCGTGCTCGCGCCCGTCAGCCGGATCGGGCCAATCCATTCCCTGACGACATGGTCGTGACGTAGCTCCACGCCACCGTTCTCGCCACCGCTTGGATGGCTGACCAGATTGTTTTGCGTCAGTGCAATCCACGCGACTGTCGGGCTGGTGCCGTTGGCAGCGCTCGGGCGCAGCGTGAAGCGCGCACGGGTTTGCAGCGTTGTATGCTGCGTGCTTGTTGCGGTGACATCGAGTGCGATATCCGCCATGGCAGGCTGCGCGTTGCGTGTCTCAATGGCGCGTGCGAAATCGGCGCGATCTGCCCAGCGGCGCAACTCGCGGCCGGAGACGAACACTTCCGGTGTGTAGATCGTCGGGGCGTTAGTGGCATCGCCCAACGCGCGCTGCCGCGCGGAGAAGGCTGCGCGGCCGAAGCTGTCTTTCCAGCCAAGGCTGTCCCAGTAGTCGACATGCAGCGCGAGCAAAATCGACCGCTGCGGGTCGGCCGACGTGCGGCTCAACCAGCGGTCAGCCGGTGGGCAACTATTACACCCTTCGGATGTATAGAGTTCAACAACCGCCACCGTGTGCGGGGGGCTCTGTACGTGCAGCGCAGTGCAATCGGCGGCCTGCACTGGGAGTGAAGCGTTTGCCAGCGCTAGCAATGTCAGTGTTGCGCTGACATGAAAGTGTTGCAAACGGTGTGGTTGCATTCGCATGATGGTCTCCTGGCCTGCATGTCGGCACGGGGCTTGCGTGTGGTCCTCGCTTTGCTTAGTCGGGTGGCGCTCGCGACCCTGACAAAAAAGCATAGCTGCGATGATGGGCGCGCGAGGCCTGATGCCGCTTTGGTTTGCGGGAACATGCCCCGGTCCGTACGCCGCCAAGCTGGAAAATTCCTTAGCAAGCCCAATGCCAGCAGTGGTTAAAAATATATTTTTAATTGCGCGGCGCGAAACCCTAAAAAAATGTTGGGGGGGGTTGGGGGGGGGGGGGGGGGGTGGGGGGGGTGGGGGGCGGGCCCCCCCCCCCCGGTCCGAAGGCCGCGAAGCTGCAAATGACGTTCGCACGCGCATTGCAAGCTGTGGTTAAAATGATCTGTGCAGTCGGACACAATGTCTGACGAAACCCTGCCGGCCCCCCCGCACGGTTTCCACGCAACAGCGTGTGTGTTGTTGTCCATTGCAATCGGAGGGCTTTGACGATGGAAATCAGGTTCGAAAAGAAAGAGGCGTACGACATCAACAACGAAGGCCTGCTATTCGACGCGTTGGTCGATGGCGAAAAGGTGACTTGCGTGGCAACGCGCGAGGCACTTTGGGAAGGGCTGGAAGGTGATCAGGTGTTGTCGCTTCAAGCAGCCTTTGAGGCTGGCCAAGAGCGGATCCAGGATGCCGCACGCGTACTCATTGCAGACGGCGTGCAGCGATCTCATGGATTAGATGATTTGCCGCAACCGGTCGTGGTCAAGCGCGCGCATATTGCCGTGGCCTGAATCTGATCGATTGCCCGCGTAGACATCGGTGTGCCCGATGCCCCTGCGCGGCGGACACATCGTCCGTCGCCTGAAAAAAGCCGGTCCGCGTGGCCGGCTTTTTCATTGTGTCGCAGTTTCCCGACTTGACATGACCGTGATCCGACTTGATGATTAACATGTTAATAATATGGAGTACCAGGAGACACGATGCGGCGAGGCAGAGTGGCATTGCCTGATGGCCGGGTAAGGGAGACAGTGTTTGCACCCGCCGACGCAGAGACCTGCATGGCAGATTCGCTGCGCTGGCTGCCGCCGGTTGAAGGCACTGTCGTCGGCGCACTGTTGAACTACCGCGGCGAACTGGACGCGCTGGGCGACACGCTTTTTGCGCCGCCTTACCAGGCAACACCCAAGGCGCCCGTCCTGTATCACAAACCGGCTAACACGCACATCGGCCATGGCCACGATGTCTTGTTGCCGGCAGACGTTGATGTCGTCTGGGCGGGCGCTTGCCTGGGCGTGGTGATCAGTCGTACTGCCACGCGCGTGCCTGCACTGCGGGCCGCGGATTTCATCTCCGGCTACACCATCGTCAACGACTTGACCGTGCCGCATGCGAGTTACTACCGTCCGGCGATTCGTCACAAATGTCGTGATGGCTTCTGCCCGATCGGCCCATGGGTGGTTGACCACGAGGACGTGCCGAATGCCGACGGACTGGACATCACGGTGCGCATCAACGGCGAGATCAAGCAGTGCGCGAACACATCGACGTTGGTGCGGCCAATCGCGCAGCTGCTTGCCGATGTGACGGTGTTCATGACGCTGGAAGCGGGTGATGTACTGCTCGTTGGCATGCCGGAAAATCCACCGCTGGCCCGTGCAGCGGACCGCATCGATATCGAGATCGCCCACATCGGCACGCTGACAACGCAACTGGTTTGCCACGGGCAGGAGGTCTCGCGATGAAGCACGCGCGCATTGCCTACGACGGCGCCATCCATCACGCCACCGCGGTGCTCGGCGATGACACCCATCTGCAACTGGCCGACGGCCGCGTGCTGCATGAAACCGAAGTCGTGTGGCTGCCGCCGGTTGTGCCACGCACGATCTTCGCGCTGGGTCTGAATTATGCCGACCACGCCAAGGAACTTGCCTTCAACGCACCGGAAGAGCCGCTTGCGTTTCTGAAAGGCCCAAACACGCTGATCGGTCATCGCGCCAACACCCTGCGCCCGGCAGGCGTTGCCTTCATGCACTACGAGTGCGAGCTGGTCGTGGTGATCGGCAAGACCGCGAACAACGTGCCGCGTGAGCGTGCGTACGAGGTCGTCGCCGGCTACACAGTGGCCAACGACTACGCCATTCGCGATTACCTCGAGAACTACTACCGCCCGAACCTGCGCGTGAAGAGCCGCGATACGTGCACGCCCATCGGCCCTTGGCTGGTCGACCGAGACGATGTGCCTGACCCGATGAACCTTGCGTTGCGCACCACCGTCAACGGCCGCGTGACGCAAGAGGGCACTACGCGTGACATGATCTTCGACATCCCCGCGTTGATCGCGTGGTTCTCGAGTTTCATGACGCTTGAGGCTGGCGACATGATCTTGACCGGCACACCGGAAGGTTTGGCCGATACGCAGCCCGGCGACGAAGTCATCACCGAAATCGAAAGCATTGGCAGGCTGGTGAGCACGATTGCCGCCGAACAGCCGAACAAGGAGCGCGTATGAACGCCGTCAACATGGACCCCGTCAAACACTGGATCGACGGCCGACAGGTCGACAGCCCCGAGCGTTTTATCACCACCAATCCGGCCACGGGCGAGGCGATTACCGAGGTGGCGTCGGGCGGCGAGGCGGAGATCAATGCGGCGGTGGCGGCAGCCAGGGCGGCATTTCCCGCGTGGGCCAATACGCCGGCCAAGCAGCGCGCCAAGTTGATGCGCCGCTTGGGCGAGCTGATCGAGCAGAACGTGCCGCACCTCGCTGCACTGGAGACGATGGACACAGGCTTGCCGATCACGCAGACGAGTAAGCAGCTCATTCCGCGTGCATCGGAGAACTTCCACTTCTTCGCCGAGGTGTGCACGCAGGTCAACGGCCGCACGTATCCGGTCGATGACCAGATGCTGAATTACACGCTGTATCAGCCCGTGGGCGTGTGCGCGCTGATTTCGCCGTGGAACGTGCCGTTCATGACGGCCACGTGGAAGGTCGCACCGTGCCTGGCGCTAGGCAATACGGCGGTGTTGAAGATGTCGGAGCTGTCGCCGCTGACAGCCGATCAGCTTGGCCGTCTGGCGTTGGAGGCGGGCATTCCGCCGGGCGTCCTGAACGTAGTGCAGGGCTATGGCGCCACGGCCGGTGATGCGCTGGTGCGCCATCCGGATGTGCGCGTGGTGTCGTTCACCGGCGGCACTGTCACCGGCAAGCGCATCATGGAGCGCGCCGGTCTGAAGAAATTCTCGATGGAACTGGGCGGTAAATCGCCCGTGCTGATCTTCGACGATGCGGATCTGGATCGCGCGCTGGATGCGTCGCTGTTCACCATCTTCTCGATCAACGGTGAGCGCTGCACGGCCGGCTCGCGCATCTTCGTGCAGGAGAGCGTCTATGACGATTTTGTGCGCAAGTTTGCCGAGCGCGCCAAGCGGCTTGTGGTGGGCGATCCGGCGGATGAGAAGACCAACGTCGGCTCGATGATCACCCGCGCGCACTGGGAGAAGGTGACGGGCTACATCCGCCTGGGCGAGCAGGAAGGCGCCAAGGTTCTGGCGGGTGGCCCGGACAAGCCCGTAGGTCTGCCCGAGCATCTGAAGAACGGCAACTTCGTCGCCCCGACGGTGTTGGCCAACGTCGACAACCGTATGCGCGTGGCACAGGAAGAAATCTTCGGCCCTGTGGCTTGCCTGATCCCGTTCAAGGATGAGGCGGATGGCTTGAAACTGGCCAATGACGTGGAGTACGGCCTGGCCTCGTACGTCTGGACGCAGGACGTGGGCAAGGTGCATCGTGTGGCGCGTGGTATCGAAGCGGGCATGGTGTTCGTCAACAGCCAGAACGTGCGCGACCTGCGTCAGCCATTCGGTGGCGTGAAAGCATCCGGCACAGGGCGCGAGGGCGGTGAGTACAGTCTGGAGGTGTTTGCCGAGATCAAGAATGTCTGTATCTCGATGGGCAGCCACCATATCCCGCGCTGGGGCGTCTGACGCGCCGGCAGACAAACAAAGGCAAGGGCGGAAGGAGACACCATGGGCAAGCTGGCGTTGGCCGCGAAGATTACCCACGTGCCGTCGATGTACCTGTCGGAGTTGCCGGGCAAGCACCATGGCTGCCGCGCGTTGGCCATCGACGGGCACCGCGTCATCGGGCAGCGTTGCCGTGATCTGGGCGTGGACACCATCGTCGTGTCCGATGTGCACTGGCTGGTCAATGCCGGGTACCACGTCAACTGCAATGCGCATTTCGAAGGCATTTACACGAGCAACGAGCTGCCGCATTTCATCCAGGACATGCGGTATGCGTATCCGGGCAACCCGGCACTTGGCCGATTGATTGCGCAGACGGCGACAGAGCACGGCGTTTTCACGCGCGCGCACGAGATCGACAGCCTCGAACTCGAATACGGCACGCTGGTGCCGATGCGCTATATGAATGGCGATCAGCACTTCAAGGTCGTGTCGATTGCCGGCTGGTGCGCGTGGCACAAGTTGGACGAGAGCCGCCGCTTCGGCGCCGCGCTGCTCGAAGCCATCGAGGCCAGCGACAGCACAGTCGCGTTCCTGGCCAGCGGTTCGCTCTCGCACCGCTTCAACGACAACGGCAGCCCGGAAGAATCCATCCACCAGATCAGCCGCGAGTTCTACAAACAGGTCGATCTGCGCGTGGTGGATTTATGGAAGCAGGGCGACTGGAAAACCTTCTGCGCGATGCTGCCCGAATACGCATCGCTGTGCGAAGGCGAGGGCGGCATGCACGACACGGCCATGCTGCTCGGCCTGCTTGGCTGGGATGCCTACGACAAGGGCGTCGAAGTCGTCACCGAATATTTCCCCAGTTCCGGCACGGGCCAGATCAATGCGATCTTCCCGTTGCCCGAACGTGATCAAACCGAGGTGTGAGCAGGAGCACGTCATGCCGCATGTCATCGTCGAATACACCGACAACCTGGGCGGCGACGCCCGCATCCTGCAACTGCTGCAGACGATCAACGAGACGCTGATCGCGCAGAACGGCGTGTTCCCGACGGGCGGCATCCGCTCGCGCGCCATCAAGCTGACGGACTACCGCGTTGCCGACGGCAAGGAAGACGACGCCTTCGTCCATGTCACGCTCAAGATTGGCGCGGGCCGCACGCCCGAGGTCAAGAAGGCCGCCTGCGATGCGCTGTTCGAGGCGATCAAGACGCATTTTGCGGAAGCGTTTGCCCGCCGCTACCTGGCGCTCTCCATGGAGCTGACCGAGTTTGACGAGGGCAGCAGCTACAAGCACAACAACATCCACGCGCGTTTCCGCAAGGCTTGATCCATGCTCGATACCTCCACCATCCAGTCCATCGCACAACGTCTGCATCTGGCCGAGGTTCACCGCAAGCAGATCCGCCAGGTCTCACTCGACTACCCCGGCATCACCATTGAAGACGCCTACGCCATCCAGCGCGAATGGGTGGCGATGAAGCTGGCGGAGGGGCGGCGCCTGAAGGGCCACAAGATCGGCCTGACGTCGCGCGCGATGCAGCAGTCTTCGCAGATCGACGAGCCGGACTATGGAGCGCTGCTCGACGACATGTTCTTTGCTGAGGGCAGCGAGATTCCCACCGGGCGTTTCATCGTGCCGCGCGTGGAGGTGGAATTGGCCTTCGTGCTCGGCAAGCGGCTGGAGGGGCCGGAGGTGACGCTGTTCGATGTGTATGAAGCGGTGGATCACGTGATTCCTGCGCTGGAGATCATCGATGCGCGTTCGCAATCGGTCGACCCCGACAGCGGCCGTCCGCGCAAGGTGTTCGACACGATTGCGGACAATGCCGCCAACGCTGGCGTGCTAATGGGTGGACGACCCGTCCGCATGCGCGATGTGGACCTGCGCTGGGTCAGCGCTATCCTGTCACGCAACGCCGTCATTGAAGAAACGGGAGTGGCAGCCGGTGTGCTGAACCATCCTGCCAACGGCGTGGTGTGGCTTGCCAACAAGCTGGCGCCGCACGGCGTGGCGCTGGAGCCGGGGCAGGTCATCCTCGGTGGCTCGTTCACGCGGCCTGTGGCTGCATGCCCCGGTGATACCTTCCACTGCGACTACGGCTCGCTCGGCAGTATCGCCTGCCATTTCGTTTGACCCTGACAGGAGGCCCGTCATGCAACTCCCGGTGAACCCCTTCAAGCGCGCGCTGGCAGAACGTCGGCCGCAGATCGGCCTATGGCTGGCGATGACGCATCCGTACTCGGCCGAGATCGTCGCAGGGGCCGGTTTTGACTGGTTGCTGATCGATAACGAGCACGCGCCGAATCAACTGCAATCGACACTCGCGCAATTGCAGGCGGTCGCACCGTACGCTTCGCACCCGATCGTGCGGCCTGCGTGGAATGATCCGATCGAGATCAAGCGCCTGCTCGACATCGGCGCGCAGACGCTACTCGTACCGATGGTGCAGAACGCCGATGAGGCACGCGCTGCGGTGCAAGCGATGCGTTATCCGCCCAATGGTATTCGCGGCGTGGGCAGCGCGCTGGCCCGCGCGTCGCGCTGGAACCGCGTGGACGATTATCTGCGCCAGGCCGATGCACAGATGTGCACGCTCATTCAGGTCGAAACCGTAGAGAGCCTGGAGCATCTCGATGCGATCCTCGCGGTGGAGGGCGTGGACGGCGTCTTTGTCGGTCCGGGTGATCTGGCTGCCTCCATGGGGCACCTGGGCGCGCCGGGGCATCCGGAAGTCCGTAAGGTGATTGACGCGACGATTCAACGCATCGTTGCCTCGGGCAAGGCGGCGGGCATTCTGTCGGCAGATCCGGCGCAAGCGAAGCATTACTTGTCGCTCGGCGCGACCTTTGTTGCGGTGGGGACGGATGTGACGCTGCTGGCGCGCAGCGCCGAACAACTGGCGCAGGCGTTCAAGGGAGCGGGCGCTGCCAAGCCTCAGACGGCTGGCAGCGTTTATTGACGGGTGTTACTCGTCGCCCGTGAAACGCGCCATCGGTGTGTGCGTTTCCATAACACGGATTGAGTCGTCGATGGCAGTGTAGAGCGCATCCAGCCGCGCGCGACCAAGCTGCCCTTCGATGCGTGCGTACTCCGCATCCACCTGCGGTTCCACATCGGCCAGGAACTGGCGGCTCTTGGGCGTGAGCGAAATCACTTGCCGACGCTGATCCACCGACGACTTCGTCCGCACGATCATCTCGGATTGCTCCATCGCCGCGAGCATGCGTGTCAGGCTCGGGCTCAGGATCAGGCACGCATCGGCAAGCTGGTTCGGCTCCATGTCGCCCGTGTCGTTGAGCGTGCGCAGCACACGCCATTGCTGTTCGGTGATGCCATGCTCGCGCAGGATCGGCCGAAAGCGCGCCATGAAGGTCTCACGCGCGCGCAGCAACAGATGCGGCAGATTGCGGTGCTTGAAGGCGGAAGCCATACCGGGCGCCCCTTATGCGCTGCGCAGAGCGGCGACCACAGGCGTGTGGTCCGAGGGCTGCTCCCACGTGCGCGGCACGCGGTCGATATGGCACGACTCGCACAGCTTGGCGAGTTCGGGCGACAGCATGATGTGATCGATCCGCAGGCCGGCGTTGCGCTTGAAGCCGAACATGCGGTAATCCCACCACGAGAAGAGCTTGTCTTCCTGCTCGAACATGCGGAAGGCATCGACCAGCCCGGCGCCTTCCATCGCACGAAACGCGGCACGCTCTTCCGGCGACACGAGGTTCTGACCTTCCCACTTCTTCGGGTCGTGCACATCGCGGTCTTCGGGGGCGATGTTGAAATCGCCCAGCAGCATCAGGCGCGGGTTTGCTGCCATCTCGGTCTTCAGCCACGCTTGCAGCGCTTCCAGCCAGCGCAGCTTGTAGATGAACTTGTCGGAGTCGAGCGCCTGCCCGTTCGGAATGTAGGCCGAGATCACGCGGACTGGGCCACCATCCACGTCATACGTGGCAGCTACGATGCGCTGCTGCTCGTCGTCAAAACCCGGAATGTTCTTCACCACATCGCGGCCTTCGGGCACCGCAGCCTTGCGCGCGAGGATGGCGACACCGTTGTACGTTTTCTGACCGGTGAACAGTGATGCATAACCAGCAGCATCCAGTTCGGCCAGCGGGTAGCGGTCATCGGGCAGCTTGAGTTCCTGGAGGCAGAGCAGGTCGATGGGCGTGGCGTCGGCCTCGCGCTCGGCCAACCATTGCAGCACGTGCGGCAGGCGGACTTTGAGGGAGTTAACGTTCCAGGTTGCTACGCGCATGGGGGGCTCGGTCCTTGCAAATGGCGACGGCGCACGGGTAGCGCCGTCCAGGGGTGCGTTATTGTGCCATCAAGCGCTGCGGGCTCTAATGAAAACGCCGCTTCGGCACAAGGCACGAAGCGGCGTTGCCATGGTTGGCGACGCGGCGCGTTATGCGGCTTGCGCCACCATGCCGCCGTGGCGCAACAGCGCATCGATGCTCGGCGCGCGGCCACGGAAGGCCGTGAATGATTCGATCGCCGGACGGCTGCCACCAACGGCCAGCACCTCGCGGCGATAGCGCGCACCGGTCTCGGCATCCAGCACCGAGCCACTCAGCTTGCCGGCCTCTTCAAACGCCGCATAGGCATCCGCCGACAGCACCTCAGCCCACTTGTAGCTGTAGTAGCCCGCCGCATAGCCGCCGGCAAAGATATGGCTGAACGTATTCGGCCAGCGCGACAGCTCGGCCTGCGGCACCACGTGGAAACGGTTGTTGACCTGGCGCGACAGCTCCAGCACCGAGGTTGCGCCCTTCGGATCAAAGTCCGTATGCAAATGCATGTCGAACGTCGAGAACACGATCTGGCGCAGCGTCGCCATGCCGTTCTGGAAGTTCTTCGCGGCCAGCATGCTGTCGTACAGCTTGCGCGGCAGCGGCTCGCCGGAAGTCACGTGGCGGGTCATGCGCGAGAGCACTTCCCACTCCCAGCAGAAGTTCTCCATGAACTGCGATGGCAGCTCCACCGCGTCCCATTCCACGCCGTTGATGCCCGACACGCCCAGCTCATCCACTTGCGTGAGCATGTGGTGCAAGCCGTGGCCGAATTCGTGGAAGAGGGTGATGACTTCGTCGTGCGTGAACAGCGCGGGTTTGTTGCCGACGGGGCCGGAGAAATTGCAGGTGAGGTAGGCCACCGGGGTTTGTACGTGCTGGTTGGGCGTATTCGCGTCCAGCAGCTTGCGCCCGCGTGCGTCATCCATCCACGCACCGCCGCGCTTGCCTTCGCGGGCGTACAGGTCGATGTAGAACTGCGCGAGCAGGTCGCCCTGTGCAGATTCCACGCGGAAAAACCGCACATCCGGATGCCACACCGCCGCCGCTTCCGGCGTGATCTTGACCGAGAACAGCGTCTGCACAACGTTGAACAGACCATCCAGCACGGCGGGTTCCGGGAAGTACTGCTTCACCTCCTGTTCGGAGAACGCATAGCGCGCCTCGCGCAGCTTTTCTGACGCATAGGCCATGTCCCACGGTTCGAGCTTGTTGATGCCGAGCGTGGTCTTGGCGAAGGCTTGCAGTTCTTCCCAATCCTTCTCGGCGAAGGGGCGGGCGCGGTCGGCCAGTTCGCCCAGGAAGCGCAGCACGTCTTCCGGCGAATCGGCCATCTTCGGCACGAGCGACACTTCGCCGAAATTGCGATAGCCGAGCATGTGCGCTTCTTCGGTGCGCAGCGTGAGCTGTTCGGCCATGTTGGCGGTGTTATCCCACTCGGCCTTGCCGCCGCCGTGCTGTGCGCCCAGTTCGGACGCGCGCGTGACGTTGGCTTCGTACAGCGTCCGGCGCAACGCACGGTCGTCTGCGTACTGCAGCACCGGGAAGTACGACGGGAAGTGCAGCGAGAACTTCCAGCCGGTCGCGTTGGCGTTGTCGCGGCGTGCGGCTTCCTGGGCGGCTTGCTTGGCGTCGTCGGGCAGGCCGGCCAGGCGGGCTTCATCGTCGATCAGCAGCGCGTAGGCGTTGGTGGCATCCAGCACGTGGTCGCTGAAGGCCTTGGTCAGTTGCGCCTGCTGTTCCTGGATGGCGGCAAAGCGCGGTTTCTGGTCTTCTGGCAACTCGGCGCCACCCAAGCGGAAGCCACGCAGTTCATTGTCGAGCAGCTTCTTGCGGGCGGGCGACAGGCCGGCGTATTCCGCGCTGTCGGCAATCGCCTTGTATTTCTCAAACAGCGCCAGATCCTGGCCCAGACCCGACCAGAATTCGGTCACGCGTGGCAGATTGGCGGCGTGTGCTTCACGCAGCTCAGGCGTGTCTGCGACGGCGCTCAGGTGGCTGACGATGCCCCAGGCGCGGCCCAGCGGCTCGGTGGCCTCTTCCAGCGCGGTAACCACAGTTTTCCAGCTTACCGGCGTGGCCGGATCCTTGACCTGTGCAACCGCCGACGCGGCCTGCTCGAGCAGCACGTCGACGGCCGGTGTGATGTGTTCGGGGCGGATGTCTGCAAAGCGCGGCAGACCGGAGAAATCGAGCAGCGGATTGTTGGCTTGGGTCATGGCGGGCTGGGGTAGAAAAATCGAAGGGACAAAAAAAGCGTCCGATCCAACAGGTGGGGACGCTTTTTCCATTTCCAACTGGATCAGGTGAAGCTTACGCCGCCAATGTCAGGCCGCCAGCACCGCTCCTCCTGCGGCGCGCTCAGCGGCTTCCAAGGTGTTGATCAGCAGCATGGTGATCGTCATCGGGCCAACGCCGCCCGGCACCGGGGTGATGTAGCCCGCGACTTCCTTGACACCGGCAAAGTCGACGTCGCCGCAGAGCTTGCCGGCATCGTCGCGGTTCATGCCCACGTCGATGACGGCGGCGCCCGGTTTGACCATGTCGGCGGTGATGATGTTGCGGCGGCCCACAGCGGCCACGATGATGTCGGCCTCGCGCGTGTGGGCGGCCAGGTCGCGCGTCTTGCTGTTGCAGATCGTGACGGTGGCGCCGGCCTGCAGCAGCAGCATGGCCATCGGCTTGCCGACGATGTTCGAGGCGCCCACCACCACCGCATTGGCGCCACGCACCGGGTAGTTGATCGATTCCAGCATCTTCATGCAGCCGTACGGTGTGCATGGGCGGAACAGCGGGGCACCAGTCATCAGCGCGCCGGCGTTGGCCACGTGGAAACCGTCGACGTCCTTCTCGGGCGCGATGGCTTCGAGCACCTTGTGGCTGTCGATGTGCTTGGGCAGCGGCAGTTGGACCAGAATGCCGTGGATACGCGGGTCGCGGTTCAGCGCGTCGATGCGGCCGAGCAGATCAGCTTCGGTCAGGTCAGCGGGGTAGCGGTCGAAGCTGGACAGAAAACCGTTGTCTTCGCACGCCTTGATCTTGTTGCGCACGTAAACCTGGCTGGCTGGGTCTTCGCCGACAAGGATGACGGCGAGGCCGGGCTGGTGACCGCGCGCGGTGAGGGCGGTGGCGCGTTGTGCGGCCTCGGCGCGGAGTTGTTTGGCAAGCGCGTTGCCGTCAATGAGTTGGGCGGTCATGGCTGGGCGGAGGAGGGAGAGGGCAAACCGCAATTATAAATCGCCGCCCTTCCTTCCAGCCGCCCGGATGCGCGTTGAACCGTTCTTGTGGCGAGTCAGGCGTTGCGCGACAAGGCCAGACGCAGCAGGTCTGCCACGGTGTTCACGTTGAGCTTTTCCATGATGTTGGCGCGGTGCGCCTCCACCGTCTTGATGGAAATGCCCAGATCGTCAGCAATCTGCTTGTTCAGGCGGCCGGCAACGATGCGCTCCAGCACCTGCTGCTCGCGCGTGGTCAGGCGGCCGAGCAGGTCCTTGGCGGCCTTCTGCTCGCGGGCGACGGAGTCTTCGCTGCGGGCCTTGCTGAGCATGCGCTCGACCAACTCGCGCAGTTCGGATTCGTCGAACGGCTTTTCGATGAAATCCACCGCACCTTTCTTCATGGTTGACACTGCCATCGGCACGTCGCCGTGGCCGGTGACGAAGACGATGGGCATGCGGCTGTTTTCAGCCACCAGGCGGTCTTGCAGCTCGGGGCCGCTCATGCCCTGCATGCGCACGTCGAGAATCAGGCAGCCGACGCCTTCGCCGCGCTTGTCGTCAACCAGGAATTCTTCGGCGCTGCGATAGGTGCGCACGGTGTAGCCGTTGCCTTCGAGCAGCCACGTCAACGAGTCACGCATGGCTTCATCGTCGTCGACGACAAACACGGTTTCGTTGCGCGGGGCAACTGCAGCGGGCGTTGCACTCATGGAGGAGTCCTCGGATTTACGTTCTACGTTTTAAAAGCGATTTACAGCGGATTCAGCGGCAGGATGATTTTAAACGTACAGCCGATGCCGTCGGCGTTGTTTTCGACCCAGAGCCTGCCGAGGTGGGATTCTATGATGGAGCGGCAAATATTGAGCCCCATACCCATACCGTCGGATTTGGTGCTGAAGAAGGGCTCGAACAGGCGCTCCTTGGTGCTGTCGTCCACGCCCGGGCCCTGGTCGATCACCTCGATCAGCACGGAATTCTCTGGGTCGTCGATCAGGCTGGCGTGCAGGCGCAGGACGCTGGCGGCGCGCAGGCGCGGGTGGGCGGCCATGGCTTCAGCCGCGTTCTTGAGCAGGTTGACGAGCACCTGCTCGATCAGCACCGGGTCGACATATAAATGCGGCAGGTCGCCCGGCAGGCGCGTGAGAATGGTGATTCCGCGCCGCGTGGCTTCCAGTTCGGCCAAGCCGACAGCGTCGGCCACCATTTCGCGCAGGTCGGATTCGCGCCGCTGCGGCTGGCTGCGCTTCACGAAGCCGCGGATACGCTGAATGATGGTGCCGGCGCGCACAGCCTGGGCGGAGGTCTTTTCCAGCACCGGGATCAGCTCTTCCGGCGTGCTGCGCCCCGTTTTCAGGCGGCCGACCGCGCCCATGCAGTAGTTGTTGATGGCGGCCAGCGGCTGGTTCAGTTCGTGTGCCAGCGACGATGCCATCTCGCCCATGGTCGTCAGGCGGCTGGTGAACTGCAGCCGTTCTTCGTGCTGGCGCGTCATTTCTTCTGCGGCCTTGCGCACGGTGATGTCGGTGGCGATCTGCATCTGCGCGAGGTGCCCGTCCACCCATTGGATGTAGCGGCGCCGCACTTCAAACCACTTCTGCATCGACGGCACGTAGATTTCGCGCGCGTCAGCCGCATGCGGCGTCAGTTCGGAGGCGGGCAGGCCGGCGTAGGCGTCCACCAGGTCGAGCGCATCGCTGGAAACGTCTTCCGTACTGACGTCGTTGCCGGAGAGCTGCAGATGCCCGAACGCCTCCCAGCCGAAAAGCTGGCGGTAGTAGCGGTTGGCGAACAGCAGCTCGGCCTTGTCGGTCGAGAGCACGGACACGGCGGCGTCCAGGCTTTCCAGCACGGTGGTGAATCGATCGTGCGCGGCGGCCAGGTCTTCACGCGCGCGCTTGGGCTCGGTGATGTCCGTAATTGAACTCATCCAACCGGTGTGCCGGCCACGTGCGTCGATCAGCGGCGAGACGTACATCCGCGCATAGAAGCTCGTGCCGTCGCGGCGCATCATGCGCAGCTCCATGCCGTTGGCGGGCGCCTTGCCGCGCAGGGTCAGCTCGATGTGCTTCTGCATCTCGCCAATCTCGTTGGGCGGCCAGTATGGGAAGGGCGGCATGCGGCCCACCAGCTCGCCTTCCGTCCAGCCGATCATGCGGCAGAACGCGGGGTTCACGTAGGTGATGCGGCCGTTGAGGTCGAGCGAGCGCATGCCGATCACCATGGAGTTCTCCATGGCACGGCGGAACGAGGTTTCCGCCAGCAGCGCGCGTTGCGCTTCAGACCGGCGGCTAGTGTGGCGCCAGACGCTCCAGAGGCTCCAGATCACGAAACACGACAGGCCGGCCACCAGCCACATCAGCATGTTGTTGGGCAGATTGGACGGCGCCGGATATGCCTCCGCCCGCAGCGATAGCGAATGCCCAGGCGGATCTAGCAGCACCTCGTACGATGCGGCCGCCTTGGGCACCGGCCGCAGCGACGTGCTGGCACGGATCACGTTGTTTTTGTCGACCAGCGAGAAGCGGTAGCGATCGGTCAGCTCGCCCGGCAGCAACTGTGTGAGGATGCCCGTCACGGAATACATGGCGCCGACGGTGCCGAGGAACTCGTTGTCCCGCACGATCGGCACTTCCATGAGCATGAAGCTCTCGCCGCGCTCGTTCTGGATCGGGCGCGAATAAACGGCGCGCTGCGTTTCACGCGCGGCATCGTAGGCGGACTGGATTTCGGGCTCGAGCGGGTGGTCGCGCGTCTCACGCACGCGGGGGGCGAATTCGGAGTTGGCCGGAAAGGCCCAGCGCGGGCGGCGCGTGGCATCCAGCCAATTGATGAAAACCAGCTCAGGGTTCTCGCGCAGCAGCTGGCGGGCGGCGTCGCGGTAGGCGCTTGGATCGAGTTGCGCGGCGCCAATGTCACGCGCCAGGGCGGCTACCTGATCCTGGTTGCTCTGCAGAGAGAGGCGCACCTTCTGCTCGGCCCAGGCGGCATCGCGGTAGAGGGCGTCGCGCTGCTGCTGCACCTCGGTCGCATGCAACTGATACAGGATGAAGATCATCGCGCCGGCGAACAAAACGATTGCCACCAGCGGGATGAACATGAACCAGTTGGTCGACCACAGCCGGCCCAGGCGCGTCAGCCACAGGCGGCGCGGCATGTTTGGGCTCACGACTTCATCGGATGGCAGCTCGGCCGCGTTCGCGGAAATGGGCGCAGGTGCAGCAGGCGTTGACGGCTCGGACTTGGCGGCCGGGTCCTGCGAAGCGTGGGAGGGGGCAAGCATGATGGGCGGACGAACGCCGGAATTCTGCGGAGGTAAAGGAGTGGACATCTGTGCAACTGCGCAAAACCAAGTGTAACGGCAATTAACTTGCGGGTCGCTTGGGGAAACCGCTTGGTGAGGTGTCTCGGTCGCTCGAAAAATGCTGCGGTGCAATGTCAAAAGTGATTTGTTTTGCATCGCGGCAATATTCCACATTATAAAAAACCATATCGCAATTTGAAAATTCCGCTTGTGCTGTATTTGCGGGAGCCCATAGAATCAGCGCAAAAGTCGGGGTGCCCCCGTGCATGCGTGCGAACGCGGGCACCAGTGGGCACCTCACAAGAGACGCAACTACCGTTACTGCTACCAAGGAGACCGCCATGTCGGCCGTACCAGAACAAGTCCTGGGTGCCACGAGCGCCAGCGACGTTGATCCCCAGGAAACCAAGGAGTGGCTGGAGGCGCTGCAAGGCGTCATCGGCGCGGAAGGCCCGCAGCGCGCGGCGTTCCTCCTCGACAAGCAGATCGAGTACGCACGCATCAACGGCGTGACGTCTCCGCTGCACGCAGAAACGCCGTACATCAACACGATTCCGGTCGAGAACCAGGACCGCATTCCTGGCAACCAGGAAATCGAGCACCGCATCCGTTCGTACACGCGTTGGAACGCCATGGCGATGGTTCTGCGCGCAAACAAGGACACCAACGTCGGCGGCCATATCTCGTCGTTCGCCTCGGCGGCCACGCTGTATGACGTCGGCTACAACCACTTCTGGCATGCCCCATCGGACAAGCACGGCGGCGACATGGTCTTCGTGCAGGGCCACTCGGCGCCGGGCGTGTACTCGCGCGCCTTCCTGCTGGGCCGCCTGACCGAAAACCAACTCGACAGCTTCCGCCAGGAAGTGGACGGCCAGGGCATCTCGTCGTATCCGCACCCGTGGCTGATGCCGGATTTCTGGCAGTTCCCGACCGTGTCGATGGGCCTGGGCCCAATCATGGCGATCTACCAGGCGCGCTTCACCAAGTACCTGGCCAGCCGCGGCTTGATCCAGAACTGGGAAAACCGCAAGGTGTGGGCCTTCCTGGGCGACGGTGAAACCGACGAGCCGGAATCGCTGGGCGCGATCGGCATGGCCGGCCGTGAAAAGCTGGACAACCTCGTCTTCGTGATCAACTGCAACCTGCAGCGCCTGGACGGCCCGGTGCGCGGCAACGGCAAGATCATTCAAGAGTTGGAGAGCGAATTCCGCGGCGCCGGCTGGAACGTCATCAAGGTCATCTGGGGCAGCCGCTGGGATCAACTCCTCGCCCGCGACACCAAGGGCCTGCTGATGAGTCGCATGATGGAATGCGTCGACGGCGAGTACCAGACCTTCAAGTCCAAGAGCGGCGCCTACGTGCGCGAGTTCTTCTTCAACACGCCGGAACTCAAGGCCATGGTGGCCGACTGGTCCGACGATGATATCTGGGCGCTGAACCGTGGCGGCCATGATCCGCACAAGATCTTCGCGGCGTTCCAATCGGCGACCAACCACAAGGGCCAGCCGACCGTCATCCTCGCCAAGACCATCAAGGGCTACGGCATGGGTGAAGCCGGCGAGGCAATGAACATTGCCCACCAGCAGAAGAAGATGCCGGTGGACGCCATCCGCAAGCTGCGCGATCGCTTCAACATCCCCGTTGCTGACGACCAGCTCGAACACGTTCCATACGTCAAGTTCGAGGAAGGTTCGAAGGAACTCGAATACATGCGCAAGGCCCGCATGGACCTGGGCGGCTACCTGCCGGCCCGTCGCCAGAAGGCCGACGCGCTGCAGATTCCGGCGCTGGCTGCGTTCGACGCGCTGCTGAAAGCCACCGGCGAAGGCCGCGAAGTGTCCACCACGATGGCCTTCGTACGGATTCTGAACATCCTGCTGAAGGACAAGAACGTCGGCAAGCACGTTGTGCCCATCGTGCCGGATGAGTCCCGCACGTTCGGCATGGAAGGTCTGTTCCGCCAGGTCGGTATCTGGAACCAGGAAGGCCAGAAATACGTGCCGCAGGATCACGACCAGCTGATGTTCTACAAGGAATCGCAGACGGGTCAGGTGCTGCAGGAAGGCATCAACGAAGCCGGCGCCATGTGTGACTGGATCGCGGCCGCTACGTCGTATTCGACGCATGGCGTGGCGATGATCCCGTTCTACATCTACTACTCGATGTTCGGCATCCAGCGTATCGGCGATCTCTGCTGGGCCGCTGGCGACATGCGCTCGCGCGGCTTCCTGCTGGGCGGCACCGCTGGCCGCACGACGCTGAACGGCGAAGGCCTGCAGCACGAAGATGGCCACTCGCACGTGTACCACGCTGCCATCCCGAACTGCATCTCGTATGACCCGACCTTCCAGTACGAACTGGCGGTGGTGATGCAAGACGGCCTGCGCCGCATGTACGTCGAGCAGGAAGACGTCTATTACTACCTGACGGTGATGAACGAGAACTACGAGCACCCGGAAATGCCGGCGGGTGTCGAGGCCGACATCATCAAGGGGATGTACCAGTTCAAGAAGGGCGTCGAAAACAGCAACGCACCGCGCGTGCAGCTGCTGGGTTCGGGCACGATCTTCCGCGAGGTGATCGCCGCGGCTGAGCTGCTCAAGAAGGACTGGGGCGTGGAATCCGACCTGTGGGGCGCCCCAAGCTTTACCGAGCTGGCCCGCGAAGGCAACGCCGTTGCACGCTGGAACCTGCTCAACCCGACCGAACCGCAACGCGAGTCGCACGTCGAGAAGCTGCTCAAGAACGCACGCGGCCCGGTCATCGCATCGACCGACTACGTCCGTACTTTCGCCGAGCAGATCCGCGCCTTCGTGCCGCGTCGCTACGTGGTGCTGGGCACCGACGGCTTCGGCCGCTCGGATACCCGCGAGAAGCTGCGCCATTTCTTCGAGGTGGATCGCTACTGGGTGACGGTTGCGTCGCTCAAGGCGCTCGCCGATGAAGGCGTGCTGCCGCGCGAAAAGGTGGCCGAGGCACTGAAGAAGTACAACCTCGATCCGAATAAGCCCAACCCGATGACCGTATAACGGAGCCGCCGGGCGCGCGGGTTGCGTCCGGCCGGGCACCGCTCCGACAGACTTTGTCGCGTAGTGCATTTGCCTGCACGATGCGGTAGCCTGCCGGGCAACGTGTGTCCGCCGCCGGATGCTCTCGCCGCCAGACCCTCTGGAGACAGAAGAATGAGTCAAGTCGTAGAAATCAAGGTGCCGGACATCGGCGACTACAAAGACGTCCCGGTGATCGAAGTGCTGGTCAAGGCGGGCGATACCGTCAACGCCGAGGATTCGCTGGTCACGCTGGAATCGGACAAGGCGACCATGGACGTGCCGTCGCCCAAGAGTGGCGTCGTCAAGGAAGTGAAGATCAAGGTGGGCGATAGCGTGTCGGAAGGCTCGCTGGTGCTGCTGCTCGAAGAGCAGGGCGCTGCCGCCGCTCCTGCACCTGTCGCACAAGCTCCTGCGCCGGCACCGGCACCCGCTGCACAAGCTCCGGCCCCTGCGCCGGCCGCAGCAGGTGGCGGCACGGTCGAAGTGAAGGTCCCGGACATTGGCGACTACACCGACGTGCCGGTCATCGAGATCAGCGTGAAGGTGGGCGACAAGGTGGAAGCCGAGCAGTCGCTGATCACGCTCGAATCGGACAAGGCCACGATGGATGTGCCGTCGCCGGCTGCCGGTACCGTCAAGGAAATCCGCGTGAAGGTGGGCGATGCCGTGTCGCAAGGCACGCTGATCGTCGTGCTGGAAGGTGCTGGCGGCGCTGCTGCAGCACCGGCACCTGCGCAAGCCCCGGTGCCCGCACCGGCAGCCGCAGCGCCGAGCCCGGCCCCTGCGGCTGCGCCCGCTGCCGCTCCGGCCGCAGCGCCTGCCACGTACACCGCCGACACCGTCGGTACAGTGGGCAAGGCCGCCCACGCTAGCCCGTCGGTGCGCAAGTACGCGCGTGACCTGGGTGTCAACGTGAACCTCGTTGGCGGCACGGGTCCGAAGAACCGCATCACGCAGGAAGACGTGCAGCGCTACGTCAAGGGTGTGATGTCCGGTCAGTCCGCAGCGCCGGGCAAGGCTGCCGCAGGCGCACCGGCCGGTGGTGGCGAGCTGAACCTGTTGCCGTGGCCGAAGGTCGACTTCACCAAGTTCGGTCCGGTCGATCCGAAGCCGCTGTCGCGCATCAAGAAGATTTCGGGCGCGAACCTGCACCGCAACTGGGTCATGATCCCGCACGTCACCAACAACGACGAAGCGGATATCACCGACCTCGAAGCCTTGCGCGTGACGCTGAACAAGGAAAACGAAAAGGCCGGCGTGAAGTTCACAATGCTGGCATTCGTGATCAAGGCGGTGGTCGGCGCACTGAAGAAGTTCCCGACCTTCAACGCGAGCCTGGACGGCGACAACCTGGTCTTCAAACAGTACTTCCACGTCGGCTTTGCGGCCGATACGCCCAACGGGCTGGTGGTGCCGGTGATCCGCGATGCGGACAAGAAGGGCCTGGTCGATATCGCCCGCGAAATGGCCGAGCTGTCGAAGGCTGCGCGTGACGGCAAGCTCAAAGCGGACCAGATGCAGGGCGGCTGCTTCTCGATCTCGTCGCTGGGCGGCATCGGTGGTACGAACTTCACGCCGATCATCAACGCGCCGGAAGTGGCCATCCTGGGCCTGTCGCGTGGTTATCAGAAGCCCGTTTGGGACGGTAAGCAGTTCGTGCCGCGCCTGACGCTGCCGCTGTCGCTGTCGTACGATCACCGCGTGATCGATGGCGCGGAGGCAGCACGCTTCAACGCGTATCTGGCCAGCGTGCTGGCGGACTTCCGCCGCGTCAGCCTGTAAGCCCATAACGGGCACCATGAGGGCGCGGCACGCATCTGGCTTCTGGCCTGTGCGTGCCGACCCACATGGGTTTGCAGCGGTCGGCGAATTTTTCGCGAGGACGACATGACGACGTGCGTGGTGGTCAAGAAAGACGGCGAAGTGGCGATTGCGGCGGATTCGCTGGTGACGTTCGGCGATACGCGCCTGGCGCGCGGCTACGAGCAGAACCAGAAGATCTTTCAGGTGGGCGATTCGCTGATCGCCCTGGCGGGTACGACGGCTCACTTCCCGGTCATGCGCAGTCTGCTGACGGGCTTGGCAGATGAATGCCGTCTCGGCACGCGCGACGACGTCTTCCGGACCTTCCTCAAGGTGCACGAAAAGCTCAAGGACGAGTATTTCGTCAACACCAAGGAAGACGACGACGACCCCTACGAGTCGTCGCAGATCACCTGCCTGATCGCCAACGCAACGGGTATCTACGGCGTGTATTCGTACCGCGAGGTGTTTGCGTTCGACCGCTTCTGGGGCATCGGCTCGGGGCGCAATTTTGCGCTGGGGGCCATGTCTGCGGTGTTCGACATGCCGGGCAAGACGGCGGCGGATGTTGCCCAAGTGGGCGTGTCCGCAGGCGTGGAGTTCGACAAGAGCTCCGGCGGCCCGATCGAAGTGCACACAGTACGTCTGCAGGATTGAAAAGCGTCAGCGGGCCTTGGCGATGCCGGGTGCCGACGACAAGAACAAGGAGTCAGGAATGAGCGTGGTGGAAATCAAGGTGCCGGATATCGGCGATTTCGATGCGGTGGAAGTCATCGAAGTGCTGATCAAGGCGGGCGATACCGTGGCGCCCGAGCAGTCGCTGATCGTGCTGGAATCCGATAAGGCCAGCATGGAAGTGCCCTCGGATGTGGCAGGCAAGATCGTCGACGTGAAGGTCAAGGTGGGTGACAAGGTCGCCAAGGGCGCGGTGATCGCCACGGCGGAAACCGGTGCAGCCGCTGCTGTTGCGCCTGCGCAAGCACCGGCTCCGGCCGCAGCACCTGCTGCCGCACCGGCAGCGTCGACACCTGCACCGCAAGCGGCAAAGCACGCCGGCGGCGCGGATATCGAATGCGACGTGCTCGTCCTCGGCTCCGGTCCTGGCGGCTACTCGGCCGCTTTCCGCAGCGCCGATCTGGGCATGAACACCGTGCTGGTCGAGCGTTTTTCCACGCTGGGCGGTGTTTGCCTGAATGTGGGTTGCATCCCGTCAAAGGCGCTGCTGCATACCGCCGCCGTGATGGAAGAAGTCAAGGCGATGGCTGCACACGGCATCGTCTACAGCGAGCCGAAGGTTGATATCAACCAGCTGCGCAAGCATAAGGAATCCGTGATCGGCAAGCTGACCGGTGGCTTGGCCGGCATGGCCAAGGCGCGCAAGGTGCAGGTTGTGCGCGGCGTCGGCACGTTCCTCGATCCGAACCATCTGGAAGTCCAACTGACCGATGGCGCTGACAAGGCGGCCACTGGCGAGAAAAAGGTCATCCGCTTCGCCAAGGCGATCATCGCCGCAGGCAGCGAGGCCGTGAAGCTGCCGTTCATCCCTGAAGATCCGCGCATCGTCGATTCGACCGGTGCGCTGGAGCTGCGTGAAGTGCCGGCGAAGATGCTGGTCATCGGCGGCGGCATCATCGGCCTGGAAATGGCCACGGTGTACAGCACGCTGGGCGCACGCATTGACGTGGTGGAAATGCTTGACGGCCTGATGCAGGGCGCCGACCGCGACCTCGTCAAGGTGTGGGACAAGATGAACAAGGGCCGTTTCGACAAGGTCATGCTCAAGACCAAAACGGTCGGTGTCGAAGCCAAGGCGGACGGCATCTACGTCAAGTTCGAAGGCGAAGCCGCACCGGCCGAGCCGCAGCGCTATGACATGGTGTTGGTGGCCGTGGGCCGTAGCCCGAACGGCAAGCGCATCGGCGCCGAGAGGGCGGGTGTGGCGGTAACGGACCGCGGCTTCATCGACGTTGACAAGCAGCAGCGCACCAACGTGCCGCACATCTATGCGATTGGCGACATCGTGGGGCAGCCGATGCTGGCGCACAAGGCGGTGCATGAAGGCCACGTGGCTGCTGAAGCCGCGCATGGTGAGAAGGCGTACTTCGATGCCAAGCAGATTCCGTCGGTGGCCTATACCGATCCGGAAGTGGCCTGGGCCGGCTTGACCGAAGATCAGTGCAAAGCGCAAGGCATCAAGTACGGCAAGGGCGTGTTCCCGTGGGCCGCTTCGGGCCGCGCGATCGCCAACGGCCGCGACGAGGGCTTCACCAAGGTGATCTTCGACGAGGAAACGCATCGCATCATCGGCGGCGGCATTGTCGGCACACATGCCGGCGACCTCATCGGTGAGATCTGCCTGGCCATTGAGATGGGCGCAGACGCCGTGGATATCGGCAAGACCATCCATCCGCATCCGACGCTGGGTGAGTCGGTGGGCATGGCAGCCGAGATCTACGAAGGTGTTTGCACGGATGTGCCGCCTGCTCGCAAGCGCTAGTATGCAATTAACCGCCGAGTTTTCAGGAAGACCCTGAAACTCGGCTGGCAAGGAGAAGGGCCGCTCGATTGGGCGGCCTTCTTTATTTGACGCGATACCGGGGCTGGTCAGTGCCGAGTTTCGGTTGGGCGGCGGTGTCGACGCAGCAAGCGCATTGCCGCGATCAGGCGTCGCCATATCTGTTGCGCCAGACCGTGCCGACGGGCGCGCCAGACGCCGATTCGCACCTGCAGCGCTTGCCATGTCGGCGTTGCCTGCAGGGCGGCCACCAGGCGCTGTTTCCACGCTAGAAAAGCGGATTCCCAGTGGGCATACCAGGCAATCGTGTGTAACTGTGGCCGCACGGCGGAATAGATGCGCACGCCCAGTCCAGTGCTAACGACTTTGGCTGTTACCAGAACCAACGTGCCCGCAATGAGATGGCCGCGTGCCAGCACGTAGACAGCGGCCAGCTTGAAGGGCAGCAACGCCAGCATGGGCAGGGCAAAGGCGCAGAGCGCTTCGATGGGCTCCAGTTCGGCCAACTTCCGCTCTGCTGCTTGAACCCAGGAATGCGCCGCTAAGCGGGCGGTCGCCCGCTGCATGACGTGCCAGATCCATTCTTCGAACAGCAGGATGAGCGCCGCCGCGACGATAAGACTGCGCTTGACCAGGGATTCGCGAGACATTGGAAAGGAGGGTAGGCGGCGGGCCGCAATACAGGATGGAGCACCAGCCACGCACAAAAGTTCGCAATTTGAGGGGCGAGACGCTTCTAATGCACACAAAAAACCCGGCCGAAGCCGGGTCAAAGGTACCCACTGATCACCACTGAGGACAGGTTTTCGGTAGCGGGACCGAGGAGACAACTTAACGAACACGATGGAATGGACCGGTGGGTGTGCGTTTCGGTTCCGCGCAAATGGCGTGTTTGGAGGCGTGGCTCGACGGCCAAAACAAAACGGGCCTCCCGAAGGAGGCCCGCTTGAACAACCGAGTGACTACGGCAGCTTAGGCAGCGGTCGTGGTCGACTTCTTGCCCGTGGCAGCACGCGCTTGAGCCGAAGCTTGGGCGGTTGCCTTGCTGGCAGCGTTTGCAGCAGCGTGGAAGTTGCTTTCAGCCAGTTCCACGGCTTGCTTGGTGGCTTTCTGCACCGAGTCGTAGGCGTTGTTGGCGGCCGACAGAGCCGACTTCACCAGCGCAACAGCCGATTCCGAACCAGCCGGAGCGTTCTTCGACACGTTGTCGACCAGCGCTTGCAGCTTGCGGCTGTTTTCAGCGATTTGCGATTCAGCGGCCTTGCTGAACTCGGTTTGCGTGTCCGAAGCGATTTCGTACAGGTGGCGGCTGTAAGCCAGAACCTTTTCAGCCAGCGGCTGCACAGCGGCGGTTTGCACCGACAGCAGCTCTTGGGCGTCCTTGGCGGTCAGTGCCTTCTTGGCGTGTTCGACGTTCTCGGCCAGGGTAGCCTTGACGACTTGCAGGTTCAGTTCGACCAGCTTTTCGACGCCTTCAAATGCCTTGTTGGTCAGGCCGAAGAACGTTTCCAGGTTGGCTTTGTGCGCCGCAGCGATCTGTTCCTGAGTCAGCATGTTGTCTCTCCAAATACAAAGGTGGGTCGGGGAATCAAAAATGAAATTTAGCTCGCCCAAATGTACAAAGCATGACGGTCAGCGTCGGGCCTTCCAGGCGACATCGCGGTGCATTAGGGATGGTGCATCGCAACAATTTCATTCTTGTTGAATGTTAAACGAGTGTCAAGCGTTCTTTGTGCATCGCACAAAAATCAGAATTCACTGATTTTCTGTGCAGAAGAATTGCGCAACCAACCGTTTGGCGTAATTTTTTGTGGCAAGAAAATGCGCGTCCGTGGCGCACGTGAAATGCATTTGGCCACTTCTCCCGGCAAATCCGTCTCAAAAAACATACGGGTGCAGCGTAGGTTAGGATGCGCCCGGGTGCCATTTTTGTTGCGTTGCGATTCTTTGTTCACATGCGGGCGTTCTATACAGACCATTTTGTTTTGCCGCTGCCGCCTGGTCATCGGTTTCCCATGCGCAAGTACAGCGACCTGCGCGTGCGGGTGCTGGCCGACGTGCCGGAGCTGTCTCTGCACGAGGCGCCGCGCGCCGATGACGATGCGCTGCTGCTGGCGCACACGCCCGAGTACGTTAGCGCGGTGAGCGCGGGGCAGCTCGACCCGGCACGCCAGCGCGAGATCGGCTTTCCGTGGTCGCCGGAAATGGTGGAACGCAGTCGCCGGTCGGCCGGCGCCACGATGGCCGCCTGCGAGGCAGCGCTGGCGGATGGCGTTGCTGTCAATCTGGCGGGCGGTACGCACCATGCCTATGCAGATAAAGGTGGTGGCTTTTGCGTATTCAACGACGCGGCAATCGCCTCGCGCTGGATGCAGCGCCGGCCCGGCAGGGTGCCGGCGGATTTTCCGGTGGCCATCGTCGATCTGGATGTACATCAGGGCAACGGCACGGCGTCGATTCTGCGCGACGATGCGACCGTGTTTACGCTGTCGCTGCACGGTGAGAAAAACTATCCGTTTCGCAAGGAAGCGTCGGACCTCGACATCGGCCTACACGATGGCTGCGGCGACGAGGACTATCTACAGGCACTGACCGGCGCACTCGATATCCTGGCCGGGCGCGTCAAGCCGCAGTTGATCATCTATCTGGCCGGTGCCGACCCGCACGAAGGCGATCGCCTGGGTCGGCTCAAGCTGACGCTGCAGGGCCTGGCCCGGCGTGACCAGGAAGTCTTCGACTTCGCGTACCAGCGACGCATACCGATTGCCGTTACCATGGCGGGCGGGTACGGCAACAATATCGACGATACCGTGGCCGTCCACGCGCAGACCATCGCGCTGGCTGCCCAGCACGCACGGCGCTGGGCGGCACGCGACGAGGCCGCCGCCGCATCGATCTCTCTTCCGCATTCCGCATGACCCAAGCATTTTCTGCCGCGCCAACCTCGGCCCGTGACTCCCTGTTTGTCGTCGCCATGCCGTGGCTGTTCGTGCTGATCTGGAGCACGGGCTTTATCGTAGCCAAGTACGGCATGCCGTACGCCGAGCCAATCACCTTCCTCTTCTTCCGGTTTGTTGGCGTGCTGGTGTGCCTGTTGCCGCTGGTCTGGCTGGCGCGTGTGCCGCTGCCGCGCCGTGCTGGCACCGGCGAGACCGATTGGGCGACCGTTGGCCACATCGCCGTGGCCGGGGTGTTGATGCAATGGGGTTATCTGGCAGGCGTCTGGGCTGCCGTCAAACTGGGCATGCCGGCGGGGATGACCGCGCTGATCGTCGGCATGCAACCCATCCTGACCGCGCTGTATGTGTCGATGCGCGGTGAGCGCGTTTCCGGGCGCCAATGGCTGGGCTTGCTGTGCGGTATCGCCGGCGTGGGTCTGGTGGTGGCCAACAAGCTGCATCTGGCAGGCGTGGGCGTGACGACACTCGCGTTGTGTGTGGGCGCACTGCTGTCGATCACGATCGGCACGTTGTACCAGAAGCGCCATTGCCCAGTGTTCGATTTGCGTATGGGCGCGTGCATTCAGTTCGGTGCATCGGCGCTGCTGTGTCTGCCGTTCATGTTCCTGTTTGAGACGCGCGAGGTGCATTGGACGGCGCAGATGATCGGCTCGCTGGTGTGGTCGGTACTGGCATTGTCGATCGGCGCGATCTCGCTGCTGTTTGTACTGATTCGCAAGGGCGGGGCCACCAAGGTGACGTCGCTGCTGTATCTCACGCCGCCCACGACAGCCGTGATGGCCTGGGCGCTGTTCGGTGAGCGCTTTCCGCCGCTAGCAGCACTGGGCATGGTGATTGCCGCGTGCGGTGTGGCGCTTGTCATCCGCAAGTGACCGCCGACAAGCGGCTGGCGTATCCTGAGCACTTTCCATTGTCACCTGCCTGCCGCCCATGAGCACGCCCCGCCAGACGCGCGACGACTACCGCCACTTCCACACCATCACTACGCGCTGGATGGACAACGACGTCTACGGCCACGTCAACAACGTCGTCTACTACAGCTACTTCGATACCGTGGTGAACGCCTACCTGATCGAGCACGGCGTGCTGAACCCCGAGCACAGCGACACCATCGGCCTCGTCATCGAGACCCAATGCAACTACTTCGCGCCGCTGTCGTTTCCTGATCCCGTTGTGGCGGGCATGCGCGTTGCACGCCTGGGCAACACCAGCGTGCGCTATGAGGTGGGCCTGTTCCGTGGCGACGCGCAAGAGGCCGCCGCGCAAGGCCATTTCGTGCACGTCTATGTCGATCGCGAAACGCGCCGGCCTGTGCCGTTGCCCGACGCGCTGCGCGCCGTGCTCGAACCCCTTGCAACTGGCATCGCCGCCTGATTTTTTCGTATCGTCATGACCGACCGACGCCCCACCTCTGCCGAAGTCGAACTCGTCGATCAGGCAATTACTTCGCGCCGCTCAGTACGCGCATTTCTGCCGACGCCCGTTGCGCGCGAAGACATTGAGGCGATTCTGGATGTGGCACGCCGCGCGCCTTCCGGCAGCAATACGCAGCCATGGAAGGTCTACGTGCTGACAGGCGAATCGAAGGCACGCTTGTCCGAATCCGTACTTGCAGCGTATGACCACCCGGAAGTCGATACGCTGCATCGTGAGGAATATCCGTACTACCCGCGCACGTGGATTGATCCGTACCAGAGCCGGCGCCGTAAGGTTGGCTGGGATCTCTATGGCTTGCTCGGCATCGAGCGCGCCGACAAAGCGCGCATGCACGAGCAGCACGCGCGCAACTTCCGCTTCTTCGATGCGCCAGTCGGCATCATCTTCACCATCGACCGTGTGATGGAGCAGGGAAGTTGGCTCGATTACGGCATGTTCCTCGAAGCCGTAATGGTGGGCGCCCGCGCGCGCGGCATCGACACGTGTCCACAGGCCGCTTTCACGCAGTTCCATCGGATCATCGGTGAGCATCTCGGGCTGCCCGATGACGAGATGGTCGTCTGCGGCATGTCGATGGGCTATGCGAACCCCACCGCCATCGAGAACACGCTCCTCACCGAGCGAGCACCTGTCTCCGACTTCACTCGCTTCTTCGACTGACGTCGTCATCACGCTGCCGCTCGCACGCTACAGCGCACTTCTTCGTGCAAAGCGAGAATTGGCGCTGAAAAATCATCGAATTCTGTCAACAGATTCGACCGATGTGTCGTTAGACTTCCATCATGCGATTCCGTGTACGACGCGAGCGTGTTGTGAGGAAGTCTTGGGCCTGGTTGCACACCGTGATTGTCGTCATGCGCGATGGAATCCCGGGGCAATTTCCGACGCCGTTTCCGATTCCGCACTCAACGTCATGTGCTGCTTGCGCAACTTTCTTCGTGATTTGAATCCTGCCGCAGCAGACAATTGCGTCGAAATGATGACCGAATGATAAGGCTCCAGAGGTCAAACTTTAAGGCCGTGAGCTAAGTCCTTCATCTTGCTAAGAATTTTGTTTTTACCTACACTTGCGCCATCTCACGCGCGGGTGATCGAATCATGTCACGGTCTGTTTCCTCATTTTTTCGACGTCTCGGCTTCGTTTCGCTGATGACCGTCGCGCTCGCTGCTGTCTCCGTCGCTACCGTGGCCAACGCGGCCACTACCGACAAAAAGCCCGCTGCCAGCAAGAAAGCCAAAGTCAATTCCAAAGGCAAGACCGCCGCCAATCGCAAGGCCAGCGCCAAAGTCGCGGCTGCGAGCAGCGATGAAGTCGCCTCCACCAAAATCCGCAAGGTCGTCACCGTTAAAGGCAAGCGCCGTGTGATCGTGGTCGAGCGGGGTGCACATCCGATGCGCGCCGCCTTCGTGCCGGCATCCCCGACGCTGGGTGAAGCGATGGGTCTGCGCTCGACGCCCGATGCATTGGCGCTGCGTTCGTCCGTCGCGCTGGTGGTAGACCAGAACAACGGTGAAGTGCTGTTCCAGAAGAATTCGTCGGCCGTGCTGCCGATCGCCTCGATCACCAAGCTGATGACTGCGCTGGTCGTGACCGACGCGCATCAGCCGATGGACGAACTGCTTGAGATCACCGATGACGATCGCGACTACGAGCGCAACACGGGTTCGCGTCTGCGCTTCGGCACGATGCTCACGCGTGAAGACCTGCTTCTGCTGGCGCTGATGTCGTCGGAAAACCGTGCAGCCTCAGCGCTGGGTCGCAACTATCCGGGCGGTCGTCCGGCATTTGTTGCCGCCATGAATCGCAAGGCGCGCGAGTTGGGCATGAACGACACGCACTATGTCGATTCGAATGGCCTGTCGAGCAGCAATGTGTCGAGCGCGCAGGATCTTGCCAAGATCGTGATGGCTGCTTACAAGGTGCCGCAGATCCGTCAGTTCACGACCACCACGGAACACACCGTCAACGCCAACGGCCGCACGCTGCACTACGTCAACACCAACCGCCTGGTACGTGGCGGCGAATGGGACATCGGCTTGCAGAAGACCGGCTTCATCAACGAAGCAGGCCGCTGCCTGGTGATGCAGGCCAACGTGCACGGCCGCAATGTCGTGATGGTGTTCCTGGATTCGGCCGGTAATCTGACGCGCTTTGCAGATGCCACGCGCGTACGCAACTGGCTGGAGCGCAATCCGCATATCGAGCAGGCTACGCAAGCTGCGGCGCCGCTGCGCAATGTGCCGGTGTCGGCCCAGCCGGCAACTGTGCTGGCGTCGGAGCAGCACGGCGCCTGAGCTACTGCGTCACCCAACAAAAAAGCGCGTTCGATGACGCGCTTTTTTGTTGGGTAAAACCGGCGCTTACTCTGCGCGCACGGCGTCCTCTTCATACGTGTAACCCATGCCTTTGGAGATCTGCAGGGCGGTGTCCTTAAGGTTGTCGAGCCAGCTGTCTTGCAACCGGTCTGCCGGTGCAGACAGCGATAAGCCCGCCACCAGCCGGTTTGAATCATCGTAGATTCCAGCGGCGATACAGCGCACGCCGAGTTCCAGCTCTTCGTTGTCGCGCGCGTAGCCGTTGGTGCGCACCCAGTTGAGTTCGCGTTCGAGCTTGGGCAAATCGGTGATCGATGTGCGCGTGTGGCCGGACAAGCCCGTGCGCGTGGCATAGGCCCGCACGCGGCCGAGTTCGTCGGCGGCGAGAAACAGCTTGCCGACCGACGTCAGATGCAGCGGCGCGCGGCCACCGATGGCGCGCACCACTTGCATGCCCGAGCGCTCGGAATATGCACGCTCGATATAGACAATTTCGTCGCCCTGGCGTACCGAGAGATTGACAGTCTGGCCGGTCAAGCGGTGCAGGGCGCGCATCGGCGCCAGCGCCGCTTCACGCACCGACAGGCGTGCCTTGACGAGGTTACCCAGTTCCAGCAAACGCATGCCGAGACGGTAGCTGCCCGGGTCAGAGCGATCGACAAAGCGGCAAGCCACCATGTCGTTCAGGATGCGGTGCGCGGTAGACGGGTGCAGGCCGGTGTTGGCGGACAGCGCTTTCAGGCTGACTGGATCGGCGTGATCGGCGAGCGCGTCGAGCAGCATCATCATGCGTTCGATGACCTGGATGGACGTCTTGCCGGGGTCCTTGTCTGCTTCTGCCATGGGTGCAGTGGGTTGCGGATGCGATGCAAAATTTTATCCCACGATGTGAAAATACGCACCATCCCGACGCATGATTCCGGGTATTTTCGAGGACTTTCTCAGTCGGAGCGCCACTGTGCTTGGTGGGGCCTGGTGAAGCGCACTCACCACTGGCATGAAGAAGTTCTGTGCCTTGAGAGCCGCGCCGGGCTGGGCATCGGGCGCATAATGGCGACTTCCCGCAGAACACACGAGACTCCCCATGCGCGTAGGTTTGTTTGTCACTTGCCTCATCGATCTGATGCGGCCCGACATAGGGTTTTCGGTGCTCAAGCTGCTGGAAAAGGCCGGTTACGACGTTGTGGTGCCGCCCGCGCAAACCTGCTGCGGCCAGCCTGCCTACAACTCCGGCGACCGCCCGCTGGCACGCCATCTGGCCGAGAAAACGCTCAAGGAATTCGAGCAGTTTGACTATGTGGTCATCCCGTCCGGATCGTGCGGCGGCATGATCCGCAAGGGCTATGCGGACCTCTTCCGTGACGACCCGGAGCTCGCCGCCCGCTACGAGCGCCTGGCACCCCGCGTGCACGAGCTGACCGATTTCCTCGTCAACGTGGCGCGCATTGAGTCGCTCGACTCCGAATTCAAGGGCCACGTGACGTACCACGACTCGTGCTCCGGCCTGCGCGAACTGGGCGTCAAGGCGCAGCCGCGCGAGTTGCTCGGCAAGCTGCCCGGCGTGCAGTTGACCGAGATGCCTGCGTGCGAGGCATGCTGCGGGTTCGGCGGCACGTTTTCGATCAAGTACGGCGATATCTCTACCGCCATCGCCGATGAGAAGTGCGCCAACATCAAAGCCAGCGGCGCCGATGCCGTGGTGCTCGGTGACGTGGGCTGCATGCTCAACATTGAAGGCCGTCTGCGCCGCACGGGTGACACGCAAACGCGCGTGCTGCACATCGCGCAAATCCTCGCCGGTGACGCATAAACCGCAGCTGCCCAAGAACACGACGGAGACGCAATCGCATGCAAGTCCGCAGCATGGAATTCAAGGCGCGCGCCGGGCAGAAGCTTGCCGACAAGCGCCTGCAGCAGAACCTCACCAAGCTCTCGACCAAGTTTGTCACCGCGCGCGCGGCGGCCATCCAGGAAATCGATTTCCCGGCCACGCGTGAAGCGCTGAAGGAGCGCCGCAATCGCGCGCTTGAGAATCTCGACGTCTGGCTGGCGACGTTTGAGGCGGAAGCGACGCGCCGTGGTGCCACGGTGCTCTTTGCTGAGACCACGGCGGATGCTGCTCGTCTCGTCGCCGAGATTGCTCGCAAGCACGGCGTGAAAAAGGTCATCAAGAGCAAGTCGATGGTGACCGAGGAAATGCGCCTGAACCAAGTGCTTGGTGAGATGGGCGTGCAGAGCATCGAGACCGATCTGGGCGAGTACATCCTCCAGATCAACGACAGCGAGCCGCCGTCGCACATCATCGCGCCGGTGGTGCACAAGGATAAGGAAGAGATCGCTGACCTCTTCGCCAAGACACACAACAAGCCGCGCCTGACTGACATTCCTGAGATGACGCGCGAGGCGCGCGAAGTGTTGCGGCCCGAGTTCCTGTCGGCCGACATGGGCGTGACGGGCGGCAACTTCGTCATTGCCGAGACGGGTTCGGTAGCCGTCGTCACCAACGAGGGCAACGAAGGCATGTGCACGATCATGCCGCGTGTGCACGTTGCCGTGACGGGTATCGAGAAGGTGCTGCCGACGCTTGAAGACCTGGCGACCGTGATGCGCCTATTGCCACGTTCGGCCACGGGGCAGGCAATCTCAAATTACTTTTCGTTGCTAACCGGCCCGCGCGCGCCGGGCGAGCAGGACGGCCCTGAGCATATGTATTTCGTGATCGTTGACGGCGGCCGCAGCGGCCTGATCGGCGGCGAATTCCAGGAGATGCTGCGTTGTATCCGGTGCGGGGCGTGCATGAACCACTGCCCGGTCTATCAGAAGATCGGCGGCCACGCCTACGGTTGGGTGTATCCGGGCCCGATGGGCAGCGTGTTGACGCCGAGCTACGTTGGGCTGTCGAATGCGCTGGACCTGCCGCAGGCCGCCACGTTGTGCGGCGAATGCAACCGCGTGTGTCCGGCGTCGATTCCGTTGTCCGACCTGCTGCGCACGCTGCGCGAAAAACAGATGGAGCGCGAACTGCGTCCACAATCGGAGCGCTTGGGCCTGCGCATGTGGGGGTTCATGGCGCGGCGTCCGGCGTTGTACTCGGCCGGTACCTGGGTTGCAGCGCGCGTGCTGCGCTGGATGGGCGGTGACAAGAAGCTGATTCACTCGCTGCCCATCGGCAAGGGGTGGACCGACACGCGCGATATGCCGGCCCCCGCAGGCAAAACGTTTCGCGAGCTGTACCGCGAAAAGAAGGCCCGAGCATGACCGCCACCGAATCCCTTCAGACACTGCGAGACGCGCTCGATCGTCACGCAAAATCGCCCGACTTGCCGCACCTGCTCAAGAACTGGCGCGACGATGCAGTGCTCGCGCCGTTGACCGTCTTGCCGCCGGCATACGATCAGGTGCGACGCTCGCTGCTGCAGCGGCTCGACATGGCCGTATCGTTTGGCGAAGAGAGTTGTTCGTTCTCGCCGTCGTCGCTGCTGGCCGAAATGCGCTTGTGGACAGATAAGGCTGAGGCCAAGCTCGCCAGCATGTAACCGATGGTCGACATGGAACGCGCGGTGCGTGCTAGTGTCTGACACCTTATTCCCGTGCCAGCCGATGCCATGAACCAGACCGCCCGCGAAATCATGCTGTACGACGCCCAGAAGAAGAGCGCGGGCGTTGCCTACCTGTGGTGGTTTCTGCTGGGCTTTCTGGGCGCACACCGCTTCTATCTGAAGCGGCCAGGCAGCGGGACCGCGCAAGCTATCGCCAACATCGGCGGTACATGGCTGGCATTCCGCGATATGGGTAACACAGCCGGCTGGGTATTGGCCGTCATCGGTGGGCTGTGGGTGCTGGTGGATGTGTTCCTGATCCCCGGGATGGTCCGCGAGCACAACACGGTGCTGGCCGAGCGGCTCTCGGCCACGCCTTGAAAGGACCCGATCCCATGAACAAGACGACTTGGTGGAAACGTGCCGCGCTTTGGGCGGCCGGTTTGGTTTGCGTTGGTGGCGCTCTGGCAGGCTGCACGACCTCGCGCGATCAATACAGGGATAGCTCCAACATCAGCGCGTATGGCGTAGTGGACGTGGGTATCGAGCGCACCTCGCGCTGACCGTCATTCCGTGGTGGATGTCACATCTTCAAACCGCCGCCATTCCCCATTGACCAGCAGTTCCAGCGGCTGGAACAACGCCTTGTAGGCCATCTTGCGGCTCTGCTCGATCCAATAGCCGAGGTAGACGTAGGGCAGGTCCAGCGCCTGTGCCTGGGCGATCTGCCACAGCACGTTGTACGTTCCGTAGCTCGCTTTTTGTTCGATCGGATCGTAGAACGTGTAGACGGACGACAGGCCGTCTTCCAGCACATCAATCATGCTGATCATGCGTAGCTTGCCCGCTGATGGCGACTCGGGCGGCTCGCGAAACTCCACCAAACGCGAATTCACCCGGCTCTGCAGCAGGAACTGCTCGTATTGGTCGCGGCTGTCGTGGTCCATGCCACCGCCCGCATGGCGGACTGACTGGTACAGCAGGTAGAGCTGATAGTGCTCTTCGACATAGGTGAGCGGCGCCACCAGCGCTTCAAGCGCTTGATGCCGCTCGGCGGCCCGGCGTTGGGCGCGCGACGGCGCGTATTGATCAACGACAACGCGGCACGGCGTGCACGCATGGCAGTCGTCGCAGTGGGGGCGATACGTGAAGATGCCGCTGCGCCGGAAGCCGGCGCGCACGAGCTTGGAGTAGACGTCCGCGTTGATCAGGTGTGCTGGCGTGGCGACCTGCGAGCGCGCCAGGCGGCCATCCAGGTAGCTGCACGCGTAAGGCGCGGTGGCATAGAACTGCAATGCCGAGAGGGGAAGTTCCTTAAGCTTGCTCATTGCGCACGGTCCACCGGCGGAGCACCGATTTGTCGAAGTGCCAAGGCACGATGGCCGGCGCGTTTGCCGCTTCGCGCACATGTGCGAGAAACGCCGCGCGCGGCACTGGGGCACCGCCCAGCGACGCCAGATGCTCGGTCTCCTGCTGGCAGTCTATCATCGCGACGCCCTGACCGCCGAGGAAGGCGCAGAGCGCCGCCAATGCAATTTTCGAGGCATCGGTGCGGTGCGCGAACATCGATTCGCCGTAGAACATGCGGCCAAGCGCCACGCCGTACAGACCGCCCACGCGCTGCCCGGCATGCCATGCCTCGACGCTATGTGCGTAGCCGCGGCGGTGCAGCGCTGTATAGGCGAGGATCACATCTTCAGTGATCCACGTGCCGTGCTGACCGGGGCGCGCAGTCGTAGCGCAGGCGACCATTGTCTCGCGGAAGGCGTGATCGATGCGAATTTCCCAGGCTGGGTCATCGACCACGCGGCGCAGCGTCTTGCGAAACGTGGTCGACACGCGAAAGTCTTCGGGACGCAACACCATGCGCGGGTCGGTGCTCCACCACAGCACCGGCTGACCCTGGGCGTACCACGGAAAAATGCCCTGCCGATAGGCAATCAGCAGCCGCTGTGGCGATAGCTCTGCGCTGGCAGCGAGTAGCCCAGGCGCTTCGGATTCAGGCCCGAGCGCGCGATCGGCCGGCGGGAAGGGATCGTGCGGATCCAGCCAGGCGATCATGATTCGGACAACGTTGGTTTGAAATTATGACGTCGTGGCCGGCGTGTCGATCGCGGCCGAGCGCATCGGCTTGTAGATGTCGAGCGTATGGAGGCGGAAGCTGCCGTCGGCCAGCTTGCCCGCCGCGCGGTCGGCGAAGAAGCACCGCAGCGTGTGGATGACTGTCGGGAAGGCGAGGTCATCCCAGGGGATGTCGGCTTCATTGAAGAGCGCGACTTCAAGACTTTCTTCGCCTGGCGCGAAATCCAGATCGTTCAACTTGGCCAGATAGAACAGGTGTACCTGGTGCACGTGCGGCACATTGAGCACCGAATACAGCTCGCCGATCTCGACGTTGGCGCCGGCTTCTTCCTGCGTTTCGCGCGAAGCTGCTTGTGCAGTGGTCTCGCCGATTTCCATGAAGCCTGCGGGTAAGGTCCAGAAGCCGTAGCGCGGCTCGATGGCGCGCTTGCACAGGAGGATTTGATCGTTCCAAACGGGCACCGTGCCGACCACGTTGCGCGGATTCACATAGTGAATCGTATTGCAATGGTCGCAAACGTCACGCAGTCGGTTGTCGCCGGCGGGAATGCGAGAGACGACTGACTGGCCGCAGTTGGAGCAGAATTTCATGGGGAATCGTCGCGGGTGGAGTGTCTCAGTGTATCACCGCGACGTAGCGGTCCCGCGCGGCACAGGGCGGGCCGGAAGTATCGACTGAGTTGCGCGCGAAACGGTGCGTAGAAACGTAGAAAAGCAAAAAGCCCGCTGTCTGCGGGCTTCATGATTCGGCTCAGGTCTTGGAGCGAGCCGTTCTACTTGGTTGGTTGCGGGGGCAGGATTTGAACCTGCGACCTTCGGGTTATGAGCCCGACGAGCTGCCAGACTGCTCCACCCCGCGTCCGTAGAAACACGTTCGACTTCTGGCTGGTTGCGGGGGCAGGATTTGAACCTGCGACCTTCGGGTTATGAGCCCGACGAGC
>CAUPMS010000019.1:0-84983 GCA_963512445.1 uncultured Ralstonia sp.
CTGCTCGTTATGTCGTTCGATATCTTCGGAAAGACCTTAACTGAACGGCATTACCCTGAAAATGGGGGCTTTTTATTGGCTCATGCCGATGACATCGCGATCGCTTAACCGCCAGCGCGCCGCTTGAGCAACGGCTCCAGCTTGGGCCACACGTTGTCCAGCATCGTTGGCTGCGCCGCTGCAATCGGATGGATGCGATCTTCCTGAAACCACTCCGGTCGTTGCGCCACGCCTTCGAGCAGGAACGGCACCAGCGGCAGCTTGTACTGCTGGGCCAGCCTGCCGAACATCGCGAAGAAGCGCTCGCTGTAATCGGGGCCGTAGTTGGGTGGAATGCGCATGCCCACCAGCAGCACCTTCGCGCCAGCCGCTTGCGAAGATTCGATCATCGCCTTCATGTTGGCCTCGCTCGAAGCGAGTGAGAGGCCGCGCAGTGCGTCATTGCCACCCAGTTCAATGATCACAACAGATGGCTTCTCGCGCGCCAGCACGGCAGGCAAGCGCGAGCGGCCGCCGGCCGTGGTGTCGCCGCTGATGCTTGCGTTGGCGACGCTATAATCGGGCTTCCGTTCTTTGAGGCGCTTGTCGAGCAACGCGACCCAGCCTGTGCCTTGCGCAAGGCCGTATCCCGCCGACAGGCTGTCACCCAGCACCACCACGCGATGCGATGCCGGCGCGCCTTGTGCAGCAACTGTCTGTGAGAGCGGCAGCATGCCGAATACTGCGCAGCCAAGTGCTGCTACAAGGAACTTCGCGCTGCGCCTTCTATTACCTACCTGTCCAATCATGTCGTCTTCCGCTACCTGGGTGATTGAAGTCGATTCGCTGCACAAGACCGTGCGCGACGCCACCGGTGAGTTGCCTATTCTGAGCGATGTTGCTTTCCGTGTGGAAATGGGCGAAACGCTGGCCATTGTCGGTGCTTCGGGCTCGGGCAAATCAACGCTGCTTGGTTTGCTCGCTGGCCTGGACCTGCCGACATCGGGGTCGGTCAAGCTGCTCGGCAATGACCTGTTCAAGTTGGACGAAGATGGCCGAGCCGCGGTGCGCGGCAGCCATGTGGGCTTTGTCTTCCAATCGTTCCAGTTGTTGCCCCATCTGACGGCGCTCGAGAACGTGATGCTGCCGCTCGAATTACAGGGCGATGTGAGTGCCGCACAGATGCGCCGCCGCGCTGCGGTCTTGCTGGAGCGCGTCGGCTTGGGCGCACGGCTGTCGCATTATCCGAAGACGCTGTCGGGTGGTGAGCAGCAGCGCGTCGCATTGGCACGCGCGTTCGTGACCGAGCCCAATATTCTCTTTGCTGATGAGCCGACCGGCAGTCTCGACACAGCCACTGGCGAAGCCGTCATTGCGCTGATGTTTGAACTCAACCGCAGCGCCGGTTCCACGCTGGTGCTGGTGACGCACGACCGCTCCGTCGCGGCGCGTTGCAGCCGCATTCTCACCATCGAGGCGGGGCATCTGGTCGGCGACGAGATCGTTACCGAACTCTGAACGTTTGCGTAGGCGGGGACGTTAAAGCGCAGTCTTGGCGCGACGGATCAACGCCGCCGTCGATGCATCATGTGCCACGGAGGCCGGCGCGCCTTCCAGCTCGGCCTGGATCGGCTTGGCGAGCTTCTTGCCAAGCTCCACGCCCCACTGGTCGAACGAGTTGATGTTCCACACCGCGCCTTGCACAAAAGTGCGGTGCTCGGCGCAGGCGATGAGCGCGCCGAATGACGCGGCGTCCAGCCGCTCCATCAGAATGGTCGTGCTCGGGCGATTGCCTTCGAACACCATGTGCGGTACCAGGGCTTCATCGGTGATGCCGCCCGCGCGGACTTCATCGGCCGTGCGGCCAAGCAACAGTGCCTCGCCCTGCGCGAAGCAGTTGGCGAGCAGCTTGGCGTGATGGCCAGGCAGGCTGCGCACCGGCTCCAGCGTGGTGATGAAATCCACCGGCACGATCTGCGAGCCCTGGTGGATCAGTTGGAAATACGCATGCTGGCCGTTGGTGCCGGCCGTGCCCCAGACGATGGGGCCAGTGTCGGTATCGATGGCCACGCCTGTGCGCTGCACGGATTTGCCGTTGCTCTCCATCTCCAACTGCTGCATGAAATCGGTCAGCAGTTCCAGCGGCGCGCAGTAAGGTGCGGTGCAGGCGCTCGCCGCATCAAAGAAGCCGCGATGCCAGACCGACAGCATCCCAAGAATGAGCGGCAGATTCTCGCGCGGCGCGGCCGTGGCGAAGTGGTGGTCCATCGCACGCGCGCCATCGAGCATCGCCTCAAACTGCTGCGGCCCGATCGCCAGCACGATCGACAAGCCCACCGCCGACCACAGCGAAAACCGCCCGCCGACCCAATCCCAGAACGTGAACATGTTGTCCGGGTCGATGCCGAAATGGACGACAGCCTCACGGTTGGTAGAGACGGCGACGAAGTGGTGCTTGAGCTGTTCTTCCGCCACGCCGTGCTCGACAAACCAGCGGCGCATGCTGTGCGCGTTGGCCATCGTTTCCAGCGTGGTGAACGTCTTGGAGCAGACGATGGCGAGCGTGGTGTCCGGGTTCAGGTGATCAAGCGTCTCGGCCAGATCCGTGCCGTCGACGTTCGAGACGAAATGCACGCGCACCTGTGGCACGGCCAGATGGTCGAGCGCACGGCACACCATGCGCGGCCCGAGGTCCGAGCCACCGATGCCGATGTTCACCACATCCGTAATGCGCTGGCCGGAGTGGCCAGTCCACGCGCCGCTGTGCACGCGGTTGGCGAAGTCGTGCATCTGGGCGCGCACGCGCAGCACCTCGGGCATGATGGGCTCGCCGTCGGCGCGGAAGTCGTCTTCGGCACGGCCGCGCAGAGCCACGTGCAGGACGGAGCGGTGCTCGGTGTTGTTGATGCGGTCACCGCGCAGCATGGCGTCACGCAGCGTGAGCACACCGGCCTCGTCAGCCAGTTGCAGCAGCAGCGCAAGCGTGTCGAAGGTAATGCGGTTTTTCGAGTAGTCGACCGTCAGTCCCGCGGCTTCCAGCGTGAAGGCGCGTACCCGTTCCTCGGCATCCGGCGCGGCAAACCAGTCGCGCATGTGTGCTGCGCGGATCGATTCTGCATGTTGCGTCAAGGACTGCCAGGCGGGTAGGGCTGTGGGCATATGGCGTGATGTGGCGTGAGGACAGCGTGGGAAAACGAATGCGCAGTATAACGGCGCACTATGACGCCTTTCTATCGGCGAACGTCCGACGCCAGCAGGGCGTTGAGCGCACGCCGTGCTGGCGCGCACAGCTCGCTCGCATGCAGGCCGATGGGGCCGACGCCTGCGTGGACGAGGTCGTCTGCCGCGCGGCCGTGCAGCCATACCGCTGCAAGCGCGGCTTCGCGCGCACCCATGCCCTGCGCAAGCAGGGCGCCGATCATGCCGGTCAGCACATCGCCCGTGCCGCCGGTGGCGAGCCCGCCGTTGCCCGTTGGGTTGATGGCGGGCGAGATGCCCGGCGCAGCGATGACCGTGCCCGAGCCTTTGAGCACCACCACCGCCCCAGTCCGGTTGACGAGTGCCTTGGCTGCCGCCAGCCGATCGCGTTGCACAGCATGCGCATCGGTGTGCAGCAGGCGTGCGGCTTCCAGCGGATGCGGTGTCAGCACCAGCGGCACGCCGCTTCCGGCCAGTTGTGTGAGACGCGCAAGCAGCGCGGGCGCCTTGGCAAAGAGATTGAGTGCATCGGCGTCGAACACAGCGGGCGTGTGCGCCGAGAGCATGCGGTCGAGCAGATGCGCAAGCGCGGCTTCCGACTCCTTGCCCGTGCCCATGCCGGGGCCGACGGCAAGCGCCTGCATGTCGCCCAGATCGAGCGCACCCAAGGTGTGCAGCATCAACTCGGGTTGCGCTGGATCGACGCGCGGCGCATCCGCCGCGAGCGACACCACATGCACCTTGCCCGCACCGAGATAGAGCGCCCCACGCGCCGACAGCAGCGGCGCTCCAACCATGCCCGCCGCACCGCCGACGATCGCCACGCTGCCATACGTACCCTTGTGGCCGTTGTGGCGCCTGCGCGGCACATGTGCGAGCCAGCGTGCCGGCGTGTTGACGAATGCATCCGCTTCGATCACGCCGTCATAGGCGGGCTGCGCGGCTTGCAGATCGGCGAGGGCGATGTCGCCGGTGGCATCACGGCCATCGCCTGTCAGTAAGCCCGGCTTGACGGCGAGGAAGGTGATGGTGGCGCGCGCCTGGATGACGGGCGAATTTAGGTCGAGCTGAGCAGGCGGCTGCCCCGTGTCGCCATTCAGCCCCGAAGGGATGTCCAGCGCATACACCGGCAAGCCGCTGGCATTCATGGTTTCGACCAACGCCGCATGCAGCCCCGTCAGCGGCCGGGCGAGCCCGACGCCAAAAAGCCCGTCGACGATGGCCGTGGCAGCGGCTGGCACCGAAGCCGTCGCGTGCAGATGTTCGATGGGGACATTGGCGGCACAGGCCTCCGTCCAGGCGCGGCGTGCATCGTCGGGCAGTCCGGCCGGGTCTGCGGCAAGCCACACGCTGACGGCGCGGCCGGCAAGATGCAGCACCGTCGCCGCGACGAGTGCGTCACCGCCGTTGTTGCCAGGGCCGGCAACGAACAGCACGTGCCCATGCGGTGCGCGCGTCTGCAGCCAGTCAGCGGCAGCTTCGCCCGCGCGGGCCATCAAGGTGAAGGGTTCCAGGGATCGGTATGCAGCCGCTTCCAGCGCGCGGATGCCCGCCGTGCCAAAGAGCAGATCGGCGCCATGGTGTGCGGCGAGGGCGCCGTCGATCAGGATTTCGCGCCAAGTAGGGTGTGAGGACATGGCAACTACGCTTTCTGCAGGACAGACATGACGATCTATTCTCTTACAATAGCCTGCGTTTCCGGTCCTTTCCCAGCCCAGTTGCAATGTCCAAGTCGCCGAACACTCCCAAAGCTGATCTGCCGCAAGCTGCCGCCAATGAAGGCGCGAAAGGGGAAAGTACCGGCGGGCCGATCGTGTCGTCGTCGCATCTGGTGTCGACGCGCAGCCCTGAGTTGTCGGAGTTCGAATTCGCGCTCAACACCGCCTACAACGCCTACAACCGCTGGTGCGTGCGCTGCATGGCCGCCGCCGGCGTGCGCGACTTGACCTTCCTCGATGTGCTGGTGGTGCATCACGTCAACCATCGCGGTCGCGCCAAGCGGCTGGCGGACATCTGCTTCGTGCTGAACGTGGAAGACACCCATCTCGTCACGTATTCGCTCAAGAAGCTGCAGGGGATGGAACTGGTGGAGGGCACGCGCAGCGGCAAGGAAGTCACCTACACCACCACGGCGGCTGGCGAAAAGGCTTGTGCCCGCTACCGCGAGATCCGCGAGCAGTGCCTGACCAGCAATATTTCGCCCAGCGGCGAGGAAAACGCCGAAATTGGCGAGCTGGCGCGCCTGCTGCGCGTGCTGACGGGCCTGTACGAGCAGGCTGCGCGCTCGGCGACGTCGCTGTAGAACGCCCGTTTCAGCCTCGGCAAGGGAGTTTTCGGGCGCTTTGGGGGCTCGGTAACAGGGGCGGGGCAAGGTACAATAGCGGTTTTCCCGCGCACGCCGGGAAACCCCTCTTCCAGCGACTCCTGCCTTGCCCACCATGGCGCATTTCTCGTGCTTTCCCGGCGCTCTCGCGCTGTCCGCCTTCCGCCAGCAACGCCTGCTTTCCACCCTCAAGCGCATCGATCCGGACATCGATGCCGTCAGCGCCCAATACCTGCACTTTGTTGCCGCCGATGCGCCGCTGTCGGCCGATGAATCCGCTCGTGTGCAGGCGCTGCTGACCTACGGCTCGCCCGCACCGGCTGACGTCGAAGGTGATCGCTTTGTGGTCATTCCGCGCTTCGGCACGATCTCGCCGTGGGCCAGCAAGGCGACCGAAATCGCCCGCCACTGCGCGCTGCCGCAAATCCACCGCATCGAGCGCGGCGTGGAATTCACCGTCACGTGCAAGAAGGGCCTCATCCGCAGCTTGACTGGTAACAGCAAGCACCTGGACGACGCCACCCGCGCCGCCGTGGCCGAGCACCTGCACGACCGCATGACCGAAGCCGTGATCGACTCGCGCGAAGCCGGCTACGGCCTGTTCGACGTGCTGCCCGCCAAGGCACTGCGCTTCGTCGATCTGGGCAGTGGCGATGCCGCCGCCGGCCGCCGCGCGCTGGAAACTGCCAACACGGAGATGGGCCTGGCCCTGTCCGACGACGAAATCGACTACTTGGTTGACGCCTACCGCAAGCTCGAACGCAACCCGACCGACGTCGAACTGATGATGTTCGCGCAGGCCAACAGCGAGCACTGCCGCCACAAGATCTTCAACGCCGACTGGACCATCGACGGCGAGACGCAGGACAAGTCGCTCTTCGCGATGATCCGCAACACGCACCAGCTCGCGCCGCAGGGCACGATCGTCGCGTACTCCGACAACGCCGCCGTGATGGAAGGCGGCATGGCCGAGCGCTGGTTCCCGCACGCAGGCACCGAGACGGCGACGGGCGTACCGCAATACGGCCGCCGCGACGCGCTCACGCACACGCTGATGAAGGTGGAGACGCACAACCACCCGACGGCCATTTCGCCGTTCCCGGGCGCGTCCACTGGCGCGGGCGGTGAAATCCGCGATGAAGGCGCAACCGGCCGTGGCGCCAAACCCAAGGCAGGCCTGACCGGCTTCACCGTATCCAACCTCCTGCTGCCGGAAGCTGTGCAATCGTGGGAAAACGCCCGCGACACCGCTCAGCCCGTGGCGCACCGCAATCCGAGCGATGCCGCAGCCGGCCCCGAATTTGGCCCAATAGGCAAGCCGGACCGCATTGCCTCGCCGCTGCAGATCATGATCGAAGGCCCGATCGGCGGCGCTGCGTTCAATAACGAATTCGGCCGGCCCAACCTGGGCGGCTACTTCCGCGTCTACGAGCAGAACGTGGCCGGCACCGTGCGCGGCTATCACAAGCCGATCATGATCGCGGGCGGCATCGGCAACATCGATGCCGGCCACACGCACAAGCACGGCCTGCCGGCTGGCACGCTGCTGATCCAACTGGGCGGCCCCGGCATGCGCATCGGCATGGGCGGCGGCGCTGCCAGCTCGATGGCCACTGGCACCAACACCGCTGACCTGGACTTCGATTCCGTCCAGCGCGGCAACCCTGAAATGCAGCGCCGCGCGCAGGAAGTCATCAACGCGTGCTGGGCGCTCGGCGCAGACAACCCGATCCTGTCGATCCACGACGTGGGCGCGGGCGGCATCTCCAACGCCTTCCCGGAAATCGTGGATGGTGCTGAAAAGGGCGCACGCTTCGACCTGCGCCAGGTGCATCTGGAAGAGTCGGGCCTGAGCCCGGCAGAAATCTGGTGCAATGAATCGCAAGAGCGCTACACGCTGGCGATTGCGCCCGGTGACTTCCCGCGCTTCCAGGCCATGTGCCAGCGTGAGCGCGCACCGTTCTCGGTGGTCGGTTTCGCCACGGACGAACAGCAACTGCAAGTCGTCGACGGCGACACCGCTGCCGACGTTGCCGAGCACTTCCCCGTCAACATGCCGATGGACGTGTTGCTCGGCAAGCCGCCGCGCATGCACCGCGACGTGCGCCGCGTGGCGCAGGAACTGCCGGAAGTGGATGTCACCGGCCTGGACCTGGAGGTCGTTGCGCGCGACGTGCTGCGCCACCCGACCGTCGCCAGCAAGTCCTTCCTCATCACCATTGGCGATCGCACCGTCGGCGGCCTGAACACGCGCGACCAGATGGTCGGCCCGTGGCAAGTGCCGGTGGCTGACGTAGCCGTCACCACGCTCGACTACAAGGGCTACACGGGTGAGGCGATGACGATGGGCGAGCGCACGCCGCTGGCCGTCATCAACGCACCGGCATCGGGCCGCATGGCGATCGGTGAATCCATCACCAATATCGCCGCCGCCCCCATCGACTCACTCACGCAACTCAAGCTGTCGGCCAACTGGATGGCCGCGTGCGGCGTGAACGGCGAAGACGCCCGCCTGTACGACACCGTCAAGGCTGTTGGCATGGACCTGTGCCCGGCACTGGGCATCAGCATTCCGGTGGGCAAGGATTCGTTGTCGATGCGCACCAAGTGGGAAGATGCTGGCCAAGCCAAGGAAGTGGTCGCCCCGGTGTCGCTCATCGTCTCGGCTTTTGCACCGGTGACGGACGTGCGCAAGACGCTCACGCCGCAACTCAAGCAAGTCGAATCAGCCAACGCGCCGGCCGACACCACACTGATCCTGATCGACCTGGGCCGCGGCAAGAACCGCATGGGCGGCAGCATCCTGGCGCAGGTCACGCAGCAGATCGGCAACAGCGTGCCAGACGTGGACGACGCCGAAGACCTCAAGCGCTTCTTCGCCGCCATCCAGCAACTGAACGCCAGCGGCGTGTTGCTGGCCTACCACGACCGCTCCGACGGTGGCCTGTGGGCGACCATCTGCGAAATGGCGTTTGCCGGCCACTGCGGCGTGTCGATCAACGTCGACATGCTCACGCTGGACGACGCAGCCGATCATGGCGACGCCAAGAACTGGGCGCAGCAAGTCTCCGGCCGCCGCGCTGACCTGACCCTGCGCGCGCTGTTTGCGGAAGAACTCGGCGCCGTCATTCAAGTGCCGCTGGCCCAGCGCGATGCTGTGTTTGCAGTACTGCGCGAGCACGGCCTGTCCGGTTGCAGCCACGTGATCGGCGCACCGAACGCCAACGGCCACGTCGAAATCTGGCGCGATGCCAAGAAGATCTTCAGCGCCGAGCGCATCGAACTGCAACGCACCTGGACGGACGTCTCCTGGCGCATCGCCAGCCTGCGCGACAACCCCGAGTGCACGCAGAGCGAATACGACATCCTTCTGGATGCCGAAGACCCGGGCATCTCGCCCAAGCTCACCTTCGACTTGGCTGTTGACGTGGCCGCGCCGTTCATCGCCACGGGCGCGCGCCCGCGCATGGCGATCCTGCGCGAGCAGGGCGTCAACTCGCAGGTGGAAATGGCCTACGCGATGGACAAGGCCGGCTTCGACACCTACGACGTTCACATGAGCGACCTGCTGGCCGGCCGCACCAGCCTGGCAGGCTTCAAGGGCTTCGTTGCCTGCGGCGGCTTCAGCTACGGCGACGTGCTGGGCGCGGGCGAAGGCTGGGCGAAGACCATCCTCTTCAACAGCATGCTGGCCGAGCAGTTCGCGGCGTTCTTCAACCGCACCGACTCGATCGCGCTGGGCGTGTGCAACGGCTGCCAGATGATGGCGAACCTCGCCCCGATCATCCCGGGCGCGGGTGCATGGCCGAAGTTCACGCGCAATCAGTCGGAGCAGTACGAAGGCCGCTTGGTGACGGTGCAGGTGGAAGCTTCCCCGTCGATCTTCTACGCGGGCATGGAAGGCAGCCGCATCCCCATCGTCGTCGCGCACGGCGAAGGGTATGCCGACTTCTCGCAGCAAGGCGACATCAGCAAGGTGGCCGTTGGCCTGCGCTACGTCGACAACCGTGGCGAAGTCACGCAAGCGTATCCGCTGAACCCGAACGGCTCGCCGCAGGGCATTGCCTCGGTAACGACGCACGACGGTCGATTCACTGCGCTGATGCCGCACCCGGAACGCGTGTTCCGTGCGGTGCAGATGAGCTGGCATCCGAAGGAATGGGAAGCCGCCGGCGACGGCAGCAGCCCGTGGATGCGCATGTTCCGCAATGCGCGGAAGTGGATGGGCTGACCCGTCTGCCGCAGCAATGAAAAAACGCGCCGGGGCAACTCGGCGCGTTTTTTCTTTTGCGCGCTAAGCCACGCGTGTCTGGCATGTTGACCTGCATCAATGGCAAGAACGAGATCGCGCCTAGATTTCCGTAGAGAGGGGGCTGCAGGAGCCACAAGCCTACAGAGCGCGGGATACATCCATGGAGGCGCAAATGAACACGATTCGCACACTCGCTTGCACGCTTGTCGTGGCGGGTCTAACGGTGGCTGCGGAGGGCATTCACGCGCAGACGCTGGAAAAGATCGCTGCGGCAGACAAGATCACGGTCGGTTATCGCGAAGCGGCGGTTCCGTTCAGCTACTTGCTGGCCCCAAACAAGGCCGTCGGATTTTCCGTCGATCTGACGCAAGCCATCGTCGACGATGTGCGCGCCCGGTTGAAGAGGCCGTCTCTGCAGGTCGACTCGATTCCGGTGACCGGCACGAATCGGATTCCGCTACTGGTCAATGGCACCTACGACCTCGAATGCGGATCAACCACCAATACCAGCGCGCGGGGCAAGGAGGTGGCCTTCTCGATCAACGTCTTCTACGCGGGAACGCGCCTCTTGACCAAGCGCGACTCGGGCATCAAGAACTACCCCGACTTGGCGAACAAGACCGTCGCCAGCACGGCGGGCAGCACGAACGAGAAGGTGCTGAAGAAGTTCGCCGTCGACCACAACATCGACGTCCAGATCATCCCCGGCAAGGACTATGCGGACGCTCTGAAGCTCGTCGAAACTGGCCACGCGTCGGCATTGGCGCTGGATGACGTGCTGCTGTATGGCCTGCGCGCCAACTCGGCGAATCCGGGAGCGCTCGAAGTCGTGGCGGAAACCCTGCAGGTCGAGCCGTACGCCTGCATGGTTCGCAAGGACGACCGTGCCTTCAAGCGGCTTGTGGATGCAACCATCACGCGCCTCATGAAATCCGGCGAGTTCACAGCGCTGTACAAGAAATGGTTCGAGTCGCCCATCCCGCCGGCCGGTGCAAACCTGAACATGCCGATGAGCGATGCGCTGCGCACCAACCTGAAAAAGCGCAGCGACAAGCCGGCGCAATGACATGGGTCGCCGTAACCGCCCACACTATCGCCCGCTCGATGCCGTTTCCAGGTACGGCGCCAACAGGTCTGCCATCCAGTTCATGAACACCTGCACCCGCACCGGCAGATTCCGCCGGTTCGGATATACAAACGACACCGGCATCGGCGGCGGCCGGTGGTCGGGCAGCACTTCCACCAGCGTCCCATCCGCAATCAGCGTCGATAGCCCTGCATACACCGGCGCCTGAATCATCCCCAGCCCCGCGCGGCACGCCGCGTCGTAACTCTCGGCAGAACTGACAGTCACCGCGCCTTTCATCGGCCGAAACGCGGGGCGGCCATCCACCGTGTATTCCCACCCGGCCGATTTCGTCCCCAACGTCTGCACGTAGTGGACGATGCGATGGTGGTCGAGGTCTTCCAGCGTTTTCGGCATGCCGTAACGCGCGATGTAGCCGGGGCTGGCGCAGTTGATCTGCGCAAGCTTGCCGAGCGGGCGGGCAATCAGGCTGCTGTCGGTGAGCGTGCCGATGCGCAGCACGCAATCGAACCCTTCGCGGACGGGGTCGACCCGGCGGTCGGTGCTGGAGAGTTCGATTTCCAGATCAGGATGCGCATCGAGCAGGCTGGGCAGGGCGGGGATGACGATGCGCCGCGCGACGCCCACGGGCATATCCACACGCAGACGGCCGCGCAGCGCCTGTGGGCTCTGGCGAAACATCGTCTGCAACTCGTCCATGTCGGCCAGCAGGTCCTGGCAGCGCTCGTAGAAGGTCTGGCCGTCTTGCGTGAGCTGCACTTTGCGCGTGGTCCGGTGCAGCAGGCGTGTGCCGAGCATCGTCTCCAGTTGCTGCACCGCCACCGAGGCGGCGGGCTTAGGGATGCTCAGCGCCTCCGCCGCACGCGTGAAGCTGGCGAGTTCAGCCACGCGCACAAAGATCTGCATGGCTTCGAGTCGGTTGGTAGACATGGCACGATGGGCTAATTGTTATCTGTGGACAAATACAGCAATAGGATAGGCGAGATTTATTATTGTTTTGTCGCCCAATACCATGCTCTCACGGTGTGCAGTACGACAACCCGCACCACCAACCTGATCGACAACCCAGGAGAGCAACATGACCCAATCCCACACCCAACATGCGCCGATTGCCATCGTGACCGGCGGCAGCCGCGGCCTCGGCAAGAACATGGTGCAGAAGCTCGCCCAGCGCGGCACCGATGTGATTTTCACGTATCGCAGCAACCGCGCGGAAGCCGATGCGCTGGTTGCAGAACTCACCGCCCTTGGCCGCCGTGCCGCCGCGCTGCAGCTCGACGCCGGCAAGATCGCCACCTTCCCGGCCTTTGCCGATGCCGTGCGCGGCGTGCTCGCACAGTGGAAGGCCGAGCGCTTCGATTACCTCGTCAATAACGCCGGTGTTGGCGTGCACGCCGCGGTAGAGGAAACGACTGAAGCCCAGTTCGACGAGCTGATGAACGTGCATTTCAAGGGCGTGTTCTTCCTCACGCAGATCCTGCTGCCGCTCATGGCGGACGGTGGGCGCATCGTCAATATCTCATCGGGGCTGGCGCGCTTCGCATTACCGGGCTATGGCGCTTATGCAGCGATGAAGGGGGCGGTGGAGGTGCTGACGCGCTACCTGGCGAAGGAACTCGGCCCGCGCGGCATTGCGGTGAATGTGGTTGCCCCGGGCGCCATCGAGACAGACTTTGGCGGCGGCGCCGTGTGCGACAACGCCAGCCTCAACGCCATGGTGGCGGCCAATACGGCGCTGGGCCGCGCAGGCCTGCCGGACGATATCGGCGGCGTGGTGGCGTCGCTGCTGTCGCCGGACAACCGCTGGATCAATGCGCAGCGCGTCGAGGCTTCGGGCGGAATGTTCCTGTAAGGCGGTTCTGGGGCTCCGCTTGGCGTTCGGAACGCCGCGTGCGGAGCTCCGAACGCCGCGCTTCGAGCTAGGCACTCCTATCACCGGGCGCAGAACGCCGGACATCGAGCTCAGGACCCCGCTCACCTAGATCGAAACGCCAGACGCCGCGTTTTGAGCGCAGAAAGCCGAGTTCAGGAACTTCGATTGCCGAGTTCAAAACTTCAAACGTCGAGTTCGGAACGCCGATGGCCAAGCCCTGAGCCCCGGCGGTGGAGTCCAAGGCGCCGAACACGCCGAGCCCGAAACGCCAATCGCCGAGCTTGCAGCCCCAACCGTCGAGTTCAGAACGCCAACTGTCGAACCCAGAGCGCCAATCGCCGAGTTCAGAACCTGTTCGTAAATTCAAGGAGGAGCGGATGGCGCATCGCCTCAACCAGAAAGGTGAGGGCCATGGTCCTGGCCGTCGCTGCGGCTCGTTCGCCTGGGCGATCGGCAAACAAGTGCCTTGCGTTCAGCCTGCGCTGCAAGCGGCGAGCGTTCCGGCGGGCTGCTTCTGCCTCGATCGCTTGCACGTCGCCACGCGTGTGCTTGGCTGCACTGCACCGTAAATCCTGATTTGCACAGCGATAAAAAAAACTTCATGCGGCACTCGCAAGCATTTCCTAAGCTTACGCGGCAAGATCCGCCGGGCCTTCTTCTGTGTTGCCTCGCCGCTGTGTGTGGGCCGAAGGGTGTTACGGCCGGGTGCAAGGGCATCGCTATGGGTGCCATGGGTGAACGGTCGTGTAGAGCGGCGTGAGTCACTCTCTGCCGCCAGTCGCCTGTGCCTTGCACAGATAAAGAAGAGCAAGGGGGGGCATCAATCACCAGGCAGTCTCCGCAAGAGGAGGTTCTCATGTCTCGTAACAGAGCAAGCGTGCTGCTGCGCAGCAGTACGCTGACAGCAGCGTTGATCATCAGCCCGGCCACGTGGGCAGCCACGCTGGTTTCCGGCCCGAGCCCGTTTGCACTGTGCACCGTGGGCGGGCCGGGCACGAATTACGTGAATGCCGAGGTTGAACCGTACGTTGCCGTCAACCCAGCCAACCTGACCAACTACATTGGCGTGTGGCAGCAAGACCGCTGGTCCAATGGCGGTGCGCACGGTTTGATGTCTGCGGCGACCTTCGACGGCGGCGCCACCTGGAGATCGGTGCCCCTGCCGTTCAGCGCGTGTGCCGGCGGGCTCGGCTATGAGCGGGCTTCCGACCCATGGGTGTCCTTCGGGCCGGACGGCATCGCGTACACGGTGTCGATCTCGTTCGACCACACCAGGAACAACAACGCGGTGGGCGCGGCCGTCTCCAGAGATGGCGGCCGGAGCTGGACCAACCTGAGCGTGCTGATTGCCGACAACGAGCCGAGCACGCAGTTCTTCAATGACAAGGAATCCGTGACGGCAGACCCGGTCAAGCACGGTGTCGCCTATGCGGTGTGGGACCGCTTGGAGCAGCCGAATGCCAACCCCTATGCGAACCAGCACGCCTTTGCCTTCCGTGGGCCGGGGCTGTTCTCCAAGACCGTTGACGGCGGCCTGACCTGGAGCTCGCCCAGTGTGATGGTGGACACGCCGTCCGAGCACCAGACCATCGGCAACCAGATCGTGGTCAACGCCCAGACCGGCACGCTGTACGACTTCTTCAACTACATTCACGCGCCCGGCAGATCGATGGGCACCAACAGCGTGGCGTTCGTCAAGTCGACCGATGGTGGCACGACGTGGACCAAGCCGCAGATCATCGCGAGCCTGCAGTTCGTAGCGGTCACCGATCCGAACACGGGTGAGTTGCTGCGCACCGGAGACATCATTCCCGAACCCGCCATCGATCCGGCCACCGGGCAGCTCTATGTCGTCTGGCAGGATTCGCGCTTCAGTGGCGGCGCGCATGCGGACATTGCGCTATCCACCTCCACCGACGGCGGCCAGACCTGGAGCGCACCGACGCAGGTCAACACCCCGACGGGCAAGGCGGCCTTCAACGCGATGGTGCGGGTCAATTCAGCGGGCACGGTTGCCGTGACGTACTACGATCTGCGCAACCTCGCGGCAGGCACCACAACCACGTTGCCAACGGACTATTGGCAGACCTTGTCCACCAATGGGGGGCGGTCTTTCGGTAGCGAAACGCATCTGGCTGGTTCGTTCGATATGAAGACGGCCCCTGTGGCAAGAGGCTTCTTCGTTGGTGACTACGAGGGGCTGGCAGCGGCCGGTACGAAGTTCGTGCCGTTCTTCATCCAGACCAACTCAGGCAACACAGCCAACCGGACGGACGTGTTCGTTTCTCCGTAGCGATACGGTTGGGCGCAGCCTGGCGAGATAGGCCCGGTTGCGCGCGCCTGCGTTCAGGCAATCGCTTTTGCAGCAGCGCGCCCGCGCAGCCACTCGAACGTCAGCAGCAGGCAGGTCGAGAAGACGATCAGGATCGTCGCCAGCGCGGCAATGGTTGGTGAGATGTTTTCGCGGATGCCCGTAAACATCTGGCGTGGCAGCGTCACCTGATCCGCACCCGCCAGGAAAAGCGTGACCACCACTTCATCAAATGACGTAGCGAAGGCGAATAGCGCGCCAGAAATCACGCCCGGCGCAATCACGGGCAGGGTGATGCGGAAGAACGTCATGACCGGGTTGGCGCCCAGCGACAAGCTCGCGCGCACCAGGTTGTGGTTGAAGCCCTGCAGCGTCGCCAACACTGTCGTCACCACAAACGGCACGCCCAACGCTGCGTGCGCCAAGATCAGGCCGATGTAGGTATTCGCCATGCCCAGCGGCGCAAAGAACAAATACATGCCCACGCCCACCACGACCACCGGCACGATCATCGGTGACACCAGCACCGCCATCAGCAGTGCCTTGCCGCGAAAATCCGCCTTGTTCAGGCCGATGGCCGCCAGCGTGCCGAGCACGGTTGCCACCACCGTAGCGGCCGGCGCGACGATGAAGCTGTTCTTGGCCGCCATGCGCCATTCATCTGACGTGACGAGGTTTTGATACCAGCGCAGCGAATAGCTCGGGATCGGGTACGAGAGAAAGGTGCTCGACGAGAACGACAGCGGCACGATCACCAGCACCGGCAGCACGAGGTACAGCAGCGTCAGCACGGCCAGGCCGCGCAGCGCGAAGTACCAGATGCGCTCAACGAGCGAGGTGTGCGGGGCGAACATCGGTTTGGTGAATTTCATGATCGATGGGCTCCGTTCAACCAACACGAACCTTAGGCCGCGTGAAGCGCCCATACACCGCATACAGCACCAGCGTGGCCGCCAACAGCAGTGTGCCTAGCGCGCAGGCCATGCCCCAGTTGATGCTGACGTTGGTGAAGTAGGCTACGTAGTAGCTGACCATCTGGTCGTTCGGCCCGCCCAGCAGTGCGGGCGTGATGTAGTAACCCAGCGCGAGGATGAACACCAGCAGCGCACCGGCGCCGATGCCTGGGTACGTCTGCGGCACGTACACGCGCCAGAACGCAGCAAACGGATGGCTGCCCAGCGACACGGCCGCGCGCTGATACGTGGGCGGGATCGACTTCATCACGCTGTACAGCGGCAGGATCATGAACGGCAGCAGGATGTGCGTCATCGAGATGTACACCCCCACGCGGTTGAACAGCAGCTCCAGCGGTTCCTTGATGATCCCGAGGTCCATCAGGCCGTGGTTGATCAGGCCTTCGGTTTGCAACAGCACGATCCACGCCGCCACGCGCACGAGGATGGACGTCCAGAACGGGATCAGCACCATCACCATGACGAGGTTGGCGCGGCGCTCAGGCAGCGAGGCAATCCAGTACGACAGCGGGTACCCCAGCAGCAGCGCGAACAGCGTGACCATGCCGCTGATGACGAAGGTACGGAGGAACACCGCGATGTAGATCTGCTGGTCGGGGTCGGTTGCCTCGATATGGCCGAAGGCATCTTGCCTGTGGTCCAGCGCGGCCAGCAGGTAGAACGGCGATGTGCGGCTGCTGTTCTTGGCGATGGCTTGCCAGTACATTGCATCGCCCCAGCGCTCGTCGAGTTCGAGGAGCTTGGCGCGGGTCTGGCCGGGTGTGAGCGTCAGCGCCTTGCCCTGGTCATCGGCCAGCGGCATCGCACGCGCGGTTTTCGCGACCAGCGAGCGGAAGCCGGGGATTTCGGTATTCAGGCGGCGGGCCAGCGCGCCCATCGCTTCGCCTTCGCTCACGGCAGCCAGGTCTGCGGCGAGGGCGACGTAAGCCGCGTCGGCGGGCGGCGTTTTGCGGTCCCAGTTCTTGAGCGCGGTCACCGTCTTGGGCAGCGCAGCGGCCACCTCGGGGTTTTGCACGGCGCGCGTGAGCAGGGCGCCGATCGGCACCACGAAAATCAGCAGCAGGAAAATGGCGAGCGGCGCTACCAGCGCCAGCGCCATGGCACGCCTGCGCGCCTCAGCGCTCTTTAGTTCGCGTTTGAGTTTGGCTGTCGACTCAGGAACCGATTCAGCCGCGATCGTCATGGTGTTCAATGCTGCCTCGCCATCGCTACGGGAATTCGTCCGGCGGATGCCTTGCCACCTCTGTTGCCATGGCAGGGCATCCGCACGGTCACTGCGTTACACCGCTACGTCTTTATTTCGACGCCCACGAGGCAAAGCGCTGTTCCAGCTCATCACCGTGGTCGGTCCAGAACTGCAGGTTTTGCAGCACGGCGTTCTTGGCGTTCTCGGGCGAGTTCGGCATGTTGGCCTGCGTCTTGGCGTCCAGCGCCTTGATGGCCGCTACGTTGGCCGGGCCGTAGGCAATGTGCTTGGCGTATTCCTGCTGCGGCTTCTGCGACAGCGTGTAGGCGATGTACTGCTCGGCCAGCGCCTTGTTGGGCGTGCCCTTGGGGATGGCCCAGTAGTCCAGGTCGTAGATGCTGCCGTTCCAGACCACCTTCAGGTTCTTGCCTTCGCGCTGCGCGGCATCGATGCGGCCGTTGAACGCGGTGGACATCACCACGTCACCCGCCACCAGGAACTGCGGCGGCTGCGCGCCGGCTTCCCACCACTGGATGTTGGGCTTCAACTGGTCGAGCTTCTTGAACGCGCGGTTCTGGCCGTCCTTGGTGGCGAGCACCTTGTAGACGTCCTTGACCGGCACGCCATCGGCCATCAGCGCGAATTCCAGGTTGCCGCGCGCACCCTTGCGCATGCCGCGCTTGCCGGGGAATGTCTTCACGTCCCAGAAATCGGCCCAGCCGGTCGGGGCGGTCTTGAGCTTGTCGGCGTTGTACGCCATCGCGGTGGACCACACAAAGAAGCCCACGCCGCAGGTGCTCGGCGACTCAGGGATCAGGTCGCCCTTCTTGGCGATCTTGCTCCAGTCGAGCTTCTCGAACAGGCCTTCATCGCAGCCGCGGCCGATGTCGCCGGATTCGACTTCCACCACGTCCCAGTTGACGTGCTTGGCTTCCACCATGGCCTTGATCTTGGCTTGCTCGCCGTTGTACTCGACCACGGTGACCTTGTTGTTGGTCTGCGCCTCGAACGGCTTGTTGAAGGCCGCTTTCTGCGCGTCGCCGTTGGCACCGCCGAAGTTGACGACGGTGATTTCTGCCGCGTGTGCACCGAATGCAATGGCGAATGCGCCTGCAAACAGGCTCAAGCGCATCTTTGCGATGTGTTTCATGTTGGCTCCTCTTTTGGCTTTGGCTTGTGAGTACGGCTTGTGGTCGTAGCACGCGGGCGCATCGGGTGATGTGCCCACATGGGTCAGGCAAAAACGCGCAGGTGTTCGGGTGCGAATTCAAGCTGGATCGGCGCACCGGGCGCAAAGCCATCGAGCGCACGCGTGCCCAGCGGCACCTTGACGAAGCATTCGGGCTGGTCGGGCAGGGCGCAGCGCATGCGCACGTGGTCGCCAAAGTAGACGAGGCCGCGTGTCTGGCCGGCAAGTGCGTTGCCGTTGGCGGGTGCGCCGTCCATCAGGCGCATGCGCTCGGGGCGGATGCAGCCCGTGGCCGTGGCACCAACGCTGGCGCCGGCAATGTTGCGGCCCATGACGCGGGCGCCGTCGTTGAGTTGCAGCTCGCAGTAGTCACCGTCGATGCGGGTGACGGTGCCGCGCAGCGTGTTGCTGTCCCCGATGAAGTTGGCGACGAACTCGTTGCAGGGGCGTTCGTACAGGCTGTCCACGGTATCGAGCTGCTGCACGATGCCCTTGTCGAACACGGCCACACGGTCGGACATGGTGAGCGCCTCGCCCTGGTCGTGCGTGACGTAGACGAAAGTCACGCCCAGCTTTTCGTGCAGAGACTTCAGCTCGTACTGCATGTGTTCGCGCAGTTGCTTGTCGAGCGCGCCCAGGGGTTCGTCCATCAGCACGAGCTTGGGCTCGAACACCAGCGCACGGGCCAGTGCAATGCGCTGTTGCTGGCCACCGGAGAGCTGGGCGGGGTAGCGCTTGGCAAAGCCTTCCATGCGCACCATCTGCAAGGCCTTGTGCACGCGCTCGGCACGCTCGGCGGCGGGCAGCTTGCGTACGGTCAGCGGGTATTCCACGTTCTGCGCCACCGTCAGGTGCGGGAACAGCGCGTAATTCTGGAACACCATGCCGATGTTGCGCTTGTGCGGCGGCACGTTGTTGAGCAGCGCGCCTTCCAGGCGGATCTCGCCACCGGTGGGGAACTCAAACCCGGCCAGCATCATCAGGCACGTCGTCTTGCCCGAGCCAGAGGGGCCGAGCAGCGTGAGGAACTCGCCCTGGTAGATGTCCAGGTCCAGATGCTTGACCACGAGGATCTCGCCGTCATACGTCTTGCGTACACCTCGAAAGCTGACGATCACGTCGTCGGTCTTCATTGCTGCCTCCTACATAGCAGGTCGATCTTCCAGCCTTGGCGCTTTCGGCGGCAGGCGGCATTCGCAGACGTGCGCATCTCCGCTTCGCGGGGCCCCTGCTTACTGCTCATGCCGCCCTCCTGCCGTTCACGGGTCCTGACGAACCGGCCAACATGTCACTGTTGGTTTGAATTGTGGATGGACTATAGCGGCTCATTGTTCTACCAAGTGGACCCAATCCTGGTTATTTGATAGAGCCATTTTGAGCAGCACTGCCAGCATAGCCAATGGGCGTGCGGGCCGACGGCACCACAATAGGGAAAACCCCCGATGCCTTGCCCGAGCAAGCTCAGCGGCCGATCGTGCGGTGGCGGGATCGCGTCTGAGTGTAGGTCGCGCGCCGGCACACGTGCCGTGGCCATAACAGAGTACGGATGGAACCAATTTCGCCGGAACAGCGGGCCGTTCGCGCTGCGTGAAAATGGTGCGCCGCGTCGTCACGCAAACGGTGCACGGCGGTGGGTGGAATGCGAGACCGCTACGAGGCCAATGTTGTCCTGCGGCAACCGTCGATCAGGTTTCTGGCTCGTCAGCCCGTTTTGTTTGCCTGGCGCGCCTCTGGACAGGGCATCAATCAGGCACCGTGCGAGCTTTCAGCATGCGCCGCAGCTGCTTGAGGTCGTCAAACGCAGCGAGGTCTTGCTCGATGCTGCGAATGCTCTGGTGGAGCGCGTCGATGTTATCGGCGAGATGCTGCAAGACCATCTCCGGAGACAGCGCTCCGACCGGGTGGAACCCGTAGGCATGCCGAAACCCCATCTCGGCACGATGGATCTGCCGATCCAGCTCGCGCACCTGGTTTTTCAGAATCTCGTTGTAGTGCGTTAGCCGCGCTTCGCTGATGTGGTTGATTGCGCGCTGGTCGATGTGTTCAAGCTCAAGCTGCAACTCCAGCAGTTGCAGCAGGTTGTTCTTGTCGTACGCCTCGTTGACACGCTGCATGAGCCGGGTTTTCCGGTCGCGTTCCTGAGGATCGGTCTCCCGGTCGGGGTGCAAGGCACTGGCGAGCTTGCGATAGACCTCGCGGATGGACAGGCTGATCTGTGCCTGTTCGTCTTCCTCGCGTGCTTCTGCTGCAAGCTGCTTGGGAGATTTCTTTCTGGCAGCCCGGCGTGCTTCGCGCTTGCTTGCGGCGGCGGCCTTTTTCTCGGCCCGTTGCTCAATGTGCGCTCGGGCGCGTTGCAGTAGCGCCTCCTGCGAGTGCACATCCGCGTCATCACCCAAGTCGACACCGAGTGCCGCCTCCAGCCTTAGCTTCATCTCTGCGGCTTGCGCTGCGGCTTCCCGGTCGAAGTCCGTTCCGCTGTACTTGTTGTAGAGGGCCTTCAGGCTGGCATCGTCATCGATCAAACCGCCGGCCAGATCGATGATGAGGGCGGACACTTTGCGGCGCTCGGGCTTGCTGAGCCCCTCGTTCTCGTAGGCCTGGTCCAGGTTGTGGACCATCCGGATTTGCAATTCGGTGCTTGTCCGCTTGAGCGGCAAGAACTCGCGGGCATAGCGCGTCTGAAACTGCGTCGTGGCGGCTTCCCAGTCAGCGAGCCGCCTGCGCCGATTCTCGATCTGCTTGATCAGTGCGTTGAACGATTTCTGGCCTTTCGACAGCGTCGGCGCGTCCTGCTCATGTGGAGCGGGCGCGATGCTGATGGCCGGACGGTGTGCCTTGCTCATGGGCTGGAAATGTCGCGGGCTCCACTAAGGGAGCCCGGGCGATGTGTCATGTCGATGCAGTGGTGTCCATCTTGAGCGCCGGGGGCGCCCAAGGACGGATCAGCCGAGCAGCAGCGCGTCGTCGTCCACCTTGGCGCCGCGCGTTTCCTCGAACTTCTGCAGCAGATGCGGCACGTCCAGGCCACGGCGTTCCTCGCCCTGCACGTCGAGGATCACGTTGCCCTGGTGCAGCATGACCGTGCGATCGCCGTAGTCCAGCGCCTGACGCATGGAGTGCGTGACCATCATCGTCGTCAGCTTGCTTTCTGAGACGATCTTGGCGGTCAGCTCCAGCACGAAGGCGGCAGTCTTCGGGTCCAGCGCAGCGGTATGCTCATCCAGCAGCAGGATGCGCGACGGTTGCAGCGAGGCCATCAGCAGGCTCACGGCCTGGCGCTGACCGCCCGAGAGCAGGCCGATGCGATCGGTCAGGCGGTTTTCCAGGCCCAGGTCCAGCCGGCGCAGTTGTTCGCGGAAGATCTCACGCCACTTGCGGTTGGTCGCGAACTTGAACCCGCGACGCTGCCCGCGGCACATGGCCAGCGACATGTTCTCTTCGATGGTCAGGTTCTCGCAGGTGCCGGCCATCGGGTCCTGGAACACGCGGGCGACCTTGTCGGCGCGTTGCCATGCGGTCTTGCGGGTGACGTCTTCGCCGTTGATGGTGATGCTGCCCGAGTCAACCAGTTGGTCGCCGCTGATGGAGTTCAGGAACGTCGACTTGCCGGCGCCGTTCGAGCCGATCACGGCCACGAACTGGCCCGTGGGGATCTCCAGCGACAGGCCGCGCAGCGCGCGCGTTTCAATGGGCGTGCCCGGGTTGAAAGTGAGGGTGAGTCCTTGTGCGCTCAGCATGTCAGTTCCCCTTGGAGCCGCCGTTGTTACCACTGCGGGCCAGCTTGCCGAACACCTTGCGGCGCACGCCGGGCAGCACGAGAGCGATCACCACCAGTGCGGCGGTCACCATGTTCAGATCCTGCGCCTGCAGGCCGATGAAGTCGCTGTTGAGCGCCAGGGCGATGAAGAAGCGATACAGGATCGCGCCAATCACCACGGCCAGCGTGGTCAGCACCAGGCGGCGTGCGGGCAGCACGGTCTCGCCGATGATGACGGCGGCCAGGCCGATCACGATGGTGCCGATGCCCATCGACACATCCGCGCCGCCTTGCGTTTGCGCGTAGAGCGCACCAGCAAGGGCGACCAGCGCGTTCGACAGCGCCATGCCGGCCAGCGTAGCGGCACCGGTGGCGACGCCCTGTGCGCGTGCCATGCGCGGGTTGGCACCCGTGGCACGCAGCGACAGACCAATCTGCGTCGAGAAGAACCAGTCCACCAGCAGCTTGACGATCACGACCACTACACCCAGCAGCAGCGGGCGGAAGACGTAGTCGGGCATCCATTCCGGCTGCAGCAGCGAGAACACGGTCGGCTCGGAAATGAGCGGCACGTTCGGGCGGCCCATGATGCGCAGGTTGACCGAGTACAGCGCGATCATCATCAGGATGCTGGCGAGCAGATCCATGATCTTCAGGCGCACGTTGAGCCAGCCCGTGATGAAACCCGCGGCCGCACCGGCCAGCGTGCCGCACGCGGTTGACACGAACGGATCGTGTCCGCCGGCGATGAGCGTGGCCGCCACCGCGCCGCCCATGGGGAAGCTGCCGTCGACAGTAAGGTCAGGGAAGTTGAGGATGCGGAAGGAAATCAGCACCCCGAGCGCCACGAGGCTGAAGATCAGACCGATCTCCAGGGCGCCGAGCAATGAAAACAGTGACATGACGGAGTAGGGCGCGGTGATTGGGCACCGGCCGGTGTGCAATGAACGGGGACGCTTGTGGGTAAGAGCGTAAGCGCCCGGCCATTATGCGGCGGATAGCCACGTTGGGGCTCGGGCAGCCAGACCCGCGCCAGGACGGCTCCGTTGGGCGGAGGCCGACCCGGCGCCTTGCGAGTTACTTGATGACTTCCTTGGCGTCCTTCAGCAGGTCTGCCGACAGGGTCGCGCCTTGCTTCTTGGCCGCACCTTCGTTCACGAACAGCTCCAGGTCGGTGCTGCCGGCCGAGGCGATCGCGCCCGGCTTCTCGCCCTTCAGGATGCGGGCGACGACCTTGCCGGTCTGCTGGCCCAGCTTGTAGTAGTTGATGCCCAGCGCAGCGATGGCACCGCGCTTCACGCTGTCGGTATCGCCAGCGACCAGCGGGATCTTTGCTTCATTGGCCACCTTCACCAGCGACTCATACGCCGACACCACGTTGTTGTCGGTGTTCGTGTAGATCACGTCGACCTTGCCGATCAGGTTCTTGGCAGCCGGGGCGATGTCCACAGTGCGAGGCGCAGCCGATGTCACCAGCGTCAGGCCAGCCGCCGGCAGCAGCTTCTTCAGCTCTTCAACGACGACCACCGAGTTGGCCTCACCCGGGTTGTAGACCATGCCCACGCGGCGGGCAGCGGGTACCACGCGCTTGATCAGGGCGATCTGCTTGTCCAGCGGCAGCTTGTCGGATACGCCGGTCACGTTGGTGCCGGTCGGCTCCCAGCTCTTGACCAGTTGCGCGGCTACCGGATCGGTCACGCCCGAGTACACCACCGGGATCGACTTGGTGGCTGCCACAACCGCCTGTGCCGACGGCGTGGCGATGGCGACGATGGCATCCGGCTTGTCGCCGATGAACTTGCGGGCGATCTGCGCGGCGGTGGCGGTGCTGCCTTGCGCGCTCTGGTATTCCCACTTCAGGTTCTTGCCGGCGCCGGTGTCGGTAAAGCCCTCAGCCTTGAGTTCTGCCTTGGCACCGTCGCGGATGGCGTCGAGCGCCGGGTGCTCAACGATGGCCAGCACCTCGACCGTCTTGGTGGCTTGGGCCAGTGCCGGCGCGGCTTGCAGCAGTGCCATCGGAATGGCGGCAAGCGCAGCAATGCGGAAGGCGTGCTTGAACGTGGACATAAGGATCTCCTGTTTCCTTTTGGGTGGTTTCGCTCTTGCAGCGGGCGGGATATGCCCGTGCCGGCGTGGTTGGTTATTCAAACTCTGTTGACTCTTGAATGCACCGAAGCAGTGCAATGCCGGCGCACGTGGGCGCACATTATGAGACAAATCACAATGCTTTTCAGCAAACACTTCAAAAGAACTTGAGGGGCGCCGGAGGAGATTCCGGTTGCGCGCGATGCAACTGGCGCATCAAATCAAAAAGGGGCACGCGGCCCCTTTTTTGACTGCCCCAACGGGCTGCTGCTTATTGGATTTTCGCCTTTTCGCGGAGGTCCTTCAGCATCGCCTGGAACTTGCTGCGTTGCCAGTTCTGGTCGCCCATCATCATCTCGAGCAGTTGCGGCTTGACGTCTTCGTACGACGGGATCTTGGCGTCGCGCGTGTCGTCCAGGCGGATCACGTGCCAGCCGAATTGCGTCTTGACCGGCGTCTGGGTGATCTCGCCCTTCTTCAGGCCGGTGAGCGCTGCCGAGAATTCCGGCACGTAGGTGCCCGGGTTGGCCCAGTCCAGATCGCCGCCGTTGGCGCCCGACCCCTTGTCCTTCGATTGAGCCTTGGCAATGTCTTCAAACTTGGCGCCACCCTTGAGCTTGGCGATGATCGCCTTCGCGTCGGCTTCCTTGTCCACCAGGATGTGGTGAGCGTGGTATTCCTTGCCGTTGCCGAACTGCGCCTTGATCTTGTCGTACTGCTTGTGCAGTTCGTCTTCGGTGGCGGGGCTGTTCTTGACGTAGTCTTCGAACTCGGCGGCCACGAGCACGTTCAGGCGCGCGGAAGCCAGTTGTTCCTGAACATCGTCGCGCTCCAGCAGACCGCGCTTGGCGGCGTCTTGCTCGATCAGTTCGCGGTCGACCAGCATGTCGCGGGCCTTGGCGCGCAGCTCGGGCGATTCGGGCTGGCCCGACTTCTTGATCAGCGCGTCCACCTTGGCGCTCGGGATGGCTTTACCGTTGACCACAGCGGCGTTTTGCGCCATGGCGGGAGCAACGGCCGCAGCAAAGGCAACAGCCAGCAGGCTGGCAGTGAGGCTGGAAATCTTCATGGGATTGCGTTCGAGGGAAGGACGAGTGAGCGTGGAATGCGCTTACGTGTTTTCTTCGGGAGTGACCGCGCGGATCGCCAGGGCATGGATCGCCGCCGGCCACAGCGTGTGCAGCGCATCATACACCATGCGATGGCGCGCCAAACGGTTCTTGCCAGCAAAGGCCGGGCTGACGATTTCGACGTTGTAATGCCCGCCACCCGAGGCCGCGCCGGCGTGTCCGGCGTGCTTGGCGCTGTCGTCTTCAACGACGAGGTGGACGGGCTGGAACGCCTCGCGCAGCAGGCGTTCGATTTCTCGTGGATCAGCGGCCATCAGCGGTCATCTCCGATATTGGCGTCATTGGCAGCGTTGGCAGGGCGCTCCTGCATGTGCCGCGCCAGCCAGACGCTCTGCGCCAGGATGAACACCACCATCAGGCCCATCGAGCCGAACAGCTTGAAGTTGACCCACACGTCGGTGTCGTAGTTGTAGGCCACGTACAGGTTCAGGCAGCCCATGGCCAGGAAGAAAATTGCCCAGACGGCGTTCAGGCGGCCCCACATCGGTTCGGGCAACGACACCTGCTGCTCCATCATGGCGCGGATGAGGTTCTTGCGAACAAACACCACGCTGCCCAGCAGCACGACGCCAAACAGCCAGTACAGCACTGTCGGCTTCCATTTGATGAAGGTGTCGTTGTGGAAGATGAGCGTCGCGCCGCCAAACACGCCGATGATGAGCAGCGACAGCCACTGCATGGCGTCGACCTTGCGGTGCTTGAACCACACCCAGGCGATCTGCAGCACGGTGGCGACCATCGCGACGGTGGTCGCCACATAAATTCCGGCCACCTTGAAGGCAGCAAAGAACAGGATGACCGGGAACAGATCGAACAGGAATTTCATGCGGGAACGCGCTCTTGCGGGTCTATGCGGAAGATCAATCGCCGAATTTTAGCGCAGCCGAGTTGATGCAATACCGCAGACCGGTTGGCGCGGGGCCATCTTCAAACACGTGGCCCAGGTGCGCGCCGCAGTTTTTGCACTGCACTTCGATGCGCAGCATGCCGTGCGAGCGGTCGGTTTTCTCTGCGATCACCTCGCCGTTGATGGGCTGGAAATAGCTCGGCCAGCCGCAACCGGCATCAAACTTGGTCGACGATTCAAACAGCGGTGTGCCGCAGCAGACGCAGTTATAGATGCCGCGATCCCAGTGGTCCCAGTACTTGCCGGTGAAAGGGCGCTCGGTGGCGGCTTCGCGGGTGACGCGGTATTCGATGTCGGTGAGCTGGTCGCGCCAATCGGCGTCGGATTTCTTGACGGTCATGGTGATGAGACTCCTTGTTGGGTTCGGCAACCGCTTCGTGGGCGGCTGACGTTGTTTTGTCGTGTTGCTGCAGCAATCCTGACAGGCGCGGATTAGAGCATCGTGTCAGTTCGCGCGTATCAGGTGTGCCGCATGTTGAATCACGATGAGCAACTCACCTCCAGTGACGACGCCCAATCCGGCGCCGGCTGTGCGTAGTGCTCGAAGCCGGGGTGGTCATCGAATGGGCGGGCCAGCACGGCGCGCAGGTTCTCGACCTCTGAGAAATCTTTTTCCTTGGCGCGGCGGATTGCGATTTCAGCCAGGTGATTGCGCAGGATGAATTTCGGGTTGACGCGATGCATGGCAACGGCACGTGCTTCATCGGATTGCTGCTCGGCCTGCAGACGCTGGCGGTAGGCGGCGAGCCACACATCGGCGGCGGCGCGGTCGAAGAAGAAATCGCGCACGCTGCGCGCTTCTGCGGCGGCAGGGGTGTCGTCACGGCGCACCTCGGCGAGGTGGCGGAAGAACAGCGTGTAATCCGTGCGCTGGTTGTGCAGCAGCTTGAACAGGTCGCCGAGGAGCGCTTCGTCTTCGTCCTGCGCAGTCGACAGACCGAGTTTGGCGCGATAGCGCGCATAGAAGGCGGTGCCGTAGACGTCGCGGTAGGTCAGCAGCACGTTTTGCGCGGCGTCGATGGCGGGCTGGGCTTGCGCTTCATCGCTCAAGTTGACGAAAGCGCCGGAATCGTCGCCGAACAACGGTAGCAGCGCCTGTGCGAGGCAGAACAGGTTCCAGTAGCCGATTTGCGGTTGCTGGGCGTAGGCGTAGCGGCCGCTGGTATCGGAGTGGTTGCAGATATGGTTGGCGTCAAAGCCATCCAGGAAACCGAACGGGCCGTAGTCGAGCGTGAGGCCGAGGATCGACATGTTGTCGGTGTTCATCACGCCGTGGCAGAAGCCAACGGCTTGCCAGTCGGCCATCAACTCGGCGGTGCGGCGGGCGACTTCGCGCAGCAGCGCGAGATACGGTTGCGGCGCATTGCGGCAGGCGGGGTAGAAGCGGTCGATGACGTAGTCGGCGAGCGTGCGCAGTTGAGGCAGTTGCTCGCTGGCGGCAAAGTGCTCGAAGTGGCCGAAGCGCACAAACGACGGCGCCAGACGTGTGACGACGGCGGCGGTTTCGATCTCTTCGCGGCGCACTGGGGCATCGGTGCCGGTCACGCAGAGCGCACGCGTGGTCGGAATGCCGAGGCCGGCCATGGCTTCCGAACACAAAAATTCCCGGATGGACGAGCGCAGCACTGCGCGTCCGTCACCCATGCGCGAATACGGCGTGCGGCCGGCGCCCTTGAGCTGCACTTCGCACGGACCGTCGGCGGTTTGCAATTCGGCCAGCAGCAGTGCGCGGCCATCGCCCAACTGGCCTGCCCATACGCCGAACTGGTGGCCTGAATAGACGGTGGCGAGCGGGTTGCTCCATGCGGCGACGGCGTTGCCGGTAAATACGGCCAGCCCGGCCGGCGTGTCCAGTTCCGCCCGCGTGATGCCGAGCGATGTTGCGGCATCCGGCGCGAAACCCACCAGATAGGGGATTCCCGTTCCGCCAGAGGGCATGGGCATCGGCGGCAGACGCGTCAGAAAACGCTCCCCCAGCGCTGAAAAACCGGGGGCTGCGGCCGGGCGGCCAGGCCAGTCGAAGGGGCTCGCAAGGGAATCGTCAGGCAAGGCGGCGGGGGAGGCAGTCATAGGGTGGGGCGGCAAGGCAAGCAGCTGTTAGCACAGGAAACAGCGCAAAAATAGTGCCGAATCGTCAAATATTGTGCGCTCCGCGGCGCAACAAAATGCGTTTTCCGTAGGGGAAAACGCCATGTTGAGGCGCAGCAACGCTATCGCGTATTGTACTTGCGAGTAAAAAAAGCTGCAGCCTGCGAACCCTTGCACCACAACGGTTCGCAGGGTTTTTCAGATGGCCGGGTAAACATGGAGGTTGATGCGGCAGCGCACAACAACATCCCGTTGACGTGCTTGACGATCACGGGAACAATCGGCCAAAAAATAGAACGGTTGTTCAGTTTTTTCTAGGAGACACGATGGCCCCCTTGCCCCTGACGGGACAAATGATGAGCGCACCGCTGCTCATCTCGACCATCATCGAACATGCAGCGCGCAATTCCGGTTCGACTGAAGTCGTGTCGCGCCGTGTCGAGGGCGATATCCATCGCACCACGTACCGGCAAGTGCGAGACCGTTCCAAGCAACTGGCAAACGCGTTGGCGGCACTGGGCGTGCAGCCCGGCGAACGCGTCGGCACGCTGGCCTGGAATGGCTATCGCCATCTTGAAATCTATTACGGCGTGTCTGGCTCGGGTTCGGTGTGCCACACCATCAACCCGCGGCTGTTTCCGGACCAGATCGCCTACATCGTCAACCACGCTGACGATCAGTACGTCTTCTTCGACCTGACGTTCGCGCCGCTCATCGAGGGCATTGCGCCGCATTGCCCGAACGTGAAGGGCTGGGTGGCGATGACCGATCGCGCGCACATGCCCACCTCCAGCGTGCCGATGCTCTGCTATGAAGAGCTGCTGGACGCGCAGAGCGCCGACTACACCTGGCCGCAGTTCGATGAGAACACCGCGGCCGGCCTGTGCTACACATCGGGCACCACGGGCAACCCGAAGGGTGCGTTGTACTCGCATCGATCCACGGTGTTGCATTCGTATGCGTCTGCATTGCCGGATGCGCTCGGGTGCTCGGCGCAGGACGTGATCTTGCCGGTGGTGCCGATGTTCCACGTCAATGCGTGGGGGCTGCCGTATTCGGTGCCGCTGGTGGGCGCCAAGCTGGTTTTTCCGGGCCCCAAGCTGGATGGCGCCTCGCTGTTCGATCTGTTCGAGCAGGAAAAGGTGTCGTTTTCCGCTGGCGTGCCAACCGTGTGGCTCGGCTTGCTGCAATACGTGCAGGCCAACAATCTCAAATTCTCGACGTTCCGCAAGACCGTAATTGGCGGCTCGGCGGCGCCGCCTGCCATGATCCGCACGCTTAAGGAACTCGATGTGGAAGTCATCCACGCGTGGGGCATGACGGAGATGTCGCCGCTTGGCACCACGTGCAAGCTGATGGGCAAGCATGTCGATCTGCCCGACGAGGCCAAGCAGCACGTGCTTGAGCGCCAGGGCCGTGCCATTTACGGCGTCGAGATGAAGATCGTCGACGCCGAGGGCCACGAGCTACCGTGGGACGGCAAAGCTTTCGGCGATCTTTATGTGCGCGGGCCGTGGACCATCCAGAGCTATTACCGCAATGATGTGTCGCCGCTGGTCGATGGCTGGTTCCCGACCGGTGACGTGGCCAACATCGACGCCGACGGCTACATGCAGATCACCGACCGCAGCAAGGACGTGATCAAGTCCGGCGGCGAGTGGATCTCATCCATTGACGTGGAGAACGTGGCCGCTGCGCACCCTGATGTGCACATGGCCGCGTGCATTGCCTGCCACCACCCGAAGTGGGACGAACGTCCGCTGCTGGTGGTGATGAAGAAACCGGGCTCGGAACTCACGCGCGACGAGATGCTCAAGTTCTTCGACGGCAAGGTCGCCAAGTGGTGGATTCCGGACGATGTGGTGTTCGTCACCGAGATTCCGCTCACGGCCACCGGCAAGATGCAGAAGCTCAAACTGCGCGAGCAATTCAAGGACTACACGTTCCCCGTTGCGCAGGCGTAAATCACAAGCAGCACAGAAAGAATAGAAGGATCAGAAGCCGCCGCCCGCGCAACGGTCAGAACCGGGCGTGAGGACGGCGGACAGAAGACAACCGGATCAGGGCCGGCCGCGGCACGTCGACACGCATGACGACGATGCCGCGGGATGAAGCCCGGGCGCGTTGCAACCTGGAGACGCCAACAGCCGACATGCCCGTCCGTGGCATGCGGATGAGTGACTCGTCGGCGCTCCACCACATGAAGGAGACACGCATGACGAAGTTCCGTCCGTTGGTTGTGGCTGTTGCATGTGTTGCGGCAATCGGTGGGGCAACTGTGCCCGCTGCAGCGTCCGCCGCCGAAACCGTCAAGATCGCCTGGATCGACCCGCTGTCCGGCCTGATGGGCGCGCTGGGCCAGAACCAGTTGCGCAGTTGGCAGTACATCGCCGATCTCGCCACGCAGAAGAACTGGGCCGGCGACGGCACCAAGTTCGAAGTGGTGGGCTTTGACAACAAGCTCTCGCCGCAGGAAAGCCTGACAGTGCTCAAGCAGGTGGCCGACCAGGGCATCCACTACATCGTGCAGGGCAACGGTTCGAGCGTCGGCATGGCGCTGGAAGACGCCGTGGCCAAGTACAACGAGCGTAATCCGGGCAAGGAAATCATCTACCTGAACTACGCGGCGGTGGACCCGGACATGACCAACAGCAAGTGCAACTATTGGCACTTCCGCCTGGACGCCAACTCCGACATGAAGATGGAAGCGTTGACCAGCTTCCTGGCGAAGGACCCCAAGGTCAAGAAGGTCTATCTGCTGAACCAGAACTATTCGTTCGGTCATCAGGTGGCGCGTGCGGCCAAGGAATATCTCAAGCGCAAGCGTCCGGACATCGAAATCGTGGGCGAAGACCTGCACCCGCTGGCGCAGGTGAAGGACTTCTCGCCGTACGTGTCGAAAATCAAATCGTCCGGCGCGGACACCGTTATTACCGGCAATTGGGGCAGCGACCTGGCGCTGCTCATCAAGGCCGGCAAGGATGGGGGCCTGAACGCCAACTTCTATACGTATTACGCCTCCACCACGGGTGTGCCGACAGCCATGGGGTCGGCCGGTGCCGACCACGTGAAGTACGTCGGCTACTGGAACTCCAACAACGATGGCTTCAAGGGCGGCGACATCGTCGAGGGCTACAAGAAGAAGTACAACGACGACTTCTATCTGATGGCCTCGTACACCGGCATCGCCCTGCTGGCCAAGGCCGTCAAGCAGACCAAGTCAGCCGAGCCGGCCAAGGTGGCCAAGGCCCTCGAGGGCATGAAGGTCGACAGCCTGAACGGCACCTTCGAGATGCGCGCGTCTGACCACCAGGGCCAGCAGCCGCTCTATATCGCCACCTGGGAAAAGACCAACGGCAAAACCGTCAAGTTCGACCAGGAAAATACCGGCTACGGCTGGAAGACCGACGCGGTGCTCGATCAGTACGTCGCGTCGCAGCCGACCTCCTGCCAGATGAAGCGTCCTCACTGAGTGCGGCAGGCGGTGTGCCGAAGGGCCGCCCGATGCTATCGTGCGGCGATGTTTTAAACGAGCAAAGGCATGGGCCGGTACCGCATTTCGCGGGATGGTCCATGCCTTGCCGAGAGGGCTGTAGCGTGGAATTTCTAGTCATCAATCTCTTGAACGGCGTCAGCTACGGGCTGTTGCTGTTCATGCTGTCTTCAGGCCTGACGCTGATCTTCAGCATGATGGGCGTTCTCAATTTTGCGCATGCCAGCTTTTACATGCTGGGCGCGTATTTCGCCTATGTCGTCAGCGGCTATCTGGGCTTCTGGCCTGCGCTGATCGTGGCGCCACTGCTTGTGGGTGCGTTGGGTGCGGTGGTCGAGCGCTTTGGCCTGCGTACGGTGCACCGCTATGGCCACGTTGCCGAGCTGCTGTTCACCTTCGGCCTGGCCTATCTCATTGAAGAGGGCGTGAAGCTGGTGTGGGGTCTGCCAGCCGTGCCGTATCGCGTGCCGGATGTGCTGGACGGCCCGCTGTTCACGCTGTTCACCTCGTCGTTCCCGAAGTACCGCGCGTTCATGATGCTGGTGTCGCTGCTGATGCTGGTGGGCATTTTCGTGCTGCTCACGCGCACGCGTATCGGGCTGGTCATCCAGGCCGCGCTTACGCATCCGGACATGGTGGAAGCGCTCGGCCACAACGTGCCGCGGGTGTTCATGCTGGTGTTCGGCGGCGGCTGTGCGCTGGCTGGGCTGGCGGGTGTGATTGGCGGCAATGCCTTTGTGACCGAGCCATCGATGGCGGCGGCGGTCGGCTCCATCGTCTTTGTGGTGGCAGTGGTGGGCGGCATGGGCTCGCTGGTGGGCGCGTTCATCGCGTCGCTGCTGATCGGCTGCATCCAGACCTTTGCAGTCACGCTCGATATTTCGGTGACGAGCCTGCTATCCAACATTGGCGTCACGCTCAATCCGGATGTGCCGCTCATCTCGGTCTGGAACCTCACGATTGCGCAAGTCGCACCGGTGCTGCCGTACCTGCTGCTGGTGTTGATGCTGATCTTCCGCCCGCGCGGGCTGATGGGCACGCGGGAGAGCTAAATGGAACGCACCATGCACCAACAAGCGCAACAACAAGCGACGCTGCCGGCCAACGATCGAGCGCGCACGATGAAGTTCAAGCCGGTCAATCTTGCCCGCTGGCTGATCTGGAGCAGCACCGCGCTGGTGATGATCGTGCTGCCGCTCATCTGGTCGCAGGGTTTTGCCATCACGCTGCTCTCGCAGATGGGCATCATGATCATCTTCGCGCTGTCGTACAACATGCTGCTGGGGCAGTCGGGCATGCTGTCGTTCGGGCATGCCGTGTACGCCGGCCTGGGCGCCTTCATGGCCGTGCATCTGCTTAACAAGATCGGCGCCATGCAGACGCTGGGCATTGGTGGGCCGCTGGCCGTTGCACTGCTGCCCATTGCGGGTGGTTTGGGCGGTGCGCTGTTCGGCGTGATCTTCGGTTACGTCACCACCAAGAAGTCGGGCACGACGTTCGCGATGATCACGTTGGGCATCGGTGAAATGGTGTTCGCCAGCGCCCTGATGCTCCCGGATTTCTTCGGCGGCGAGGGCGGTGTTTCCACCAACCGCAGCATTGGCGATGCACTGGCGGGTGTCACCTTCGGGCCGGCACGTCAGGTGTATTACCTGATCGCCGCATGGTGCCTGATCTCGATGGCGATGATGTACGCCTGGACGCAGACGCCGCTGGGCCGTATCGCCAACGCCGTGCGCGATAACCCGGAGCGCGTGGAATTCATCGGCTACAACACGCAGCGTGTGCGCTTTCTGGTGGTGATTCTGTCGGCGTTCTTTGCAGGCATTGCCGGGGCGCTGTCGTGCATCAACTTTGAGATCGTGACGGCCGAGAATGTGTCCGCCGTGCGCTCGGGCTCGGTGCTGTTGGCGGCGTTCATCGGCGGCATGGGCAGCTTCTTCGGGCCGATCATCGGCGCGGTGCTGACGGTGTTCTTTACCGTGGCGCTGTCGGGCATCACCAAGGCGTGGCTGCTGTACCTGGGCCTGTTCTTCGTACTGATGGTCATGTATGCGCCGGGTGGCATCGCCAGCCTGTTGATGATGCATGTGCCGATCGCGCGGCGCGGCAAGCTGAAGACGCTGCTGCCGGCTTACGGCGTGGCCATCGTGCCTGCCGTCATCCTGCTGGTTGCGTTGATCTCCACCGTGGAAATGATCTACGCCGTGCAGGATGAGGGCTCGGGCGGCGTCGCTACGCTGTTTGGCCTGTCGGTCGAACCGACCACCTGGAAGCCGTGGGCCGTCGTTGCCGTGTTGTGGCTAGTGGGCGCCTTTGGCCTGCGTGCCGCAGCAGGCAAGCTGCGCACCGTTTGGGACAACGCATTGCAGGAGCCGCAACCATGAGTCAACCCACTTCTGGGCCGACCGCAGCGCTCGAGTTGCGCGACGTACGCAAGCGCTTTGGCGCCACTGAAATCATTCGAGGGGTCAACCTCACCATTGGCAAGGGCGAGCGCCACGCGCTCATCGGCCCGAACGGCGCCGGCAAGTCGACCACGTTCAACCTGATCTCGGGTCGCTTCCCGGCAAGCTCGGGCAGCGTGCGCCTGAACGGTGAAGAGATCAGCGGCCTGGCGCCGTTCGAGATCAACCGCAAGGGCCTGTCGCGCAGCTTCCAGATCACCAACATCTTTCATCGGCTGTCGGTGTTCGAGAACCTGCGCTGCGCGGTGCTCTGGTCGCTCGGCTACAAGTATTCGTTCTGGCACAAGCTGGCCGAGTTGCGCGATGCACGTGAGCGTGCGGAGCAAGTGCTCGAGCAGATCGGCATGACGCACCGGCGCGATGCCGCTGCGGGCCTGCTGACGTATGCCGAGCAGCGTGCGCTGGAGATCGGCATCACCATCGCCGGCGGCGCCGATGTGATCCTGCTCGACGAGCCGACGGCCGGCATGAGTCGCTCCGAATCCGACCACGCGGTGGAACTGATCCGCAAGGTGACGGTGGGCAAGACGCTGGTGATGGTCGAGCACGACATGAGCGTGGTGTTTGGCTTGGCGGACCGCATCTCGGTGCTGGTCTACGGCGAGGTGATTGCCACCGATACGCCCGAGGCCATCCGCAACAACCGCCGCGTGAAAGAGGCCTATCTCGGCACCACGCTGGACGAACCTGCAGGAGCACATTGATGGCAACAAATACTCCGATGCTGGAGGTGCGCGACCTGCACGCGTACTACGGCAAGAGCCACATCCTGCATGGCGTAGACATGCACGTGGGCGAGGGTGAGATCGTCGCCCTGCTCGGGCGCAACGGGGTGGGGCGTTCGACCCTGGCCAAGTCCATCATGGGCATGGTCCGGCACGAAGGCGACATCCTGCTGCGCGGCAAGAACGTGAGCGGCCTGCGCACCTTCGAGGTGGCGCACAAAGGAATCGGCTATGTGCCCGAGAACCGCGACATCTTCCCCACGCTGACAGTGCGGCAGAACCTGCTGCTGGGCGAGAAGCGCAACCCCAGTCAGCCCAAGCCGCGCTGGCAGGTGGAGGACATGTACCAGATGTTCCCGCGCTTGAAGGAGCGCGAGAACACCGCAGCGGGGGTGTTGTCGGGTGGTGAACAGCAGATGCTGACGCTGTGCCGCACGCTGATGGGCGACCCGGACTTCATCATCATCGATGAGCCGACGGAAGGGCTCGCGCCGTTGGTCGTCACGCTCGTGGGCGAGTACTTGAAGATACTCAAGGAACGGGGGATTTCTGTGCTGCTGGTCGAGCAGAAACTGGCCATTGCCCTGGACATTTCACAGCGCGTGTATGTGATGGGGCACGGGCAGATTGTGTTTGAGGGCACGCCGCAGCAGTTGAAGGCCGACGCGAAGGTTCGGCAGGAGTGGCTGGAGGTTTGAGCGCCACGCTCTGAGTTACGTTCGACGGATGGCCCGCACGGTTGATCGCCGTGCGGGCTTTTTCTTTTGTCGATTCACCGTCATCAGTTGACAAATTTCTCCTTGAACTCGGTTCGGTCGGTCATTACGACATGGAGTGGGTCATGCATTTGCGATGGCCCAACGCATCCGATCACACTCAATGGAGACATCATGCGCAGAAGCGTTCTTCGACAGCGTCTTCGCCGTGCAGCAGCGGCGATTGCCTTTCTCTCACTGGCCTCTCCAGCGCTACATGCCGACGAGGGCAGTTGGGCCAACGGATTCAACGATCGATGGGTGGCAACCTGGACGGCCAGTGCTGATCGCAATATCTATCTGACTGCGCCTAAGAGTTTTCCCGCAGCAACGACCATTCGCCAGATCGTCCATACCAGCGTTGGCGGCAGTCAACTACGCTTGCGGTTAAGCAATGAATTTGGGACGGCCCCCGTGGTGGTTGGCCCGGTGCACGTTGCCCTGTCCGCCGGAGGCTCAAAAATCCAGCCCAACTCCGATCGAACCGTTACATTTGGCGGGAAAGCTACCACTACGCTCTATGCTGGCGCACCGTTGATCAGCGATCCGATCGACCTTCCCATTGCGCCGTTGTCAGACGTTGCCATCTCGCTGTTCTTGCCCAAGACCACGATACTGGGGACGATCCACAGCGATGCGGCGCAAACCGCCTATGTATCGAGCGGCGACAACACGGCTTCGCCTGATCAGTCATCGTCAAGGCAGTACACGAGCCGGTTCTATGTGTCAGGGCTACTGGTCAAGGCGCAGAACCAGCCGCGCACCGTCGTTGCGTTTGGAGATTCGATTACGGACGGCGCGAAGTCTACGACCGATGCCAACAAGCGGTGGCCGGATGTGCTGTCACAACGTCTGAACAGCAGTGGCCCGTGGGGCGCGTTCGCCGTGCTCAATCAGGGCATTGCCGGCAACCGAGTCCTCGCAGACCTGGCCGGCGTGAGCGCTCTGGCGCGATATGACCGGGATGTCCTGAGCCTGCCGGGCGTTCAATGGGTAGTGCTGTTGGAAGGGATCAATGACATTGGTTTTCCCGGTACATTGCTTGCACCCATTAGCCCGCTCGTCACCGCCGATGAACTCATCAACGGATACAAGCAGATCATCGTTCGCAGCCGTCAGCACGGTATCAAGATCATGGGCGGCACGCTCACACCGTTCAAAGGTTCGGAGGTGCCATATCCGAACTACTGGTCACCTCAGAAGGAGGCGACTCGCCAGGCGGTGAATCATTGGATCCGCACCAGCGGTGCATTTGATGCCGTGGTCGATTTCGATGCCGCGGTGCGTGATCCGGCAAGCCCTCAAAACCTGCAGCCGGCATTTGACAGCGGAGACCACCTCCACCCCAATGACGCGGGCTATGCGGCGATGGCCAACGCGGTCAATCTCTCGACGCTTCGATCTGTTGGGCCGTAAATCGAGGCGTCTCGGTTGAGGCGCCGAAAGACAGCGGGTGCGCCACTCAGTGCCTGATGCACCCGCAGCGTTATCCACCATAAATCGGCAGCGCGAGAAAGAGCTTGATGACAAGCGCATTCGCAATATCGATAAAGAATGCACTCACCATTGGCACGATCAGGAACGCCATGGGAGATGGGCCGAAACGGGCAGTCACGGCTTGCATGTTTGCGATGGCGGTGGGCGTTGCGCCAAGCCCGAACCCGCAATGGCCCGCAGCCAGCACGGCGGCATCGTAGTTCGCACCCATCACACGGAACGTTACGAACGCCGCATAAAGCACCATCATGACCACCTGTGCGATGAGCAGAGCGAGAATCGGCAACGCAAGAGATGCCAGTTCCCACAGGCGCAACGTCATGAGCGCCATTGCCAGGAACAATGACAGGCTGACGTTGCCGAGCAGCGAAATGGCACGCTCAGACGGGCGATGACCACAGAGTGACAACCCATTGCTCAGCAGGACGCCAACAAATAGCACACAGACGAACGTCGGCAGCTCGAAGGCGGTACCACGAATCAGGCCCTCGACCATCGTGCCGCCCGACAACGCGATTGCAAACAGCGCCAGTGTGTTGATGAACAAGGACGGAGTGATCGGCTGGAATTTTTTCGGCTGTTCAAAGCCGCTGGTATCGTCACCCGCGCTTGCGGTTACTGGTGTTTCCGCCAGCCCCGGGGTCTTGAGGTTGCGCGTCAGGTAACGCGCGATCGGTCCGCCCAGCAGGCCACCGAGTACGAGGCCGAATGTCGCACAGGCGATGGCGGCTTCCGTGGCGGACTCAAGCCCGTGGCGCTCCGTGAACACCTTGCTCCATGCGGCACCCGTGCCATGACCACCTGACAGCGTGACCGACCCCGCAAGCAGACCAAATAGCGGATCAACCCCGATCACCTTCGCAAGCCCAATACCAACGGCATCCTGAAGAATCAGCAAGCCGAGCACGATCAGCAGGAATCGCAGCAGCATCGGGCCGCCGGATTTGAGGCTCGACAGCTTGGCATTGAGGCCGATCGACGCAAAGAACGCCAGCATCAGTGGCGTTTGCATCGTGGTATCAAAGCGGATTTCGGTTCCACCAAAACCGCGCAAGGCAGTCAGCACAAGCGCGATGATCAGCCCCCCGGCAACTGGCTCGGGGATTGTGTAAGCGCGCAGCAGGCCAATGCGCGAGACCAATATCTGGCCAAGGATGAGAACGAGAGACGCTGCAACGAGCGTTCCGAATGTGTCAATTTGCATTAGGCGCATCCTCTGTTGTCGTGCGATCGGCATTATGTGCGACCTGAAAGCGCATTTGCTGTGCACGAGACACTTTGACATCGCTTCGACGATCAGTGGTTCTCGCCCGCCAGAAATCTCGGTGGTTGCGAGACCGAGTCAACGCCTGCTTCCCGCGCCAGATGCTCCTCGCTGAACTGCATCTCCGAATACTTCACAAACCGCGTCTTGAACCTCCACCGGTAAACCAGCCAAATCGCCACAAACAGAATGACGCCGCAATACGTTGCGACGAAGGCGCCAAAGTTGTCGATCGGCGCAAGCAGCGCCTTGGTGTTCTGGCCAAGAATGATCACCACGCATACGATCGCCACCATGATCGGACCGACCGGGAAGAACGGCGAGCGGTAGGCGAGTTGATGCAGCGAATGCCCCTGGCTTGTGAACCCCTTGCGGAACCGGTAATGCGCCAGCGCAATGCCAAACCAGGCGATGAAGCACGTCACCGCTGACGTGTTCAGCAGCCACAGATAGACCACCTGATCCCCGAATAACGAGCTGAAGAAGCACAGCGCGCCCACCGCCGAGGTTGCCACCAGAGCGCGACGCGGCACGCCATTGCCGGATACCTTCGCGAACCAGCGCGGCGCCTGACCTTCGAGCGACAGGTCATACAGAATCCGCGTCGCCACATACAGGCTTGACGTGCCCGACGACAGCAGCGCGGTCAGCACCACCGCATTCATCATCCCCGCTGCGAATGCCAGGCCGGCATGCTGGAACACGAGTGTGAACGGGCTCACGCCAATGTCTGTTGCTTCATTGCGCAGCAGGTTCGGATCGGTGTACGGCAGCACCACACCGATGATCAGGATTGCCAGCACGTAGAACAGCAAGATGCGCCAGAAGGTCTGACGAATGGCGCGCGGGATGGTGCGCGAGGGGTTCTCCGCCTCGCCGGCGGCCACGCCGATGGTTTCAACGCCCTGGAACGAAAATCCGGCAATCATCGCCACCCCAACCATGGCAGGCAGGCCGCCCACGAACGGCGCGTCGCCCACGGTGAAGTTCTGCCAGCCCGACTGCGGACCGCCGTGCATGATCCCGAAGATCATCGCCAGGCCGATCAGCAGGAACACCACGATGGTCACGATCTTGATCATCGAGAACCAGTATTCCGCCTCACCAAAACCGCGCACAGAAAAGGCGTTGATGCCGAACATGAGCAGCAGGAACGCGGCACTCCACACCATGCCGGGCACGCCCGGAAACCAGTACTTCATCACCAGTTGCGCGGCGGCCAGCTCAACGGCAACGGTCACGGCCAACGAAAACCAGTAGTTCCACCCCAGCGCAAAGCCGAAGCCTTCTTCCACATACAACCGGCTGTACGTCACGAACGAGCCCGACACCGGCAGGTGCACTGCCAGCTCGCCGAGGCTCGTCATCAGGCAGTACACCATCACGCCGATCAGCGTGTAGGTGAGCAGAGCGCCGCCGGGGCCAGCCGTCGCAATCGATGCACCGGAGGCCACGAAGAGCCCCGTACCGATCGCACCGCTCAGGGCGATCATCATGATGTGCCGCGAGCGCAGGCGTCGTCGCAGTTGGGATTGGGCTTCAAGGCCCGTGGGGGTGATGGGTGTGTGCATGGCGGGTGACGCTTTGGTGGAGCGTCAAAACAAAAACGCCCGCCGAATGCAGCGCAAACGGCAGGCGGGTCGAATGTGGTTACTGTTTTCCGATGATTCCGGTACCGATGGTCGGCAGCTCAGGGCCGGCGTCCTAGCCGGCCAGTGGGTCGCGTGTCACGGGCGGACGCGGCAAGCTCGCCGAGGCTGGTCATCAGGAAGTAGACCATCACGCCGATCAGGATATAGGCGGCAAGTGCGCCGCCGGGGCCCGCCTGTGAAACCGTCGCGCCCGAGGCGACGAAGAGCCCGGTGCCGATCGATCCGCCAATGGCGATCATGGTGAGATGGCGCGCGCGCAAAGTGCGGCGCAAGCCCAGCGTCTGTGCAGACGGGGTAGCGTGTTCGGACATGAATACAGAGTGGCCGATCTGGCTCGGATCGCGAGCAAAAAATCGGCGAAATGTGATGAGACGTCCCCGCGCCTGATGGGCACCCGGCGGACGAAATGCGCGACTCTATCAAAACCGTCATGTGCCGGGCAAAAAATCGATGCTGCGGCACACCCGTTTGAACCCGCCAGAGCGCGCCGCATCGCCCGCCAGACGGCGCGGTGCAGCGCAAAAATAAAAATTGAACGACCGTGCTATTTTGTGTATTCTGTGTCGAGTCGCGGCCTTACCGCGCGTTAAAAAAAACGATAGTAGAGAGACAGTTCAACCGCGAGGCACGGTGTGGCGCTTTGGCGCCATTCGAGCCGGCCCCCGCATCACCAAAGGAACCAGCATGACAGCGGAGTACAAGGTCCAGGACGGCGTTGCCGTCATCACGCTCAGCAACCCGCCGGTCAACGGCCTTGGCCACTCCACGCGCCTGGGTATTGTTGAAGGCATGGTCAAGGCTGGCGACGACGCCAACGTCAAGGCCATCGTGATCACCGGTGCAGGCAAGGCTTTCTCGGGCGGCGCCGATATCCGCGAATTCAACACCCCCAAGGCAACGCAAGAGCCGACGCTACACGCTGTCATCAAGGCGGTCGAGTCGAGCAGCAAGCCGGTTGTCGCGGCCATCCACTCGGTGGCGATGGGCGGTGGTCTGGAACTGGCGATGGGCTGCCACTATCGCGTGGCCGCACCGGGCGCGCAGATCGCGCTGCCGGAAGTGAAGCTGGGCATTCTGCCGGGCGCCGGCGGCACACAGCGCCTGCCGCGCGCGATTGGCCTCGAACCGGCTCTCAACATGATTGTTTCGGGCACGGCCATCCCGTCGGAAAAGCTGGCCAAGAGCGGCCTGTTCGACCAGATGGTTGAAGGCGATCTGATGGCCGGCGCCATCGACTTCGCGCTGAAGGCCGCGGCCGAAGGCAAGCTGCCCAAGCTGCGCGATCGCAAGGTCGAGCACGACAACCCGCAAGGTTTCCTGCAATTCGCCCGCAATACCGTGGCGGCTGTGGCCAAGAACTTCCCGGCACCGGGCAAATGCGTCGACGCCGTGCAAGCTGCGGTGGAAAAGCGCTTTGACGACGGCATCAAGTTCGAACGTGAGCTGTTCATTGAACTGGTGAACACGCCCGAGTCGCGCGCGCTGCGCCATGCCTTCTTCGGCGAGCGCGCAGCCAGCAAGATTCCGGACGTGCCGGAAGATACGCCCGTGCGCAAGGTCGAGAAGGTGGCCGTGATCGGCGCCGGCACCATGGGCGGCGGCATCTCCATGAACTTCCTGAACGCGGGCATTCCGGTCACGATGCTGGAAACCAAGCAGGAAGCGCTGGACCGCGGCGTGGCCACCATCCGCAAGAACTACGAGAACAGCGCCAAGAAGGGCAAGCTGACGCAAGAGAAGGTCGAGCAGCGCATGGCACTGCTGACCCCGACGCTCTCGTACGACGACATCAAGGACGCCGACCTCGTCATCGAGGCCGTGTTTGAAGAAATGGGCGTCAAGGAAGTCGTGTTCAAGAAGCTGGACGAAGTCGTCAAGCAGGGCGCGATCCTGGCGTCGAACACCTCCACGCTGGACGTGGACAAGATCGCCAGTTTCACCCGCCGCCCACAAGACGTGGTCGGCATGCACTTCTTCAGCCCGGCCAACGTGATGAAGCTGCTGGAAGTCGTGCGCGGCAAGGACACGGCAAAGGACGTGCTGGCAACGGTCATGAAGCTGGCCAAGGCCATCAAGAAGACGGCAGTCGTCTCCGGCGTGTGCGATGGCTTTATCGGCAACCGCATGATCGAGCAGTACAGCCGCCAGGCCGGTTATCTACTGGATGAAGGCGCGCTGCCCGAGCAGGTCGACAAGGCTGTCGAGAAGTTCGGCTTTGCGATGGGCCCGTTCCGCATGGGCGATCTGGCCGGCAATGACATCGGCTGGGCCATCCGCAAGCGCCGCGCCGTGGACAAGCCGGACATCGTCTACTCCAAGACGGCCGACTTGCTGTGCGAGATGGGCCGCTTCGGCCAGAAGACCGGCGGCGGCTGGTACGACTACAAGGCGGGCGACCGCAAGCCGTATCCGAACCAGCAGGTCAACGACATGATCATCCAGCACTCGAAGGATCTGGGCATCACGCGCCGCAAGATTTCCGATGAGGAGATCGTCGAGCGTCTGGTGTTCGCGCTGGTGAACGAAGGCGCGAAGATTCTGGAAGAGGGCATCGCCTCCAAGGCGTCGGACATCGACATGGTCTACCTGACCGGCTACGGCTTCCCGCTGTTCCGCGGTGGCCCGATGCTCTACGCAGACACCGTCGGCCTGTACAACGTCGCACAAAGCATGCACCGCTACAGCAAGGGCTACCACGGTGAAGCCTGGAAGGTTGCGCCGCTGCTGCAGAAGCTGGCCGATGAAGGCAAGGGCTTTAACGGCTAATCGACCAAGCGACTGAACCGCCGTGCAACTCACGCCCACCGATTGCCTGCTGATCATCGACGTGCAGAACGATTTTCTGCCCGGCGGTGCACTGGCTGTGCCGGACGGCGACCAGGTCATCCCGGTCGTCAACCGGCTCGCTCAGGCATTCGGACCGCTTGCTCGAACAGTGCTGACGCAGGACTGGCACCCGCGCGAACACGTGTCGTTCGCGGCCAACCATGCCGGCACGCAGCCGTTCGGCACGATCGATTTGCCGTACGGGCAGCAGGTGCTGTGGCCGGTGCATTGCGTGCAGCACAGCACCGGCGCCGCACTGGCCGATGGGCTGGACGTGCCGCATGCGCAGTTGATCGTCCGCAAGGGCTATCACCCGCACATCGACAGCTACTCCGCGTTCTTTGAAGCGGATCGCAAGACACCCACGGGGCTGCTGGGCTACCTGCGCGAGCTGGGCATCCAACGCGTGTTCTGCGTCGGGCTGGCCACGGACTTTTGCGTGGCGTGGTCAGCGCTGGATGCACGTGCTGCGGGGCTGGAAGTCGCCGTCATTGAGGATGCCTGCCGCGCGATCGACCTGAACGGGTCGCTTGCGCAGGCGTGGCAGCAGATGACGGATGCGGGTATCGCGCGGTTGCAGTCGCACGAAGTCTTGAACGGATAACGGAATACATCGGGTGCTGCCGAAGCCGCGCCCGCCACCAGATACGAGGAGCAACACCATGACCGAAGCAGTCATCGTTTCCACCGCACGTACCGGCCTGGCCAAAAGCTGGAAGGGCGCCTTCAACATGACGCACGGTGCCACCCTGGGTGGCCACGCCGTCGAGCACGCCATTGCCCGCGCCAAGATCGAGCCGGGCGAAGTGGAAGACATTCTGATGGGCTGTGCGAACCCCGAGGGCGCAACGGGTGCCAACATCGCGCGCCAGATCGCCCTGCGTGCCGGCTGCCCCGTGACCGTGCCGGGCGCGACCGTCAACCGCTTCTGCTCGTCGGGCCTGCAGACCATTGCCATGGCTGCGCAGCGCGTGATTGCCGATGAAGGCGATATCTTCGTGGCTGGCGGCGTGGAATCCATCTCGTGCGTGCAGCAGGAGATGAACCGCCACATGATGACCGAGGGCTGGCTCAACAAGCACAAGCCCGAGATCTACTGGAACATGCTCCAGACCGCTGAGAACGTCGCCAAGCGTTACAGCATCGCCAAGGAGCGCATGGACGAGTACGGCGTGCAGAGCCAGCAACGTGCTGCCGCTGCCGCCGCTGCCGGCAAGTTCAACGATGAAATCGTCCCGATGACCACGGTGATGGGCGTGGCTGATGCCAAGACCGGCCAGCTCATGACGCGCGAAGTGACGATCTCCGCTGACGAAGGCATCCGCCTGGACACCACGCTGGAAGGCGTAGCGAAGATCCGCTCGGCCGTGCCCGGTGGCGTGATCACAGCAGGCAACGCCAGCCAGTTCTCCGACGGCGCATCCGCTGCTGTTGTGATGAACGGCAAGGTGGCTGCCGCCAAGGGTCTGCAGCCGCTGGGCGTGTTCCGCGGCTTTGCCGTGGCCGGTTGTGAGCCGGACGAAATGGGTATCGGCCCGGTGTTTGCTGTGCCCAAGCTGCTCAAGAAGGCCGGCCTAAAGGTCGAGGACATCGGCCTGTGGGAGCTGAACGAAGCATTTGCCGTGCAGGTGCTGTACTGCGCTGACAAGCTGGGCATCCCGATGGACCGCCTGAACGTCAACGGCGGCGCTATCGCCGTGGGTCACCCGTACGGCGTGTCGGGCGCGCGCCTGGTTGGCCATGCACTGATCGAAGGCAAGCGCCGCGGCGTCAAGTACGTGGTCGTGACCATGTGCATCGGCGGCGGCCAAGGCGCTGCTGGCCTGTTCGAGGTGCTCTAAAGAGACACAGGCTCCCACCAAAACGGGAGCCTGATTTGTTTCTGCTGGAGTTGACTTCAGCGTCAGCTCATGCACCTAGACGGTTTGGCCGTTGACGTTCCTGCCCTAGATGGCGCCTTGAATTTCTGTAAGCGGGCGGAAAAAAGAACGGGAACTGTCTGAGCGCAGCGAGTTTTCCCGTTCTCCGCCCGGTTACAGAAATTCAAGGAATCTTTCGCCATCTCGGGCGCGCATTTCTTTGCTTACTTTCTTTGGGCAAGACCAAAGAAAGTGAGTCAGCCCCGGCAGGGGATGAAACAAGGGATGGACCACAAAACATCATGTCTTCTCTGCTGCTCTCGCGCCGCGACCTGAGCTTCCTGCTCTACGAATGGCTCAACGTCGAATCGCTCACACGCATTCCGCGTTACGCCGACCATTCCCGCGAAACCTTCGACGCAGCGCTTGATACCTGCGAGCGCATCGCCACCGATCTCTTCGCCCCGCACAACAAGAAGAACGACCAGGAAGAGCCGCATTTCGACGGCAACACAGTCCACATCATTCCCGAAGTGAAAGTGGCGCTGGACGCCTTCAATAAGGCGGGGCTGATGGCCGCCGGCCAAGACTTCGAACGCGGCGGCATGCAACTGCCCACCGTGGTAGAGAAAGCCGGCTTCGGCTACTTCAAAGCCGCCAACGTCGGCACCAGCTCGTATCCGTTTCTCACCATCGGCAACGCGAACCTGCTGCTTGCGCACGGCACGCCCGCACAGATCGAAACCTTCGTGCAGCCCGAGATGGAAGGCCGCTTCTACGGCACGATGTGCCTGTCGGAGCCGCAGGCGGGGTCGTCGCTGTCGGATGTCGTCACGCGTGCAGAGTACGAGGGCGAATCGCCACTCGGCGCCCAATACCGCCTGACCGGCAACAAGATGTGGATCTCCGCTGGCGAACACGAGCTATCGGAGAACATCGTCCACCTCGTGCTGGCGAAGATTCCCGGCCCGGACGGCAAGCTGATCCCGGGCGTGAAGGGTATCTCGCTCTTCATCGTGCCCAAGTTCCTCGTCAATGCCGATGGCTCGCTGGGCGAACGCAATGACGTGGTGCTGGCGGGCTTGAACCACAAGATGGGCTATCGCGGCACAACCAACTGCCTGCTGAACTTTGGCGAAGGCACGCAGTTCCGCCCGAAAGGCGTAGATGGCCAACCTCGCGCTGGTGCCATCGGCTACCTCGTAGGTGAGCCGCACAAGGGCCTAGCGTGCATGTTCCACATGATGAACGAGGCGCGTATCGGTGTCGGCATGGGCGCGACCATGCTTGGCTACACCGGCTACCTGCACGCGGTGGACTACGCGCGCAACCGCCCGCAGGGCCGCCCGGTGGGCCCGTCTGGCAAGGATGCGGCGTCCCCGCAAATTCGCATCGTCGATCACGCTGACGTGCGCCGCATGCTGCTGGCACAAAAGGCCTATGTGGAAGGCGCGCTCGGGCTGAACCTGTATTGCGCCAAGCTCGTCGATGAAGAGCGCGGCGAGACGGACGCTGCGAAGCGCGCCAAGCTCGGCTTGCTGCTCGACATCCTCACGCCCATCGCCAAGAGCTGGCCGTCGCAGTGGTGCCTGGAGGCCAACAGCCTGGCGATCCAGGTGCACGGCGGCTACGGCTACACGCGCGAATACAACGTTGAGCAGTTCTACCGCGACAACCGCCTGAACCCGATCCACGAAGGCACGCACGGCATCCAGGGCCTGGACCTGCTGGGCCGCAAGGTCGTGATGCAGGATGGCGCCGCCTTCGCCGCACTCGGCGAGCGTGTGCAGGCCACCGTTGGCCGCGCGCTGGAAACTGGCGATGAAACGCTGATCAGCTACGGCCGCGCACTCGGCATGGCCACGCAAAAGCTGGCGAAAGTCACGCAAGCGCTGTGGGCCGCTGGCGACCCGCGTGTGACGCTGGCCAATGCGTCGGTCTACCTGGAAGCCTTCGGCCACGTCGTCGTTGCATGGCTCTGGCTGGAACAGGCGCTGACAGCCGCCAAGGCATTGCCGAACGTACAAGGCGAAGACGCCGATTTCTACCGCGGCAAGCTGCAGGCCGCACGCTATTTCTTCCAGTGGGAGTTGCCGAAGATCGACCCGCAGATTGCACTGCTGGGCTCGCTCGACACGACCACGCTCGATATGCAAGACGCTTGGTTCTAACTAAGACAACGATAGACAGGAGACACCATGGGTACGCTCAAGCATCTGTTCGATCTTTCCGGCAAGACGGCACTCATCACCGGCGGCTCGCGTGGGCTTGGCCTGCAGATTGCCGAAGCACTGGGTGAGCAGGGCGCGCGCATCGTGCTGTCAGCGCGCAAGGCTGATGAGCTGAAGGAGGCGCAGGCGCATCTGAAGTCGCTCGGTATCGAGGCCGACTGGATTGCCGCTGATGGCGCCGTCGAAGCCGACATCCAGCGTCTGGCCGACGAGGCGCTGGCCAAGCTGGGTCACATCGACATCCTCGTCAACAACGCGGGCGCCACGTGGGGCGCTCCGGCCGAAGATCACCCGGTTGAAGCGTGGGACAAGGTGATGAACCTGAACATCCGCGGCCTGTTCCTGCTCACGCAGCAGATCGGCAAGCGCTCGATGATCCCGCGCAAGTACGGCAAGATCGTCAACGTGGCGTCCATCGCTGGCCTGAAGGGCAATCCGCCGGGCTCGCTCGATACGATCGCCTACAACACCAGCAAGGGCGCGGTGGTCAACTTCACACGCGCGCTGGCAGGCGAGTGGGGCGAACACGGCATTACTGTCAACGCCATCGCCCCAGGCTTCTTCCCCTCGAAGATGACGCGCGGTTCGCTGGAAAAGCTGGGCGTCGACAAGCTGACCGAGAAGTCGCCGTTGCATCGCATTGGCGACGATGAAGACCTCAAGGGCATTGCTGCGCTGTTTGCATCGGATGCGTCCAAGCACATCACGGGGCAGATCCTTGCCGTCGACGGCGGCGTGAGCGTGGTCTAATTTCGACTGCTTCTCACTCCACGATTCCATCGAACGCAGCATGAACGCAGACAACAACGGTTTTCCGATCAACATCCCTTTCCTGCAGCTCTTGGGCATGCGATGCCTGAAAGCTGAGGGTGGCGAGGGCATCGTCGAGCTTGCGCTGGAAGACCAGCACATGAATAGCTGGGAGATGGCGCATGGCGGCGTGACCATGACCATGCTGGACGTGGCAATGGCTATGGCCGGGCGCTCGGCGGATTTCCACGGCCGCGGCGTAGTGACGATCGAGATGAAGACGGCGTTCATGCAGCCCGGGCGCGGCACGCTGCGCGCCAGCGCCCGTTGCGTGCACCAGTCCACCACCATGGCTTTCTGCGAGGGCGAGGTAACTGACGACGCCGGCAAGCTGGTCGCGCGTGGCTCGGGCACGTTCAAGTTCGTCAAGCGCATGCCGCCTCCGCGCACCCCAGAGCCGGGTGCAGACGGCTGATCGCAAAGATTGCAGTTGCAGTACCCAGTTGCATCCCGGGCCACGGCCCGGACCAAAAGAAAAGAAAAGCAACCACGGAGACAACCATGCAACAACCTGCGCGGCAGACGGTGTCTGCCCTTGCTCTCACTTTGCTTTGCTGCACCGGACTGACCATGACCCTGGAAGGATGCGCCTCCAATGCCGCGCCGGCTGCAGCACCGACGGCTGACGCTCAAACCTCCGTACAGGCACCGCCCGCACCGCAGCCACCCATGCAAAAGCCGCTCACGGCTGACGAATCCGACCCGAACAAGATGGGCTGGATGCAGGGCTTCCCGCCGCCGCCTGATCGCATCATCCGTTTCGATATGGCGGGCAACATGTTCCCGCGCACGCGCTATGGCTTCAGCCATGTGCGAGAGTTTCTGCCCACGCGCGTGATCTGGCGCGGCGATGGCCCGGCGAGCAAGCTGCCCCGTGCCGAGCAGGACATCAGCGGCGTGCTCTTTACCGATGCTGGTGGCACGCGTCGCACCTTTGCCGAGATGCTCAAGCTCACGTACACCGACGGCATTCTGGTCATGCACAAGGGCAAGGTGGTGTATGAGCGCTACTTCGGCGCACTCGATGCGCACACGCAGCACATCGCCATGTCGGTCACGAAATCGTTTGTCGGCACGTTGGCGGCCACGCTGGTGGCCGACGGCAAACTCGACCCGGCGGCACCTGTTACACGGTACGTGCCCGAGTTGAAGGACAGCGCTTATGGCGACGCCACTGTGCGCCAGGTGATGGACATGACGGTTGGCGTGCGTTTCTCCGAGAACTATGCTGACCCGCACGCCGATATCTGGACATATGCGCGCGCCGGCGGGGTGCTGCCGCGCCCGGCTGACTACAAGGGCCCGGGCAGCTTCTACGAGTACCTCGTCACGACGCACAAGGAGGGCCAACACGACGACGCGTTCGCCTACAAGACCGTCAACGCCGAGGTGCTGGCCTGGATCGTGCGCCGCGCCTCAGGCAAATCGACCGCTGCGCTGATGTCCGAGCGCATCTGGCAACCGATGGGCGCGCAGAGCGACGCGTACTTCTCGCTGGACAGCATCGGTACGGAATTTGGCGGTGGGGGCTTAAGCACGACACTTCCCGACCTGGCCCGCTTTGGCGAGATGATCCGCAACGGTGGCCGATTCAATGGCAAACAGATCCTGCCCAAGAGCGTGATCGATGGTATCCACCAAGGCGGAAATCCGGCCAAATTTGCCAAGGCAGGCTACGCAACGCTGCCGGGCTGGTCGTACCGCGATATGTGGTGGATCTCGAACAACAGCCACCACGCCATCGAGGCGCGCGGCATCCATGGTCAGGCCATCTATATTGATCCGGTGGCCCAGATGACCATCGTGCGTTACGCCTCGCACCCCATTGCCGCCAACAGCGCCAATGACCCGATCACGCTGCCGGCGTTCGGTGCGCTGGCGGAATTCTTCATGCACCAGAAGTGACCTACTCGAATATCTAGGAGCGCATTCATGTCGAAGACGTATCAACGCATTGTCCTGGCGTCCCGCCCGCAGGGCGCCGTGACGCCGGACAACTTCCGTCTGGAGACGGCTGACATCCCCGAACTGCAGGACGGCCAGGTGCTGGTGCGCAACCATTTCCTGTCGCTCGATCCGTACATGCGCGGCCGCATGAACGACAGCAAATCGTATGCGCAGCCGCAGCCGCTGGATGAAGTGATGATCGGTGGCACGGTGGGCGTGGTGGAGGCCTCGAAGAACGCATCGTTTGCCGTGGGCGACAACGTGGTCGGTATGTTCGGCTGGCAGGAAGTTGGCGTGTCGGATGGCCGAGGTATCCAGAAGGTGGACACGCGCCACATTCCGCTGTCGGCGTATCTGGGTTCGGTGGGCATGCCGGGCGTGACGGCGTGGTATGGCCTGAACAAGATCATGCATCCGAAGCCCGGCCAGACCGTGGTGGTGAGCGCCGCTTCGGGCGCCGTAGGCAGCGTGGTCGGCCAGTTGGCCAAGCTCAAGGGCTGCCGCGCCGTGGGCTTTGCCGGCGGCAAAGACAAGTGCGACTACGTGGTCAACGAACTGGGCTTTGATGCCTGCATCGACTACAAGGCCGCGAAAGACGCCAAAGAGCTGTACAAGATGCTCAAGGAAGCCACGCCTGACGGCATCGACTCCTACTTCGAGAACGTCGGCGGCGGCATCCTGGACGCCGTGCTCTCGCGCATGAACGCGTTCGGCCGCATCGCCATGTGCGGCATGATCGCCGGCTACGACGGCCAGCCGCTGCCGCTGCAGAACCCGCAGCTGATCCTGGTGTCGCGCCTGACCATCGAGGGCTTTATCGTCTCGGAGCACATGGACGTGTGGCCGGAAGCACTGCGCGAGCTGGGTGGCTTCGTGGCGCAGGGCAAGTTGAAGTTCCGCGAGAGCGTGTCTGACGGTCTGGCGAGTGCGCCGGAAGCCTTCATGGGCCTGCTCAAGGGCAAGAACTTCGGCAAGCAACTGGTGAAGCTGATCTGACCTGACGCTTTTGCGTCGACACGCGGACTGTCAATCGCTTGACAGTCCGCCGGGCGAGGGCCGCAACAGAATGGCTCACCCACAACGACTGCGTGAAGGAGACACCATGAACGCACCCGAGAGCGCACCCCAAAGCGCGCAAGCCAAGCGGCCCGACGACATGGCCAGCAACCTCAGCCCCGAGGCCGCTGCCCGCTACCGCAACCTGCCGCGCCCGCCGCAATTCGCCACCGTCGCGGAGGAACGCCTGCACCGCAAGCAGCGCCTGGCCGCGGCGTTCCGTTTGTTTTCCAAATTCGGTTTCGATGAAGGCGTGGCCGGGCATATCACGGCCCGCGATCCAGAGCATCAGGACAGCTTCTGGGTGAACCCGTTCGGCGTGCATTTCAGCCAGGTAACGGTGTCGAACCTGATCCGCTGCGATCACCACGGCAATGTGGTTGAAGGCGACTACCCGGTTAATGCGGCGGCGTTTGCCATCCACTCGCGCGTGCACCAGGCACGACCCGATGCCGTGGCGGCAGCGCATTCGCACAGCACGTATGGGCGCGCGTGGTCGACGCTCGGCCGCAAGCTGGCTCCGCTCACGCAAGACGTCTGCGCTTTCTATGACGATCACGCGCTGTACGACGATTTCGGCGGCGTGGTGGTTGAACTGGACGAAGGCCAGCGCATCGCAGACGCGCTGGGCGACAACAAGGCCGCGATCCTGCAGAACCATGGTCTGCTGACCGTCGGCAAGACGGTCGACGAAGCGGCATGGTGGTTCATCACAATGGAGCGCTCGTGCCAGGTGCAGTTGCTGGCTGAAGCCGCAGCCGCACGCACGGGCGATGCACCGCGCACGATTTCCGATGCAGCGGCGCGCCAGGCGTACTCCATCGTCGGTTCGGCGCAGGCGGGGTGGTTCCAGTTTCAGCCGCTGTACGCCCGCATCGCCCGCGAACAACCCGATCTGCTCGACTGATCGGACTCGAAATTTTTCTGGAGCACGCATGACGGACCTGATCCTGCATCACTACGCCACCTCGCCGTTTTCAGAGAAGGTGCGCTTGATCCTCGGCTACAAAGATCAGCCGTGGAAGTCCGTCACGGTGCCGCCGATCCTGCCCAAACCGGATGTGATGCCGCTCACCGGCGGCTACCGGCGCACGCCGTTCCTGCAGATCGGCGCGGATATCTACTGCGATACCGCGCTGATCGCGCAGGTGCTCGAATCGATTCATCCGCTGCCCAAGCTCGTGCCGTCCGAACATGCGGCGGCCGTCTTTGCCATGGCGCAGTGGGCCGATACGACCCTGTTCTGGGCCACGGCAACATTCGTGACGCAGCCGGCCGGCTTCCAGAGCCTGTTTGGCGGCGCGCCCGAAGCGTTCGTCAAGGCGTTTGTGGAAGACCGCAAGGCGATGCGCGTGGGCGGTAGCGGCTTGCGTACGCCGCTGCCTGAAGCGACATCGACGCTGCAGGTTTTCCTGGCGCAATTGCAACGACAGCTCGCCACCGGTGAACGCATTTTCCTGTTTGGAGAACAGCCGACCGTGGCGGACTTCTCCGTCTATCACTGCCTGTGGTTCATCCGCCGTGCGACGGCCGTGGCCGGCATTCTGGACGCGCATCCGGAAGTGGTGACGTGGATGCACCGCGTTGCCGCGCTCGGCCACTCGCAGGCGCAACCGATGACGTCGGTCGAAGCGCTTGACGTTGCCAAGGCTGCAACGCCGCGCGCGTTGACTGACACAAATGCCGTTTTCGACGACAGCTACGGCCTGCCCAAGGGCACACGCGTGACGGTGGCCGCAGTCGACTATGGCGTTGATCCCGTCGAAGGCGATCTGGTTGTTTCCACGCACGACACGGTCGGCGTGCTTCGCGACGATCCGCGCGTCGGCCAGGTGGTGGTGCATTTCCCGCGCGTGGGTTACGCCGTGCGCAAGGTTGAGGCGGCAGCCTGACGGGCTTTGCCATCGCAGTGCATTTCATGACTACAACACGAGAGAGACACGTATGAAGCAATTCGCAGGCGGCGTGGCCGTCATCACGGGCGGTGCGTCGGGTTTTGGCAAGGAATTCGCCAAGATCAGCGCAGGGCTGGGCATGAAGCTGGTGCTGGCCGATATTCAGCAGGATGCGTTGGATGCCGCCGTGGCCGAGTTCTCGGCGCAGGGCGTGGAAGTCATCGGCCTGCGCGTTGATGTGTCAAAGGTGGAAGACGTGCAGGCGCTGGCCGATGCCGCCATGAAAACGTTCGGCAAGGTCAACTTGCTGTTCAACAACGCTGGCGTGGGCGCCGGTGGCCTGATCTGGGAGAACACCGAGCGCGATTGGGATTGGGTGCTGGGCGTGAACCTGCATGGCGTGATTCACGGTGTGCGCATCTTCACACCGCTGATGCTCGAAGCCGCCAAAAAGGACCCGTCGTACGAAGGCCATATCGTCAACACGGCATCCATGGCAGGGTTGTTGAATGCGCCGGCCATGGGCATCTACAACGTGTCCAAGCACGCGGTGGTGGCGCTGTCCGAATCGCTGTATCAGGACTTGAGCCTGGTGACCGAGCAGATCCATTGCTCGGTGCTGTGCCCGTACTTTGTGCCGACCGGCATTACGCAGTCGGACCGCAACCGGCCGCAAGACCTCGCCAACTCGGCGCCGCCCACCAAATCGCAGTTGGTCTCGCGGGCAATGTCGGAGAAGGCCGTCAGCTCAGGCAAGGTAACGGCCGAGCAGGTCGGTCAGATGACGTTTGACGCCATCCGCAACGCGGGCTTTTACATCTATTCGCATCCGCATGCGCTCGCGCCCGTGCAGCATCGCTTTGAAGACATCGTCTCGCAGCGCAATCCTTCTGATCCGTTTGAGGGCAAGCCGGACGTGCGTGCGCGTCTGGTGGATGCACTGCGCGGGTAACCCCACCTCTACGACCCCACCACAACGCCGAGATCGCCATGAACACAGCAACGGCTGCCGCCATCACTGAATCGCAGTTCGCCGATCTGCCCAACGGAACGCGGCTGCATTACGCCAGCGCCGGCAAGCGTGGTGCGCCGCTGATGCTGTTCGTGCATGGCTTTCCGGAGTTCTGGTACGAGTGGGAAGCACAGCTCGCCGCCTTTGGCGACACGCACTTTGCCGTGGCACCCGACATGCGCGGCTACAACCTGTCGAGCAAGCCGGCGGCGGTGGATGCGTATCGCCCGAAGTTCCTGGTGCAGGATCTGGCGCAGTTCATTACCGCACTGGGGTATGAGCGCGCCATCGTGGTGGCGCACGACTGGGGCGGGGCGATCTGCTGGAATCTGGCGATCCAGCATCCGGAGTTGGTGGAGCGGCTGGTAATCGTCAACTCACCGCACCCGTGGGTGTTTGCGAATGCGCTGCTGAGCGATCCGGCGCAGCAGGCTTCATCGGCGTACATGAACTGGCTGCGCCAGCCGGGTTCGGAAGATGCGCTAGCCGCCAACGCGTTCGAGAAACTGGAAGGTTTCTTCCATGGCATGGGCCAACCGGTGGCCGAGTGGTTTACGCCGGAGGTGCGCTCGCGCTATCACGCTGCATGGAGCCAGCCGGGCGAGGGTGGTTCGCACGGCCTGACGGGCGGTGTGAACTACTACCGCGCGTCGCCATTGCACCCGCCTACCGAGGGCACCGCGCCGCTGCGCATCGATCAGATGCCGCCCGAAGCGTTTGTCGTGAAAGTGCCCACGCTGGTGATCTGGGGCGAGATGGACATGGCGTTGCCAAAGCGCCTGCTCAATGGGCTGGAGCGTTTCATTCCCGATATGCGCCTTGAGCGCATTCCCAACGGCACGCACTGGGTGGTGCATGAACAGCCGGAGCGCATTACTGCGCTGATCCGGCCGTTCGTTTCGTAACGCTCTGCTTTACATCGATTCCGCCAGCATGCGGCGGTAGTCGTCTGCAGTGGCGATGCGCGGGTTGGTCTTGTGGCAGTGGTCGAGCAGGGCACCTTCGACCACATGCTCCAGCGCATCTTCCGGTACGCCCATCTGGCGTAGGCCGGTCGGCAAGCCCAGGCGCGCCGTCAGATCATGCACGGCTTGCGCGAGGTCGGCGCCCGCCGGCAGATTCATCACGCGACGCATGCGCGCGTAGCGGTTGTCCCGCACCACCGATTCCGCGGTCTCGTTAAAGCGCAGCACCGCTGGCAGCACCACAGCGTTGAGCGTGCCGTGATGCAGGCCAGTCTTGCCGTTCACCTTTACGCCGCCCAGCGGGTGCGACAACGAATGCACGCACCCCAGCCCCTTCTGGAACGCCATCGCGCCCTGCATGGATGCGCTCATCATGTTCAGCCGTGCATCGCGGTCGGCACCGTCTCGCGTAGCGCGTTCGATGTTGGCCCAGGCGCGCTCCAGGCCATCCAGCGCAATGCCGTCAGCAGGCGGGTTGAACGCGGGCGCGAGGAAGGTCTCGATGCAATGCGCGATGGCATCCATGCCGGTGGCGGCCGTCAGCATAGGCGGCAGGCCGAGCGTCAGCTCCGCATCGCAGATGGCTGATTTGGGCAGCAGATGCCACGAGTGGAAGCCGAGCTTGCGGCCATCCGCCAGGATGATGATGGCGCCGCGCGCCACCTCGCTGCCGGTGCCCGCCGTAGTGGGAATCGCGATCAGCGGCGCCGCAGCCTCGGTGATCTTCGTGCTGCCGCCCTCGATGGTTGCGTAGGTGGTGAGCGGCTCGTGGTGCGTCGCCGCAATCGCAATGCCCTTGGCCAGGTCGATCGACGAGCCGCCGCCAATGGCGATCAGCCCATCGCAGCCGGCGTCCTTGTACTGGGCGGAGGCCTTCAGCACCATCGCCTCGGTCGGGTTGGAAGGCGTCTCGTCGAACACGGTGACGGGCAAGCCCCCTGTAGCGTCGATGGCCCGCTGCGCCAGTCCGGCGGCGGCCACACCCTTGTCGGTCACGATCATCGGCCGGCGGATACCGACGCGCGCGCATTCGCTTTTCAGCTCGTTGACGGTGCCAAAGCCAAGGTGAACGTGGGTGAGGTAATAGATGAGGGCCATGCGTTGTCTCCGGATGGTTTGTCTGCGTCGCCCGTCTTGCTGTGCGGGCGTGGTTCAATGGATACTCCGATGATAGCCAAATTAGAACGATCGTTCAGTTATCGCCCGCATGCAGCACCCACCGCAGTCCCCGTCTCTCGACCCGCACGTCGCCCAGTTGCTTGATCTGGTGGCGCGTGCCAAGCGTCCGCCATTGAATGCGCTCGCACCCGCCGACGCCAAGATCGCCTACGAAAAGAGCAGCCCCATTGTCGACCTCCCGGCCATCCCGCTGGAAGCGGTGCATGACCTGACGGTAACGGCGCGTGACGGCTATGCCATTCCCATCCGCACATACGCGGCGCGCGAGGCCAACTGGGCCGACCCGCTGCCGTTGCTGGTGTACTTCCACGGCGGTGGTTTTACGGTGGGCAGCATCGAGACGCACGATCAGCTTTGCCGCTCGCTCGCGGCCAAATCGGGGGCGATGGTGCTGTCGGTGGACTACCGGCTCGGGCCCGACTGGAAATTCCCCACCGCAGCCGACGACGCCTTCGACGTGCTGCAGTGGGTGTTCGATGAAGCCGCCACCATTGGCGCCGACCCTGCGCGCATTGCTTTCGGTGGCGACAGCGCAGGCGGCACGCTGGCCGCCGTCAGCGCCATTGAGGCGCGCAACCGCGGCTTGGCGCCTGTGCTGCAACTGCTGATCTACCCCGGCACCACCGCGCGTGAATCCACGCCATCGCACCGCGAATTTGCCGAGGGCTATCTGCTCACGCAGGAAATGATCCACTGGTTCTTTTCGCAATACCTGCGCACCGATGCGGATCGCGACGACTGGCGCTTCGCCCCGCTGGACGCCGGCGGCCACGGCGCCGATGTGCGCGGCGTGTGTCCTGCGTGGATTGCCGTGGCCGGCTTCGACCCCATCCGCGATGCCGGCATCGCTTATGCAAACAAGCTCCGCGTTGCCGAGGTGCCGGTCGAGCTGAAGTACTACGAGGGCATGATCCACGACTTCTTCAAGATCGGCCGCTTCGTGCCCGCCGTTGAAGACGCGCACCGAGACGCCGCCAACGCCCTGCGCCGTGCATTCGGCACCGAAACGGCATAAGACACAACGAGAGGAGACCGCATGGCGATCGAGGATTTCCGCCACAGCACGCCGCTGCGCGTGCGCTGGGCCGAAGTCGATGCGCAGAGCATCGTCTTCAACGGCCACTACCTGCTGTACGCCGATGTGTGCATCACAGAATACTGGCGCAGCATCGGTGTACGGTATCCGGTGGATGTGGTCGACACCTTCGGCGTGGATTTCTACGTGGTCAAATCCACGCTTGAATACCACGCCTCCGCGCGCTTTGACGACGAGCTGGACCTGCGCTGCCGTGTCGCACGCCTGGGCCGCTCGAGCATGCGCTTTATCATCGAGATGTACCGCGCAGACGAACATCTCGTCACCGGCGAAGTCATCTACGTGTGCGCTGACCCGGCAACGCAGACCTCCGCGCCGATTCCCGACACGCTGCGCGATCGCATCCTCAATTTTGAAGTATTGAAGCCTGAAGTGTGAGAACTGAGCATGACTGCCCCTGAATTTGTCCGCCCGCTTGCCGGTGTTGAAGTTGACCGCTGGGACGCCGTGCGCGAAGAAGCCCGCGCCATCCGCTACGACGTGTTCGTCATCGAGCAGGGCGTGCCCGTCGAACTCGAATGGGATGAGTGGGACGACCAATGCTGGCATGCGCTGGCACACGACACGGCCGGGCGCGCGGTGGCCACGGGCCGCTTGTTGCCCGACGGCCATATCGGCCGCATGGCGGTGCGCAAGGAAGCGCGCGGTACGGGCGTTGGCGCACGTGTGCTGGAAGCGCTGATCGACAAGGCGCAGTCGCTTGGCTATCCGGAACTGATCCTGAACGCGCAAACCCACGCCATGCCGTTCTATGCGCGCGCCGGTTTCAAGGCTGAGGGCGAGGAGTTTGAAGAAGCTGGCATTGCGCACCGGACCATGCGCCGCGTGCTTTAACGCCCTTGCTTATACGTTGATCGACAGGGCGGCCCGCACGATCGCTGCGATGGCCGCCTGCGCTGCCGGCGATGCGGTTCTGCCGCGCAACCGCACAATCCCTGTCATGGACGGCGGCGACAGCCAGCCCTTCACCGCCAGCCGGACCAGCGTGCCGGAGGCCAACTCATCTTGCACCGCCGCGTCGGTTGCGCCCAGCACCGTGTCCGTGGCGAGCGTCACCGTCTTCAGCACGCCGTAGTTGTCGCATTCCAGTGCGATGATGGCTTCCTGGCCCGCAGGCAGGCCGAGCAGGGCGGCCAGATCCACCTTTGAAGGGCTCAGCAGCTTCGGGACTGCAATGCCGTACTCCCAGACTTCGCGCAACGTGTGCTCCCGCGCGGTAAGCGGATGGCCCGCACGCACGTACAGGTGAGGCGGCTGGCCACCGATCAACTGGATATCCAGCGCAGCGTCCTTCGGCATGTCACGCACGTCAGCGGCGAAGAATTCAATGTTCTCGCTGCGCAGGCTCTCCAGCAGTTGCACCCAGTTGCCAACCTCCATGCGCAGCGCCACTTGCGGATGCTGCTGCCGCAATTCCTGTAGCGCTTGGGGCATGAGCGTGGCTGTCAGCAGCGGCCCCACGCCGAACGCCGTGTCGCCCAACTGGCTGTTGCGATAGAGATCAACGTCGCGCTGCAAACAGCGCGCCTCGAACAGCAGACGCCGTGCGCGTTCGATGACGAATTCGCCGGCGGGAGTCGGGCGTACGTCTCCGGTTTCGCGATCGAACAGGCGAATGCCGAGATCATCCTCAACGGCCTGGATGCTGCGGCTGAAGGCGGGCTGGCTGAGATGCACCGCGTCTGCGGCACGAGCAAAGTGCAGGGTGTCAGCCAGGGCAACGACGTGACTGAGGCGGCGCAAATCCATGGCGTTGCGTCTGGCGCATTGAATGGATGTTCATTATGCATTGGACGCATTGAATTGCCACGCCTAGGCTCGTCTCCACAACAAAACAAAAGCGAGGAGACACACCAATGAGTTCGCACATGGAGCACGCTCTGATTGCCGCCTGCATCCTGGGCTTTGCTGCCATAGAGTTCGTGACCCGGCGCTACCAGGCCAGCGTGCGCGGCCGCGCGACCGCCAACGATGCCTGGCTTGAAGCGCTGATGTTCATCAGCCTCATCGCCGTCACCCAGCCGATTGCACTGCTGGGCAGCAACGCGCTGTGCAAGTGGCTTATCCCAGCACAGCACAACGCGTGGGTTGATTTGCCGTGGTGGGCGATGACCGGCTTGCTGCTCATCGGCGATGACCTCACGCAATACCTCTGGCACCGCGCCTCACACACGCCGCTGCTGTGGCCACTGCACCGTGCGCACCACAGCGCGTCGTACATGAGCGTGCGCATTACGTACCGCAACAACTTCTTCTACTACCTGATGATGCCGGGCCTGTGGATTGGCGGCGTGGCGGTGTACCTGGGCTTTGGCCCTGTCTACGCGGCGTATCTGGTGGTCAAGCTGGCGGTCATCATCGGTGCGCACTGTGCGTGGCCGTGGGATGCGCCGCTGTATCGCATCCGCGCACTGCGCCCGCTGATGTGGGTGATCGAGCGCACGATTTCCACGCCCGCCACGCACTGGGCACACCACGCGCTCACCAATGCCGACGGCATCGGCCATTACAAAGGCAATTTCGGCAACCTGCTGTTCTTCTGGGATGTGCTGTTCGGCACGGCGCACATCACGCGCAAATATCCGGCGCAGATCGGGTTGCAAGATGACGTGCTGTTCGGTGCCGAGCCCTGGACGGCGCAGATGTTCTATCCGCTGGTGCAGTCCAAACGCGAGCATTCGGCGCTGCGCCCGGGCGGCGCGGCCATCACCGAAATGGCAGTGGATCCGTTGGCCGCTACCAAACAGGAAGCGGCCTGAGCAGCGCAGCGCTTAGGTATCGGCGTGCGTGACGGTATCGAGCACGCCGAGATAGCGCGTCTCACCAATCTGGCCTTGGGCATCGAAGCGGCGCTCGGTCACGTCAAAGCAGCCGTCGTGGCGGATGCGCACGATGGTGCTGGCGCGCGTGCCATAGCGCGGCGAGCGGATGAATGCGGCAGAAAGCAGCTTCTCCCACTCCGGCGCCACGCCCGTGGCGGGTAAGGAGCCGGTCGGCGCTTCACGCGTTTCGGACAGCAGATCGAGATAGCGCGCCACGTCGAGCGCGTTGCCGTGCCGGCCCGTATCTGCCGCGAGCGCTTCGGCAAAGGCGGCCATGCGATGTCGCACCTTGAACCACGGCGTATCGAGCAGCGCGTTGGACAGCCCGTACAGCCCGGGCGCGAGCTTGCGTGGTGCTTCGGCGCGGTTGCTGGTCCACCAGAGTTCATCGCGCGTGGCGGTCAGCAGGTTGTAGCCGTTGTATGCGCGGTCGCGGGCGGTGAGGCTATCGAGATAAGCCGGGACGGACACGTCATCCGCCCTCAGGAAATTGGAGACCAGCTCCCCACGCGAGCGCGCATCGGGGCGGCGCTCTGACGGCGCGCGATAGTTGGTCAGCGCGGCAAAGCGGCCGTCGCGCGTCATGCCCATCCACGTGCCTGCGTGACCGATCACCTGCGCCATGTCACGCCCGGCCAGCACATTGGGCGCGTCGCTCCACCACGCCAGGGGCGCGGCAGGGCGGTCATAGAATTCGTCCCGGTTGGCGGCCACCACCAGCGCATAGGCGGGGTGGGCGTGCCAAGCCGTGAGAATCAAACACATGAGCACTTCCTTTGAACATGCCGCACAACGAAGGGCCAATGGTCAATGTGACGACCTGTGTTGCGCGGGCTTCGGCCAAGCATAGCAGCCTGCCGAATTTTTGCGATGACGATTGCGGCAGCGCGCCGTCAGTTGTATTCCAGATCGACAAACAGCTCCGCATGGCGTTCACCTGCGACGAATTCACGCGGGCCGCCGGTTTCCCACAGGCCTGCCAGCGTGGCAGTAAATGCGGGCGGGACGTCGTCGTAGGACTCCATCCACGTGGCCTGGCCGTCGCGTACTTCGGGGCGGCGCATCAGGTTGCCCGCCACGCCTGTCGCCTCTTCCACGGTGTCGAGCCAGCGTTGCCAGCGCGGCAGCGCAGCAGCAGCGTCGCGCTCGGCAATGCGGAAGTAGACGAACAGGTGGTCGGCCATGATGGGAGTCCGGTGTCAGGTGTTTTCTGAGGCGGGAATGGTGTACGGCAGGTTCTGCAACGTCAGCACGGGGCCGTCTGCCGCGGCGAGGTGGATGACGGTGTCGAGCGCATCCAGCTTCAACTCCACCAGCAGATCGGTGCCGCCATCCGGCGCCATGGCTGCGTTGACCACCATGCCGCAAGGCTGGTTCGGATCGTTTGCGCTGTAGACCTCGGCACCGGCAGACGTAGGTGCATTCACGTGCGCACGCTGCATGCGCCGCTTGAGCGTGCCGCGATACTGGCTGCGCGCCACAATCTCTTGACCGGGGTAGCAACCCTTGCGGAAATCGACGCCGCCCAGCAGTTCCAGGTTCACCATCTGTGGGACGAACTGCTCCTGCGTCGGCGGGGTGATGTGCGGCACACCTGCCTGCAGGCTCATCCAATCCCACACCTCGGTGCCGACCAGCGACAGGCGCGACGACAGCGTCTTCCAAGCGTGCTGAAAGTGCTCGGCGTGCACCATCCATTGATAGCGTGGGCGGCCGTCGGCATCGGGCAGGCGGACCACCGCGCCGACCTGCTGGCCCACCGTCGCAGGCTGTTGCGCCACCGCGTTGATGGCATCGGGCTCGGGCAGCACGGCGCCGGCTTCGCGCAGCGCTTCCGCCGCACCCGGCCCGGCGACACCGATGGCAATGAACTCGTCCATCGGGCGCAGCTTGGCCTTGGCGCGCAGCACGAACATCGATAGACGCTTGGTCAGCGCGGGTGCGATCAGCTTGTCCGTCTGCAGCACGATCGTATCGGCCTGACGCCACATCAGCAGCGTGGCGAGCAGCCGGCCCTTGGGCGAGCAATAGCCGGCCAGGCGCGCCTGGTTCAGGCCCAGGCCGGTGACGGCGTTGGTGAGCTGGTTGTGGAGGAACTCGGCGGCATCGGCGCCTTCAACAGCGATGCGCGCAAGATCGGTCGGCGCACACAGCACGCTGCCGTGCGTGGCGGCATCAAATTGCACGTCGAGCGGGGGGAAGCTCAGCGTATCGACAAAATCGTGGAAGACATCATTCATGGTGTGCGGGGCGGCCTGAGGTTGACCCGGTATTATATTGGGCTGTCTGAAAGGCAGTTTGTGCCCTGTCTATCCATTTCAAGAGTGCGGAAATCGCCGGCGCTGGCGGGTTCCGCACGCAGATTCGCAACACAATGCTCTCTTTTCTAAAACGCTTGATCCTGCTGGCGACACTGATTGTGCTGGCAGCAGCAGGCGGCGTGGCGTGGTGGGCCCAGCAACCGGTAAGCCTGTCGGCTTCGCCGCTGGAAGTGGTGATCAAACCCAACTCGAGTGTGATCTCGGTCGGCAAGCAGCTCGCCAATGGCGGCGTGGGCGTGCAGCCGCAGCTGTTTTCGCTCGTGGCGCGCGCCACCGGTAACGCCAAGAGCCTGAAGGCCGGCGGCTATGCGCTGGAAACGGGCGCCACGCCGCTGTCCATCCTCGACAAGATAGCGCGCGGCGAGGTCACGCACTACGTTGTCACCGTAATTGAAGGCTGGAACATGCGGCAGATGCGTGCGGTGGTTGATGCGGAGCCTGCGCTCAAGCACGATACCGTCGGCATGGCTGATGCAGACCTGATGCGCAAGATCGGCGCAGCCGAAACCAACCCGGAAGGGCTGTTCTTCCCCGATACCTACCTGTTCGCACGCGGCAGCTCTGATGTGGAGTTGTACCGTCATGCCTACCAGGCCATGCAAAAACGCCTGAACGATGCGTGGGCCAAGCGGGCGCTCGATTTGCCGTACAAGACGCCGTATGAAGCGCTGACCATGGCTTCGATCATCGAGAAGGAGACCGGCCAAAAGCTCGAGCGGCCGATGATTGCGGCGGTGTTCGTCAACCGCTTGCGCAAGAACATGCTCCTGCAGACAGACCCGACGGTCATCTACGGCATCGGCGCGGGCTTTGACGGCAATTTGCGCAAACGCGACCTGCAGAGCGACACGCCGTACAACACCTACACGCGCATCGGCCTGCCGCCCACGCCGATCGCGCTGCCGGGCATGGCGTCGCTGCAGGCGGCGCTGAATCCGGCACCGTCCGATGCGCTGTATTTCGTGGCGCGCGGCGACGGCAGCAGTCAGTTTTCGACCAACCTGACGGACCACAACCGGGCCGTCAACAAATACCAGCGCGGCCAACCATGACCGGCAAGTTCATCACATTCGAAGGGATCGACGGCGCGGGCAAAAGCACGCATCTGGCGTGGTTTGCGCAACAGTTGCAAGCCAAGCTGGCGCCGCAGGGCAAAAAGGTGGTCGTCACCCGCGAGCCGGGTGGCACGCCGTTGGGCGAGCGCCTGCGCGAAGTGCTGCTGCACGAGCGCATGCACCTGGAAACCGAAGCGCTGCTGATGTTCGCCAGCCGCCGCGAGCACATCGCCGAGGTGATCCAGCCCGCGCTCGATGCCGGCGACTGGGTTATCTCCGATCGTTTTACCGATGCCACCTTCGCCTACCAAGGCGGGGGCAGGGGCCTGGGCCTAGACCGGCTCGAGGCGTTGGAGCGCTGGGTGCAGCAGGGCCTGCAACCCACCAAGACCATCCTGTTCGATCTGGCCCCCGAGATTGCCGCCGCGCGCCTGGCCGATGCCCGCACGCCGGACAAGTTCGAGGCCGAGTCCGCCCAGTTCTTCCTGCGCACGCGCGCCGAGTATCTGCGTCGGGCAGCCGCCGAACCGGATCGGTTTGTCGTGCTGAACGCCAACCGCGAGCGCACTGATATCCAGAAAGACTTAGAGAACCTGCTTGCAACGCTCTGATTTTGCGGGCAATTTCTGATACGGAAATAATGGTTTCACAGCGCGAATTCGCATCAACAATCTGACGCAACCCATTGATTCATGATGCTTTATCCTTGGCAGTCCGCTGATTGGTCCAGCCTGCATGCCATGCGGGCCAAGCTGCCGCACGCGATCCTGCTCAACGGTCAGGCTGGCACCGGCAAACGCGATTTCGCCATGCACTTTGCGCAAGGCCTGCTCTGCGATACGCCCGCCGCTGACGGCCGGCCGTGCGGCACGTGCGCGGCCTGCAACTGGTTTGCCCAGGGCAACCATCCGGACTTCCATCTTGTGCGCCCCGAAGCCATGGAAGACGCGCCCGAGACAGAGAAAGACGCTGACGGCAAGAAAAAGGCGCCCAGCAAGATCATCCGCATGGAGCAGGTGCGCAACCTGATCGAGGCGGTGGGCGTGGGCACGCACCGGGCCGGATTGCGGGTGGTGGTGCTGTATCCGCTCGACGCGCTGCAGACTGAAGGTGCCAACGCGCTGCTCAAGACGCTGGAAGAGCCGCCGCAGAACACCGTCTTCCTGCTGGTGACGGACCGCATCGACCGCATCCTGCCGACCATCCTGTCGCGCTGCCGCCAGTTTCCGCTGCAGCCACCACAGCCCGACGCCGCGCGCCAGTGGCTGGAGCAGCAGGGCGTGCCGCACGCGCAAAACCTGCTGGCCGAGTTCGGCAATGCGCCGCTGACCGCGCTGGCTGCTGCTGAATCCGAAGATCGCCCGCTGTTGCAATTCCTGCTCGAACAGCTTGGCCAAGGTGCCAAGCTGGACGCGCTGGCCACGGCCGATCATTTACAGAAATTGTCGGTGCCTGCCGTTCTCAGTACCATGCACCGATGGGTCTTTGACCTGATGGCGGCACGGCTGGCGGGACGCCCGCGCTATTTTCCGGCCCAGCGCGATGCGCTGCAACGTTGCGCGAACACCATCCCGCTGGACCGCCTGGAACGTTTCGCGCGTGCGTTGCCGGAGCGGCGCCGCACCGAGCAGCATCCGCTGGCCGCGCGGCTCGTCATCGAAAGCCTTTTGCTGGATTACCGGCAGCTCTTTCCGGCTGCCTGACCCCGAACCCGCACCTGAACGTTTGCACTCTCTGGACACCCTGTGAGCACTGCACCTCTTCGTACGCCCGGCACCCCCGTCACCCCTGGTATGCCCGCTGCGGCTGGCACCGCCCCAGGCGCGCCGACCCGTCCGGGCATTGTCTCGCTGGCCATCAAGGATGAAGCCGGCCTGCACGCCGCGTATATGCCGTTCCTGAAGAACGGCGGCATCTTTGTGCCGACGCAGCGCCCTTACCGGATTGGCGAGGAGGTCTTTCTCGTGCTGTCGTTGCTGGATCGGCCGCAGAAGTATCAGGTGGTCGGCAAGGTGGCGTGGATCACGCCGGTCGGCACGCCCGCCAAGACGCCGGGCATTGGCGTGCACCTGGGGGAGGACGAACCCTGCCGCACGCTGCGCCGTGTGATCGAAGAGCTGCTGGGCAAGCAGATCAACTCGCAACGCCCCACCCAAACGCTCTGATTTTTATCTGATACGGCGCGCGAAATTTGCGCCGTAACTTTCTGATTATTCAATGTTTGTTGATTCCCACTGCCACATCAATTTCCCGGACTTGCGCGCGCGTCTGCCTGAGCTGCTGACGCGCATGCGCGAGAACCGTGTCACCCACGCGCTGTGCATTTCCGTCACGCTGGAAGATTTTCCGAGCGTGTTGGAGATTGCCGAGCAGGAGCCGAATGTGTACGCCACCGTGGGCGTGCATCCCGATGCCGAAGCCGACATTGAAGAAGGCAAGCGCATTGAAGAACCCACGCTGGAGCGGTTGCTGACGCTGGCCGATCACCCCCGCGTGGTCGGCATCGGCGAGACCGGGCTCGACTACTACCGCCTGGGTGACCGCACCGTGGCCGATATGGAGTGGCAGCGCGATCGCTTCCGCACGCATATCCGCGCATCGAAACAGACCGGCAAGCCACTGGTGATCCATACGCGATCCTCCGCAGACGACACGCTGGCCATCATGCGCGAAGAGGGTGCCGAGGCAGCGCGTGGCGTCATGCATTGCTTTACCGAAAGCTGGGACGTGGCCAAGGCCGCGTTGGACCTAGGCTTCTATATCTCGTTCTCGGGCATCGTGACGTTCAAGAACGCGGTGGACCTGCAGGAAACCGCCAAGAAGGTGCCGCTGGACCGCATGCTGATCGAGACCGATTCGCCGTACCTGGCGCCGGTGCCGTTCCGCGGCAAGACCAACGAGCCAGCCTACGTGCGGCATGTGGGCGAGTTCCTGGCCACGCTGCGCGGCGAACCGCTGGAGCGCATTGCTGGCGCGACGACGGATAACTTCTTCAATCTATTCAATGCAATACCGCGATAACTTGAAGCAGATGATGAAAAAACTCGCGCTGGTGACTGGACTGACTGTGGGACTGACGATGGCGCTGCCGGGTGCGGCATTCGCCTCTGCGCAGGACGACCTGCGTGCCGCCGTCGAGTACAACCGGCCGGTGCTGGTGCAGAAGTACGTTGCGCAGGGCGTCGATCCGAACCTGAACACGCGCGACGGCACGCCCCTGTTGGTAGACGCACTGAAGGACAAAAACGTCGAAGTGGCTCAAGCGCTGATCCGCGCCAAGAACATCGATTTCGAGCGCACCAACGCCGCGGGCGAAAACGCGCTGATGATGGCCGCCTATCAGGGCCTGCTGCCCATCGTGAAGCTGCTGGTGGAAACGTATGACGTGGAGGTCAACAAGACGGGCTGGACCGCGCTGCACTACGCCGCCACCAACGGGTATGACGACATCGTCAAATACCTGCTCGACCACGCGGCCTACGTCGATGCGGAAAGCCCCAACGCCAGCACGCCGCTGATGATGGCGGCCATGGGGGGGCACATCACCACCGTCAAGCTGCTGCTGGACGAGGGCGCAGACATGAACCTGCGCAATCAGCAGAAGATGGACGTGATCGACTTTGCCAAGCGGTATCACCAGGACGAGATTGCAGCGGGGCTCGAATCGCGCCGTCGCAAGCAGGCAGTGCAGTCCGGCAAACCGGTGCCTGCGGCACCTGAAGCGCCGGTGCCGATGCCAGGGCCGAAACCCACGGTGCCAGCCGCAGCCGCGCCCGGCAATCGCGATGCGATCGGCACGCCAACCGACGCACTCTTCAATAGTGGCGGCAACCAGCCCCAAGCGCCTGGCGCATTGCGCGGCAACTGAGCGACTCAGTCTGGCGTGGCGCCTGTTTGTTACCCGCTTGTTGCTGCCTACGCCCGCCGCGCCAGCCGCACCCCGGTGAACTGCCATCGCTGGTGCGGATAGAAGAAGTTGCGATACGTCGCCCGCAGATGCCCCTCGGGCGACACGCATGACCCGCCGCGCAGCACCATCTGGCTGCACATGAACTTGCCGTTGTATTCGCCCACGGCACCCTCGGCCGGCGAGAAACCGGGGTACGGACCATAGGGGCTGGCCGTCCATTCCCACACATCACCGAACAGCTGGCGCAGGCTGCCGGCCTCGGCGATGCCGTGATCGGGCAGTGGCCTTAATGTCGCCAATGAAGCGCCCCGGCCCGCAAAGTTGCCCTGCACGGGCAGGCCTTGCGCGGCGTGCTCCCATTCGGCTTCGGTGGGCAGGCGTGCGCCGGCCCAGCGTGCGTAGGCATCGGCCTCATAAAAACTGACGTGCGTGACCGGGGCGTCCAGATCCACCGGCTGCAGGCCGTGCAATGACATCTGCAGCCAACCTTCACCCTCATCCGCGCCGGTTCGCCAGTAGAGCGGTGCGTTGATGCCTTCGCGCTGCACCCAGGCCCAGCCGTCAGACAGCCACAGCGTCGGCTGCCGATAACCGCCGTCCTGCATGAACGCGAGCCACTCGCGGTTGGTGACGGGGTGCGTGGCCAGCGCGTAGGGCGCCAGCCAGACGGTGTGGCGCGGGCCTTCGCAATCGAACATGAAACGAGCCGCCGAATCGGTCTGGCCGATCTGTATGGCGCCGCCCGAAAAGCCAACCCAGCCCGCTTGCACCGGTGCCGCGTGCACGCGTGGCACGGGCGTATCGGCATAGGCGGGGCAGAGCGGGTTCTGCGCAAACAGGTGGAGCAGGTCGGTCAGGAGCAGTTCCTGGTGCTGCTGCTCGTGGTGCAGGCCCAGCGTGATCAGGCGGGCAATGTCATCCGTCACGCCATCGGCGAGCAACTGCTGCATGGCCGCGTCGACATGGCCGCGATAGGTGCGCACCTCGTCAAGCGCCGGGCGCGTGAGCATGCCCCGGCGCGGACGCGGGTGCCGTGCGCCCACTGTCTCGTAGTAGGAGTTGAACAGATAGCGATAGCGCGGATCAGGCGAGCGATAGCCCGGCACGTTGGGGCCGAGAATGAACTCTTCAAAAAACCACGTCGTATGGGCGAGATGCCATTTGGCGGGGCTGGCGTCGTCCATGGATTGGACGGTGGCATCGGCGTCGGACAGCGGCGCGGCCAAGGCCAGGGATTGCGCCCTGACGGCGTCGTATTGCTGCAAAAGGGCGGGCAGAGTTGACAGGCTATTGGCGGGCACATCGAAGGCGGGCGATACACGCATGGCGTCTTCAGTCTCCAGGCAGGCGGCAAGAACCGGCGGTCAGAACGACAGAGCAGCAACCAGGCCATGCTGCAGAGCGCACGCTGGCGCACTGTGCTAGCCAGTTTCGTAAGAAGCATATGCGAGCTTTGTAACTTTGCCACGCGCAACCCGTATGCAACGATGGCGATGCTGCGTTGCGGCGCAGTCTGCGGTGCAGCATCGATTGTCATAAAAAAGTCACTCCGGCCACCTAGGATGTAAACGTTTACAAATTCCAGGGGGCGCAGTGAGAAGCAGCATCAAGGACGTCGCCACGCATGCCGGCATTTCGATTGCCACCGTGTCGCGTGCGGTCAATACGCCCGAGCGGGTGAGCGCAGCAACGCTGGCCCGTGTGCAGGCCGCCATGGACGCGCTGCAATATCGCCCGAACGCGCTGGGCCGCCAGTTGCGCGCCGTACGCACCGGCTTGCTGGGCGTGGTACTGCCTTCGCTGGCCAACCCGGTGTTTGCCGAATGCGTGCAGGGCATCGAGGAAGCAGCATCCATCACGGGCCAGCGCGTCATGCTCATGACCACCGCCTACGACCGCGAGCGCGAAGCCCGCGCCATCGAGACCATGCTCGAGCAGCGCGTCGACGGCTTGATCCTGACGGTGGCCGATGCCGCCGCCAATCCGCACCTCGATCGTCTGGACGCCGAGCACGTGCCCTACGTGCTGGTCTACAACGACACGGTCGGCCAGGCGCGTATTCCCGCCCGCTGCTGTGTGACGGTCGACAACCGGGCTGCGGCACGCGACGCCATCCGCGCATTGCTGGCGCAGGGCCATCGGCAGGTCCGCATGCTGACGGGCACGCTGTCGGCCTCTGACCGTGCCGCGTTGCGCCACAGCGGCTATCGGGAGGCCCTGGAAGCCGCTGGCATCACGCCGCAGCCGCCCGTGGAAATTGATTTCAATGCGGACGCCATGCTGCCCGCCGAGCTGGCTCGCCTGCTGGCGCCGCCGCGCCCGACGGCCATCTTCTGCAGCAATGACCGCCTGGCGCTGCTCACGATCCGCTCACTGCGCGAGATGGGCCTGCGCGTGCCGGAAGACGTGAGCGTGGTTGGCTTCGACGGTCTTGCGATGGGGCAGTGGCTCTCGCCCACGCTCGCGACGGTCGCGCAGCCGCATCGCCGGATCGGCACCGATGCCGCCCTGGCGCTGGCCCGCCGCATCACCGGCGAGGTGGTGCCGTCGATCACGCTGCCGCACCGTCTGCTGGCGGGCGGCACGCTGGCCCGTGCGCCGGCTGAAGCCTCTTTGTCCGTTGTTTCTTCCCTCATGTCTGATACGCAAGGAGCGTCTCGATGAAACGTCTCGTTCAATGGCTGCGCGCGTGCGGCCTCGCTGGTGCCACCATTGCTGCCGGAGCTTTCGCCATCGCAGCGCCGGTGCAGGCTCAACCGGCACAATCGGCCGGCCAGCAGGTCGCCATCTGCTACAACTGCCCGCCGGAATGGGCTGACTGGGCCGGCCAGATCAAGGCCATCAAGGAAAAGACCGGCGTGACCGTGCCGTTCGACAACAAGAACTCCGGCCAGGCCATCGCGCAGATGCTGGCTGAGAAGTCGCACCCCGTGGCCGATGTGGCCTATCTGGGTATTACGTCCGCCTATCAGGCCAAAGAGAAAGGGCTGGTCGCCAACTACAAGCCCAAGCACTGGGACGACATTCCGGCTGGCATGAAAGACCCGGACGGCGCGTTCTTCTCGATCCACTCCGGCACGCTGGGCTTCTTCGTCAACAAGGACGCGCTGGAAGGCAAGCCCGTGCCGCGTTCGTGGAAAGACCTGCTCAAGCCCGAATACAAGGGCATGGTCGGCTACCTGGACCCGAGCAGCGCCTTTGTCGGTTATGTGGGCGCCGTGGCAGTCAACCAGGCGCTGGGCGGCACGCTGGACAACTTCGGCCCCGGCATCGAGTGGTTCAAGCAACTGAAGAAGAACGCGCCGATCGTGCCGAAGCAGACCGCCTACGCGCGCGTCGTGGCTGGTGAAATCCCCATCCTGCTCGACTACGACTTCAACGCCTACCGCGCCAAGTACAAGGACCACGCCAACGTGGAGTTCGTGATCCCGCAGGAAGGCTCGATTGCCGTGCCGTACGTGATGAGCCTGACCGCCGGCGCGCCGCACGCCGAGAACGCCAAGAAGGTGCTCGACTTCGTGCTGTCGGATGAGGGCCAGGCCCTGTGGGCCAACGCCTACCTGCGCCCGGTGCGCGCCAACGCAATGAGCAAGGAAGCTGCATCGCGCTTCCTGCCGGCCAGCGAATACACCCGCGTGAAAACGGTCGACTTCAACAAGATGGCCGCCGGCCAGCAGGCATTCGGCACGCGCTACCTGAACGAGGTCCGCTGAGCATGAGCACCGTCACCCGAACCACCTTGCCTGACGATGCGGTACTACCCGCACGGTGGCGGGTGGCGTTGCTGGCACCGGCCGTCGCGCTGTTCTGCGCGTTCTGGCTGTTGCCGATGGTTGCGCTGCTGCGTGTGAGCGGCAGCGAAGGCGTGATCGCGACTTACACGGCGGCGCTCACCACGCCGCGCTACTTGAGCAGTTTGCTGTCGACGGTGGTGCTGTCGGCCGCCGTCACGCTGGCAACGCTTGTGCTGTCGACCATCGCCGGGCTGTTCCTGGTGCGTCATGACGTGCCGGGCAAACGGATGATCACTGCCATGCTGACATTTCCGCTGGCGTTCCCGGGCGTGGTGGTCGGCTTCATGGTGATCCTGCTGGCTGGGCGCCAGGGCTTGCTGGGCGACCTCACGCACAAGCTCATCGGCGAGAAATGGGTCTTCGCCTATTCGGTCGGCGGGCTGTTTCTCGGCTATCTGTATTTCTCGATTCCGCGCGTGGTACTGACGGTCATGGCCGCAGCGGAGAAGCTCGATCGATCCCTCGAAGAGGCGGCGCGCTCGCTGGGTGCATCGTCGTTGCAGGTGACGCGCGACGTGCTGGTGCCGGGGCTTGCGCCCGCGCTTATTGCCTCGGGGGCGATCTGTTTTGCCACGTCGATGGGCGCGTTCGGCACGGCGTTCACGCTCGCCACCGACATCGACGTGCTGCCAATGACGATCTATACCGAGTTCACGCTCAACGCGGGTATTGCGATGGCGGCGGCGCTGTCAGTGGTGCTCGGCGTGGTGACGTGGCTGGTGCTGGCGATTGCGCGCACCGCCAGTGGTGGACAGACGGGAGCGGCAGCATGAGCAGTAAGCAGGGGCCCCGCGCAGCGGGGATGCGCACGTCCGCGAATGCTGCCGGCCGCCGACGCACAGACGCGGGAATCACCAATAGCCTTGAGGAGGCGGCAGCATGAAACGCATGCTTTCCTTCGCCCAGTGGCTCATCACGCTGCTGCTCTGCCTGTTCCTGATCGTGCCGGTCGTGCTGTCGATGGCCGTGGGGCTGACGCGCAACTACATCCGCGGCTTCAAAAGCGGCTGGACGCTGGATTGGGTCGCCCAGGTGTGGGACATGTATCACGCATCGATCTGGATGTCGCTGCTGGTGGCGCTGTGCACCCTCGTGATCGTGCTGGCCGCAGGCGTGCCGGCCGGTTATGTGCTGGCACGCCGCCAGAGCCGCACCAGCCGCCTGATCGAAGAATTTCTGACGCTGCCCGTGGCGCTGCCAGGGCTGGCGACGGCGCTGGGGTTGATCGTCGCGTACGGCGGTTTCGGCGGCTTTCGCGAGAGCCTCTGGTTCATCGTGGTCGGGCACGTGGTGTTCACGCTGCCGTTCATGGTGCGCTCGGTGGCGGCGGTGTGCGCGGGCCAGAACCTGAAGACGCTGGAAGAGGGCGCGGCCAGCCTGGGCGCATCGTTTGTTCAGCGCTTTCGTACCATCGTGCTGCCCAATGTGCAGCCCGGCATCCTGGCCGGCGCGCTGACGGTGGTGACGCTCTCGGTGGGTGAATTCAACCTGACCTGGATGCTGCACACGCCCGAAACCAAGACGCTACCCGTCGGCCTGGCCGACACCTATGCGTCGATGCGTCTGGAGATTGCCAGCGCCTACACGCTGATCTTCTTCGTCATGATCGTGCCGCTGCTGGTGCTGATGCAGCGCTTTGGCGGCTTGCGTGTAAACAACGGAAAGGCTTCCCGATGAGTACCGAACCCCTACACCCTCTCCACCTTCCTCCCGTGCCGATCCGGCTGCGCGGCTGCGGCAAGCACTTTGGCGGGCAGCGCGTGCTGGAGCAGATGGACCTCGACATTGCTGCCGGTGAGACAGTCGTGCTGCTCGGCCCCTCGGGCTGCGGCAAGACCACCACGCTGCGCATCGTGGCCGGGTTGGAAGCGCCGGATGCTGGCGGCACCGTGCACTTTGGCGATGAAGACGTCACCGCGCGCCCGATCGAGCGCCGCCGCGTCGGCATGGTGTTCCAGAGCTATGCGCTGTTTCCCAACCTGAGCGTGCGCGGCAATGTGGAATACGGCCTGCGCATCCAGCGCCGGCACAACGGCCTTTCCGACACGCAGATCCGCGCCCGAGCAAACACGCTGCTGGAGATGATGCACCTCACGCCGTATGCGGATCGCGGCGTGGATAGGCTCTCCGGCGGCCAGCGCCAGCGTGTGGCATTGGCACGCGCCCTGGCACCCGAGCCGCGCGTGCTGCTGCTTGACGAACCGCTCACGGCGCTTGACGCCAAGCTGCGCGAATCCGTGCGTGCCGAGATGGATCGCCTGCTGCGCAGCCTGGGCATCACCACCATCTATGTCACGCACGATCAGGAAGAAGCGATGGCGCTGGCTGACCGCATCGTCGTCATGGAAGCCGGGCGTATCGCGCAGATCGGCACCCCGCGCGAAATCTACTTCCAGCCCGCCAACCGGCATGTGGCGGATTTCATCGGCATCATGAACCGGCTCGACGGAGCGCGGCAGGATGATGTGTTCGTCTGCGCGGGCGGCCGTGTGGCGGTGCCCGCAGGCGAGGGCGATGCGGTGTTCTTCCGCCCCGAAGACGCCGTACTGGCCGATCCGGCCCAGGCCTCGCTCAGGGGCACGGTCGAATCGGCGGTGTTCCTTGGTTTCCGCACCCGTGTGCGCGTGGCAGGCGTTTCGGCCACGTCGTTGTTCATCGATGTGCCCGGCCGCCAGCACTTTGCACCGGGCCACGCAGTCGGCTTCAATGTGCCGGCTGATCGCCTCCTGACCTTGCAAGCGTGATGCATTTCCTGCAACTGACCGACCTTCATATCAAGCGGCCCGGGCGGCTGGCCTACCGGCGTGTCGATTCCGCTGCTTATCTGGCCCGCTGCGTGGCGCATATCCTCGCGCAGCCGCAGCGGCCTGATGCCATTGTGCTGACGGGCGACTTGGTCGATGCCGGCGCGCCCGAGGAGTATGCCCACCTGCGCGCCGTGCTGGCGCCGCTGGATTCGGCAGGCATTCGCATGCTTCCGGTGCTCGGCAACCACGATGCCCGTGATGCGGCGCGCGAAGCCTTTGCCGATTGGCTCGCACCCATTCCGGCAACCGCGCAAGACCAGCATGCCTTTCAGTACTGGACCGATATTGGCGACATGCGCGGCGACGTGCGCCTGATCGTGCTCGATACGCTGGACACAGGCCACCCTGGCGGCCGCCTTGGCGTGCAACGCCTCGATTGGCTGGCCGATGCGCTGGCGCACGAAACACAGCGCCCGACCGTCATCGCCATGCACCACCCGCCGTTTGCCACGGGCATCCATCACATGGATGTGCAATCGCTGGCCGAAGACGACATCGCACCGTTCGCGCAGATCGTACGTGCCGCCGGCAATGTCGAGCGCATCATCTGCGGCCATCTGCATCGCTCCATTGACGTGCGCTTTGCGGGCACGGTGGCGTCGACGTGTCCGTCGCCCGCGCATCAGGTGGCGTTGGATCTCGACCCCGCTGGCGAACCGGGCTTCGCCATGGAGCCGCCCGCCTACAAGGTGCACGCGTGGGTGCCGGGCCAGGGGTTGGTGAGTCATCTCGCGTATGTGGGCGAATTCGATGGCCCGCACCCGTTCTTTGAGGCGGATGGCCGGCTGATCGATTAGGCCGCGTCAATCAAGCCGTCTCAACGGCAGTACCTGCTGCCATGCGTGCAACCAGCGCATCGACATCGGTTTCCGCCAACGCAATCGACGTACGCAACCGATCATCTGCAAACTCGTCGTATTCGACGGCAAGCGATGCCACATCGGTGACGCCGATATAGCCGAAGGCCGTTGCAACGCCACCTTCCACGTGGTTCAGGTGGGCAATGCGCTGACCGGGGCCGTAGCCGAAATCGCCGCGCGAGCTGAGGATGACGAGGCGCTTTTGCATGCCCGCCAGCAGCGGCCAGTAGGGTTCGCCGGCACGGCTGCGGTCAAAGCCGAACGTGCGGCCCACGCGCACGATGTTGTCGATGTACGCCTTGAACTGCGCGGGCATGCCGAAGTTGTACATCGGCACACCGGCCACGATCACGTCGGCGGCGAGCAATTCGTCGATCAACGCATCGCTTTGCGCAAGCCGGTCGTGCATCCACGGTTCACGTTGCGCGGGCGGGGTGAACGCGGCGAGCACCCAACGGCCATCGACAGGCGAAGGCGGTGCCGCGCCAACGTCGCGATAGACGACCTGCGCATCGGGTTCATGTTCAAGCCAGCGCTGCACAAAGCGCGCAGAGAGCCGACGCGTGTGCGAGCCATGGCTTGAGGTATCGGAGCTGCCCGGCCGGGCGCTTGAATCGAGGTGCAGAAGGCGGGTCGGGTTGGTCATTTTGTGAATCCGTTGTGAGTGGAGGTGTGAGCACTCTACGAACCACGCTGCACCGCGACAAACGACATGTTTTGCGCGCCATGGATGACATGGATTCATCCATGCCCGCCATGGGGAGAAGGCCCCCATGACACAATCCGCGCATGCGAAAACTGCCACCCCTGAGCGCACTGCGCGCCTTTGAGGCCACCGCGCGCCACCTCAGCATGAAGCGTGCTGCCGACGAGCTTTCGGTGACACCCACGGCCATCAGCCACCAGATCCGCCGCCTGGAAGACGCGCTGGGTGTGGCACTGTTCGAGCGCCAAATGCGCGCGCTGCGGTTGTCCGAGGCCGGAGAGCGGCTGTATCCCGTGCTCAATACCGGCTTTGATGCGTTCGCGCAGGCCATCGATGCCATTCGCGCGCCCAAAGCGCAGCCGGTGCGCCAGCGCGCCACGCTGACCGCGCCCATGGGCTTGGCCGCGCGCTGGCTGGTGCCCCGGCTCGGGGAATTCGCTACACAGCATCCAGAGGTGGACCTGCGCATTCATGCATCTGACACGGTGGTCGATCTGCACGGCGGCAGCGCGGACCTCGCCGTGCGCTATGGCGAGACACCCGTCGCCCACACGGGCCTCATCGCAGAACACCTCTTTGGCGACGCGTATGCGCCGGTCTGTCACCCGGGCCTGAACGTCCGGTCGCACGACGATCTCGCGCGCGTGCCGCTCATCCACTCCGAATGGCAGCGCACGCTGCCGCAGCCGATCGGCTGGCTGATGTGGGCGCGCGCCGCCGGCGTCGAGCACACGCTCCAGACCGACGCTGGCATCGTGCTGTCCGACGACGGACATGCCATGTCGGCAGCCATGGCGGGGCAGGGCGTGATCCTGGCGAATCTGCCGCTGGTGCGCGATGCGCTGGAGGCTGGCGCACTCGTCCAGCCGTTCAATGCGCCGGTCATCCAGCGATACGCATTCTGGGCGATGGCGCCTGCCGCGCGACTGGAAGATGCCGCCGTGCGATCCGTTTGGAATTGGCTGTGCGCTTGCCGCGAAGAAGCCGCGGCACCCAACACGTTGCATCGCAAAAACTGAGGCGCCGCGTTCGACTCAACCGAAAGGCTGGGCTTGTTTTCGGGCGAGCAGCGTCTAGTGTGGAAACACGCGGGCAACACCCGCGACGGACGTCCCACTTCCACAAGAAGACGAGGGGGCTGCAGCCATGGCCACAGTCGGCAGCTTTCAGATCGATTTCCTGCAATATCTGGACCGCGAGGGCAAGCCGGTTCAGCCGTTGCCGGTATTTGCGCAGGATGCGCAGGCGCTGATTGCGCTGTATCGCGCCATGGTGCTCACACGCGCGTTTGACGCCAAGGCGGTTGCGCTGCAGCGCACGGGCAAGCTCGGCACATTCGCATCGTCCGTCGGGCAAGAAGCCATTGGTGTGGGGCTGGCCAGCGCCATGCGCCCCGAAGACGTGCTGTTCCCGTCCTATCGCGACCACGCTGCGCAATTGCTGCGCGGCGTCACCATGGCCGAGAGCCTGCTGTACTGGGGCGGTGACGAGCGCGGCAGCCAGTTCAGCGCAGTCCCCGAAGATTTTCCGAACTGCGTGCCGATTGGCACCCAGGTCTGCCACGCGGCGGGCGCGGCCTATGCGTTCCAGTTGCGCGGCGAAGCCCGTGTGGCCGTCTGCATCCTGGGCGACGGTGGCACATCGCGCGGTGATTTTTATGAAGGCATGAACTTCGCGGGCGTGTGGAACGCGCCGCTGGTCATTGTCATCAACAACAACCAGTGGGCGATCTCGGTGCCGCGCAGCCGCCAGACTGCCGCACAGACGCTGGCGCAAAAGGCTATCGCCGCAGGCATCGCTGGCTTGCAGGTCGATGGCAACGATGTCATTGCCGTGCGCCAGGCCGCGCAGGATGCCATCGACCGAGCAAGAGCAGGGGGCGGCCCCACGCTCATTGAAGCCGTGACGTACCGCCTGGGCGACCACACCACCGCCGATGACGCCACGCGCTACCGCGATTCCGACATCGTCAAACAGGCCTGGCAAGCCGAACCGATTCTGCGGTTACGCAACTACCTGACCAGCATCAACGCTTGGGACAAGGCACAGGAAGATCAACTCGGCCGCGCGTGCTACGCGCAGGTGGAAGAGGCAGTGGCCGCGTATCAGGCCGTTGAGCATCCCGAGCCATCGGCGATGTTCGATCACCTGTATGCGACGTTGCCGAGTGCGCTTGAATGGCAGCGTGCGATGGCGCTCGCGTTTGCGTCAGACGGGGCGAGCCATGGCTGACGTCAACCTCGTTGAAGCCGTCAACATGGCGCTGGCCCACGCGCTGGAACACGACCCGTCCGTGGTGCTGATGGGCGAAGACATTGGCGTGAATGGTGGCGTGTTTCGCGCCACGGTGGGCCTGCAGACACGCTTTGGCCCGCAGCGCGTGATCGACAGCCCGTTGGCGGAATCCGCATTGGCCGGTACCGCCATCGGCATGGCGGCCATGGGGCTGAAACCGGTGGTCGAAATCCAGTTCAGCGGCTTCATCTATCCGGCCCTCGATCACGTGCTCAACCATGCGGCGCGACTGCGAAACCGCACACGTGGGCGGCTGTCGTGTCCGCTGGTAATCCGCTCGCCCAGCGGTGGCGGCATCCACGCGCCGGAGCATCACTCGGAAAGCCCGGAAGCGCTGTTCACGCATATCCCGGGGTTGCGCGTGGTGGTGCCGTCGTCGCCGGCCCGCGCGTATGGGCTGCTGCTGGCGGCCATCCGCGACCCCGATCCGGTGATGTTCTTTGAGCCGACCAAGCTCTATCGCGTATTTCGCCAACCAGTGGAAGACGATGGTCAGGCGCTGCCGCTGGACACCTGCTTTCTGCTGCGCGACGGCACCGACGTCACGCTGGTGAGCTGGGGCGGCGCGTTGCAGGAAACGCTCGCCGCTGCGGATCGCCTTGCCGAAGACGGCATCGCCGCCGAGGTGATCGACGTGGCGACGCTCAAGCCGCTCGATATGGAGTCGATCCTGGCGTCGGTGGCCAAGACCGGCCGCTGCGTGATCGTGCACGAGGCCGCGCGCACGTCGGGCTTTGGCGCGGAAATCGCGGCCAACATTGCCGAGCATGGGCTGTACGCGTTGCTGGCGCCGGTGCAGCGCGTAACCGGCTACGACGTGGTCATGCCGCTACCCCGGCTGGAGCATCACACCCTGCCGAGCGTGGAGCGCATCGTCGCAGCGGTCAGAAAAACGATGGAGGGCGGCTGAGCGATGATTGTCTTCAAACTGCCGGACCTCGGCGAAGGGTTGCAGGAAGCGGAGATCGTGCAATGGCACGTGCAGGCCGGTGACACGATCGCCGCCGATCAACCGCTCGTCTCCGTTGAAACCGCCAAGGCGATTGTGGAGATTCCATCGCCGCAATCAGGGCGTATCGCCAAGCTGTTCGGCCAGCCGGGGGACATCGTGCACATTGGCGCGCCGCTGGCGGCATTCGAGGGCGCCGGTGGCGAAGATGCCGATGCGGGCACCGTGGTCGGCCAGATGCCGGCCGGCCAGCATGTCGTGCAGGAGGCGCCAGCCGCGGTGGGTGCCCGCGCCGCAGCGGGCGGCATCAAGGCCATGCCGGCGGTTCGCGCTCTGGCACGCAAGCTTGATGTAGATCTGTCGATGGTCACGCCATCGGGGGCGGACGGCGTGATCACCGCCGCCGATGTCGAGCGCGCCGCCAAGACGTTTGCCGAACTTGGCCCGCCCGAGGTGCTACGCGGCGTGCGTCGGGCCATGGCGCAGAACATGGCGCGTGCGCAGAACGAAGTGGCCGCCGCCACCGTCATTGACGACGCCGATATTCACGCCTGGAAACCGGGCACGGATGTCACCATCCGGCTCATCCGCGCACTCGTTGCCGGCTGCCGCGCAGAGCCTGGGCTCAACGCCTGGTTCGACGGCAACGCCGGGCGTCGTCACGTGGTGGAGAAGATCGACCTGGGCATCGCCGTGGATTTGCCGGATGGCCTGTTCGTGCCCGTGCTGCGCAACGTCGCCCACCGCGATGCCGCCGATTTGCGCGCTGGCCTGGAACGCATGCGCGCCGACATCAAGGCCCGCAGGATTCCGCCTGAGGAGTTGCGCGGCAACACGATCACGTTGTCGAACTTCGGCATGATCGCGGGCAAGTATGCCGCGCCGATTGTGGTGCCGCCCACGGTGGCCATCCTGGGCGCGGGCCGCATCCACGAACAAGTGGTTGCGGCCAACGGCGTGCCCGCAGTCCACCGCGTGTTGCCGTTGAGCCTGACGTTTGACCACCGCGTCGCGACGGGTGGTGAGGCGGCGCGGTTTCTGGCTGCCGTGATTGCGGATCTGCAAGCCGCAGAGTAGATCAGCCCAGCAGCGGTGATGCTTTGCGTGCAGACACCGAGGCTTCGTGCCACGCAGCCGCAAGCTGCAACAGCGCAAATTCCGAGCGGGGCGCGGCCATCACCTGCAGGCCTAGCGGCAGGCCATCGGCGGTGAAGCCCGATGGCAGACTCGCAGCCGGCACACCCGCCAGCGTTGCGCCGATCACGACTTCCATCCAGCGGTGATACGTGTCCATCGCGCGGCCGGCAACGGTCTTGGGCCAGTGTTCTTCTGCGGGGAAGGGTGCGATCTGCGTGCAGGGCAGGACGAGGAAATCGTAGTGCGCAAACTGCCCCAGCAGCGCCTGGTACCAGCTCGCACGCGTGGCGATGGCGCGGTTGATGTCGATGGCGGTGCGGCTGCGGCCGTGCTCGATTTCCCAGATGGCTTCGGGCTTGAGCAACGCCCGCGTGGTGGCGTTGGCGTATAGCAGCCCAAGGTTGCCGGACACGCCAAGCGCACGCAGCGTGCACCAGCATTCCCACAACGCGTCCATTGCGAAGAAGGGCCGTACGGTCTCGACATGGCAGCCCAGCGTTTCGAACGTGTCGAGCGCTTGCTCGTTGATGGCCAGCACTTCGGAATCGACGGCAAGATAGCCGCCAAAATCGCCCAGCCAACCGATGCGTGCCTGCCGGAAATCACGCTGCAGCGGCTGCGCGAAGCACGACGGATCGTCACTCAATGAAAGGGGCGCACGCGGGTCGTAACCGGCCTGCGTGGCAAGCAACCAGGCGAGGTCTTGCGGGGTGCGCGCCATCGGGCCTTCGGTGCCCAGTTGCTGGAAGAACACGTCGCCGGTGGGGCCGTAGGGCACACGCCCGAGGCTTGGGCGCAGGCCGTAGATGTTGTTCCAGGCCGCCGGGTTGCGCAGCGAGCCCATCATGTCGCTGCCGTCGGCCACGGGTAGCATGTTCAGCGCCAGCGCGGCGGCCGTGCCACCGCTGCTGCCGCCGGCCGAGCGTTCGGGGTTCCAGGCGTTGCGTGTGATGCCGTACACGCGGTTGTAGGTGTGCGAACCCAGGCCGAACTCCGGCGTGTTGGTCTTGCCGATCAGCACCGTGCCCTGGCGGCGGATGCGCTCGACGACGATGCTGTCGTGCGTGGGCACGTTGCGCGCCAGCGCGAGGCTGCCCATCGCCGTCACCATGCCAGCGGCGGCGGCCAGGTCTTTGGGCGCTTGCGGAAAGCCATGCATCCAGCCGCCGGACAAGCCTTGCGACAGCACTACGTCACGCTCGCGCGCCTGGTCGATGGCCGATTCCGCATCGATGCGCGCCACGACAGCGTTCACCGCAGGGTTGTGGCGGTCGATCTGCGCGAGAAACGCTTCCATGACCTCCACGCACGACACGTCGCGCGCGTGGATGCGCCGGGATAGCTCGATCGCGCTCCATTGCACGATCTCTTCGTTGGCAACCGCAGGGGTTGCTGCGTGGCTAAGGTTCGTTTGCATGGCTTGACTCAACGTTCACTTCACGCGCTCAGGTAAGTCTGCGTCAGACGCACCCAGGCAGCGGCGCCCAACGGCAGCACCTGGTCGTTGAAGTCGTAGCCGGGGTTGTGGACCATGCACCCGCCGAACTCGCCTTCGCCGTTGCCAAGAATCAGGTAGCAGCCCGGTACCTCGTTGAGCATCCAGGCGAAGTCTTCGCTGCCGTTGAGCCCCTTGGGCGCCTGCGTGACGACGTTGTCTGCGCCCACCAGTTCGGTGCAGACTCGCTGCGCCAACTGCGTCTCGGCCTCGGTATTGACCATGGGTGGCGTCAATTGGCGATAGTCGATCTGCGCCTCAACGCCATGGGCCTGCGCGGTCAGGCTGACGATCTCGCGAATGCGCATCTCCACCAGCGCGCGCGTTTCCGGCCGCGCCGCACGCACATTCAGGCCAATCGTCACCGACTCGGGAATCACGTTGTGCGTGGCGCCACCACGGATGAAACCGACCGACACCACCGCCGTATCATCGGGTGCAACGTTGCGGGCCACCACGGTCTGCAGCGCAGTCACGATGGCCGCAGACGCGACAATCGGATCGCTTGCACGATGCGGCATCGCGCCGTGCCCACCTACGCCCTTGATCGTCACATCCGCCACGTCGGAGGACAAACTAACTGGCCCAGGCAATACGCGGAAGCTGCCGGCCGGCACGCCTGGCATGTTGTGCAAGGCATAGACCGCATCGCAGGGAAACCGCTCGAACAGCCCGTCTTCGATCATGGCGCGCGCACCGCAGAGGTTCTCCTCATCGGGCTGAAAGATGAGGTTGAGCGTGCCGTCAAAGTTACGGCTCTCGGCCAAGGCCTTGGCGGCGGCCAACAGAATGGCGGTGTGCCCATCGTGCCCGCACGCGTGCATCTTGCCGTGGTTGCGGCTGGCGTAAGGCAGGCCGGTCGCTTCAACGATGGGCAGTGCGTCCATGTCTGCGCGAATGCCGAGCCGGCGCGTGCCGTTGCCCAACTTCAACTGGCCGACAACGCCGCTCTTGCCGATGCCGGTGTGGACTTCGTAGCCCCAGCTTTTGAGCAGATCCGCAACCAATGTGCTCGTGGCGCCCACCTCGAAACCGAGCTCGGGTTGCGCGTGAATCTGGCGGCGGATATTGACGAACGTTTCTGCGTCGATGTGGACAGGCGGCAGCAGATGCGGCAGCAATTGGAAGGGCGTGAGCGTCGGCGCTTTGGTCATGTCGGGGTTCCTGGGGGAAACAAAAGGGGGTCAGCGGGTTTCGCGCGCTTCGCGCAGGCTCAGCACGGTCAGCAGCGTGACGGCGCTGCACGCCATCATGTAAAAGGCAGGGGAGAGCGGATTGCCCGTGCGGGCCAGCAGCCACGTCACAACAAACTGGCACGAACCGCCAAACACCGTGACGCCAATCGCGTAGATGACCGACAGGCCGCTGGCGCGCACCTTGGTGGGCAGCAGCTCCATCATCATGAGCAGCATGGGCGTGGTGCCCAGGTACAGCGTGCCAGTGAGCAGCGCCGACAGCGCCAGCACCAGCGGCACGCTCGGGTAATGCGTCATCAGCCAGAAGGCCGGATAGAGCAGCACCACGGTCACCAGCGTCGCGCCCACCACCAGCGGCTTGCGGCGCGGCAGGCGATCAGCCAGCCAGCCCGAAAGCAGCGACGCGCCAAAGCTCGTCAACCCCGTCACGCAACCGGCGAGCAGCGACAGCGACGCCGGCAGATGCAGCTCGCGGATCATGTAGGTCGGCATGAAATAGATCACCAGATACGTGCCTACCGTGCCGCCGATGATGGTGAGCACGCCCTTGACGACCAGCCCGCCGTGATCGCGGAACAAGGTGCCAAGCGGGCTTGGCGCATGCGTTTCGGCAGTGTGGGTTTCGTCCAGATGCGAGCGGATGTAGAGGCCCACCGGCGCGATCAGCAAGCCCAGGAAAAACGGCACGCGCCAGCCCCAGCTCTGCAGCGCTTCGGGCGACAGGCTGCCGTACAGGATGGCGGCAGTCAGCGCGCCGCACAGGGCCGCAATGCCCTGGCTGCCCAGTTGCCAACTCACACGAAAACCGCGCCCCTTGATGCCACCGGACTCCATCAGCATGGCAGTCGATGCACCAATCTCGCCACCCAGCGAGAAACCCTGCAGCAACCGCCCGGCCAGAATGACCAGCGGGCCGAACAGGCCTGCGGTGGCGTAGGTGGGCGCGACTGCCAGGCACAGCGTGCCGATCACCATCAGGCCGATCGTCAGCGTCATCGCGGCCTTGCGTCCGTGGCGATCAGCGTAGTTGCCGATGACGAAGCCGCCCAGCGGGCGCATCACAAAGCCGATACCGAACGTCGCCACGGCCAGCAGCAGCGAGCCATAGGCGCTGTCAGACGGAAAAAACAGTTTGCCGATCATCAGCGCAAAGAAGCTGTAGACCGTGAAGTCGTACATCTCCAGCGCATTGCCGATCGAGCACGCGGCAATCAATCGCGCCTGACTGGTGGGCTTGGGTGCAGCAACGGCCGAAGCGGGCAGGGCCGTCGTCTGCAGGGTGGCGTCGTTCATGGGGGTCTCCGTCCACGATGTTGGGGAAGGGCTTCTATGAGTCCTTGGCGATGAAGTATTCCGGGAACGCGCGCGCGGAAAAAATCGCAAATATTCATCCCGATAACCAAATAGAATCACCGTCATAACTGACATAGATCCGCTATCAGGGAAAGCCCGTGAAAGCGTGCGGTGGCACGCACACAAAACCGTGTGCAACAAGGAAGGGAGAAGCCAGGTGAAGCTGCACCAGTTGCGCATCCTGCTGGCCGTGGCACAGCACGGCAGCATTCATGAGGCGTCGCGTGGGTTGCATATCTCGCAGCCCGCGTTATCCAAGGCGATTGCCGAACTGGAGCGGGAACTTGGCGTCACGCTGCTGTCGCGTTCGGTGCGCGGCGTGAGCCTGACGGCGTATGGGATGGCGCTGGTCAAACGCGCCAGCGTGGTCGAGCAGGAATTGCGTCATGCGCTGGAAGACATCGAATCCATCCGCGGGCATGCAGAAGCCGAACTCAACATCGGCTTTACCGCCGTGGCCTCCAGCGGGCCATTGCCCGATGCCATGGCAGCCTTTCGCATGGGCTTTCCCAACGTGGCGTTGCGCGGCTTCGAGCAGCGCTCGCAGCCGATTCTGGAAGGCCTGCGCGAAGGCCGCATCGATCTGGGGCTGATCTCCACCAACAGCGGGCCCGGCACGAGCAGCTTTCAGTGGGAGCCGTTGTTCTCCGTGCCGATGCGCCTGGCAGTGCGCCCCGGTCATCCGCTGAGAAAAACGCGCAAGCTGCGCGCGCTGCTGGATGCCGACTGGCTGGTGCTGGACCCACTCGATGATCCTGGCAGCCCGATGGCGAGCCTGATGCGCCTGCACCGGCTGGAGATCCCGCGCCGTATCGTGCAAAGCGGGTCGAACCTGCTCGGCCTGCAGTTAGCCACGAAGACAGACTTGGTGAGCATGTGGTCGAACTTCGTCTTCGCCAACACGCTGGGGCCGCTGCGCACGATTCCGGGCGCGCTGGAAATCCTGCCGATGGAAGACGAACTACCGGACTTCAGCGTCTACATGGTCTACCGGTCAGCCGATCTGATGACGCATGCCTGTGCCGAGTTCTGCAAGGAGATTCGGCATGCCGCGCAGCGGTATCGCCATCGGTGAACATCAAACCGCCAGCATGCCTGGGTGGGTTTAGGGGTGCGACATTTGAATTCATCCCAAGTACGACATTAGAAAAAATCCCTGACAGATTGTTATCACAAACTTAGTATGTCGGGGGTTTTGTTGCGCGGGCCTTTCA
>CAUPMS010000020.1:0-80182 GCA_963512445.1 uncultured Ralstonia sp.
GCATACGGAATGTGGCAATTCAGGCCCACGGAATTCTCCGAAGAACCTTTTTTTTCCTGCGGCGGTGCGCAGGCTGAGCGGGCAGGTGATGGGCTAAGGGAGCGGCCTCCCTCAGCCACACGGCGTCAGTGGATGATGATCGACACCGTTGAGTACGCCGGTACCGTGATGGTCTCGCTATACGTGCCCGCTTTCGTGCCACGTGCGATGGGGAACTGGCCGAAGCCCTGCAGCGTGGCCGGTACCGAAGTGGGCATGGTGCGCTGGCTGCTGTAGTTCGGTCCGTTCAGCGCGGGGATGGAGAAGCCGCCGTCCGAGCGTGCCGGATACGCAAAGCCCGAAGGGCTCCCCGGCACCGGCAGCAGCGCCACCGCCGTGCCCCAGCGGCCAAGCGCGTCGCCCAGGCCGGCACCGCCGCCGGCCTGGATGGCGCCGCTCAGCACCGTGGCCGAATCCGTCGACGAGAAGTTCTGCAGCAGGTTGGCGTAGTACGCAATGCCGTACTGGCGCAGCAGGAAGCCGCCCAGGCTGCCCGAGATCGGATACCCCGGGCACGACGACGACAGCGACGGATCGAACGCCGTCAGCGAGCAGTCGTACGCGCTTTGCAGCCAGGCCGGGAAGCGGCTGTCGCGCACGTTGTTGAAGCTCGGGTCGATCTGGCTGGAGAGCACGTCTTCCATCGTCATCGCCGTCATTTCTTCCAGCCACGTGCCATACATGGTCTGCGAGCCGTGCAGCACACCGCGCTGGTAGAAGTTGGCCATGTGCGTGAACTCGTGGCCGAGCGTGGAGATGACGGTGTTCAGCCCGTTGGTGCCACCCAGGTAGATGGTTTCCGAATCCACATAAAGCGACAGCGACTGATTCGACAGCGGCTGCGAGCTGGTGGTGAAGTTGTTGCGCGCCCAGAAGTAGCCGACGCGGCCATAGGGCTGGCCATCGGGCTGGATGTTCAGTACCACGATGTCGAGTGCCTGGCTCGGATCGATCAGGCTGGCCGAGCTGGAGTAGCTGCCCCACGGCTGGCCGACCAGCGAAGTGGCCAGCGTATAGACCGACTGCGTGCCCGAAGCAAACTTGGTGATGAGCGTGTTGATGATGCCGTCGGTGATCTTGCTGGTGCCGTATTCGCTGTTTTCCACCCACAGATTGACGATGCGGCCATCGGTGGCCGTGGCCTGCTGGCGCAGCGTGGCGGTGCGCACGGTGGCGGTGCCGTCCGGTTGCTGATGGTTCCACGTGCGCTGGGTGCCGACGCTGGACACCGACTGCGGACGGAGCGCCGTATTGTTGGACGCGCCCTGCGTCTTGAGCGGGCCAGCACCGGTGGCATAGCCGTCCAGCGCGTGGGCGTTGAAGTCGGAGAGCTGGCGGTCGAACGCGGCGTTGGCATCATTGCCGGCCACGTCTGCAGCGCTCTTGGGGATTGGCGTGCCGGTGGCGTTCAGCGGCCCCAGGCCCGAGAGCGAGACAGACGGCATTGGCTGCGCCGCTGCGCTCTGGTTCGTGTAGATGAGCGTCACGCTCTGGCCCGTGAGCCCCGCGATCGACACCGGAGCCGAGCCGGCCGAGCCGCCCGTATTGGTGGCTTGCCACACGCCCACGCCGGAGCCGGCATACGTATTGCCCAGCGCACCGCAGTTCGACCCGCTGCACGCCGGTGCCACTGTGATATTGGCGGACGAGCTTTGCGTGGCCGCCGGGGTGGCCCCCGAGCTACCGCCCCCGCCGCCCCCGCCGCATGCGGCCAGGGCGCCTGCTGCTGCCACCATCATCGCGATGGTCCATTGCTTCGTGCTGCGCACGTTGTTGCTGCTGCGTTCCATCCACTTCTCTCCAAATCCGCAAGTACCGAATGCCTGCGCCAGGGCGGCTCGTGACTGCCCGCAGGCGCAACATGCGAACGGATTCTCAAGGTGACGTGGCGGATTCGATTCGTGGAAATAACGGTCTCACAGCCCTCAATTCCCCCCAATGTGGGGGTGCGCAGCGTTTGCATTGTCGAAAAGGTTGAAAAAGTCGTAGCCCGGGGATGTAGAAACAGAAAACGGAGGAGGGCGCCCGGCGCCACTTTAGCGACGGGCCGGTCCGCTAGAATGGGTCGCTTTCTTGTTTCCAGCGCATTCACAGCGCCTTTCTCATGTCGGAGGGGCGCTCAATACGTCACCCGCCGATGCTCGTTGCGCAGCTCAAATCGTTCTTCATGGTTGCTCGCCTGGGCAGCATCACGCTGGCCGCCAAGCAGCTCGGCCTGTCGCAGCCGACCGTGACTTCACAGATACGCGCCCTGGAAGAGGCTTATGGCGTGGAGTTGTTCTACCGGGGCGGCCGCCGGCTGGCCCTGTCAGACGCAGGTGTGCGGCTGATGCCGCTGGTCGACCAGCTCGTACGCCAGGAAACCGAGATCGATTTCTTTCTGCGCAACTCTGGTGACATGGGCTCGGGCCACCTGCGCATCGGCGCGACGGCGCCGTACTACGTGCTCGACATCGTTGATCGCTTCTGTAAGAGCCACCCCGGCATCGACGTGAGTATCGAAGCGGGCAACTCGGTGCAGATGCTCGAAGCGTTGCAGGAGTATCGGGTGGACGTGGCATCGTCGTCGCAGCGGGTGGATGATGCACGCTTTCTGCGCATAGAACTGGCGCGTGATCCGCTGGTGCTGGTGGTGCACCGCAGCCACGCGCTGGCCGCGCAGACGAGCGTGCCCGTGTCCGCACTGTCGCAATGCCGGTTGCTGGTGCGCGAAGTGGGCTCGACCACCCGCGCAATGACAGAAACGATGATGGCCCATGCAGGCGTGACGCCGGCGTCCACGGTGGAAATCGGCAGCCGAGAGTCCATCCGCGAGGCCATCACGCGCAACCTGGGCGTGAGCGTGATCGCCCGCCAGGAAGTGCCTAGCCATGCCGATCTGCGCGTACTGCCGTTCGAGGGCGTCGACGGTGGCGTGCCGGAGCTGAGCGAATACCTGTACTGCCTGCAGGATCGACGTGAGGCACGGCTGATTGCCGCCTTCCTGAGCGAAGTCCGGCCGGTTTCGTCATAGACCGAACCAAAATCCGGAAATGCGCGCATTGGCGTTTTTGGGGTAACTGCCACATGGGGTACATGTCGGCTGGCTACAGTGGCGACCGTTTTTGCTACTGCCCGCGCCCCCGTGCCCATACCCCAGCCTGTTACCAACCCGACTTCGGGTTCCGCCACGCCGTTCCTGTCCGTGCGGCAAGTCTCGCGCCGCTTTGGCGCGTTTACGGCGCTCGAAGGGGTGTCGCTGGATGTGGCGCAGGGCGAATTTGTCTGTCTGCTGGGCCCGTCGGGCTGCGGCAAGACGACCTTGCTGCGCATCATTGCCGGGCTGGAGGCGCAAGACGGCGGCCAGATTGTTGCCGGCAGCCGCGATATTTCCAACCTGCCGCCGCGCGAGCGTGACTACGGCATCGTCTTCCAGTCGTACGCGCTGTTTCCCAACCTGACGGTTGCGCAGAACGTTGCCTACGGGCTGGATACCAGCAACGGCAACCGTGCGCGCATGCAGGAGCGGGTGTCAGAGATGCTCGCGCTGGTCGGCCTGACTGGCAGCGAGGCGAAGTACCCGTCGCAGTTGTCCGGCGGCCAGCAGCAGCGTGTGGCGCTGGCCCGCGCGCTGGCACCTGCACCGTCGCTGTTGCTGCTGGATGAGCCGATGTCGGCACTGGACGCCCAGGTGCGCGAACACCTGCGCGTCGAGCTGCGCCGCCTGCAGCGCAAGCTGAACGTGACCACGCTGATGGTCACGCACGACCAGGACGAGGCGATGGCGATGGCGGACCGCATCGCCGTCATGTCCAACGGCCGCATCGAGCAGACGGGCTCGCCCGCGGAGATCTATTCGCGCCCGGCCACCGGGTTTGTCGCCGGGTTTGTCGGGCAAGCCAACTGGCTGCCGCTGGAACGCGCGGAAGATGGCACGCCCACGCTGGCCGGCCAGCCGCTGCTGCTTGATCCGGCGTTCGCCGATGGTTTTTCCGAGTCAGCGTCGACTCAGGGCCGCCTGTTCTGCCGCCCCGAAGCCGTCACGCTGCACCCCGACGATGATGCCCCCAACCGCCATCTCGCCCGCGTGGTCGACCAGATTTACCTGGGCAGCCGCACGCGCGTGACGCTGTCGATCGACGGTTTGGCCGATGCTCCCCTGGTGGCTGAAGTGGCGTCGAGCGCGCTGCAAGCCGGCCGCACTGGCCTGGGTGACAGCAAGCTGTGGATCGCGCTCGAGCGCGACGGCCTGCGTGTGTATGCCTGAGACCACCATGTCGATGCTGCCCCCTGAGGCCAATGTGGTTGCGGCCACCCGATCTGATTCCACCCGCGAACCGGCTCGCACAGCAGGCACACCGTTCTGGCGTACCGATGCACCGGTGCTGACCGGCATGAAGCTCGGCTGGCTGCTGTTGCTGACCATCGGCCTGCTGTTGCCCACGGCGATGATGCTGTTGCAGGCCACGGGCCTGGTCGCCAGCGCGCGCAGCACGGACGAGCACGGCCTGGCGCTGGTCGCGCACGTGGTGCAGGCGCCCAATTTTCTCGCCATGGTGGGCCGCACGCTGGCCGTGTCCGGCGCGGTGGCCGCCATCGTGGTACCGCTTGCGTTTGCCTTGGCCTACGCGGTGCAACGCACGCGCATGCCGTTGCGCAGCACGATGCGCACGCTGGCGATGCTGCCGCTGTTTGCGCCCTCGCTGCTGCCGGGCATTGCGCTGGTCTACCTGTTTGGCAACCAGGGCCTGTTCAAGGCATGGATGAACGGCACCAACATCTACGGCTTCTGGGGCATCGTGCTGGGCGAGGTGTTCTACACCTTCCCTTATGCGCTGATGCTGCTGCTTGCCACGCTCACGCTGGCAGACGGCCGCCTGTATGACGCCGCACGTGCAATGGGCGCAAACCCATGGCGCACGTTCCGCACGGTCACGCTGCCAGGCGCACGCTACGGCCTGTTCGGTGCCTTCGCGCTGGTCTTTACGTTGGTGGCCACCGACTTTGGCGTACCGACCGTGGTGGGCGGCAGCTACCAGGTGCTGGCCGTAGAGGCCTACAAGGCGGTGGTGGGCCAACAGCAGTTTGCACGCGGCGCCGTGATTGGCCTGATGCTCCTGCTGCCCGCGTTGCTGACGTTTGCCGTGGAGCGCCTCGTGCAGCGCCGCCAGCATGCTGCGCTGGCCAGCCGCGCGCAGCCGTATCACCCGCAGCCGGATCGCGTGCGCGATGGGCTCTTCCTGTTGCTGAGTGCCGTGGTGGCTGGCGGCATTCTGCTGATGCTTGCCACGGCGGTGGGGGCATCGCTGGTCAAGCTGTGGCCGTACAACCTTGAGCTGTCGCTGCGCAACTACGACTTCGACAACATGGACGGCGGCGGCTGGCTGGCGTATCGCAACAGTCTGAAGCTTGCCGCGCTGACCACCGTGTTTGGCACCGCGCTGATCTTCACCGGCGCATGGCTGGTCGAAAAGACGCGCGCGGTTGCGTGGCTGCACGCCGCCATCCGCTTTGCCGTACTGCTGCCGATGGCGGTGCCGGGCCTCGTGCTGGGTCTGGGCTACGTGTTCTTCTTCAACCACCCGGCCAATCCGCTCAATGGCCTGTATGGCGGCATGACGTTGATGGTGCTCTGCACGATCATGCATTGCGCCACCGCCGCGCACCTCACGTCGGTGGCGTCGCTGGGGCAGCTTGATCCGGTGTTCGAGGCGGTAGCGGCCTCGCTCAAGGTATCGGCACTGCGCACATACTGGCGCGTGACGCTGCCGATGTGCGTGCCGGCCGTGCTGTCGTGCGCACGCTATCTGTTTGTGTCGGCCATGACCACCGTGTCTGCGGTGATCTTCCTCTACAGCCCCGACACCGTTCTGGCCTCCGTAGCTGTGTTGAACATGGATGACGCCGGCGACATCGGCCCTGCCGCGGCCATGTCCACGCTCATTCTCGTCACGTCGATCGTTGTATCGCTGCTGCTGGAGCTGGCCACGCGCGGCATCGTGCGCCGCACGCAGGCCTGGCGCACGGCGGCGCACTGAATTTGTAGCCAAGAACTTGTCGCACGCATCTGTCTCAATCAAGGAAGCATGAACATGGGTGACTCCTCCCCAATCACGGCGCGCCAGCCTGGCGCAGACCGCCTCAACCCCGGCAGCGCGCCGCTGCGCCTGGAAGCCGCCGTGCTCGACTGGGCCGGCACCGTGGTCGATTTCGGCTCGTTTGCCCCCACGCAGATCTTCGTAGAAGCGTTTGGCGAGTTTGGCGTGGCCATCACGCTGGACGAAGCGCGTGGCCCGATGGGCCTTGGCAAGTGGGATCACATCCGCACGCTGTGCAACGACGGCGCGATTGCGGCGCGCTTCTCGCTCGCGCACGGCCGCATGCCCAACGATGACGACGTCACTGCCATCTACAACCGCTTCATGCCGTTGCAGATTGAAAAGGTTGGCGCGCATTCGGCAATGATTCCGGGCGCGCTGGACACCATCGCCGCGCTGCGCGAAGCGGGCTTGAAGATCGGCACGTGCTCGGGCTACCCGCGCGTGGTGATGGACCGCGTGGCCGATCTAGCCGCCAAGGCCGGCTACACGCCCGATTGCGTCGTTGCGTGCGATGAGGTGCCGCGCGCCCGTCCGTGGCCTGCGCAGGCACTGCGCTGCGTGGTGGATCTCGCCATTGGCGATGTGGCTGCGTGCGTGAAGGTGGACGACACCGTGCCCGGTATCGAAGAGGGCCGCCGCGCCGGCATGTGGACCGTTGCGCTGCTGATGTCGGGCAACGCGCTGGGCCTGCCATATGAGCAATACACCGCGCTGTCTGCGGATGAACGTGCGCGTCATCGCGTGGCCATTTCGGCCGGTTTTGCAGCGTGCCGCCCGCATTACGAGATCGACACGATTGCCGATCTGCCTGAGGTTGTGGCCGACATCAACCGCCGCCTGGCGCGCGGTGAACGCCCGCAGTGCATCTGAGTTTGTTGTCCTGTTTGTTGTCTTTTTCCCCTGCATCACACCATACCGAGGAAACCATGACCGCACGTCTTTCCCTGCTGGCTGCCGCTGTCACTTCGGCCACGATGGCGTTTGCCACGTCGGCTTTTGCCAAGACCACGCTGACCGTGTACACGGCGCTGGAAGCTGACCAAGTGAAGGCATATCAGGACGCCTTCGAGAAGGCCAATCCGGACATCGAAATCAAGTGGGTACGCGACTCCACCGGCGTTGTCACCGCCAAGCTGCTGGCCGAGAAGGCCAACCCGCGCGCCGACGTGGTGTGGGGCCTGGCCGCATCGAGCCTGGCCATCCTGGACAAGGAAGGCATGCTGACGCCGTACGCGCCGACCGACCTGTCGAAGATCGGCGCTACCTACCGTGATAAGGCCAACCCGCCGGCATGGGTCGGCATGGACGCCTGGGGCGCCGCCATCTGCTTCAACACGGTCGAAGCCGAAAAGCAGCACCTGCCGAAGCCGACCTCGTGGGCAGATCTGACCAAGCCTGTGTACGCCGGCAAGATCGTCATGCCGAATCCGGCATCGTCGGGCACGGGCTACCTGGACGTGAGCGCATGGCTGCAGATGCTGGGCGAGCAGAAGGGCTGGGCTTACATGGACGCCCTGCACCAGAACATCGGCCAGTACACGCACTCGGGTTCGAAGCCCTGCAAGATGGCCGCGTCGGGTGAATTCCCGATTGGCATCGCGTTTGAATACCGCGCTGTGAAGTCGAAGAAGGAAGGCGCACCGATCGACATCGTGCTGCCGTCGGAAGGCCTTGGCTGGGACGTGGAAGCCACTGGCATCATGAAGGGCACCAAAAACCTGGACGCCGCCAAGAAGCTGGCTGACTTCTCGGCAAGCCCCGCTGCCATGGCGTTGTATGAGAAGAACTTTGCCGTGGTCGCCACGCCGGGCTTCTCCAAGCCCGACCCGCTGCTGCCGGCCGACTACGAGAAGCACCTGATCAAAAACGACTTCGCGTGGGCCAGCGCCAACCGTGACCGCATCCTCGCCGAGTGGACGAAGCGTTACGACGGCAAGTCGGAGAAGAAGTAAGTGATTGAAGCTCCCCGGATTCCTGTGGTTCAAGGGAGCCTGGATGCCAGCACCGACGTCGCTATCGTCGGGGCTGGCATTTTGGGCTTGGCGCACGCAGCGGCTGCCGTCAAACGCGGCCTGCGTGTGACGGTGTTCGAACGTAGTGACATTGCCGTTGGTGCGTCCATTCGCAATTTTGGGCAGATGCTGGTGACCGGCCAGCCGCCCGGCATCATGCTTGACCTCGCGCGCGAAAGCCGCGCCTTGTATCTGGACTGGGCTGACAAGGCTGGCATCTTTGCGCGCGCCAAGGGCGCGCTGCTGTTTGCCCGCAATGCCGCAGAAGAGGCCGTGCTGGACGAGTTCATGTCCACGCGCGCAACGGCCTTTGGCTACAACGTGCGCCTGCTGCGCAGCGCCGATCTGGCCGATCTCTACGATGGCCGTTTCATGCGCCACCGCGCCGCGCTGCAGGGCTTTGATGATTTGCAGCTCTATTCGCGTGAAGCCATTCCGGCACTGGCTTCGTGGCTTGCCACGCAAGGCGTGCGCTTTCATTTCGGTACGCTGGTGCGCCACGTGGAGGGCGGCCGGCTGGAGACCACGGCCGGCGTGTGTAATGCCCAGCGCGTAATCGTCTGCAGCGGCCACGATTATCAGACACTGTGCGCCGACCAGCTTCGCGCGCTGCAACCGCAGGTCTGCCGCCTGCAGATGCTGCGTGTGACCCCCGAAGACGGCTTCCGCCTGGAGCACGCGGTGCTGACGGGCCTCTCGTGCACGCATTACGGTGCGTTTGCCGACCTGCCGACCGCCCAGGCGCTCGCCATGCAGATCGAACATCAACGCCCCGAACTGCAACGCCACGGCATTCACCTGCTGGTAAGCCCCACGCCATACGGCGACTGGATCGTTGGCGATTCGCACGACTATGGCCAGGATGCCCGCCCGTTCAACGCCGAGTCGGTCGACAACATCATGCTGGACCTGGCGCGTGACACCTTCGGCAGCAAGCTGCGTGTGCTGGAGCGCTGGCAGGGCGTGTACGGCGCCAAGTGCCACGTGCCCGGCAGCGGCGCGTTCTCGATCACCCGCGTCGATAGCCGCACCACCGTCGCGCTGATGCACAGCGGCATTGGCATGAGCGTGGGCCCGGCACTGGCACATCGGCATGTCGATGCGCTGGTCGATGGCACAGAGCTGCCGCAGTGGACGCCGCCGGCAAGCCTGCCCGCAACAACGGTTGCTGCCTGACGCGGCTTCACTCGGTAGAAAACGAAACGCCCGCAGGGTTTGCGCCATGCGGGCGTTTTGTATTCAAGCAGCGAAGAGTTCGATGATGGGCCAGCTGCGCGATTCGGCCACGGCGCGCAAGGTGGTGTCTGGGCTCACAGCCATGGGGTGCGAGACGGCTTCGAGCAGCGGCAGATCGTTGCGCGAATCGCTGTAGAACACGGTGCGCGAGAAGTCCGTCAACGCCAAGCCGCGCTGCGCGAGCCATTCCGTCACGCGCACGATCTTGCCCGCGCCAAACGTGGCGGTGCCCTGCAGCTTGCCCGTGAACTCGCCATCGCTGCGGCCGTTGATGGTTTCGCCTTCCAGCGCCAGCAGATGCGGCACGTTGAACGCCGCAGCGATTGGCTCGGTCAGATAGCGGTGCGTGGCGGTGACGATGCAGCAGAGATCGCCGTCGCGCAGGTGCGTGTCGACCAGTTGCCGCGCGCGCGGCAGCATGACTGGCGTGATGACTTCGCGCAGGAACGTGGCGCGCCAAGCGTCGAGCCGCGTGCGCGGGTGCTGGGCCAGCAGGCCGAGCGAGAAGCGCGCGTGGCGGCCAAAGTCCAACGTGCCGTCGCGGTACTCGCGCATCCAGCGCTCGTTGGCCTGTTCAAAGGTGCTTCGATCCACTGCCCCTTGGGCGACCAGGAAGCGGCCCCATTCGTATTCGCTGTCAATGGGCAGCAGGGTGTGGTCCAGGTCGAACAGGGCAAGCGATTGCATACAGCAGACAGGCAGTGGCGGTTGAAAAACCGCGAGGTTATGCCCCTAGCGCGTCGCGGTTGTGTCCATCGCCATAACTTTGGCGATGAACGCATCGGCCTTTTTCTTTGGCGCCTGCGTCTGCAATGGATCGAGGCAGTCAAGGAATGCGCGCACGAGCCGGGCGTCCTTGCGCTCCTTCAGGAAGTACAGGTACTCGTGGATGGCCGGTGCGTTGTCGGAAAACGGCAGCACGCGCACGTCGGTCCGGCGCGGTGCCTCGCGCGCGGGGACGATGCTGCAGCCCAGCCCCAGGCTGATCGCTTCGTAGATGGCTTCGCGGCTGCCGATGATGCTCGTGCTGGCGGGCTCGATGCCGGATGCGGCAAAGGCGTCTTCGGTCACGCGGCGCGTGACGGAGCCGGGCTCGCGCATCAGCAACTGGCAGCCGGCAACGTCGTCCAGCGTGATGTTCGGGCGCCGTGCGAGCGCGTGGTCCAACGGCACGACCAGCACCATCGTGTCTTCCGCCAGGGTAATGCGGTGCAGGCGTTCGTCATCCACAGCGTGCGATGAGACCGCTAGGTCGATACGCACTTCCGACAGCGCCTCGAGCATTTGCTGCGAGTTGCCGAACTCGATGGTGATCTCGATGGTCGGATGGCGCGCGCGAAACGCCGCCACGCTGGGCAGGATGTAGTACGGGCCCGTAGCGCCCACGCGCAGGTTGCCGGTGCGCAAATCGCCGGCGTTGCGCAGGAGGAAATCGACGTCGCATTCCTGCTGCGCAAGGCGCTCGACGATGGGCATGAGGTTTACGCCCAGGTCAGACAGGTCCAGCCGGCTGCCACGGCGGTGGAACAGCTCCACGCCGTACATCTCTTCCAACTGGCGGATGCGTCCGGTCACGGTGGGCTGCGACAGGCGCAGGCGCTTGGCGGCAGACGTGACGCTGCCCTGGCGTGCCACCTCGAAGAACGACATCAATAGATCGCCCAGCATGCTTGTGTTTCCCTGATATGTCTGTCTGAAGGCCTGGCGCACAGTCTAGGCAGCGTTTGTGACGGCACATACTGTGAAACCTTACGGTCAGCCACGGCCGCATGCGTGTGCGGCGGCAATTGCCACGCGCATGTCAACACGGTGTGCGCTCAATGGAAGCGCTTTGCGAGGAGGGCGCCGGGCGCACATCGTGCTACCTTGTGAACCTATGCGCGTAACAGAGGAGACACCATGCCGGTGCTGAAGGTCGATGTCGTCACGGCAGAAGAACGGCTGTACGAAGGCAACGCCAAGTTTGTGGTCATCCCCGGCACCGAGGGTGAACTGGGCATCCTGCCCGGCCATGAACGCCTGCTCACGCGCATGCGCCCCGGCACCGTGCGCGTCACGCAAGAGAACGACGAAGAGGTGATCCTCTTTGTGGCCGGCGGCTTTGTCGACGTGCAACCCGAACAGGTGATCGTGCTGGCCGACACCGCCGTCCGTGCGCACGACCTGGACGAGGCCAAGGCACAGCAGGCGCGCAAGGCGGCAGAAGAGCACATGCAGAACAGCAACAGCAAATTCGACTACGCCCGCGCGCAGGCCGAACTGGCCGAAGCCGTTGCGCAACTGGCCGCCATCGAGCGTTTGCGCAAACGCCGACGCTGAGTCCGGGCCACACCCCGTATTAGAGTCCCGCCTCCGCCCACGGAGGGGTAAAGAATCGCGCCGGGCCTCCGTTTTAAGGCAGAACTATCGAATTCCCGCTGAACGTCCTTCAGAGACGTGATCGGCTCTGCTTGGCTTGCTGATGTCGCCTTTCGTTGTCATTGCCCGTGCGCTTGCGCTTGGCTGCCGGAAACAGCCGCGAGCCAAGTTTTCAATTGCGTTGCTACTACAGCCGTTGCGGCAGAATTTCGGGCGAAAGTGGCAAGCGCAAATGTTTGCGATGCTCGGTGCGTTGCTTTCTGCCTTGGCGCGCGCGCAGGGCACGCCGGCTGACCTGACCGAATTGCCCATCGAGCAGCTCATGCAAGTGCAGGTGGTGACGGGCGCATCCAAGTATGCGCAAACGGCCAGTGAAGCGCCCGCCAACGTTTCGGTCATCACTGCGGCCGATATCAAGGCCTACGGCTGGCGCACGCTGGCCGACATCCTGCGCAGCCTGCCGGGGCTCTACACAAGCTACGACCGCAATTACACCACGCTCGGCGCGCGCGGCTTCCTGCGCTCTGGCGACTACGACACCCGCCTGCTGCTGCTGATCGACGGCTACCGCACCAACGACCCGATCTTTGACCAGGCATCGGTGGGCACGGAATCGATGCTCAACGTCGACCTGATCGAGCGCGTGGAATACGTGCCCGGCGCGGGTTCTGCGGCGTACGGGTCGAACGCGTTGTTTGGCGTGATCAACGTCATCACCAAACGCGGGCGCGATATCGGCGGCGTGCAGGTGGGCGGATCCACCGGCAGCTCCAATGCGCCAAACACCCGTGAAGGCCGCGTCACCTGGGGCAAGCAGGCGGAGAACGGCGCCGAGTGGCTGCTCTCGGCCAGCGTTGACGATTCGCCGGGCCGCGACCTGTACTTCGCCGAGTTTGACAAGCCTGGTGTGAGCGATGGCTTCGCGCGCGGCATGGATTTCGACCGCGCCAAGCGGCTGTTTGCCAAGGGCAGCTTTGGCGAGTTCGGGCTGACCTTCGGCTACGTTGATCGCACGAAGGGCGTGCCGACGGCATCGTACGACCAGCGTTTCAACGACCCGCGCTCGCGCACCGTCGATACGCGCCAGATGTTCAACGGCACCTGGCAACACATGGTGGACGACACGACCGACGTGTCGGCGCGGGTCTACTGGGGCCGCTATGTCTCGCTGGGCGATTACACCTACAACCCGCCCCCGGCCGGCATCAACCGCGACGTGTTCGACACCGCCTGGTATGGCACCGAAGTCAAGCTCGTGACGCGCCGCATTGAACGGCACACGCTGGTCGTCGGGACGGAGCTGCAGCGCGACTACCGCGACGCAATGCGCAATTTCGATACGGTGCCGTACGTCAACTACCTGGACGATCACCGCAGCAACAATCGCGTGGGCGTGTACGTGCAGGATCAATTTGTGCTCCATCCGGGGTGGGTGCTGGATACGGGCCTGCGCTACGACCACACGAGCTTCGCACCGGGCATCTTCAGCCCGCGCGTGGGCCTGATCTGGCATGCCGCCCCCACGACCACCGTCAAGGCGATCTACGGCATGGCCTATCGCGCGCCCAACGATTACGAGTTGCACTACCAGACCAGTGCGCCTGGCGGCCAGCAGGTGAACACGGGGCTGTCTGCCGAGCGCATCCGCACGTATGAAGCGGTGCTCGAGCAGCAAGTGGCGGCGGGCGGCAGGGCGACGTTGTCGGTGTTTCAGAACTACGTTGCCAACCTGATCAGCCAGAGCGCAGACCCGAACACCGGGCTGCTCTATTTCAGCAACGTGGCGCGTGTGCGCACGCGCGGCGCTGAACTCGGCTACGAGCAGAACTGGCCGGGCGGCACGCGCCTGCGCACGAGCTACAGCTTCCAGCATTCTGAAGATATCGATACGGGCCAGACACTGAGCAACTCGCCGCGTCACATGCTCAAGATCAACGCCACTGCACCGCTGTGGCGCGATGACTGGCGCGCGGGCGTCGAGGCGCAGTACATCAGCAACCGGCTCACGGCGTCGGGCGCGGTCGGCGGCTACTGGATCACCAACCTGACCTTGCTGGCGACGCGGCTGGCGCCCAGTCTGGAGATGTCGGCAAGCCTCTACAATCTGTTCGATCGGCGCTATGCCGATCCGGTCGGGCCGGAGCAACCGCAGTCCTCTATCCAGCAAGATGGCCGTGCCTTCCGCCTGAAATTCACCTACACCTTCCGATGAGCACCCAGCACGGCACCGCCCGACGCGCTCGATGGCCAAGCCCGCGCAGGCTGTGCGCGGTGCTGGGCGTTGTGCTGGCGGGCACGGCATGCATGGGCGCAATGAGCGCAATGGGCGCAATCGGCGTCGCGCACGCCCAGATGCAGGCCAGCGAGGTGCAGGTCAAGGCGGCGTTCATCTACAACTTTGCGCTCTTCACCGACTGGCCGGCCGATGCCATGCAGGCCGACGCCCCGATCGTGGTGTGTGTAACCGCCCAGCATCCGTTGCAGGCGGCATTGGAAAAACTGACAGGAAAACCCGTGCGCGGACACCGCCTGGAAATCCGAAAGATCAACGACGGCGCTGTCGCGGGCTGTCATGTCCTGGTGTTCGATGCCCTCACCGCTAACGGTGTGCGCGTTGATCCGGCCACGCCCGTGCTGACGGTGTCCGACAACCCAGGGAGCGAGCGTGCAGCGGGCAGCCTGGAACCGATGATCGCGTTGACGCTGCATGACGACCGTGTGGTCTTTGACATCGACGCCGTGGCCGCGCGGCAAGCCCGTCTGCGGCTCAGCTCGCAGCTGCTGCGCCTGGCAAGGACCGTGCAATGAGCCAGTCCCCTATGACCCAACGGCCCCGGCTGGGGCATTCCATGGTGCGGGCCAATATGGTCGGTGCCGGCGCCGCGCTGACCATTGCCGGCTTCCTGCTTATCGTGTTCCAGTTCATCGCGCTGCATGCGGCGCTGGTGCGCGACGTGCACGTGCAGGCGCGTATTGTCGGTGCCAACAGCGTGGCCGCGCTGCTGTTCAATGACCGCCGCGCGGCGGAAGAAACGCTGGGCGCGCTGGATGCATCACCGTCGCTGCGGGCGGCCGGCATCTTCAGCGCGCTGCGCAAGCCGCTGGCGCTGTATCAGCATGGCGATGCCGCGCCCGTGCGCGCACCCGATGCCGCCATGCTGCGTGAGTCGGATGTCTCCACGCTGACCACGCTGGAGGTGGTGGAAGCGGTGGAGTCGGAGCGCCGCGTGATCGGCTACGTGGTGGTGCGCTCGAGCCTGACCGAGCTGTACAGGCAACTGCTGGGCTATGCCGTGCTGACGGTGTCGGTGGGCATTGGCGCGATGGGGCTCGCGTATCTGGTGATCGCCCGCATGCGCCGTGCGGTGCTGCAGGCAGAGGCCCACCTGGACTACCTCGCCCACATCGATTCAGTCACGGAACTGCCGAACCGGCACACCTTCAACGAACGCCTGCAGGTGTCGCTCAAGCGCGCGGGCCAGACCGGCGCGGTGGGGCTGCTTCTGCTCGATCTGGACAACTTCAAGGTCGTCAACGACACGCTGGGCCACAACAATGGCGACCGCCTGCTGCGTCAGGTGGCGCGGCGCTTGAACGACGTGATTGACCAGGCCAACCTGCGTGCCGTGCTGTGCCGCATCGGTGGCGATGAGTTTGCCGTGATCGCCGAGCTGTCGGGCCGCGCGCAGATTGCCGAGACGGAAGCCGCCACGCTGGCCGACGGGCTGGCCAAGCGCATTCTTGCCGCACTGGCTGCGCCGTTTGCACTCGACCTGCATCAGATTTACGTGACGGCCAGCGTGGGTGTCAGCCTGTATCCGCACGACGCGCGCGACGTGCAGGTGCTCACGCGCAATGCCGATACGGCGATGTATCACGCCAAGAACCACGGCAAGAATGCCGCCGCCAGCTTCACGTCGGAGATGGACCAGCAGGCGCGCCGCCGCCTGCGCGTGGAAGCCGACCTGCGCCGCGCGCTCGACCGTGAAGAACTGCTGCTCGCCTATCAGCCGCAAGTGCGCCTGCGCACCGAAGACGCACACGATGCGGTGATCTCCAAAGCGAACGTCTACGGCGTGGAAGCGCTGGTGCGCTGGCGTCATCCGGAGATTGGCTTGATCGGCCCCGGCGAGTTCATTGCAGTGGCGGAAGAAACCGGCCTGATCGTGCCGCTTGGCCTGTGGGTGCTGCGTACCGCGTGCGAACAGGCCGTACGCTGGATGCGCGAAGACGGCATCACGCTGCGTGTGGCCGTCAACCTGTCAGCCCGGCAAGCGCGTGACCCGGCGCTGGTGGAAAACGTCATGGACGTCCTGCGCGAAACCGGCATGCCTGCGCATCTGCTCGAACTCGAAATTACCGAGAGCGTGCTGATGGAAGACATCGAAGACAACATCGCGCTGCTCGAATCGCTGCACGCGGCGGGCATCAGCCTGTCGATTGACGATTTCGGCACGGGGTATTCGTCGCTGGCGTATCTGCAGCGCTTCCCGATCCAGAAGCTCAAGATCGACCGCAGCTTCGTGCAGCGCATGCCTGGCGACGGCGAAGCGATTGCCGGCGCGGTGATCGCCATGGCGCACAGCCTGCGCATGCAGGTGGTGGCCGAAGGCGTGGAAGACCCCGAGCAACTCGCGCTGCTGCGCGACGCCGGCTGCGACCTGGGGCAGGGCTATCTTTTCTTGCGCCCGCAGCAGGCCGACGCGTTGATGGCATGGCTCAACCGGCTGGACGGCGATGCCGATGGTGATCCGGCCGAAGCCGCCGACGCAGAGTGGGTGGAAGCCGGGTCGTTGCCGTCGTCGCTGGGCGGGTAGGGCTGTGTAGGGCCGCGCGGGGCTGGTCATCCGATCCGCTGACGCCAAAAATCGCATCTTTCAGAATTAACCTATTTGCTACAATAACCAACTAGGTTAATTTGGCGTGCATGGAAAAACGCACGCCACACGCCAAGCTCTCACGCGTCCACGAACTGATCCAGGCCGGCAGCGTCCGCGCGACGCGCAGTGCATACGAGGGCGCGATCGAACTTGGTATTACCGATCTGGCGGGCATGTGTGCCGTTGTCATGACGCTCACGCCGGGCAGCTTCTACAAGAGCATGACCACGCACGCCGACCATCGCGTGTGGCAAGACGTCTATCACACCAAAGCAAACGGCCGGGGTGTCTATCTGAAGTTGACCGTCATTGATGGGGTGTTGATCGTTTCCTTCAAGGAGCTTTAATCATGAAATGCCCGAGTTGTGGTGCCGCCGAGCTGATTCATGACACGCGCGATGTGCCGTACGCCTATAAAGGCGAGACCACCGTTATCCGTTCCGTGACCGGAGACTTCTGCCCGGCATGCGAAGAGATCGTGCTTGAACGTGGCCAGGGTGACCGCTATGGCGAACTGGTGTCCGCCTTTCAGCGTCAGGTGAACTCGGCCTATGTTGACCCCGCGTATATCACGGCGGTGCGCCGCAAGCTGAATCTTGATCAACGTGAAGCGGCGGAGATCTTCGGTGGCGGCGTCAACGCGTTTTCGCGCTATGAAACCGGCAAAACGAAACCGTCCGTGGCGCTGGTGAAGCTACTGAAGCTTCTCGACCATCACCCTGATCTGCTGGCTGAGATCAAGACTGCCTGACCGCCAACAAAGAGAAGCCCGCCAACGCGCGGGCTTTTTTATGGGTGCCACGGTGGTCCCTCATACTGCCGCCCGCCGTGCCGCCCGCGTTGCCCCCGCCGTCAGTACCACCACCGCCGCCAGGATGATGCTCGTCGCGCCCAGCGTCTGCGGTGCGACCACTTCATCGGCCAGCCATGCGCCCATCAGCAGGGCGATGGGCGGGTTCACATACACATAGCTTGTGGCCATGACGGTGGACACGCGTTCCACCAGCGCCATGTAAGCCGTGAACGCGATGGCCGAGCCGAACACCACCAGGTAGCCCCACGCCAGCGCGGAATGCACGCCGATGTGCATGGGCCATGCCTCACCCGTGATCAGACTGAGCAGCATCAGCGCCACGCCGCCAAAGGCCATCTCCAGCACGAAGGCGGTTGTGCCGCGGGGCATGTCGATGCGCTTGGAGAGCTGCGAGCCGAACGACCACGACGCGATGGCCGTCGTGAGCGCCAGTACGCCAGTCGTGCTGGCCTGGAACTCCGCCCCACGAAACAGCACGGCAATCCCGATGCTGCCCAGCGCAATGGCGCCAATCTCATAGGCGCGCAGACGGCCGCCCGCCAGCAGCGTCCACAGCGTGGAGAACAGCGGCATCGACGCGATCATCACCGTGGTGGCACCTGATGAGATCGTCTGCTCAGCCACCGCCGTCATGCCCATGCCGCCCACCAGCATGAACACACCGATCAGCGCGCAGTTGCGGATTTGGCGCCAGCTTGGCCGGTTTTCCGGCTTTCCGCGCTGACGCAGGATCACCAGCGGGGCGAGCAACAGGGCTGCTGCCAGAAAGCGCGAGCCCATCATCAGGAAGGGCGGCAGATCGGTCAGCGCAAAGCGGATGGCGAGATAGGTCGTGCCCCACACCACGTAGGTGATGAGCAGGCACAGGGCGATGATGGGGGACATGAGGGGAACCTCGGCGAGGAAGTCCCGATGCTACTCAAGGCCGGCGGATGCGCAAAACGAGTTTTGTTAGCGCTCGTTGTGAGCCGCATTAGCAAGCAAGTGAAGAACGGCGGGCGCGGTGTTGTGAACGTCGACCGTGCGGTGCGGAACGCCATCCGAGCGGCGCATGAACCTCAATCGGCCGGTCCTGAACCGCGCCTGCGGCGTTCCGGACTTCAATCATGGCGTTCGCAACGCCACACCATGGAGTTCGTGACCTCAACGGCGGCGTTCAGAACCGCATGCATGGCGTTTTGAACCCGGCATCTTGGCGTTCCGAACCGCAAACGTGGCGTTCAGAACGCCAAGGGAGGCGTTCCAGGCGCCAGCGGCTGATCAGATCACCCGGAACCCGTGCGTCCCGTCCCGACCGAGCTGTTCCACCAGCCCGAACTCCCAGTCCAGATACGCCTGCATGGCTGCGCGCGGTGCGCTCGTGCCTTCGTACGGGCGGCGATAGCGGTCGATGCGGTTTGAGGCCAGGCGGGTCTCGCCAGCCTCGACGGGCAGGCCCGCGGCCACCCATGCCGTGGTGCCACCGTCGAGCACCCACACCTCGGCCTGCGTCAGCTCGGCCAGGTCGGCGGCGGCAAAGCGCGCAAGCTGGCTGCTGCCGCACGTCAGCACATAGCGGCGCGCAGCCGGGATGCGCGCGAGGGCGGCGGGCAAGTCGGAGCGCACGGCAAACCAAGCGCCTGGAATATGCCGCGCAACGTAATTGACGCTGCGCGTGACATCGATGACGGCCGTGTCGCCAGCCTCCAGCCAGCCGGCCAGAGCGCGCGCATCGACGGTACGCACGGTGGGGGATTCAGCGGCGGGTGTTTGCCATGCCCCCGTGGCACTGCGCTCGCTGCCGTCGACCGGGTCGACCACGTAGACCTCCCAGCCCATCTGCGCGAGCCACGAGGCAGACATGTTGGCGCGCACGCCGTCGTCATCGGCCAGGACGATACGGGCACCGCGCACGGCGGCGGTGTGATCGGTTTCCTGCACGAGCTGGCCGCCCGGCGCGCTGGCAAAGCCGGGCAGGTGGCCGGCGGCGTATTCCTCGGGGGTGCGTACGTCGAGCTTGTAGAGCGTGCGGTCGGGGGCGTCGAGCCTGGCAACGTCAGCGAGCGTAATGCGCGGCACGCTGGCGCGCTCGGCCACGGCGCGGGCATCGGCCTGTGCCTTGGCGCGCGTGTCTGCAGAGAGGCCATGCGGGTGCCGGCGGCTGGCACCGTGATCCAACACCTGATCGGCCAGCAGCCAGCCGATGGTGCCATTGCGCAACGCCGCCACCGGGTTGGGAATGCCCGCGTTCACCAGCGATTGCGTGCCGATGATGCTGCGTGTGCGTCCGGCGCAATTGACGATGACCTGCGTGTTCGGGTCCGGCGCCAGCTCACGGATGCGCAGCACCAGCTCGGCACCCGGCACGCTCGTCGCGGTGGGGATGCTCATGGTCTGGAATTCTTCATAGCGGCGCGCATCGACGATGACCACATCGCGCTTGGCATCGAGCAGCGCCTTGACCTCCTGCGCGCTGAACGATGGCGTGTGGCGATGCGCCTCCACGTATTCGCCGAACGCTTTGCTGGGCACGTTCACGTCCTGAAACACCTCACCGCCGGCTGCGCGCCAGCCATCGAGCCCGCCTTCAAGCAGGGTCACGCGTGTGTAGCCCAGTTCGGCCAGCTTGGCCGCAGCACGCGGGGCGAGGTCTACGCCGTCGTGCACGCCATACAGCACGATCAACGTATCGCGGCGCGGAATGCGCGACCACGCTTCCAGCTCCAACCGAGAGAGCGGCAGGTTGGCGGCCCACAGCGGATGCGCCTGGGCATACGGGTCTTCTTCGCGCACGTCGACCAGCGCGATCTCTTTGCGGGCGAGCAGCGCCGCACGTACGTCGGCGAACGACAGCGTGGGGATGTGGCTTTGGGCCAGCGGCGCAGCGGCCGCCGATGCGCAAGCTTGGGTGAAGGTACTCACGATGCGGGCGTGTCCTTGGAACGATCCCAGAGATTGGGCAGGTGGGTATTGGAGTAACCGGAAACGAAGGGCTTGCGCTCGCCGTCTTCCGTATAGACGGAGCGGTGGATGCCGCCGATGTTGCCGCCGTACACGTGGATGCTGATCGACGTGCGATCGTCAAAGGCGTTGTGCACGCGGTGGATGTCGCCCACGCGCGGCGAGACACATTCGACAGCGCCGGGCTCCAGGCGGATGGCTGCGCCGTCGGGCTGCGGTTTGCCTTGGGCGTCGAGCGCAAACGGCTGCGAATACTCCGCGCCGCGCAGCATGCCGATCAGGCCCCACGTGGTGTGGTCGTGGATGGGGGTGCGTTGGCCGGGGCCCCAGACAAAGCTGACGATGGAAAAGCGCTCGCCGGAATCGGCATGCAGCAGGAACTGCTGGAAGTGCTCAGGATGCGGCTGTGCGTATTCCGCTGGCAGCCAGTCGTCGCGGGCAACGAGCGCGCCGAGCAGGGTGCCGGCGCGCGCGAAGATTTCAGCTTCGGTCGGTTGCTGATCCAGCAGGCATGACAGCGCGGTTACGAAATCGCGCAGCGGCGCGATGGACTGCGCTTGCGCAGTTGCAGCAGCGAGGGCAGGCGTGCTCATCGACAGGTTTCCGGTGTGGGGTGCGGGGTCATGATGCGACGGTTGGGGAAGGGCGTCCAGCCAAAACCCCAAGCGCATTGCGGCCGGCGGCCTGATCGCTACTTTCCATCCATGAGCGAATGCCGCAGCGTGTCCTTCAGCACGTTGAACACCGGGTTGTCGTTGTCCTTGCGATAGGCCATCCAGAGTTCCACCGGTTTGGCCGGTGTCGTGCGCACCGGGCGGTAGACCACGCCCTCGAAGTGCAGCATGGCCGCCGCCGCCGGGATGAGCGCCACACCAATGCCCGCACGCACCAGCGCCAGCATCGAGTGGATCTGGCTGACGTATTCCACGATGTCGGGCAATACCTCTGCGCGCTCAAACAGGCTGCTCACCATCTGGTGGAAGTAGCGTGCTTCGTACGGCGAATACATCAGCAGCGGCTGGCCCTCGCAATCGCGCAGGCTGGGGCGTTGCGGCCAACTGTCGGCCACGGCTTCCGGCAGGGCGATCACGAGCGCTTCCTGCGAGCACGGCACGGCGATCAGCTCGCCGTGCTCGATTGGCGGCCGCAGCAGGCCTACGTCGATTTCGCGCGCATCCAGTGCAGAGAGTTGCGCGCCGCTCACCATTTCCTTCAGCGTCAATCGCACGCCGGGTGAAGCCGCCCGCACCGCGCTCACCAGCGAAGGCAGCTTCCCGTAGCCGACCGACGCGGTAAACCCGATTGCCAGCGCCCCCGATGCACCGGTCGCCACACGCCGCGCCGTGGCCGCCGCTTCATCGGCCAGCCGCAGGATGCGCGACGCATCGGGCAGAAAGCTGCGCCCCGCCGCCGTCAACTTGACGGAGCGACTGTTGCGCTCCAGCAGTTCTGTACCGACCTGGTGTTCCAGCAAGCGCACCTGGCGTGAGAGCGGCGGCTGCGTCATATGCAGGCGCTCTGCCGCGCGCCCAAAGTGCAGTTCTTCGGCCACGGCAACAAAGCAGCGGAGTTGGCTGAGTTCAAACATCGATTCAAAATCTGTATGGATTGAGTCAGTGCTTATCTTGAATGGGAAAGATCGGCGATGCAAGAATCGGCTCGCTCTCGGGGGTTGGGTCAACAACCCGAGGCCAACAACAAACAACAGGAGGCATGCATGTCGATGGAAAGCACGGAAGTGGATCGCCGCAAATTTCTCAGGAGCGTGGCGGGGGCGGGCCTTGCAGCGGCCAGCGGTTTGGCCAGTGCGCAGAAGGTCGAAGGGTTCAAGCCGAACGCGCGTTACCCCGACGTGGCGGTGGAAGTGCTCGACCCGAGCTTTCTGAAATATCGCCTGTACAGCAGCTCGGTAGAGCAGCTTGCAACGGGGATGCGGTGGGCGGAGGGGCCGGTGTACTTTCCGGCCGGGCGCTACCTGCTGGTGAGCGACATTCCCAACAACCGCATCATGAAATACGACGAGACGAACGGTGCGTTCAGCGTGTTCCGCGAGCCGTCGAACTACGCCAACGGCAATACGCGCGACCGGCAAGGGCGGCTCGTCACCTGCGAGCACTCGGTCACGCGCCGCATCACGCGCACCGAATACGACGGCAGCATCACGGTGCTGGCCGATCACTACCAGGGCAAGCGCCTGAACGCGCCCAACGACATCGTGGTCAAGTCCGACGACAGCGTGTGGTTCACAGACCCGCTGTTCGGCATCAACGGCAACTGGGAGGGCTTCAAGGCGCAGTCGGAGCAGGCCACCACGAATGTTTACCGTATTGACCCGAACGGCAGCATCCGCGCGATCATCACTGACCTCATCAACCCGAATGGGCTGGCGTTTTCGCCTGACGAGAAGAAGCTCTACGTGGTCGAGTGGAAGGGCACGCCGTCGCGCAGCATCTGGAGCTACGACATCGCGCCCGATGGCTCGGCGTCCAACAAGACCAAGCTGATCGATGCCAACGGCGCGGGCGCGCTGGATGGCTTTCGCGTCGACAAGGATGGCAACCTTTGGTGCGGCTGGGGCTCGGACGGGCGCCTGGGCATCAACTCGGCCGACTACGACGGCGTGAAGGTCTTCAACGCGCATGGCAAGCCGATCGGCTTCATTCACCTGCCGGAACGCTGCCCGAACCTGACCTTCGGCGGGCCGAAGAACAACCGCCTGTACATGGCCAGTTCGCACTCTCTGTACGCCCTTTACGTGGAGGCCGAAGGCGCGGTGTAACCCCGCCCAGGCCAAACGCGGCCGCGCCATCACGTGCGGCCGCAGCATCCGAATCGGTGGGCTAGGGTAGACCCTGTATCAATACAAGTTTTGTATCAATCGAGTTATCAGTTGGCTTGGACTTGAATCGATTCCGGTGCAAGAATTCGTTCACCAACAACACGCATTCACCACGAGCGAGACATGTCCCGATACAGCCCCAAAGAATTCGCCCAACAGATCGGCTCCGGTCTGCTGTCTTTCCCGGTCACGCACTTCAAGGCGTCCGACCTGTCGTTTGACGAGCCGGCCTACCGCGCCAACCTGAACTGGCTGTTCAGCCACGATGCCGCAGGCCTGTTTGCCGCAGGTGGCACGGGTGAGTTCTTCTCGTTGACGGCCGCTGAAACCGACCGTGTGGTGCGCGCTGCCGTGGCGGAAACCGCCGGCAAGATTCCTGTCATCGCCCCGGCTGGCCGTGGCACTGCGGAATCGATCGAATACTGCAAGGCTGCTGAAGCGGCCGGCGCCGACGGCATCCTGCTGCTGCCGCCGTACCTGACCGAAGCGTCTGCCGACGGCGTGGCCGCGCACGTGGAACAAGTCTGCAAGTCGACCAAGCTGGGGGTGATTGTCTACAACCGCGCCAACCAGGTGCTGGACGAAAACCACCTGGAGCGTCTGGCCGAGCGCTGCCCGAACCTGGTCGGCTTCAAGGACGGCGTGGGCGATCTCGAACTGATGACCCGCATCTACGCCCGCCTGGGTGAGCGCTTCACCTACATCGGTGGCCTGCCGACCGCAGAGACGTTCGCGCTGCCGTACCTGACGATGGGCGTGTCGACGTACTCGTCGGCCATCTTCAACTTCGTGCCCAAGTTCGCGCTGGAGTTCTACGCCGCCGTGCGCGCGTATGACAACGCCAAGGTCTACAAGATGCTGAACGAGTTCGTGCTGCCGTATCTGCAGCTGCGCAACCGCAAGCGCGGCTACGCAGTGTCGATCGTCAAGGCCGGCATGAAGGTCATTGGCCGCGATGCAGGCCCGGTGCGTGCCCCGTTGACCGACCTGACCGATGCCGAACTGGCCGATCTGTCGGCGCTGGTGTCGCGCATTGCCGAAGTGGAAAAGCTGGCTGCCTGAGCGCAGCAAAAAAACGCAGCAAAAACGCAGCAAAAAACGCAGCAAAAAACGCAGCAAAAAACGCAGCAAAAACGCAAGGAACCAACATGTACTTGAGCGGCGAACTGTTGCTGGGTGCTGCCCGCGTGGCGGGTGGTGCCGGCACGGTTCGCGCCATGAACCCCGCCACCGGGGAATGGCTCGAACCTGAATTTACCCTGGCCTCCAAGGCCGATGCCGCACGCGCCGCTGAACTGGCCGCCGCGGCTTTTGACGTTTACCGCGAGAGCGCGCCGCAAGCGCGTGCAGCTTTCCTGGAGGCCATTGCCAGCCAGATCGAAGCGCTGGGCGATGCGTTGATCGAACGCGCGATGGCCGAGTCGGCATTGCCGCGTCCGCGTCTGGAAGGCGAGCGTGGCCGCACGTGCGGTCAGCTTCGTCTGTTTGCGAGCGTGGTGCGTGCCGGCGATGCCGTGGGCGCGCGCCTCGATTCAGCGCTGCCCGAGCGCAAGCCGCTGCCGCGTTCCGACCTGCGCATGCGCCGCATCGCGCTGGGCCCGGTGGCCGTGTTTGGCGCGAGCAACTTCCCGCTGGCGTTTTCGGTGGCGGGCGGGGATACCGCGTCGGCGCTGGCCGCAGGTTGCCCGGTCGTCGTGAAGGCGCATCCGGCACACCCGGGTACGTCCGAGCTGGTGGGCCGCGCCATTCAAGCTGCGGTTGCGCAGTGTGGGCTGCCCGAGGGTGTGTTCTCGCTCATCCTGGCGGACAACGATGTGGCTGGCGCACTGGTGGCCGATCCGCGTATTCAGGCAGTGGGTTTTACCGGCTCGCGCGCTGGCGGTCAGGCGCTGCTGCGCATTGCGCAGGCGCGTCCGCAGCCGATTCCGGTGTATGGCGAGCTGAGCGCCATCAACCCTGTCTTCCTGCTGCCCGATGCACTGGCCAAGCGCGCCGTGGCGCTGGGTCAGCAGTACGTGGCATCGCTCACGATGGGCGCGGGCCAGTTTTGTACGAACCCGGGCCTGCTGCTTGCCATCGACGGGCCGGAACTGGACGCTTTTGAAGCCGCCGCCGCCGCTGCCATGGGCGGCGTGGCCGCACAACCGATGCTGACCGCCGGTATTCACTCCGCCTACACGCGCGGCGTCGACAAGCTGGCGGGTGAGGCCAACGTGCGCTGCGTTGCACGCGGGCAAGACAGCGACCAACCCAATCGCGGGCAAGCCGGCTTCTACATCACCGATGCCAAGAGCTTCGGGGCACAGCCGACGCTGCATGATGAAGTCTTCGGCGCCACGGGCCTTGTCGTACGCTGCCGCGATGCAGAAGAGCTGCGCACGCTGGCCGAATCGCTTGAAGGCCAGTTGACCGCCACGCTGCATCTGGATGCAGGCGACACCGCCATTGCGCGTTCGTTGCTGCCGATTCTGGAGCGCAAGGCGGGCCGCATTTTGGCCAACGGCTGGCCGACCGGCGTCGAGGTGTGCCAGGCCATGGTGCACGGCGGCCCGTGGCCGGCAACGACGGATGCTCGCACGACTTCGGTTGGCACGGCGGCCATCGAGCGCTTCCTGCGCCCGGTGTGCTACCAGGATCTGCCCGCCGAACTGCTGCCCGAGGCACTGCAGGACGCCAATCCCCTCAAGCTGCGCCGTTTGGTGGATGGGAGCTGGGCCTGAAATCGCACCACACGAATAGCAAGAACATAGCAAGAACAACACGCCGGGCCACACAGGACCCGGCAACTTGAACCGGCCGGCACGACGGGTGCCGGCTTAAGGAGGAGACGATGGACATCAAAGCCCCCACGGTGGGAGCACAGGCTGTGCCGCGCGCTGAGCGTATGAGCCGTGTGCGTTTCATGATCCTCGCGATGCTGTTTATCGTGACGACCATCAACTACGCTGATCGCGCGACCATCTCCATTGCCGGTTCTGCCATGCAGAAGGATCTCGGCATCGATGCCGTGTCGCTCGGCTACATCTTTTCAGCGTTTGGCTGGTCCTATGTGATTGCACAGCTCCCAGGCGGTTGGCTGCTCGACCGCTTCGGTTCCAAGCGCGTGTACACGTTCAGCATTCTGCTGTGGTCGCTGTTCACGCTGGCGCAGGGTGCGATCGGCTTCTTTACCGGCGCGACCGCCATCATCATGGTGTTCTGCCTGCGCTTCCTGGTGGGGGCGGCGGAAGCGCCGTCTTTCCCGGCCAACAGCCGTATCGTGGCAGCGTGGTTTCCGGCCAATGAGCGCGGCACTGCAGCGGCCATCTTCAACTCCGCCCAGTACGCCGCCACGGTGGTGTTTGCTCCGCTGATGGCCTGGCTGGTGCACGAGTTCGGCTGGCATCACGTGTTTATCGTGATGGGCGTCATCGGCATTGTCATGGCGATCGTGTGGAAAGCGTTCGTGCACGATCCGAAAGACCACCCGCGCGTCAACCGCGCCGAAATCGAGTACATCGAAGCCGGTGGCGGCCTGGTCAACATGGACCGTGCAGGCGTGGCAAAGACCGAAGGCCCAAAACTCGGCTACGTCAAGCAACTCCTGCAGAACCGCATGCTGATGGGCGTGTATATCGCGCAGTACTGCATCAACGCGCTCACGTATTTCTTCATCACGTGGTTCCCTGTGTACCTGGTGCAGGCGCGCGGCATGTCGATCCTGAAGGCCGGCTTCGTGGCGTCGATTCCGGCGGTGTGCGGCTTCCTGGGCGGCATTCTGGGCGGGATCATCTCTGACGCGCTGCTGCGCCGTGGTGCCTCGCTGTCGGTGGCGCGCAAGGTGCCGATCGTGCTGGGCATGCTGCTCTCCATGACCATGGTGATCTGCAACTACGTCGATGCACAGGCCGTTGTGGTGGCGGTGATGGCGCTGTCGTTCTTCGGCAAGGGCCTGGGCGCGCTGGGCTGGGCCGTGAACTCGGATACGGCACCCAAGCAGATCGCTGGTTTGTCGGGCGCGCTGATGAACACCTTCGGCAACCTGTCGAGCATCACCACCCCCATCGCCATCGGTTACATCGTCAACACCACGGGGTCGTTCAACGGTGCGCTGGTGTACGTGGGTATCCACGCGGCGGTTGCCATTGTCTGCTACCTGTTCATGGTGGGCGAGATCAAGCGTGTGGAACTCAAGCCGCTGTAAGCAGGAGCAAGAAGTGACGTTGCAATCGATTGAGTCCGGCGCACGCACCCATACACCGCGTGTGATGGAGATGCAGGTGATCCCCGTTGCCGGGCGCGACAGCATGCTGCTGAACCTGTGCGGCGCGCATGCTCCGTTCTTCACGCGCAACCTCGTCATCCTGAAGGACAACGCCGGGCGCACCGGCGTGGGCGAGGTGCCCGGCGGGGAGGGCATCCGCCAGGCGCTGGAGCGTGTGATTCCGCTGGTGGTTGGGCAGCCCGTGGGCCGTACCAACGGCGTGCTGAACAGCATCCGCCGTGTGCTGGCCGGTGGCGGCAATGCGGCGCATCAGGCGACGGTGCATCAGGTGACCTCCGCCTCGGAAGCCGCCGTGCTGCGCCAGCCGCACGAGATCAACCTGCGCATGGACAACGTTATCACGGCGGTGGAAGCGGCACTGCTCGATCTGCTGGGCCAGTTTCTGGAAGTGCCGGTGGCCGAATTGCTCGGCGCCGGCCAGCAGCGCGATAGCGCCCCGATGCTCGCCTACCTGTTCTACGTGGGCGAGCGTCGCAAGACCGATCTACCGTATCTCGACGGCGCGAATGGCGCCGACGCTTGGCTGCGCCTGCGGCACGAAGCAGCCATGACACCCGATGCCATTGCCCGCCTGGCCGAGGCTGCGGCCGAGCGCTACGGCTTTGCCGATTTCAAGCTCAAGGGCGGCGTCATGCGCGGCGCTGAAGAGATGGAGGCGATTGCCGCCATCAAGGCGCGCTTCCCGCAAGCCCGCGTGACGCTCGACCCGAACGGCGCGTGGTCGCTCAATGAAGCGATTGCGTTGTGCAAGGGCCAGGGCCACCTGCTGGCCTATGCCGAAGACCCGTGCGGCCCGGAAACCGGCTACTCGGGCCGTGAGGTGATGGCCGAGTTCAAACGTGCCACCGGCATCCCGACGGCCACCAACATGATCGCCACGGATTGGCGCCAGATGGGCCACGCCGTCCATCTGCACGCGGTGGATATTCCGCTGGCCGATCCGCATTTCTGGACCATGCAGGGCTCGGTGCGCGTCGCCCAACTGTGCGACGAGTGGGGCCTGACCTGGGGCTCGCATTCCAACAACCATTTCGATGTCTCGCTGGCGATGTTCACGCACGTGGCTGCCGCGGCACCGGGCAACATCACCGCCATCGATACGCACTGGATCTGGCAGGAAGCCGAAGAGCGCCTGACGCGCGAACCGCTGCGCATCCAGGATGGCCATGTGGCCGTGCCGGAGCGCCCGGGCCTGGGCATCGAGATCGACATGGATCGCGTCATGGCAGCCCATGCGCTGTACAACACCCTTGGCCCCGGCGCGCGCGACGACGCCATGGCCATGCAATACCTCTTGCCGGGCTGGACGTATGATCCGAAGCGCCCGAGCCTGGGGCGCTGAACTGAATATCACTTGAACCAATCACGGAGTCTGTGATGTCTGAACCGACGCTGGCCCCTGAGGCTGGCAATGCAACTGAAAAGGCGCTGACGATTCGCGTGCATGACGGTGACAACGTCGCCATCGTCGTCAACGCACGCGGCTTGCCCGCCGGCACGGCATTGCCCGATGGCACCGTGCTGGCTGACGGCGTGCCGCAAGGCCACAAGGTGGCGCTGGTTGACCTGGCCGAGGGCGACGCCATCATTCGCTACAACGAGGTGATCGGCTATGCCGTGAAGCCGCTGCCGCGCGGCAGCTGGGTCAACGAGCACGCCGTCAAGCTGCCGTCCGCGCCCGCGCTGGACGAGTTGCCACTCGCCACGCGCCCTGACCCCAACCTCGCCAAGCTCGACGGCTACACCTTCGAGGGCTATCGCAACGCCGATGGCACAGTCGGCACGAAGAACGTGCTCGGCATCATGACCAGCGTGCAGTGCGTGGCGGGCGTGACCGATTACGTGGTTGGCCGCATCAAGCGCGAGCTGCTGCCGCGCTTTCCGAACGTTGATGATGTGGTGGCACTCAACCATGTGTATGGCTGCGGCGTCGCCATCAATGCACCGGCCGCCATCGTACCGATCCGCACGCTGCAAAACCTTGCGCTCAACCCGAACTTCGGCGGCGAGATCATGGTGATCGGCCTGGGCTGCGAAAAGCTCGTGCCCGAGCGCCTCGTGCCGGAAAAGCTCGCACCGGGTGGCCGTATTCCCATTGAAGTTGCCGGCACGGCAGATTCGCCGGTGCTGCGTCTGCAAGACGAAGCCTTCGACGGCTTCATCGGCATGACCGACGCCATCATGGAGATGGCCGAGCGCCGCCTGCAACACCTCAACAAGCGCCAGCGTGAAACCTGCCCCGCGTCCGATCTCGTGGTCGGCGTGCAATGCGGCGGCAGCGATGCGTTCTCTGGCGTGACCGCCAATCCGGCGGTCGGCTTTGCGGCCGACCTGATCGTGCGTGCCGGCGGCACCGTGATGTTCTCGGAAGTGACCGAGGTGCGCGACGCCATCCATCTGCTTACGCCGCGCGCCATCGATGAGGATGTCGGCCGTGCGCTGTTGCGCGAAATGGCGTGGTACGACAACTACCTCAGCGGCGGCCAGACCGACCGCAGCGCAAACCCGTCGCCAGGCAACAAGAAGGGCGGCCTTTCCAACGTGGTGGAAAAGGCGCTGGGCTCGATCGTGAAGTCGGGCAGCACGCCCATCGTCGACGTGCTCGGGCCCGGTGAGAAGGTGCGCCGCAAGGGCCTGATCTTTGCCGCAACGCCCGCCAGCGATTTCGTGTGCGGCACGCTGCAGTTGGCCTCGGGCATGAACTTGCAGGTGTTCACCACCGGCCGCGGCACGCCGTATGGTCTGGCTATGGCGCCGGTCATCAAGGTGTCGACGCGCAAGGCGCTGTCCGAGCGCTGGCATGATCTGATCGACCTTGACGCAGGCCGCATTGCCACTGGCGAAGCGAGCATTGCCGACATCGGCTGGGAGCTGTTCCACCTGATTCTTGACGTGGCGAGTGGACGCAAGCAAGTTTGCGCCGACAAGCTGGGCTTGCATAATGCGCCGGCTCTGTTCAACCCCGCCCCGGTGACCTGATATGACCACTGAAGTCCACGTTCAACCCGACCCGCTTGCGGGTGTGACCACGCGTTGCCACCGCCTGCTGCTGACCGGCGCAGGTGGCAACCTCGGCAAGGTGCTGCGCGAACGTCTGCCCAAATATGCCGATTTTTTGCGCTTGTCTGATATATCAACGCTGGGCGAGGCGCGCGCCTGTGAGGAGATCGCGCCGTGCAACCTGGCTGATGGGCAAGCCGTGGATGCGCTCGTCGCCGGCACGGATGCGATCGTGCATCTGGGCGGCGTGTCGGTCGAGCGGCCGTTTGAAGAGATCCTGCCGGCCAATATCGCTGGCACCTACAACCTGTATGAAGCCGCACGTCGTCACGGCGTACGCCGCATCGTGTTCGCCAGCTCGAACCACACCATCGGTTTCTACAAGCAGGGTGAGGTGATCGACAACACCGTGCCCACCAAGCCCGATGGCTATTACGGGCTGAGCAAGGTGTTCGGTGAGCAGCTCGCCAGCTTCTACTTCGATCGCTACGGCATCGAGACGGTCGCCATCCGCATCGGCTCGTCGTTTGCCGAGGCGAAAGACCGCCGCATGCTCGTCACCTGGCTCGGCTACGACGACCTGGAGCAGCTGATCCGCCGTGCGTTGTTCGTGCCCAGCGTTGGTTTTACCGTGGTCTACGGCATGTCGAACAACCGTGATCACTGGTGGGACAACCGCCATGCCGCGCACCTCGGCTACGCACCCACGCAGACGAGCGAGATCTTTCGAGCGCAGGTCGAAGCACAACCGCCGCTGCCCGCCGATGATCCGGCTGGGCAGTACCAGGGCGGGGCATTCGTCAAAGCCGGCCCGTTCGGAGGCTGACGCAATGCAAGTCAGCGTAGAGCCGAGCGTCGAGCGGATTGGCAGCATGCAATGCGGCGTCGGTGAAAGTCCCATCTGGCACGCCGGCGAGCAGGCGCTGTACTGGACGGACATTCCAGGCCGCAGGCTGTGGCGCTGGATTGCAACCGGCTGGTTCAACATCGGTTCTTCCGTGGGGGCGGTGGTGGTCTGATGCATCTTGCACGGCAACTGGCGCTTTTCCTTCGCGGTGATTGGTGGGATCGGGCTGGTGTGGAGCGTGCTGTGGTTCCTGCTGTATCGCGTGCCGGCCAAGCACCATCGCTTGTCGGAAGAAGAGCGCAACGACATCCGCGCCGGCCAGGAAACGCCGGATGACAACGCGAACGTTCCCAAGCCCTTGTGGGGCAAGATCGTCAGCGGCCGCCGGTTCTGGGGCATTGCCATTCCGCGCTTTCTGTCTGAGCCGGCCGACATCGTGGCGGCCATCGTGGTGTGGACCATGCTCAACGACAAGCAGGCGCGTCCGGTGCCGATGCAACCTGGCGGTACGGCGCCCCGCATAGCGGCTTGACGGCAGCCCCAGCCAAGACGTGCGTGGCATAAGCGTGACGTATCACCACCTCGGCACGCCGCGCTGAAACACGTTGCCTGAACGCCCGATCGCGTGTTTTTCGGTCTGCCGTTTCTCATGGCGGCGGCGTGCCCCGCTACAATCGCGGCCTGGCATTTGTCGATGGCGTTTGAAATGGTGCTTGGCTGGTTTGGCATTTCCACCGTGTGGCTGCTGCCGCTGGTGTGGCGGTATGTAACGCGCGCGCTGGCGGGGGAGCGGGGCTTCCTCAAAGGCCGGGGCACCGTGCGGCTCTGGCTGGTGACGCTCGTCGCGCTGAGTGCCAGCGCTGCGCTTGAAGCACTTACCTCGGGCGTTGATCCGCAGGACAAGGCCGGCGGGGCCGCAGGGCGCGCGGTGTCATCGCTGTTCTCGCACATGTTGGGTTGGACGGGCGCGTTTCTCCTGATGCTCGGCGTGCTGATCTGGGTAGCCCCGATGGTGTTTGGGCGATCGTGGGGCCAGGTGTTCAACCGCCGCCGCGCCGTTGAGGATGAAATATCTGCCGAACCCGATATTCGCCACGATGAACCCGTTGACGAGGGGCGGAAACCCACCGCTTTCGGATTCGGCGGAGCAGGGGAGGCGCGCTGGAGCGGTAACACCGGCCCCGCGCAGCCGGCGGTGCGGCACCGTGGCATCGAAGCCGTGTCCGCACGGCGCCAGCCCGCATGGCAGCCGCCACCGCGCACCCGCCCGTCGCCGCCGCAGCCCGGAGAAATCTGGCCGCTGATCGATGCAAAGAAGGGCGCATCAGCAGAGGCACCTGCCAGCGCAAAGGCGACCACGCCTGTAGTGGCGCCCACGCCGCCCCAGACGCCTCCAGCACGGCCAAAACCACGCGGCACCATCGTCAGCAGCCCGTTCCATCAACCGCAACTGGGTCTGCAGACGCAGGCGCCAGCAGCACCTGCGGCACCCGCGGCACCTGTAACGCAAGCTGTTCCTGCAAGCGAGGCGGCTGTCCTTGCCGAGCCGACGATGCCGGAGCCGGTGGAAGCGCAAGCCCGCGTTGCAGAAACGCAAACCGTTGATCTGGACGCGGTACGTCAAGAGGCGGAAGCGCTCCTGGCGGAACTGCGTGGGCTGATGATGCCCGCCGCAACGACGATGCATGAACCGGAGATTGCCGAGCCGGTCGTTGACACCGCACCGACTGTCGAAGCGCTGCCCGAAGCGGACGTCGCGCAGCCGGAAGCTACGCTTGCATTGCCAACGGCCAAACCGCGCATCGTTCTGCCCGCCGTGGTGGGGGACGTGGTATCACGCGCAACGCCAGCCATTGCCGCTGCGCCAACACCGGCCCCTGCACCTGCGCCAGTTCCCGCCGCACCGCGCGTCGTCGATTACCGCCTGCCCGGCGCCGCGCTTCTGACGGCTGCATCGGCCAGTTCCGAAGCCGTTTCCGCAGAACATCTGGAGGAAACCAGCAACCTGATTGCCCAGCGCCTGGCCGAATTCAAGGTGCCCGTGACGGTGGTCGGCGCCTCGGCTGGCCCCGTTATCACGCGTTTCGAGGTCGACCCGGCGATTGGCGTGCGTGGCGCGCAGGTGGTTGGCCTGATGAAGGACCTTGCGCGCGCGCTGGGCGTGACGTCCATCCGCGTGGTGGAGACCATCCCCGGCAAGACGTGCATGGGCTTGGAGCTACCCAACGCCAAGCGCGAAATGATTCGCCTGTCAGAAGTCGTGAACGCGGCAGATTTCCAGGCGCATGCCTCGCACCTCGTGCTCGCCATGGGCAAGGACATCACCGGCAACCCGGTGGTAACGGATCTCGCCCGTGCGCCGCACCTGCTGGTGGCTGGCACGACCGGCTCGGGCAAGTCGGTGGCCGTCAACGCGATGATTCTGTCGATGCTGTACAAGGCCACGCCCGACGACGTGCGCATGATCATGATCGACCCGAAGATGCTGGAACTGTCGGTGTACGAGGGCATTCCGCATCTGCTCGCGCCGGTCGTGACGGACATGAAGCAGGCCGCGCACGCGCTGAACTGGTGCGTTGGCGAGATGGAGAAGCGCTACCGCCTGATGTCCGCCCTGGGCGTGCGCAACGTGGCCGGCTACAACCAAAAGATTCGCGCGGCGGAACAGGCCGGCCGCAAGGTGCCGAACCCGTTCTCGCTCACACCAGATGCGCCAGAGCCGCTTTCGACACTCCCGATGATCGTGGTCGTCATCGACGAACTGGCCGACCTGATGATGGTGGCCGGCAAGAAGATCGAAGAACTGATCGCGCGCCTCGCACAGAAGGCACGCGCGGCGGGCATCCACTTGATTCTGGCGACGCAGCGGCCGTCGGTGGACGTCATCACCGGGCTGATCAAGGCGAACATTCCGACACGCGTGGCGTTTCAGGTGTCGTCCAAGATCGACTCGCGCACGATTCTTGATCAGATGGGTGCGGAATCGCTGCTGGGGCAGGGCGATATGCTGTTTCTGCCGCCGGGCACGGGCTATCCGCAACGCGTGCACGGCGCGTTCGTTGCCGATGAAGAGGTGCACCGCGTGGTCGAGCACTGGAAGCAGTTTGGCGAACCCGAATACGACGAAGCCATCCTGGCGGGTGATCCGGGCGAGGCCGCTGCGAGCGGCGATTTGTTTGGTGGAGAGAGCGGTGACGCGGAAGCCGACCCGCTCTACGACGAAGCGGCCGCGTTTGTGCTCAACTCGCGCCGGGCGTCGATCTCCTCTGTGCAGCGGCAACTGCGTATCGGCTACAACCGTGCTGCGCGCCTCATCGAACAGATGGAGGCGGCGGGATTAGTGTCGCCCATGGGCCGCAATGGCCAACGCGAGGTACTGGCTCCGGGTGGCGGGGAGTAGCGGGTGCGTCGGGTTGATGTACGAACGCCGCGCGCATTGCGTGAGGGCCAAGGCTCGTCGCGTGGGCCTTGGCGCCCAGCAGCAGGTCAACGACGGCCCGCAACAGAGTAGACACGTGTGTTATGACCGACCCCGAGATCGCGATTGACCAGAGCAAGTCTCTCTTTTACGAGGATTCGTCGCACGCTCGGTTGATCGCTTGCAGAATGTCCAGCCAGTGCGAATAGATCAGAAAGTGCCCAGCGCCCCGGATGACGTGCAAGCGAGCGCCAGGAATTCGCTCGACAAGTTTCCGGGCGCCGTCCAGTGCGACGTGCGAATCGACGTCCCCATGAAAGAACTCGACTGGCATCGAAAGTGCCAAGTTGTCCGCACTCCATCCATGCACGACCAACAAGGCTTCTGAGACGAGATACTGCTCGCCATGTTTCACGCTTGCCAACAAGCCGCGCGCGTAGTTTTCGCGCATCACGGGGTCGTCGAACACGCGTCGATCGGATTCGGGCAGATGCTGCATCGCCTGCTCCATATACCGATAGGCGTTTTTTTTGATGCTTCGAACCCCGACCCGCAATAGCGGGGGGGAGGAGGTTGGGGGAGTATCGCGCGACCAGCATCGGCATGCGGGACTGGTCAGAGAACATCTTGAGGTCTTTGAAATGCTCGATCGGCGGAGCCGCTCCCACAAGAAAGAGCGCGCGTACACGATCTGGCAAGCATTGAGCGGTCGCAAGCGCATAGGGCGTCCCCGCGCCCGAATAGCCAAGCACCACGAACCTTTGCAGACCCAGATGATCCGCAAGTGCGGCGACATCTTTCGGCCAATCCCGGACACGGCGACCAGGCAAGGGATCAGAATCCCCGATACCGGGTCGCTCGGGGACGATGAGACGTACGCCTTGTTCATACAAGATGCGGTCATCCGGGTGCCGCAGGTGGCGAGAGCCCGCGATGGCATGCATGAGGATGACTGGCAAACCATCGGGGTCCCCGGTGTCCGACCAGGCAAGGCGACGTCCGTCTGGTAACGTGAGTTGGGAGTCGCGGGTCCGGATTCCTATCGGATCGCCGGGTATGGCCGGCTCGTGCAAATGCGCAGATGAAGGGGCCGTACCCTCAACCTTCAGCCACAGCGGTGTCGCATAAATTGCGTGCACAAGTTCGCTCTGCCGTTTGACGCCGACTTTCTCGAAAACCGACTTCAATTGCGTCTTGGCAGTATTGATGCTGATGCTCAGGTTCTGCGCCGCTTCATCCAGTGCACGACCGGTGATGAGTTGTTGAATCAGCCGCGTTTCGGCTGGCGTTGTGCCAAACATTTTTCGCAAGCCGGATTCCGCCAGCGACCTCGCATTGGAACTCGCGACCCAAACAGCGAGCCGGGCCTCTTCGGCGGTCTGCTCATCACCCATGAGCCGGCTTACCCAAATGCACAGGCCGCCATTGGCATCGTCGAGCCGAAGCGGCACATCCCCGCCCGGCTCGGCTACCACCTGCTGCAGGGCATCCGCCAGGGCCTTCTGTGGCCTTGAAGTCAGACGGCCCGCAGAGATCGCCAGACAACCGTGTTCGCGCAGCATCATGAGCAGGGTGCTATTGATGCTCACAAGCGCCCCGGATGCCCTGATGACGGCAATACCCAACGGCAGTTGATCGAGCGCTGCTTCAAGCAGCCGCCTATGTTCGTCCGACTCGGCAAATTGCCGTTGCAACTCAAAGGCGCGGACGAAGTGCGGCGCCAGGTGTAAGAAGATGCCCTTCTGCGCAGTGGTGCCCTGTAGTGGCGCCAACTGGCCGGAACCGTCGAACCAATTGGCCACCATGCGCTCTGCATCTCGCGGGTCAAATGGCAATACGGTTTCAGCCTCAAGCGCAGCCACGTAGTCGGCCATGCTCTCCAATAGTTGCGGCCAAAGCGCCTGATCACCTGCGGTGTCGTAAATCAAGCCAATCAGCTTCGATAGCGCCGCAGCATGAGAGTCTAGGCCTTCGTCCATGGAATCCATGTGAGTGCTTTTACGAGAGAGGAGGGCATCGCTGGGTAATGTTCGCAAGATCATGCCACGCAGGCGTCTTCTTGCTCAAACCGGAGGATGTCACCGGTTGCACAGGCGCAATGCCGTGCGGCCCGCCATGTTGCGGCATCTTGACTGTTGAGTTTTCACCCGTTCGGGTGATTCGTCAGCATTTTTTCTCCTATCCAATACGCCCGAACCGAGGTGCGGTGGTCCGCCACCTCAAAACACCCTAGAGGGAGGGGAAAAATGAAGCTCACAGCAATCGCAATCAGCGCTGCGGCGCTTGTCTTGTCCGCTTGTGGAGGCGGCAGTGATCCGATGGCCGGGCTTGACAACCTGGCGGCGCAGATCGTGAAGGGCACGGCCGCTACCGGCGCGCCCATGCCCAATGCCACGATCAATGCGACCTGCGGGTCGGTTTCCGGCACCGCAACGACTGCCACCGACGGCACCTATACGATCAAGATCGCCGGAGGCGGTCTGCCCTGCGTGCTGACCGCCACCAGCAGTGACGGCACCACCGTGTTGCATTCGGTGGTGGCTGGCACGGGCACCTCGAGCGGCGCTGCAGTTGCCCAGATCACACCGCTGACCGAGCTTCTGGTCGCCCAACTGGCCGCCGGTGATCCGGCCAAGTTTGTCTCCAGCTTCAGCAGTACCACGGCCATTTCTTCCGCCGCAGTATCCGCGGCGAATACGGCAATCCTCTCGGCGTTGAAGGCGGCAGGGCTTGATGTCTCGACGATCACCGACATTGCCTCCGGCACGATTTCCGCAGGCAGCGGCGCGGGCTATGACGGCGTTCTCGATGCACTGAAGAAGGCCATCATTGCGGCCAATACTAGCCTGGCCGAGTTGACGGCGGCCGTCGGCTCAACCGCCAGCAGCGGCACGTCGCAGGGGGCCGTCATGGGCACAGCGCTCGCGCCTGCTGCCGTGTCCTGCCCGTCGCTCAAGGGCGGTACGCACCGCGTGATCGACTTCACTGACAACATCACTTACCTCGCGACCGTCGACGTCACCAATCTGACCGTCAGCGCCAACGGCAAGAACTACACGCTGACGAAGAACAATACGTGCGACTACACGCTCAGTGATGCGAGCGCCCCTGGCGTGCAGGTTGCCCGCGTGCTGGTTGCCAAATCCGGCATGGCGGTCTGGATGAACGGCGGGGGTAACAATACGCCTGCCGCAGGCACGATTGGCGTGTCGTTCCCGGCCCAAACGTTGGATCCGAAAGCCTTGGGTGCCGTGTATAACCGCGTCACGTACAGTGCAGCCAACGTGCTACCCAACGGCGCATTCGGAACCGCAACCTTCGACGGCACCGGCGTAAACACAAGCTCGGTCAACTGCACCAACGGGGTGACAAGCTGCGCGCCAGATCCGACGCCCTCCCCGTTGGGGCACCTGATCGCAACTGCGGATGGCGGTGTCGATTACGTGGATAACAGCGGCAGCATTGGTGCGCACGCATTCGGCTTTCGCAATGCGCAAGGCCAGATTGTGCTGATCGCGAAGGAAGCTTCCGGCGCAGTGTCGGTGCTGTCCAAGCAGACGCCGCTGGCGCTGCCTGCGGTGGGTGCTGCGGCCAGCTTCTGGCAGTTCCGGTTGGTCCCCACCACGACCACGCCATTGGTTCTCATGCCGGATGATTCCAACACGGTCACGGCGGTCGATCCGGCTACGAGCCTGGTCACTCGTAAATTCCAGGACAACCACACCGACCAGATTACGTTCAACAACCCCTTCCCCGGTACGCGCTACCGCGCCCCGAATGCCTGCACGACCACGACGGGCGCCGCCGGCACCTGCAGTTCCGTGGTGCAACTGCCGCTGCAGGACGAAGGGATCAATTTGGCGATGAGCGTGAATCCCAACAATCCGTTCCTTTCGGTTTCAATCACGAAGCCCTGAACGGTCACCCTGTGCCGGGCGCTTTCGAGCGCCTGGTACAGGGTCCATCAAAACAGCCTTATCCACACATGTGGTGCCAAAGCCTGGTGGCCTGGGCGGATATTGTCCGGCGGCAACCGCATGCTCGTTCCATCTGAGGGGAAGTTGATGAAAGCACGAGCCAAATTTTTCGTACTCATTCCGGTGCTGGTCTTGTCGCACGGTTGCGCCGTGCTGGCACCTGCAGACGATGTCAAGGGCGCCATTCAGCTTGAGCGCTATAGCGTTGCGGCCATGGACAGCTCGGTCATTGATGGCAAAACGACGCTGAATGATCTGACCGCCAGGCTTGGCCCCGGAAAACCCGTCGCCCAGCCGCACGATTGCTCGACGGGTCTTGCCGGATCAGAGGGCGCACGCGATGACAATCGGAAGTGCCAGATCTACGTCTGGGCCTTCAACAGAATCAACTATGGCGATCGCCGGTTGACCAATCGCTATCTCAGTATTTCCGTCGTTACCGCGACAGGGGTGGTTGACCGTCACCACGGTGGCGGCTACGACAAAACTTACTGACGTCGCGTGCAAGGGCCCTTGAGCCCATCGGGTACATCCCGCCAGCGAGGCCGCTGAAGCGGTCTCAGCTTGAACCAACCGGCCTCCTCGAAAGCCGGGGCGGTTCAGCGCTTGGCGTGGGGCAGGCCTGCCGCGCTTCTTATGAACGGCTCGAACAACTGCCGCATCCGCTTGATCCGCAATTGCTCAAGCCGCCGCTGCTTGAGCTGCAACGCTCGCTTGCAGTCTTCGCCGTCGACGAAATCACACCAGCTTGTATTCACCTGGACGTTGCCGTCGACCGGCGGATTCCGCTACCGGTACGGTCAAGGCATACTGCGTTCTGCATCGCTTCGCATCAGGCGAAGCGCACGGGCACAGTCTCTGAGTTCATGGAAGCAGGCAACCCCTCATCGCGCCCCAAGCGCGCCTTAAAGCGAGCGATTGAGCCCCTCGAGGTTTTCGCGGTCTTTCTCAAGCTCGGGCTGACATCGTTCGGTGGGCCAGTCGCTCATATCGGCTATTTCCGGCGCGAGTTCGTTGAGCGCAGACGCTGGCTTGACGATGCCACCTTCACCGATCTGGTCGGCCTGTGCCAGTTCCTGCCGGGGCCGGCCAGCAGTCAGGTCGGCTTCTCAATTGGTCTGCTGCGCGCAGGCTGGCTTGGCGGACTGGCGGCATGGATTGGCTTTACGCTGCCCTCGGTATTGCTGCTGATTGCCTTTGCCATGGCCACGCCCGCACTGGAGTCCCCCATTGGCGTCGGATTGATTCATGGGCTGAAGCTGGTTGCCGTTGCCGTTGTCGCGCAAGCGGTGTGGGACATGGCGCGGCGGCTCTGCCCGGATCATCGCCGTGCGGGTATCGCACTGGCTGTGGTGGGGCTGCTGAGTCTTGTGACTTCTGTCTATGCGCAGCTCGTCGCCATCGTGTCGGGTGCCGCATTGGGCCTGATGCTATGTCGCAATCTGCCAGCATCCGCAGAGACCGATACCGTTGCGCATGGCAACGCGTTTCATGTTTCCCGCAGCGCCGGCGCGATTGCACTGGCGCTGTTCTGCGCGTTGCTGTTCGGTTTGCCGGCGCTGGCGCAAGCGCACTTCAGTGATGCCGCGTACGTGTTCGATGCGTTCTACCGTTCTGGCGCACTCGTGTTTGGCGGCGGCCACGTAGTCCTTCCGCTTCTGCAGGACCAGACCGTCGTGACAGGGTGGGTGACAACCAACGATTTTCTTGCCGGGTACGGTGCAGCACAGGCCGTTCCGGGGCCACTGTTTACGTTTGCCGCGTTTCTTGGCTGGATAAAGGCCGGCATACCCAATCATCTGGCAGGGGCGCTGCTTGCCACAACCGGCATCTTCCTTCCTGGCCTGCTACTCGTGATTGCGGCGCTGCCTTACTGGCAGGCGCTGCGTGCGCAGCGCTCCATGGCTGCGTTGCTGGCGGGAGTGAATGCGGCAGTCGTGGGCTTGCTGGCAACGGCACTGTACTCGCCGGTCTGGACCAGCGCCGTTCGCTCGTCGCTCGACTTTGCGGTTGCGGTCACTGCCTTCTTTTTGCTCGCGCGGTGGAAATTTCCGCCCCTTGCCGTTGTGGTGTTCTGCGCCGTTCTGGGTATCGCTCAGGCGTACCTGCGGTAAGCGGCTGGTGCGGTAGCATGCACCGTCTTTGCGCTACGATGCGCCCACAACGTCCCCCCTACCTCGATCCGACCATGGATGCTCCAGCGAACCGGACAACGCATACGCAATCGTCGGCACGAGGTTCTGACGCGCTGGAGGTGTCGAGCGAAGCGTACCGGCGGCAACGCAGGACGCTGTTTGGGGCCGGCATCAGCGCGTCGGTGGCGCTTGGCGCATGCGCCGTCATCTCGCTGATGGCACAAGCGTGGACGATCGCTCTTGCCGGATTTCTGGGCGCGATTGCCGTCGTCTGGATTGCTTTGCTTGTCGTGCATCGGCGTGTCCTGCAACCTGCTCATGAGCCTGCGCTGGAAGATGGGGAATCCAGCGCAGCAATCGATGCAGCAAACCGCGCAGGAACGACGTTGCCCGCGACGATGAGCCACGAGATCCGCACGCCACTCAAGGCAATGCTGGGCAACCTTGAATTGCTCGGCCGCACGTCATTGGACGATGCGCAGCGCCGCCATCTGCAGATGGCACACGCCTCCGGCGAGGCGTTGCTCGACATCATCAACGACATCCTGGACGTCTCGCAGATGGAAGCTGGCCGGCTGTCGATCGCACACGTGTCTTTCGACTTGGCATCGCTGGCGCGCGGTGTTGGCGCCCGGTGCGAGCCGGCTGCAAAGGCAAAGCAGCTCGATTTCAACTGCATGGTCGATCCGGATCTGGCGCCGCGCTATGTCGGCGATCCGGCTCGGTTGCAGCAAGTCATGACCCATCTGGTCAGGAATGCAATCCAGTCAACCGAGCGCGGTGAGGTCGTCCTCGAGGTGTACCTGGAGGACGCGCGGCAGCGCGATCGGATTTCCATCGGTGTGATTGACTCCGGTGCCGGTATGACCGAGGCGCAGCAGCGGAACATCCTCACGCCATTTACGCAGGAAGGCACATCGAATGCCTGGCGTTCTGGCAGCGCCGGCCTGACGCTTGCCCTCTGCAAGGGGCTCGTTGGCTTGATGGGCGGCAACATGGAGTGCACGTCGAAGCCCGGGGTCGGCAGTACGTTCATCGTTCAACTGGAGCTTGAGGTCGATGCCGATGTGCAAGGCGTTAAGGGCGCCTTGGGTGTCGCAGTTCATGATGACGAAGGCGCGACCGCCATTGACGTGCTCGTGGTCGATGATCACCCCGCCAACCGTGATCTGCTGCGCGATCAGCTCACTGCTTTGGGTTATGCGGCCGATGTTGCGCATGGCGGCATGTCGGCACTTCGCATGCTGAGCAGAAAGCGTTACCACATGCTGGTGACCGCGCTGAACATGCCAGGCATGGACGGCTACGCGCTCGCACGGTTTGTTCGCGACCGCTACGCTGGCATGCCCATCATCGCCCTGACTGGGCACGTCACTGAACACGAGCGGGCCATGTGCCGGAGCGTGGGCATCGACGATGTGCTGCTCAATCCGGCATCGCTCGAAGCCATCCGCAGCGCCGTTCGGCGCTTCGCTGATCGCGCTGAAAAGATGAGGCTCGCAGCCTCTGTCGTGGACCCAACCCTGGGGCCGTTGCAGGCGTCGCTTCGGCAGACGCTGATGACAACGCTCGAAGCATCGGTGAGCAAGATCGAAGCCGCGATCAGGCAGCAGGACAACCCGCTGGTCACCGGGGAGCTTCACTCAATCAAAGGGGCGTTTGCGATGGTGCACGAAGCTGCCATCGTTGAGCTTTGCAAACGCCTCGAAAGGCTAGCGAAGGCGGGCGACCTGGAAGCCGTGGCGGCAGATATCGGCAAGATCGTGCCGATGGCGCGCGACGCACTCGCGCGCCGTGCTCAATCACCTGCGGATATGGGCGAGTAAGCTCACTCAGCCCGTGCTCAGCGGGCTACGACGCGGGTCTTGCCCGACTGAATCGCTTCGGCCACAAAGAACGGTACGTTCAGCTTCCAGCGCCCCTGCTGAACCGGCGCCTCGTAGTGGATTGCCCGGCTTTCCGCATCCGCCAGTTCAATCACCTGGTGCGCGCCGTCCGGTAGTGCCGATTGTCCGGCAATGGCCGAGTAGCCCGCATTGCTGCCAACGTGAAAATGATCGGTCTTCCAGCGCACCGGCGGGTGACGGGGAAACGGGCGGGCGCCGTGGAATCCGAATAGCGCGTCATGGTTGAGGATGCTCTGCCGCACCGTTGGCCAAAGGACGACGCGCAGGAATTGCTGATCCGTGAATCGTGCCGTTCCTTCATAGTTGGCGACAAATGTTTTGATGAGCGGCGTGATCGGGGGCGTCACGCCAGTGCAGCCAGCCCACAAGCCAGCCAGCAACAACTCAGTGTGGGTGAAGTAGTCGCGCATGTGATGGAAGAAGCGATCGCTGGCGAGCCATTCATCCACCGCCGCGACTTCGCGCTCCGACAGCAGAGCATCCGCGTCACGGACCAGGAAGCGGTCGACACCCGGGTCGTCCATCACAAAGAACCGCCACAGCGTTGCGGGAATGGCGCGCCGTTCGTCCTGATCCATGGTCACGATTTCCGCCCCGGCATCGCGCAGCCTGCGCTGCACGTGTTCCGGCACGCTGCTGTCCAGATAGAAGCGGCATGTCCATGCGGGATACAGATCGTGCGCGACTCGCGCATTCATGACGGCTGTCTCGCAATAGCGCGGTTGCGCACCAAACAGGCTGAACGCAATGATGTTGCGGCTGCGCGCGTTCGAGTCGAAGCGCGGCGGCGTGGCCGGTAGAGGCCAGTGCTGACCCGTGCCGCACAGAGCGTCTGCCTGCGCAAGTGAGCGATGACCGTACTTGCGCAGTTCATCCTCCTTGCCGAGCCAGCCGCAGACTTCCGCAAGGCCGTCCAACCAGGTGCTGGAGGCGTGCGCGCGCTGGGCCGCCGGTGCTGCTTCAATCTGCCGATAAATGCGATAGGCGTCTTCGTACTTGCCTGTTCGCATCAGGCACAGGGCGTAGTCGCCCATGATGGTCATGTTGCCGGGCGTGTATTCAAGCGCGCGTTGAGCAAGGGCGAGGGCCATTGCATGGTCGGCCGCCGCCATTGCGGCAACAAACTGTGTGGCCAGCGCCTGAAGTTGCACCTGCGCCTGCGCCGCATTGCGGCTTGCGTTGGCGGTTGGGCGTCGGGGTGCAGGAGGAGGGCGTCGGAATTTGGACATGGCGTGATGGAGGTTCGAGGGCTGCGGGCAATGTCGGCCGCGAGCAGGCGCATGCTGCCAATGGTGCAGCGAACACCTCTGATGGAGTGACGATCAAGCGCCCCAATATCGGGCGATGGCCGGTCAGGCCGGCTTTGCACCGCGCGGCGTTTTCCTGGTGGCTGGCGCCGGGTCCGGAGCGTTCAGACTTGCCGGGGCTGACTCGGGCGTGCCCCGTGACGCGGCAAGAGAAACGCCCATGGAATACTTAACGAGATCCGTATCGTTATCGATGCCGAGTTTCCTCATGGCATTCGACTTTTGCGAGCTAATCGTCTGTTTGCTACGTCTGAGTTGCGCCGCAATTGCATTGACGCTCAGCCCCGACACAAATAACCGGACGACTTCTTCTTCACGCGTCGTCAGCGCGTTGCTGGTGGTGCTGGCGGATTCCACGTGAACCTGCCAAGCGATCTCGGAAATCGACGGCGAAAAATAGCGGCCCGAAGCGTAGGCGCCGTGAATCGCAGTCAAGACATGATCCGTGCTATCCGACTTGCTCAGAATGCATTGAATGCCGAGCTTCAGAAGCGAGCGGATCACGCCGGGGTTGTCCATCATTGTCAGCACGACGATGCGGGTATCGGGATAGCGTCTGCGCAGGAATGAGAACAGCGTGATGCCGTCACCGAATTCACCACCGGGCATTGCGTAATCCGACACGAGCACGTCGCACGAGTGCTCATCGAGCGCTGCGATGAGCTTTGTTGAGTTCGGGGCGGTCGCGACCACCTTTACGCTTTTGTGATTGGCCAGGAACGCCTGGATCCCGTTGATGACGGTTGGGTGGTCGTCCGCAAGGATGACCTGAATCGAGAATTGATCCATTTAAGTATGTGTCCAATGTTTGGGCATTCCAACCACAACTCCGGGCAATGCCTCCCTTCGGTTCCGGCCCCTTGACTAAGGCTAAGGGGCCGCGCCACAAGCGGTTGTAGACGTTTTCGTTCTCGTCTGCCAACTGTAGGCACTTTAGTTCGATCACGCGTCGAACACCATGGATCTCAAACGGAATGAGATCGTACTGGTACGAAATCTCACCATCATAGCGCTCTGCTTTGTTGCAGATAAGGCTTTTCAGCCTTAGGGGCAGCGCTGCGTTGCGTCGATTGATTCCTCGTCGATCTTCCTGCACTCCTCGCATGGTTTTTAGTACTTGTCTGGTGCTGAACGCTTGGGGGTCGCATATCCCGTATCTGGCGATTTTCAGAAAATCACAACCGTTTCGTAGCTCATCAGATGGTCTGGTCTGCTTGTTCGATTCCAAACGGTTCGTACTCAATCAGGCAACAGCGGTTCTTGGCCATCTGCCTACATCAATCTCCTGCCCGTCGCGCACCACCGCACATCAACGCCATACGCGATCGGCCTATTGGTTCAGATCATGACTCTCGACACGACTCAAACTGTGGATGCCCAAGAGGCGGCGTGGCAAGAGCCGCCCAAGTCCGCAACCAACCACGACGGTCTGCTCGACGCCGTTATGTGGATGTGCGAGCGCTATGGCGTCGGCAAGACGCCCGAAGCGCTGCTGGCCGGTCTGCCGAAGGGCGGCGTGCTTTCCCCTTCGCTGGCGCTCGATGCGCTGGCCAATGCCGGGCTCACGGCCGGCCTTGTCGACCGCCACCTGCAACTGCTGCCCGAGCACGTCATGCCGATGATCCTTCTGCACAAGCAGATGGGCGGCTGCATCCTGCTCGCGCGCCGGCGCAATCCGGACAAGGAAGCCAAGAGTAGGCTGCTCTATCAAGTGGTCATGCCCGATATCGGCCCAGACCCGGTCGAATACACGCAAGAAGAAATGGACGCGGTCTACTCGGGCTACGCCATTCTCGTCAAGCCGACCGCCAAGGTCGACACGCGTGCGGGCGAGCAGGAACCCGAGCCCGCCGGCCACTGGCTGCTGCGTACGCTCTGGCGCTATCGCCGTTACTACGCGAGCGCGGCACTCGGCGCGTTGCTGATCAACGTGCTGGGGCTCGCCAGCATCTTCTTCACAATGAACGTCTACGACCGCGTCGTGCCCAACCAGGCATTCGTGACGCTGTGGTCGCTGGCCATTGGCGTGGGGATTGCGATGACGTTCGAGGCGATCTCGCGGCACGTTCGTGCGCATCTGCTCGATGTTGCCGGCAAGAAAGCCGATCTCGTCATGGGCACACTGCTGTTCCGGCAGGCGCTGTCGATCCGGATGGAGAACAAGCCCGCTTCGGCCGGCTCGTTTGCGAACCAGCTTCGCGAATATGAATCCGTGCGCGATTTTGCAACGTCCGCCACGCTGGCGGCCATCTCCGATCTGCCGTTCGTGCTGTTGTTCGTGGGCGTGGTGTTCACGATTGGCGGCAGCCTGGGCTGGGTGCCGGCCATGATGGTGCCGCTCATCATTGGTATCAGCGTGCTGGTGCAATGGCCGCTCGCCAAGATCATGAAAGAGAACCTGCGCGAAGCCTCGCTCAAGCAGGGCGTGCTGATCGAGTCGGTTGAAGGGCTGGAAACGCTGAAGGCCGTGGGCGGTGAAGGCTACATGCAGCGCCGCTGGGAACGCTACAGCGCCATGCAGGCGGCTTCGTCCATGAAGTCCCGCAAGATCTCGAGCAAGGCAACCAGCGTCGTCACCTTCTTGCAGCAACTGCAGACCGTCGTGCTGGTGGTGCTGGGTGTGTACCTGATCGATGCCGGTCATCTGACGCAAGGCGCGCTGATCGGCACGGTGATGCTCGCGGGTCGGATCACGGCACCGCTGAGCCAGGTGATGGGCCTCGCACTGCGCTTCCAGCAGGCCAAGGCCGCACTGGCATCGCTCAACAACCTGATGACCATGCCGGTCGACCGCGACCCGGCGCGCCAATACCTGCCCAAGCCGCCGCTGTCCGGTCAAATCTCGCTCAAGGATGTCGAGTTTGCCTATCCGGCACCGCCCATGCAGCCGAACCCGGCCATCCTCAAGGGCATCAGCCTGGCCGTCCAGCCGGGTGAGCGCGTGGCGATTCTCGGCCGCATCGGCAGCGGCAAGTCGACGCTGCTGCGCGTGATGGCGCGTCTGTACGCGCCCACCAAAGGCCAGATGTTCACAGACGGGCTCGACGTTGAGCAGATCGATCCGGCGGACTGGCGCAAGACTGTTGGCTACGTCGGCCAAGACGCGCGCCTCTTCCACGGCACGCTGCGCGAAAACGTGATGATCGGCCGCCCTGAAGCCTCCGCCGAAGAATTCCTGCGTGTCCTGAAACTGACCGGTCTTGACCGGGTAGCGGCCAAGCACCCGAGAGGCATCAACCTGCCCATCGGTGAAGGCGGGCAGGGCGTCTCCGGTGGTCAGCGTCAGCTCGTATCGCTTGCGCGCAGCCTGCTGGCCCGCCCGCAACTGCTGCTGCTCGATGAGCCAACCAGCGCGATGGACAGTCAGACCGAAACCGTCTTCCTCGACCACCTCGCCCGTGCGACGCAGGGCCAGACCCTTGTGATCGTGACCCACCGCCCGTCGATTCTCGCGCTGGTGGACCGGATCATCGTGGTGGAAGACGGCAAAGTCGTTGCCGATGGCCCGAAGGAAAGCATTCTGGCTACGTTGTCCGGCGAGCCGCAAAACCCACCCGGCGCCGCTCGTAGACCCGCTGCCAACAGCGCAAGGCAGGCTGCCTCAACTGGTGAGCAACCGGCAACACCGCAGCCCTTCACGATGACCGCGAAGCGTTCGGCACGACCCTCCACCAATGGCGCGGCCCAATCGCTGGTCCAATCGCCGGTCCAATCGCCGGCCCAATCGCCGGCCTCGCCCGCCCTCGACCAACCCGCTGCCACGCAGCAGCCCAACCGGGAGTCGATTCAATGAACTTCAGCATCTTCGGGAAATGGCTGCCCAAAAAAGCCAAATTGTCGGCGGGCGACGCCGCTTTCATGAACGACGTGCAGGAGTCGCTGCTCACGCAGTCGACGCCCGGCTCGATGCTGGTGATGTACGTGATTGGCGCGATTCTCGTGGCAGGCCTGGCCTGGGCCAAGTTCGCCCGCGTTGAAGAGGTGACGAACGGCGAAGGCACGATCATCTCCAAGAGCCGCGAGCAGGTCATCCAAAGCCTTGAAGGCGGGATTCTCGAGCAGCTCGACGTGCGTGAGGGCGATATCGTCAAGAAAGGGCAGGTGCTCGCCAAGATCGACCCGACCCGCGCCGAGACGAGCTACCGCGAAGCGTGGTCCAAGCAGATCGGCTTGAAGGCGACCATTGCGCGCCTGCGCGCCGAAGCTTACGGCCAGCCGCTTGTTTTCCCCGACGATGTGAAGGGCGTGCCTGAGGTGGTCAAGCAGGAAACGCTAGCCTATAACGCCCGCCGACGTGCGCTGGACGACAGTGTTGCCGCGCTGGAGAAGAGCTACGCGCTCTCGATGCGCGAGATTGGCATGGCGGAGCCGTTATCCGCCAAAGGTCTCATCTCTGAGGTTGAACTGCTGCGCATGCGTCGGCAGGCCAACGAAATGCGATCGCAGATTGTCGATCGTCGCAACCGCTATCAGGCCGATGCCAACTCCGAACTGATCAAGCTGGAGCTGGAGCTTGCGCAGACGAGCGAAACGGTGGTCGGCCGTGCCGACGTGCTGCAGCGTACGACTGTCGTCGCACCGGTATACGGTACGGTCAAGAACATCCGCGTGAACACCATCGGCGGGGTGATCCAGCCGGGCGAGCACATCATGGAAATCGTGCCGCTGGAAGATCAACTGCTGGTGGAGGCGCGCATCAAGCCTTCCGACGTGGCGTTCCTGCACCCCGGCCAGCCGGCCACCGTCAAGGTCACGGCGTACGACTTCGGCATCTACGGCGGGCTCAAGGGCAAGGTCGAGCACATCAGCCCCGACACGCTCAAGGACGATCAAAAGGCCGCCGCCGGGCGCGGCGACGCAACCTACTACCGTGTGCTGGTGCTGACCGAATCGAGCGCGCTGCGGGCGGGCAGTAAAACGCTGCCAATCCTGCCCGGCATGGTGGCAACCGTTGATATCCGCACGGGCGAAAAAACGATTCTCGATTACCTGCTCAAGCCGATCTTCAAGGCGCGTGAAGCGTTCCGGGAGCGTTGATCATGGCCCACTGGAACCGAACCACTCCATCTGCGATACGGGTGCCCAATTCGGCATACCGGCCGATCGCCTGGGTCGTGTCGTCGCTCTTTGTTCTGGCACCGCTGGTGTTTGCCGACAAGGCGCGTGCACAGAGTGCGGTCGGCCTGCGCTCGCACGTGCCGTTCACCGAATGGGTCGGCCAGACGCCAGCCGCCCCGGCGCAAGTCAAGTCGGACGAGCAAAAGCGCACCGCAGTGATCGACTCGACTGAGGGCCTGGCGCGCCTGGCGACCGAGGCCAAGCGTGCCGAAGAGGCGCGACAACGCCAACGTGCCGAAGAGCAGGCCAAGCTGGTAAGTGAAGCGCAAGCGCGGGAAGTGCAGCGCATGGCTGAAGAAGCTGCACGGCTGCAAGCTGCGCGCGCAGAAGCGCTTGCGAAGCAACGGTCCGCTGAAGAGCGCGCCGCAGCCGAAAAGCGCCGTCAGCAAGAGCAGGCACGCGCCGCTGAAGCCGCACGTACCGAGGCCCTCGCAAAGCAAAAGGCCGAAGCCGAACGCGCAGACGCGGAGAAGCAGCGTCAGATGGACGCGGCCCGTGCCACTGCACTTGCAAAGCAGCAGGCCGAGGCGGAGCGTGCGGCAGCGGAAAAGCGCCATCAGGAAGAGTTGATCCGCGCCGTTGATGCGGCGCGTACGGCGGCAGAGAAGGCCGCTGCCGAAGCGCACCGTCGTGAAGCGGAGCGTCAGGCCGAAGAAACTCGCAAGGCCGCCGCACAAGTGGCCGCCATCGAAGCTGCACGCCGTGCCGAGGCCGAGCGCGCTGCGGCCGCAGAAGCACGTGCACAGCAAGCTGAAGAGCAGCGCCGCGAGACGGAAGCCCGAGCAGCGGCGGCGCGCGAATCCCAGGCGCGGGCCGACGCTGAACGCGTGCGCGCGGAGGCCGAAAAGGCCGCCGTCGCCGCCAAGGCAGAAGCCGAGGCGGAAGCCGCACGCCAGAACCAACGCGAGAACCTGACGGCACGCCGCTCGGACGATGGCTTGGTTGAATTCACGACGGCTGTCCTTCCTGGCACGCTGCCCGCTGTGCAGCAGGACAAGCGCACCGTCACACCGCAGGCAAAGCAGCAGCCTTCGCAGGCATTGATCGAGCGTTCGGCTGAAACGTCTGCGTGGACGGCAGCAACGGTGCAATCTGCTGCCAGCGCCGCCATGCCGGTCGAGCCTGTGGCGCCAAATGCGTCGGCCACAGAACCGCCCGCGGCGGTGGGTCCCGGGGTCCATCGTGACAAAGCCAGTGCGGCGCCCACGAAAGGGACGCCCGGGCAATTCGCACAGTGGCTGGAGGGCCAATCTGACGACTTCGGCACGGGCCCCACGCCGTCGTCTGAAAAGCTGCGCGAGATTTTCTGGCAAGCCGTGCAGATGGCCGCAGAGCGTAGCCCCGAGGTGCGCCAGTCCTATGCCAATGTCCAGGCCGCCACTGCGGATGTGGCAGAGGCCAAGGGCCAGCGCTGGCCGCAGGTGGATATCGGTTCGCAATCGCCTGGTGTCAACTTCGGGCCGGGCGACAGTGGCAACGGCAACAATTTGGGCAACCCGCTCTCTGTCAACGTCACAACCAATCTCTTTGACTGGGGCCGGACGAAGAACGCGATCGGTAGCCGAGAGCATCTGTCAACCGCCGCCAGCCGTGCATATGACGCCGCCATGGAGAAATCTGCCTACGAGGTGTCGACCACCCTGATCGAACTCGGCAAGCAGCGCAACATTGTCGACGCGAGCCAGCGGTTCGTCGACCGAATGGCAACGCTGGTCAAGATGCTGGGCGAGATTGTCGAGGTCGACCGCGGCCGTGGTAGCGAACTGACGCAAGCGAAGACGCGTCTGCTGCAGGCTGAAGCGTCGCGCGATACGGCCGCGGCCCGCGTTCGTGATGCCGAGCTCACGCTGCGCAAGCTGGTGGGTGACGAGGCTGTGATGATCCCGCGCACTCGTGAGTGGTCAGTCGAGCCGGGCGACTTGCAAAGACTGCTGTCGCTGGTGGGCGCGCATCCGGGCCTGCAGCAAGTGAAGGCCGAAGCCGAGGCAGCGGACCTCAACGCCAAGGCGGTTAAAGCGTCAGGCTTGCCGCAGCTCAACTGGGTTGTGAGCGCCGGGATGAGCAAAGATGCGTTGGGTCGCAGGCAACCGTGGCAGACCGCGTTGAACCTGAACTGGGGGGCATTCCGCGGTGGCTCGGCCAAGGCGGCCACTGATGCCGCCGGTGCGCGGGCAGAAGCGAGTTGGCAACGGCTTGAGCAGCAACGCCGTGATCTGGAGTACGGCGTCCGCACCGCAGATCAGGACGCGCACACCATGTTGGAACGCGCCGATTTGTATCAGGGTCTGTCGGTGGAAACCGATCGCGTGCGCAAGGCGTTCTTCGAGCAGTGGTACCACCTTGGCCGACGGACGCTGCTCGACGTGCTGACCGCCGAGAGCGAGCACAACGGCAACCGTGTTGCCGAGATCACCAATCGTTTTGACGGCTATCAGGCAGTCTTCCGCGAGCACTATTCGGCGGGCGGTCTGGCCCTGTGGCTGAGAAACGAACAAGGCCAGTGAGCATTCAGCCAGCATGACCCGACCGAAGCCGTGGCGCACGTGTGGCGCCACGGTTTTTTTTTGCTCAGGAGGCCGCAACGTTGCCCATGATCGACCGGCGCGGCATATGGATCTGAGGGGCTGAAACCACCACCTCTTGGCCGACCGCGCAATCAGATTTGTTCTAAAAAACATTGGCAGAACAAAGGCCTGGGGGGCGCAAGAGCAAATCGTACTAGTCCAATGCATATCTAAATCTGTCTGGTTCTATCGGTTGTGCGGATCAGGAGAATGGCACGTGAATCAAAGGTCCATCGTGGGCCCACGATCGACCTAGACCTACCTCTCATTTCCGCTGGCCACGCGGCCGGCATATTCTTCTAAGGACAGCGTTGAACATGAGCACAGTGCAGCTGGCCGTCGTAGACGGCAAGACCATTACTCAGGCGACCGAACTCCAAAGCGGCAAGGCCGCTGGCCCCGTGAAAGTCCGTGCAATCAAGGGTGGCAAGTTCATTCTTGCTGATACCAAAACCGGACACGCCCCTGAAAACATCACCATCAAGCGCGTTGGTAAGAACCTGCTTGTGAGTCTTGAGGGTGACGATCTCGAGCATCCCTCGCTCATCATTGAAGAGTTCTACGGCAACGAAGGCCAACTCGTCGGCTTGGGCGAAGACGGCGCGTACCACGAATACATTGCGTCCGATGCACAGGACGACCACGAAGCAGCATTTCTCGCGGACGGTGCGGATTCTCCGCTCGTGTTGGGTGCGCAGAATCTGGAAGGGTTCGGTGGTGACCTTGTTGCCGCACCCGCCGCCGGCGCAATCGGCTGGGCGGCCTTAGGTATGTTTGGCTTGGCAGCGGCTGGCTTGGTTGGCGCTGCGGTGATCGGTGGCGGCCGTGACAGCAACAATGGCAATAACGGCGGTGACAACGGCGGTGGCAACGGCGGCGATAACGGCGGTGGCCAGGGCCCCGACCCGGCCAATGGCGATCACCTCCTTCCGACCATCGAGCAACTGATCGACGACGTTGGCTCGATCCAGGGCCCGATCGCGCAAGGCGGGTTCACCGATGACAATCATCCGACCATCATCGGTCGCGGCACGGCGCCGGGCAACAAGATTGAGATCCTCGATAACGGCCAGAAGATTGGTGAGGCGATTGTCAAGGCTGACGGCACGTGGGAATACACCCCGACGACAGCGCTGCAGGATGGCTCGCACCAGATCACTGTTGTGGAAACAGAGGCCGAGACTGGCCTCGTGGGCAAGCCGTCTGCTGGTTTTGACTTCATCGTGGATACGGTGGCACCTGCACTGCCTGATTTTGAAGTGATTGACCAGGGCGGCAACCCGATCACCGACGGCCACCCGACCAATGAGACCAACCCGGTATTCAGGGGCGAAAATGGTGAGCCGGGCAACACGGTTATCATCCGCGACCCGGACACGGGTGAGGTTGTTGGCTCAACCATCGTTGACCCGGGCGGCAACTGGGAAATCCCGGTCGATACCGGCGGCGTCGAAGGTGATCACCACTACGAAGTCATCATCACTGACCCGGCGGGCAATGAGTCGAGCGCAGACTTTGACCTAATCGTTGACACCACGGCCCCGGACGCCCCGACGCTGGACCTCGTCTATGACGACGTTGGCACGGTGCAAGGGCCGCTGCGCAGTGGCGACACGACTGATGACGCCCGACCGACCGTCTCCGGCACGGCCGAGGCCCACTCCGTGGTGTACGTCTACAACGGCGGCACGCTGCTGGGCAGCACCCAGACGAATGCTGCCGGCAAGTGGGAGTGGGAGCCGACCGTGGACCTGGACAACGGCGCCTATCACCTGACCGCACGTGCGCACGACGCGGCGGGCAACATCAGCGACCCGAGCAACGCGTTCGACTTCAACCTCATCACGGGTGGCACGCCGTCGGCGCCGGCCATCACCGGTGTGGTGGACAACGTGGGTTCGATCCAAGGCCCGCTGCAACCGGGCGACGTCACCGACGACACCACCCCGACCGTCACAGGCACGGCCGTTCCGGGCGTGGTGGTGACCCTGTACGCAGACGGCGCAGCCGTCGGCTCGAGGCTGGTTGGCGCCGACGGCCAATGGTCGATCGAACCGAGCCCGGCGCTGAGCGAAGGCCGTCACGAGCTGACCGCCATTGCCCGCAATGCCGCAGGCAACCCGAGCCCGGAAACCGGCGCGTTCCCGATCATCGTGGACACGACCGCCCCGGGTGCGCTGGACGCCAGCGAGCTGAAGCTGATCGACGACGTTGGTCCGATCCAGGGCGAGATCCACAGCGGTGACCAGACCGACGACGCCAACCCGACCTTCTCGGGCAAGGGCGACGCCGGCGACACCATCATCATCCGCGACAACGGCACCATCATCGGCAGCACCGTGGTGACCGGCAGCGGCGACTGGAGCTGGGAGCCGGAGACGGCCCTGCCGGACGGCGACCACGCGCTGAGCGCCCAACCGGTGGACCGCGCAGGCAATGCCGGCCCGATCACCACCCCGATCGACTTCACGGTCGACACGCGCAACGTCGACATCTCGCTCACGCAAGTGCTGGATGACGTTGGTGTGTACCAAGGCCCGATCGCCAACCATGGTGTGACCGACGACACGACGCCCACCGCGTCGGGCCGCGGCACGCCTGGCGGCATCGTGCGCATCTACGACACCGTGGGTGGCACCAAGACCCTGCTGGGTTCGACCACGGTTGATGCCAGCGGCCACTGGAGCTTCCCCACGCCAGTGCTGGCCGAAGGCCAGCACAGCCTGACGGCCACGGTGCAGACGCCGGCCACCGGCGAAAGCGCGCCCACGAGCGCCTGGGACTTCACGGTCGACACCACCGCCCCGGATGCCGGCAGCATTGGCCCCATCCTGGACGATGTTGGTGCGATCCAAGGCCCGATCCCCATCGTGGACGGGCGCGGCGTGACCGACGACACCACCCCGACGCTGACCGGCGGTGGCCTGACCCCAGGCGACACCGTGCTCATCCGCGACGGCGACCAAGTGATCGGCACGACCATCGTTGACCCAAGCGGCAACTGGTCCTACACCCCGACGAACCCGCTGAACGAAGGCGACCACGAGTTCAGCATCGTGGTGCGAGACCCGGCAGGCAACGAGTCCGCAGCCTCGACCCCGGTGATCGTGGAAGTTGACACGACCCCGCCGGCAGACGTGGCGTTCGAAGTGGTTGACGGCAACGGCAACCCGATCGGCAATGGCGGTGCCACCAACGAAACCAACCCGGTGTTCCGTGGCGACGACGCTGATCCTGGCGACACGATCGTGATCCGCGACAAGGACACGGGCGAGGTTGTTGGCACGACCATCGTTGGCCCGGACGGCCACTGGGAAATCCCGGTCGACACCGGCGACGCCGAAGGCGAGCGCCACTACGAAGTGATTGCAGAAGACCCGGCCGGCAACACGTCCAACCCGGTCGAGCGCGATCTGATCATCGACATGACCGCCCCGGACGCCCCGACGCTGGACCTCGTCTATGACGACGTTGGCACGGTGCAAGGGCCGCTGCGCAGTGGCGACACGACTGATGACGCCCGACCGACCGTCTCCGGCACGGCCGAGGCCCACTCCGTGGTGTACGTCTACAACGGCGGCACGCTGCTGGGCAGCACCCAGACGAATGCTGCCGGCAAGTGGGAGTGGGAGCCGACCGTGGACCTGGACAACGGCGCCTATCACCTGACCGCACGTGCGCACGACGCGGCGGGCAACATCAGCGACCCGAGCAACGCGTTCGACTTCAACCTCATCACGGGTGGCACGCCTTCAACCCCCACGATTACACGCGCCGTTGATAATGTTCCGGGCGGTGTCGTCGGTGATCTCGCTAACAATGCCTGGACGAACGACAACACGCCTGAGTTGCATGGGAAAGCCGATCCTAATAGCACTGTCTACATCTATGACGGCTCTGCTTTTCTGGGTACGGTTGTCGCCTCTACATCAGGAGATTGGGTTTATACGACGCCATCTCGAAGCGACGGCAAGCATGATTTCACTGCCGTAGTGAAGGATGCCGCAGGTAATGAATCCGCCGCTTCGGCGAAGTGGACGCTGTATGTGGATACCGTAATTGCCACGCCGACCATTACTTCGTTGTATGACAACGTTGGTGTTGACCAAGGGTATGTAGGCAACAACGGCAGCACCGATGATAATACGCCGACACTAAGTGGATCTGCAGAAGCAGGCAGCACGGTGTATTTTTATGATGGCAGCAGGCTGCTGGGTACCACCATCGCGGCCACCAATGGTAGCTGGACGTACACCACGCCAGCATTGGGGCTCGGCGCTCACCACTTCAAGGTGACAGCAATTGACAGGGCTGGAAACTCGGCAACGTCCACCGATTGGTCTGTGAACATCATTAATCCGGCACCGACTTCGGTTTATGAGAATTTTGAAAGCATTTCAGGTAATGCCTATCTGATGAATGCCGGCAACAGCGTCAGCACCGCAAATGTTGATGTTCGAGCACTAAGCAGTGGGCAGGAAACGGGTATTGCTGACTTTAAGCAGGGGGTATTGGAGCGCAGGAATAACGGAGGTCCCGTTGAGCCGGTAAACCCCACCAGCGGTAAATCGCTAGCGGTGATCAAAAATGGCGTGATTCAGGTGTCGCTGAGAAACAACCTGCAGGCGACAACTTTTTCTGCTCTTGTTGGCGATCTTACCGAGAGGGAGCAGTTTCATATTAAATTCTATGACGCTTACGGTAATTTTATTACCTCTAGCGATCATTATGCTGGGGGACCTAGCAGCTTCTCGGTGAACGTCACAATGCCTGGAGGTAAATCATTCAGCTACTTTACGGTTTCAACCTCCAGTGACGCCTCCTGGGTGTGGATTGATAATCTGAATTTCACGGGGTTGAGTTATAAAACCGGCAGCCTTTCTATGAGCTCGATGATGGCGGCGGAAGCAACTGGGAGCGACGACGCGACTTTAGGCGCGCTGGAGGAAGGTAATCCAGTCGTGAGCAATCACGCTTCGCATCCGGTTTCCGGTGAGCCGAATTCGGAGAATACGGGGGAACACAATGGTAAGGTTGAGGCAACAAAGGAAGACTCTTCGCCATCCTCCGAATCCGAATTTGTATTGACGGAGAGTAATGCCGCCACATTCGAGGCACATGGTTCGGTAGATGCTATCGACACCCTGAAGCTGACGGGTGCTGACCAGGTGCTGGACTTCTCCACGCTGAATGGCAAGGTGACATCGGTGGAAGTGATCGACATCACCGGCACTGGCGATAACACGCTCAAGCTGTCGTTGGGCGATGTGCTGGAGCAGGGCGGCAAGGACTTGTTCATTGCCGACGGCAAGACGCAGATGATGGTCAAAGGCAACGCCGGCGATACGGTGGAGCTGTCTGACCTGATGCCGGACGGTACGGACATGGGCGACTGGGCCCAGCAGAACGGCACGGTCACCGTGGAGGGCTCGCAGTACAACGTGTTCGTTCACGAGGGCCTGAACACCGAGCTGCTGGTTCAGATCGGCGTCCAGACCAACCTCGACAACCATTGATGAGCAGAGCGCGGCGGTACACGCCGCCGCGCTCAACACCCTCGCCAATCCCAATGATCCATACCCGGCCGGCGCTGCTCTGGCACGGCCGGACACCTTTCACGAGTTCAAAGATGAAAGCGAAAACACTAATGACGCGCATCGCCTTTGCCGGTGCACTGTTCGCAGCCATGACCACCTTGGGTCATGCGCAGCAATACCCCCAGACGATTGACGCAACGCAAGCGCAGACCCAAAGCGGGCAGCATCAGCCGATGGTTCAGGCAGATGCGCAAGAGAAGAAGGTTTTTGGTGCCACCTATACGCCGGTCGGCCAGGTGGCTCAGGACCAGGTGCAGATCGTCTACTACCGTGCGCAACTGCCCGCAAGCCAAGGCAAGCCGACGGCGGCCAACGTCTATCTGGATGAGCACTTTCAGACTGCGCTGCTGCCGAACGCCTACACGGTGTTCTGCGTCAAGCCCGGCCAGCACACGCTGGGCGCGTATCTGAACGACGCACCGGAGTACAAGGGCAAGACGATCAACCGCTTTGCCGCCAACCTGAAAGCCGGTTCGACGTACTTCCTGAAAGTGCAGGAAGATGGCAACGGCGCGCCGCAAGCGCTGCCGCGTGACCAGGCCGAGCAAGAACTGCGCGGCGCACGTGCGCAGGTTCATGCGCTGTCGCGCGCCGACACCGTAGTGGCTTGCCAGGTCTCGCAGCCGCCCGCGCCCGCAGCCGCTACGCAGTACAAGGACTACACGCTCAAGGGTGATCTGCTGTTCGCGTTTGGCAAGTCCGGCTACCGTGACATCAGCCCCGCAGGCCGTGAAGAGATCGGCAATCTGGTCGCGCAAATGCGCCGCGAGAACACCGCCACGAAGAAGATCATCGTTGTAGGCCACGCAGACCAGATCGGCAGCGATGAAGCCGCACTGAAGCTCGGCATGCAACGCGCGCAAACCGTGCGTCGCATGCTGGTCGAGCGTGGCATTCCGGCTTCGCGCATTGACGCGAAGAGTGCTGGCAATACCGAACCGGTGGTTGACGATTGCACAGGCTCGCGCCAACAGGTGATCCAGTGCTACGCGCCCAACCGCCGCGTGATGGTGCGTGCGGACATGTCCAGTCCGGCCTGAGCATTGGCGATCTGCCAAGCAGCCGAGGAAGACTGCCGGTGCGTCCGGCGTTTTCCAGTCGCAATGGCGGGCGGGCGCACAGGTGCCCGCCACGCGTTGAACGAGAGTGTGCTACGCAATGCGAGACCCCAACCGAGAATTGCCGCCTGATGTGATGGAGGTACTGTGTGCGTTTGTTTTCCTGAGCGATCAACGGCAGCAGGCGTTCAATGGTGCGATGAATGAGTACCTTCTTGCGTCGCCGGCACAGCGGCGCCATCTGCTCAAATCCTGGCAAGACAGCCTGGAAGCCAGCAGCCACACGTGAGGTACCAAGAACATCGCCGTGCGGATAGGCCAACCCGCAAGCAGCAAAATGGAAAGCCGTGGCGCAGATTGCGCCACGGCTTTTTCATTGGAGGGCCGGGTCGGGCCGCTGCCCGCGTTTGTAGGACAGATTGCGCCAATTCCGATAGCGGCCCGCCAACCACCCTCGTTATAATTGCCGCACTGTCGCCTTTGCGATAGTGAGGGTTTCGCAGCCCATTCTTTCTCTCATAGGCCGGACGGCCGCCTTCGCGCGGTATTTTTACGTTCGGTGATCCTGCACGTCTATGCATTTTGGCGGGCCGGACAGGGAGGCTGAAAAGCCTGCCGGTATCCTATGAGGCCGGTCTGCGAACCCTGTCGTCGGGCCCGCCACCCTCGTTTCGCAGCGAATGGTTGGGTCTCCTTTTGTCTCATAGGAGGTTCCATGTTGATGGTCCCAAGCGGGCATCGCCCCGCGTCTTACCCTTCCCCTCCCGTCATCGCCCCCACGCGATTCACACACGGAGGCGGCCAATGAAAAATCGGCATCTCTATTTTTCCGGGGCGCTTGAGGCACAAGCCTTTCTGCGCTGGATACAAACCGATGCCTGCGTGCACCAACAATTCGAGCCAACGCGGCTGCGCTCGCAAATCAACTCGGTCACGCTGGTGCAGCCGCCGGCGTTTCGCGCCGGTTTTATCGATGCCATCGGTGCATTCCTGACGCTCACGCTCGAAGGCGTACCCCCCGATCCGCAGCAATGGGATGTGCGCAAGGTGGTGTCGCCGCGATAACGCATCGTTGATCGTCAATCGTTAAGCGTCAGCCGCCCATTACGACAACGAGATCACGTATTTCCCCGCGCATTCCCTTGTGTACGGGGGCGGGGATTTTCTGGACGACCGACACACTGACTGCAGCCACCGGCGCCACCGGCTGGCTCCTCCGCTTTCACCAACGCAACCCGCATAGCGCCAAGCCGTGCGGGTTTTCTTTTTGTGTGGCGATGCGCTCACCAGTAATTCGTACCAGCACTAGAAAAATCCGGCTCGGTACGAAATTCCTGCATGAAAGATGCCCAGATAATGCATTGCATCAAGAACAGAAAAGCCGCTGATGCGTGATTGGCAACGGCTTTAAATCGCGAGAGAACTGTCATGTCAAATACGTATTTGGGCTTTCCGCCCGCCACGGTTGCGGTATTCCTGACGCTGACCGTGGCCGCAATCGCCATCGATCTATTGAGCCATCGCAAGAACGCGCCCATTACGTTGCGCAACGCGGCGCTGTGGTCGGTCTTCTGGGTATTGGTTTCGCTGGGCTTTGCAGGTTATCTGTATGCAGCGCACGGCGCGGAGGTGGCGAGCCTGTTCGTGACCGGCTACGCGCTGGAGAAGGTGCTCAGCGTCGACAACCTGTTCGTGTTCATGGCGATCTTCGCGTGGTTCAAGGTGCCAGACAGCCTGCGGCACCGCGTGCTGTATTGGGGCATTGGCGGTGCAATCGTGTTCCGTCTGGTGTTTGTTGCCGTCGGTACTGGCCTGCTGGCGCTGGGGCCGTGGGTTGAGGTCGCATTTGCAATCATCGTTGCTTGGACGGCTGTCATGATGCTCAAGGGCGGCGATGAAGGCGAGGAAGACACCGATTACTCGCGCCACATGGCCTGTCGCATTGCGCACAAGCTGTTTCCGGTATGGCCCAAACTGCATGGCTACCGCTTCTTCGTGCGCCGCGCCACGTTAGAACACGAGCTGGAGCAAACGGAACACGCCGGCTTGGCGTTGGCCGGGAAGGGCGCATGGCTTGCGACGCCGCTGTTCCTGTGCCTCGTTGTGGTTGAGGTGTCGGACGTGTTGTTTGCGTTTGATTCCGTGCCGGTTGTGATCGCGGTCAGCCGCGAGCCGCTGATTGTCTATTCGGCCATGCTGTTCGCCATCCTCGGCCTGCGGACCCTGTACTTTGTGCTCGAGGCGCTCAAACGCTATCTCGTGCATCTGGAGAAGGCGGTGGTTGCGCTGCTGTTCTTCATTGCGATCAAGCTGGCGTTGAACGCGACAGACCACTTCCTGGGCCACGGATACACCATCGCCCCGGATGTCAGCCTGGTGGTCGTGCTGGTTGTGCTGGCGCTGGGGATGATTGCCAGCCTGCTGTTTCCGGCGCAGCCGGATCAAGCGGAGCGTGCTGACACCCATACAAACGCCTGACAACTTGAACCCGGCTGCGTGCTGAGCGCAATGCAACGTGGCCATGTGGCCTCAGGCAAATGCCGATCGCTCCGCCGGAATACGTTGGTAAGTCGCGGCGCCATCGTGCATGACGGTGAACGATAAATCGCTCTGCAGAAACGCTGCGGGGGCAACGCCGCCAAACCCGGTATCGATCAAGTAGGCAAGCAGCGCAGCTTCCGCTGCCGCTTGGTCAACCTCCGTTTGGGCGTGGCATGCCTGCATGGCGTCAATGAAGCGTGCGCAAAACTCGGGCAGCATATCGACAAGCCAGGTGATGCCTCTTCTTTTGAATAACGCGCCATTCGTAAAAATGGCGTTCACGATGTCTTTATCGTCAACCTCTGTTTTTCCGCAGAATTTAACTGCACCGGATTCGCTCAATACACGGGCCTTGATTAGCATGTAATTCCGCTCCAAACGTGATGAGATGCATTGGCTAAAAGGGTTGACGGGTGGCTCCGGCTATTTTGTATGCGTTCAGGCGCTGAAAGAATTGGAGGGAATCTTAATAAGGGCGAGCCCCGGCCGGTGCGTTGCAACGTATGGTAACGATTGACGGGCCAACCGATTCTTCAGTCGGCCGGATGACGCAGAAAACTAACTTGTCAAACAAGGAATTGGTACAGGAACGAGGTTTTTGGAGCGGAAATCGGACAAGTACACTTGCTTGCGATAACGGTATCGGAGGTGGTCCGCTCACCATGCGTGGGCCTTAACGCATTGGACTTCGCGGAAAAGGTCGTGGCCGGCAGGGCGGCAGCGCGCCCCTTGACTGGGGTAAACCCTGATCGCGGGGCATCTAGTGGGCTGCCGCAGACTTGCGCTTGCGTTTGTCCCAGTAAAGTCGACTCAATTCCTCTTCATGCGCCGAGATGTTCGGGATTTCCGCTTCATTTCATTGACGGTATCGGTAGCAACGCGTTTCATGCGAGGTAACGCCGCTCTTGCATGGAGACGCATGTGCACCCCGAAGACAACGCAGCCCCCCGGTACCGGAGCGGTACGGCCGCCCGCATGGCCAACATGCCCGTATCCACGCTTCGGGTGTGGGAACAGCGCTATGGCGTGATCTCGCCAACCAAATCGGAGTCTGGTCAGCGCCTGTATTCCGGTCAAGACGTCAAGCGCCTCATGCTCATCAGGTCTCTGGTGAATCAGGGGCACGCCATTGGTGCCATCGCGAACGCCGGCAATGCCGAGCTTGAGCAACTGCTGGAGACGTCCAGTGCCGCTGACCAGGCCCGCCCGTTTCCAGCTCACGCCGCTATCTCGGTTGCCGCCTGCGGCGCGCTGCTGGCCGAGCGCGTACGACGCAGAAAGAGCACGCTGGTGTCGCTTGGCATCGAGCCGGTCACTGAATTGCCGGCAATGGATGAGCAAGCGTTCCTGGAGTTGCCGCCGCGCACAGATGTCTTGATCGTCGAAGCCGTCTCTCTGCAACCTGAAACGGCGCAGGCCATCCTGGCAGCGGCGCGTAGCGCTGGCACCAGCGCCATCGGCGTGATTTACAGCTTTGGCACGGTTCGCGCCACCGACATGCTGCGCGCGGCGGGTGTGCGGCTGTATCGGGAGCCAAACGCGCACGGCGAGCTTGACCAACTGCTGCATGAGTTGACGCAGCTCGTGCGTGTGGATGCCGTCTACGGAAAGCTCGAACCGCTGCGGCGCAACGCGCGCCGGTTTACCGATCGCCAACTGGAGATCTTTGCCAATGCATCGCAGACGATTGCCTGTGAGTGTCCGCGCCATCTTGTTGGGCTCATCCGGCAACTGGACGCATTCGAGCGGTTCAGCGACAGCTGTGCGGTGCGCTCCACGCTCGATGAGCAACTTCACCGGCATCTCGGCGATGTGGCCAACCGCGCCCGGCTGATGCTTGAAGACGCGATGGAATTTGCAATTCGCGCCGAGACGCTGCATCCGCCCGCGAGTTAGCGCCGTATACGTTCAGGAACTCCCCCTGAGCCAGCATGGGCGGTGAGTGCACCGCTGACTTTCGGAGGCAACTTCAATGAAGCTCACTTTGGATCCGCCCGGACTTGCCGGGGCGGCTGGCAGCGTGCCGCTTTCTGTCCGGATTCGGGAGCGGTTGATGAGCGCTGGCCACCGCTTTCATGCCAACGACAACATCGCCACACACCTGCGTGACGGCGAGGACGGCGAGGACGGCGAGTCCCACATAGTGAGCAGCGTGACGCGCGGGGTATTTCTGACAGCCCCGAGCTTGCGGTGCGTTTCTTGCGCTGCTGCCCGGTCGCCACGGCGGATGAACGTCAAACAGTACGAAGAGGCATTGGCTTGAAAATCCTCCAGTTCCCTGCAAAGCGCATCGCGGTGGTCGGCTCTGGCATTTCGGGGCTGGCGGCCGCGTATTTCCTCGCAAAGCGCCACGCCGTGACGCTGTTCGAGGCGGCGCCCCGGCTTGGCGGGCATACCAATACGGTTGATATTGAAGAGGGCGGGCAGGTTTTTGGCGTCGATACGGGCTTTCTCGTATTCAACGCGCGTACGTATCCGAATTTGATCGCGCTGTTTGACGAACTGGGCGTGGCGCATTGCGAGAGCGATATGTCGTTCAGCGTGTCGGTAGACGGCGGGGCGCTGGAGTGGGCGGGTACCAGCCTGCGCACGGTATTCGCTCAGCCGCGCAACCTGGTGTCGGTGCGGTTCCTGTCCATGCTGGGCGACATCCTGCGCTTTAATCGGCAGGCGCACGCCAACCTGGTGTCGGCGCGCAATGAGCGCCATAGCCTCGGCACGCTGCTGGATGCCGGCGGCTATGGCGAGCCGTTCTGCGCGCACTATCTTTTGCCCATGGCAGCGGCGATCTGGTCCACGCCGAGCCGTGACATCCTCTCGTTTCCGGCAGAGACGTTCCTGCGTTTCTGTCTCAACCATGGTTTGCTGCAGGTCTTCAACCGGCCGCGCTGGCGCACCGTCAAAGGCGGCGCCCGCAGCTATGTGCAGGCCATTGCTCAGCGGTTGGCGGATGTGCATGTCGCCACGCCGGTACGCAGCATCCGCCGCACGGCCAGCCATGTCGACGTGCAGACCGATTCGGGCAGCACGCGCTACGACGCCGTGGTGCTCGCCACGCACGCGCCGCAGACACTGCGTTTGCTCGACGACGCAACGGACGACGAACGCGCCGTGCTGGGCGCGTTCCGTTACCAGCCCAACACTGCCTTCCTGCACCGCGATACCCGGCTGCTGCCGCGTCGGCGTCGTGTGTGGTCGGCGTGGAATTATCTCGACGCCTCGCAAGAGGCGGCAACGCATGCCGCGCCGTGCGTCAGTTATCTACTGAACCAGTTGCAACCGCTGCCTGTGTCGACTCCCGTGGTCGTTACGCTGAATCCGCCGGCCCCGCCGGCGCCCGAGCTGGAGTATCAGCGCTTCGCATACGAGCACCCGGTGTTCGATCAACCCGCCATCGACGCGCAGGCCAGGCTGCCCGCGCTGCAAGGGCACCGCGGCACCTGGTTTGCCGGGGCGTGGACGGGCTACGGGTTTCATGAAGACGGGCTGAAATCGGCGCTGCGCGTGGCGGCTGACTTCGGCTGCGCGCCAGCATGGGCACAGGTGGCGCCATGAACGGTGACGCACAGCTGCTTGTCGGGCAAGTCATGCACCGTCGCTTGCGGCCGGTGGCCAATCGCTTTGTCTATCCGGTGTTTGCCGTGCGTGTGAAGCTCTCGGCGCTCGGCAGGCTGACGGGCGCGTGGTTCGGCGTGGATTGCCTGCGGCCGTTGTCGCTGCGCACGCGTGACTACGGCCCGCGCGATGGCACGGATCTGCTTGCATGGATACGTGGCGTACTGCGCGATGCCGGCTTGAGCACGGATGGCGAGGTCTGGCTGCAGACCTTTCCGCGCGTTGCCGGCTGGGTGTTCAACCCCGTCTCGTTCTGGTATTGCCACGACGCGGCTGGCACGCTGCGCGCGGTGCTGGCCGAGGTCAACAACACCTTCGGGCAGCACCACAGCTACCTGCTCTGTGCGCAGGACGGAGGGCCCATCGGGGCCCATACGGTGCTGACATGCCGCAAGCAACTCCATGTCTCGCCCTTCTGCGCGGTGGAGGGCAGCTATCAGTTTCGCTTTACCGAGACCCCGGCAACGGCGCTGGTGCGCATCGATTACCGCGACTGCGATGGCCCGTTGCTGCACACCGCCATTGGCGGACGGCTGCAGCCTTTTGATGCTACTCATCTGCGCCGCGTGTTGTTTCGGCAGCCGCTGCTGGCGTTGCAGGTTATCGGCCGCATTCATTGGCAGGCGCTTTGCCTGTGGATAAAGGGTGTGCCGTTCCTTGGCCGCCACCCGCGCAACCCATCGTCTTCTATGGAGCCGCCTCGATGACAGCCACGTATTCTCAGGCGTGGGTACCGCCCCACGTTCCCGCCGGTGGCCGCTTGTTTGTGGCGCTGGCAACCCGGATGCGTCACGGCTTGCTGCACCTCATCACACCGGATGGGGACGTGCAGATCGGCGATACCGCCTCAGCACTGTCTGCCGATCTGCGCATTGTCGACTGGCGCGCCTGCGCCCGCATTCTGCGCAGTGGTGATGTGGGCTTTGCCGAGGCGTATCGAGACGGATGGGTCGAGACAAGCAATCTCACCAACCTGCTTCGTCTTGCCATCATGAACGCCGCCACATTGGAGCAGGCAATTTTCGGCAACGCGCTGGCGCGTTCTGTCTTGCGGCTGCGGCACTTGCTGCGCCGGAACAGCCGCAAGGGCAGTCGGCGCAATATCCATTTGCACTATGACCTGGGCAACGATTTCTATCGGCTCTGGCTGGACGAGGGCATGGCCTATTCGTCAGCGTGGTTCAACGGCCGTCTTCAGGATGGTCTGACCGATGCACAGGCGGCCAAGTATCAGCGCGTGTGCGATCTGCTCGAGCTGGGGCCGGGCATGGACTTGCTTGAAATCGGTTGTGGCTGGGGCGGTCTGATGGAGATGGCATGTGCACGCGGCACGCGCGTGCACGGCGTCACCCTGTCGGAAGCGCAGCGCCGTTACACGGCCGAGCGCCTCGCAGGCGACCCACGCGCCCAGGTGGAACTGCGCGATTACCGCGATCTGGATAAGACGTACGACGCCATCGCATCCATCGAGATGTTCGAGGCGGTGGGCGAAGCGTACTGGCCCACGTACTTCAAGACACTGGTGCGCAGCCTGCGCCCTGGGGGCCGCGCGCTCGTACAGAGCATCACCATTGACGAGGCCCACTTCGAGCGCTATCGCACCGGCACCGATTTCATTCAGCAGTTCATCTTCCCTGGCGGCATGCTGCCTAGCCGCGAGCGCTTTATCCGCCTGGCAGAACAACATGGTCTGCGGGTGTTGGACCGCCTCGACTTCGGCCGCGATTACGCAGAGACACTGCGCCGCTGGAGCCAGCGTTTCGAGGCGCGGCTGGACGCCGTGCGCGCACTCGGCTTTGACGAGCCCTTCATCCGCATCTGGCGCCTGTACTTCGCCTATTGCGAAGCCGGCTTCGATGAAGGGCGGATCGGTGTGTCGCAGTTTCTGCTGGAACGGGGGTGACCATGCCGGTATGGAGTGTCGCTCTCATTGCACTGTTGGTGCTCGTGGCGGTGTTCAGTGCCGTGTGGGCATGGCAGTTGACCAGTGAAAACGCCAGCATGATCGATCCGGTGTGGGCGTTTTCACTCGGGCTGGTGGCACTTATCTATGCGTGGCTGGGCACCGGTTCGGTACACGCACGCGTGCTGGCGGGCGTGGGTGGCGCAGTGTGGGGGTGTCGCCTCGGCTGGCACCTGTGGCGCCGCAATGCTGGCAAGCCCGAGGATGCGCGCTACAAAAAACTGCGCCAGGAATGGGGCGCGGCAGCATCGCGCAACATGTTCGGTTTCTTCCAATTGCAGGCGGCGGTATCGATGCTGCTGTCGATTGCGTTTGCAGTGCCGAGCTACCGGCCCGATGCGCCGAGCGTTGTTGCGGTGGCGGCCGCCGTCGCGCTGTGGCTGGTGTCGGTGGGCGGGGAGGCGCTGGCGGATCGGCAATTGCGAAAGTTTGCAGCTGACCCGGCCAACCGTGGAAAGACCTGCCGCACAGGGCTGTGGCGGTATTCGCGGCATCCGAACTATTTCTTCGAGTGCGTGCATTGGCTGGCCTATGTACCGCTTGTGGTGGGCGCGCCGTGGGCATGGCTTACGCTGTTGCCGCCAATCGCGATGGCGTGGTTGCTTGTGAAGGTCTCCGGCATTCCCATGCTGGAAGCCCACATGCAAGCCACCCGCCATGACTATGCCGAATACGCACGCACCACCAGCATCCTGATCCCCTGGCCACCGCGCCGCTGATCTGCAGAGTTTGAGGAGACCCAATATGACTGCGTTATCCACGCCCACGATGCCCCCTCAGGGGGCTGCAGAACCGCGCGACGGTTGGCTCATTCAATGCTGCGAGCGCGGGTGGCTGCCGGATGGGCTTGTTCGTGCAGGCATGCGCAGCCTCATGCGCCAGCGCTTGAGAGACGAGGGCATCAACAACGGTGAACTCCGTTCGCGGCGCGCCAATGCGTTGCTCGATGAATTGCATGCCAGCCCCATCGCCATCGAGACCGATGCCGCAAATACCCAGCACTATGAATTGCCGCCGGCATTTTTTGAAGCCCATCTCGGGCCCCAGTTGAAGTATTCATGCGCGCTGTACCCAACCGGTACCGAAACCCTGGCCCAGGCCGAAGAAGCGATGTTCGAGTGCTATGCCGAACGTGCCGGCCTGGCCGATGGCCAATGCATTCTCGATTTGGGGTGCGGCTGGGGTTCGCTCTCGCTGTGGATGGCGGAGCGCTATCCCAACGCACGCATCGTGGCATTGTCCAACTCGCAGGGGCAGCGTCGCTGGATCGAGTCACGCGCCGCAGAGCGGGGCCTGACCAACCTGAGCGTGCACACCGGAAACATCGTCGATTTCGAGTTCGCAGAGATGCCCGCAGGTGGGCGCTTTGATCGCGTCGTGTCGATTGAAATGTTCGAGCACATGAAGAACTACGGCCTGTTACTCGCCAAGATTGCGCGGTGGATGCGCCCCGATGCGGCACTGTTCGTGCACATCTTTGCGCACCGCACGCTGGCGTATCACTTCCAGGTGCAGGACGGCACCGACTGGATGTCGAAGTATTTCTTCACGGGCGGGACCATGCCATCGGAGGCGCTGCTGCTGCACTTCCAGAGCGACTTGCGTGTGACCCGGCAATGGTGGGTCAGCGGCACGCACTACGCGCGCACGGCCGACCATTGGCTGGCCAACCTTGATGCCGCCCGCAGCCAGTTGATGCCGGTTTTCGCCCAGACTTACGGTGCCCGTGACGCCGCGGTGTGGTTCCAGCGCTGGCGCATGTTTTACCTGGCAGTGTCGACGTTGTTTGGCTATGCCGGCGGCAACGAGTGGGGCGTGGCGCATTACCGGTTTGTAAAGCGTTAGCAGTCTAGGGCAGGGCGCGCGTTCCATCGCTGCGCTGTCCCATCCACACAAGCATCGGCAGCCACAGCGCCCAGCCGGCGGCCAGCACGCCCATCGTCACCGCCACTTCCGGGATCTGCGCCGCGCCGAGCGCCGCGCCTGCGCGGAACGACAAGGGGCCGGCAACGGCCCCCAGCATCATCGCCAACAGCCACCGGCCGCGCAACCAACGGAAGAGGACATTGACTTGGATTGCGAACAACACCCAAAGCGCAAGCAGCCATGGCGGCGTGAAGCCGGCCCAAAGCGTGCCGTGCGGATAGGCGATCAGCCCGGCGCGTATCAAAAGCGTTTCCCATGGCGCAGCAGCAGCGACCACCTGCAGCACCAGCCACAGTTCCTTCTTGGGCTGGCGGGCTTGTTGCAGATGAAGACCAAGCAGTATCGCGACGAAGGCGATGCCCACCGAGGCAACATCGCGCGCGGCGCTGAGCACGCAGATAAACCAGCCGGCTTGTCCGGCCACCGCATAGAGGAGGGCACGATGAGAACGCGTGAAAGACGCCACAGTTTGCTTACCCCGTCACGTTGGGTGCGCTGCCTTGCGTTGGCCGGACTGGTCTTTGCTGGCGCGTCGTGCTCCGGTCCTCCGCCCAATCCGAATCCCCGGGCTGCGCTGCCGCTGCATACGGTGCCGGTTGATCTCCCGCGCTACATGGGCCGCTGGTATGTCATCGCGAATATTCCGTACTTCGGCGAACGCGGCAACGTCGGCAGCTATGCCGAATGGACGCTGCGCCCCGACGGGCGTATCGACGATGCCTACGTCTACCGGCCCGGCAGTTTTGACGCAGCCTTCAAGCGCATGCAGTTTATCGATTCGGTGGTGCCTGGCAGCGGCGGCGGCGAGTGGCGCGTGCGCTTGTTTTGGCCCATCTACGTCTCGCAGCTCACGCTGTATGTCGATCCGGATTACAGGGTCACGCTGCTGGGCTACCCCGACAAGAGCCTCGGCTGGGTGTTCTCGCGCGACCCCGATATGAGCGATGCCGACTATCGCGCGGCGCTTGGCCGCTTTGAAGCCATGGGCTACGACACATCGCGCCTGCGGCGCGTGCCACAGTTTCCCAGCCAACTGAGGCAACCGGGCTTCCAGTCCCCTGGAGACGCCGATTAGCCGGGTATACATCAACGTGACTCGCCCAACAGACGGCGGCGCAGAGCCGGTGCCCGGGTGCCAGGTGCAAGCCAGATATCGAAGAAGGCGCGAGCAAAGGCGGGGTCGTCCACCTCGGTCGTCATGCGCCCATTGGCATAGAAGCGCGCACCGCGGTCCGGCAGGTAGACGCCGCACAACGTGTCGCCGGACTTGACGTCGGGAAAGGCCGGCCCCATTGCGCGTTGCCACTGCGCCAGCGTTGCGTCGGACGGCACAGGCGACTGCAGCCGCCGGATTTCATCGATGGCCGTATCGACGAGGCGGGTGCCTGCGATGGCGCGGCGGTACGTGATCTCCAGCGCAAAAGGGGCGTCGTAGCCGGGCGGCACCTTGGCGCTCCATAACTGCGCGTCGTACAGACAGAATCCGAAGAGGCATAACGCGCCCTTGCCCGAAAGCTCGGTGGGCGGCAGCGTGTCGTGGCACGCAGCAAGGGTATGAAAGCTCGCAGCCGCACCGAGTACTGTGGCCACTGCGCGGAGGGTCTGGAGGCGCTTGGCAAACATATGACAAAGGTCCGTGCTGCGGGGTGGGTTGGTCGTCAAGCCGGCGATGTCGCAAGGTATGCATCACGCCATTACCGTTGAATCGGATGCATGGCGGTTGTCTTGCACTGTACGCAGTGTTCACTGTGCGCGGGAAATCTGCGAAGGATTTTTTCTAACGCAAGGCTAGCTCAACGCAGCGCAGTCCGCTGCTGCGTTGTTGCACGATTCGGCAGTGCATCCGCCAGTGACTCCCGTTCGTATATGGGTTGCTTCCACGTTGCGAAGTGCCACGATTGAGGTCAACAATGAAAAAGTATCAACTGGCTGGCTTGTCTGGTGTTCTGCTTTCCCTCGCAGTGATTTCTGGCGGTTACGCCTCCGTTGCGGCCGCCGCCATGAGCGACAGCGAAGCGACCGTCATGGTGGGCGGCGCTCCGATGTATCCGTCCAAGAACATCATTCAGAACGCAGTCAATTCGAAGGACCACACCACGCTCGTGGCCGCTGTGAAGGCGGGCGGCTTGGTCGATACGCTGTCCGGCGCCGGGCCGTTCACCGTGTTTGCACCGACCAACCAAGCCTTTGCCGCGTTGCCCGCCGGCACGGTCGATAACCTGCTGAAGCCGGAGAGCAAGCCGACCCTGGTCAAGGTGTTGACCTATCACGTGGTGCCTGGCCGGCACACGGCCCAGGACCTCATGAAAGCCGTTGCGGACGGCGGCGGCAAGGCGACCCTCAAAACCGTCGAGGGTGATGCGCTTACGGTCATGCAGAAGGGTGATCACCTGACCGTCACCGATGACAAGGGCGGCGTCGCCACCGTGACGATCGGCAACGTGTACCAGTCCAACGGTGTGATTCACGTCGTGGACAAGGTGCTGCTGCCGTAATTGGTCACGTAATCGGTCACCTGCAGCGCGAGGGCATGTGCCCTCGCGCGTGCTTGATCGGTGATGAGAGGAACGGCATGCCATCCAAACTTCGCTGCGCCCCGGACGTTCGTTGCGCCAACGACGCCGTTGGTATACCTTTGCCGCATCCCGTTGCGGGCAACCGAGGCACGCGAAATCCTATGCACGTTGTCGGAGCATCTTTGCTCGAGTCCGAGGACTCAACATCAGCGCACCAGGAAGGTGGCCGGGAACATTTGGTTCAGCTCCTCAAACAAACGGCAGAAGGCAGCCGCCCGTCCTTCGCCGAACTCTACGCCCTCACCTCGCCCAAGCTCTATTCGCTGGCATACGGCATCCTCCGCAGCTCAGGCGAGGCGGAAGACGTGCTCCAGGAAATCTATGTCGCCATCTGGCAACGCGCCGATCAGTTCGATCCTGGCCGAGGAACTGCCATGACGTGGCTGATTTCGCTGGCGAGGAACAAATCAATCGATCGCCTTCGTCAGATGCGCGAGACAGCGGGAGAAGAGACTGACTGGACGCACATCGTCGACGAGCAGGCAACGCCACCGGAGGCGGCGGGCATGAGTCAGGAGCGACGGCGTCTCGACGGCTGCATTCAAAAGCTTGAAGCGCGGCAGCGTGGCGTGATCGTTGAAGCGTTTTATACGGGCGTGAGCTACCCAGAACTCGCAGCGCGCCTGAGCGTGCCCATCGGTACGATGAAGAGCTGGGTGCGGCGCAGTCTGCTGCAGTTGAAGACGTGCCTGGAGCAACAGCCATGACGCCCGATCGCGATCTGGACTGCGCCGAATACGTTCTTGGACTGTTGGACAGCCAGGAGCGCAAGGCGCTTGAGCGTGCGCTGGACCAGGATGCTGCCTTGAGGGGCTCCGTCAGCGCCTGGGAGGCGCGCCTGTCTCCCCTCGGTGAAGACGCCACAGCCATGCAGCCGCCTGCGCGTGTGTGGAAGCGGATTCAGGCCGACCTGGGCCACGTTGATCACGCAGCAGCGCCTGCGCGTGAGTCGCCGGTGCGGCGGATCTGGAACAGTATTGGCCTCTGGCGCACCTTGGCGCTCGCAACGACCTTTGCGATGGTCACGGTTGTTGCGTTGAATCTCTCCCTGTTTTCGCCGACCGCGACACCGCCTGGTGCCAAACCGGCCTACATTGCAGCGGCCATCACCGGCGAGAATGGCTTGCCACATTGGACAATGACGATCGACACGGCAAAGCGTGAGATCGTCGTGGTGCCAGCCGTTGCATTGCAGGTTGCCGAGAGCGCTTCGACGGAACTCTGGCTGATTCCCGAAAATAGCAAGCCAATATCCTTGGGCGTGTTCTCGCCCAATCAATCGACTTCGATCGCGCTGTCCAAGGAAAACGCAGCAAAGGTCAATGCCCGTGCGGTTCTTGCCGTTTCACTGGAGCCGAAAGGGGGCTCTCCAACGGGACAACCGACAGGTCCGGTCGTAGGCAAGGGCGCAATGCATGAGACGTAGCGGCGGCTTGCACGCTCTGCAGAAGCATTGGGGGACGCAGAGATTGCACAAGCCCGGCAGATGCTGTTCAGCCGTGCGTGCATATGCAGTTGCTTAAGGGAAGGCCGGCGAATTTGCCGGCCTTTGCATTATCAGTGGCAGTAAAAAAACTCCGGCTGAAAGCGGCTGTGGCGTCGAAGGCACGGTGGCGGATTCGAGACCGGACGCAGGATGAACCGCGATCCCAAGAAACTCCGGTGTGGGTGAAGGCTCTTGTGCAGGCACGGCTGCATCCATTCGCGCCGACGGACCGTATATGCCAGCACACACAACGGTTCCACTCTCATTTCCATTTCCATGGTGATCCGGCTCAATTGCCGCCTTACTGGCTGGCTCCAGACTGATTCCGGTGCGCGCCTCAACGGGTGCAAAACGCGCCGTCATGCCCCGGCATTGGATTGCACATGTCGGTGACGCGCCTCACGCGTCGAGCCTGGCTGGCCGCAGCACTGTCGACCGTGGCTGGCTGCTCTGCGCTGGATGTTCTGAACGCCGTGTCCAAATCCAGCGCCAATATCCCCACGCTGGGGTTGGCGTATGGCGACAACCCACGGCAGAAGCTGGACATTTATCGACCTGTCCGACCCATGGCGGGGCCAGCACGCGCAGTCCTGTTCTTTTACGGAGGGTCTTGGCGAGAGGGCGCACGCACGGACTACGCCTTCGTCGGCGAAGCGCTGGCGGCGGCCGGTGCGATTGTGATGGTGGCCGACTACCGGCTCTATCCGGAAGTGAGTTATCCGGGTTTCCTGGAGGACTGTGCCGCCGCCACGGCCTTCGTGCGGCGCTGGCTTGCGCAGGGGGGATACGCAGATGCGCGCCTGTTCGTTGCAGGCCACAGCGCGGGCGCCTACAACGCCGCCATGCTGGCCACGGATTCGCGCTGGCTAGGGGCGCACGGGCTGAGTACCGAGTCGCTTGCGGGCTGGATTGGAATGGCAGGGCCGTATAACTTCCTGCCGATCCAGACGGCTGACATCCTGCCCGTGTTCAATCATCCGCACGAGACGCAAGACAGTCAGCCGTTGTTTCATGTGGATCAACGTTGGCAGCCGCCCGCGCTTTTGCTCACCGGAGAACACGATACCTACGTCGACGTGCGGCGCAACACGCTATCCCTGGCCGAGCGGTTGATGGCGTATCGACATCCGGTTGAACTCAAGGTCTACCCGCGTCTGGATCACAGGATGCTGATCGCAGCGCTTGCTCCGCCTCTGCAATTTCTTGGGCCGGTGCTGTCTGACATGGCCGATTTCATTGCCAAGGCATAGCGCCTCGTGCGGGCCATGCACGTCTGCGTTGATCGCCGGGATGCAGGTTGCTCTGGTGAGGCCTATCTGAACGGCAATCTTTCAGGCGGCGCATTTCGGGCGACTGAAAGCGTCGCGCTGATGTGATCTTCGAGCGCGAGCGCCGCGCGTGCATCGGCGCGGCGCATTGCTGCGTCGAAGATGCACGTATGTTCCTCATGCACGTTGCGCTTTGAATCCCCGAGGCCGATACACACGCGCCGGTAACGTTCGCCCTGCTGCGACAGCATGCGCAGCACCAGGTAGGTCCAGGATGAGGCCGCAGCCGAGATCAGCGCCTCATGAAAGCGCCGGTTACACGCCTCCCATGCGGCCCGATGTTCGATCGATACCGGTCGCTCCCACGCTGACAGCACCTCGAAGCTTTCTCGTACGCGTTGCTCCCAGGCGGCGTCACCGCGCTGGACCGAGGTGCGCAGCGCATCGACCTCGATGTGGATGCGCAGCCGCGTGATCGCCTCTAGGTCCGCGATCGACATCGGTGTGACGCGGAACCCGCGCTGCCCCTCGGCAACGACCAGCGCATCGCTGACGAGCCGCGTGAGCGCCTCGCGCAGCGTGCCAGCGCCTACGCCGTACACATCTTTCAGGTGCTCGACGCGCAGTTTCGTGCCCGGCGGGTAGTGCCCTTCGATGATGTGCTGCCGCAACTGGTGGTACGCATGCTCGCCGAGCGTACGAGCGTGCGGGCTCGTGGTGGCATCGTCGAGACGCGCTTCAACGGCGGCGGGCGCCGGGTCGCCGGACAGCACGTCGCCGGGCTCCCGTGCGAGCTGGATGGTGGTCATATCACGCGTCCTCCTGATCCTGTTTGCGGTTGAGGCGGTAGCTGAGCTGCGCGCGCGTCAGGCCGAGCAGCCGTGCGGCGGCCGACAGGTTGCCCTTTGATCGTTCGACGGCTTCTTGCAGCAGCGCGTGCTCGAGCCCTTCGAGCCCGCCGCCGCATCCTTGCAGCCGGTCGAGAATCGAACCGCAGTCGACCTGCACCGTCGATGCTGATTTGATCTGCCCCGCAAGATCGACGGTGGCACCGACGGGCGGCCCAAGGCCGGGAAACAGGTCGTTTGCATCGATCGCGCGGTTCGGCCGCGAGAGGATCACCGCGCGTTCGATCAGGTTCTCAAGCTCGCGCACGTTGCCGGGCCATCGGTAGCCGCGCAGTGCCTCGTAGGCGTAGTCGGTCAGCGTCGGCGCCGGCTTGCCGTGCAGCGATGCGAAACGCTCGAGCATCGTGTCGGCAAGCAGTTCGATGTCGCCTTGACGCTCGCGCAGCGACGGAATCTGCACCGGATAGACGTTGACCCGGTAAAAGAGATCGGCCCGGAACGTACCTTCGCGCACCGCCCGCTCAAGATCGCGGTTGGTGGCGGCAACCACGCGCACATCGACCTTGCGGCTGCCGGTTGCGCCAAGCCGTTCGATTTCGCCTTCCTGCAGCACGCGCAGCAGCTTGGCCTGCACGTCGAGCGGCAGTTCGCCGATCTCGTCGAGAAACAGCGTGCCGCCATCGGCACGCTCGAAGCGTCCGGCGCGCGGGGCCTGCGATCCCGTATACGCGCCTTTCTCCGCGCCGAACAGCTCGGATTCGATCAGCGCATGCGGTATCGCTGCGCAGTTGATCGCAACGAACGGCTTCGCGGCGCGCGGGCTCAGGTTATGCAGCGCGCGCGCAAAGCGTTCCTTGCCGACGCCCGTTTCGCCCGTGAGCAGCACCGCAACCTTGGTCGGCGCGGCCATTTCAAGCATGGAGTAGGCCGCCGAGAACGCGTCGGACCGGCCGACGAGTTGCGTGCGGTCTGCCTCGGGCCCGATCTCGCGGCGCAGCGATTCGACTTCGGTCTGCAGGTCGCGGATCGTGTTGATCAGCGAGTCGGCCTTGAACCAGGAGGCGATGTCTTCGGCGTCCTCCCATTCCTCGGCGGGCTTGCCGACGATCATGCAATGCGCGTCGTGCGCACCGGCGCAGGCCGTTTCCTTGAACAGTATGGAGCGCCCCATGAACGCGCTCGTATAGCCGGTCGCGTAGCCGATCAGCATCCAGCACACGGGTTCGGGCTGCGGGCCGAACGCACGCAGGTGTACCTCGGCTTCCCACGAGTGTTCCCACCGGTACTCGCCGTAGAACGCGCCGGTCTCGGGGTCCGCCTCGAACCGCAGCGGCGTGACCTGTACCGCGCCTTCGAGCATATGAAGCTGCGGGCCGACATTGAACATGTCGGAGAACGATGCCTTGGCACGAATGTCCCGCGCGAGTGCCGCATCGCGCTCGCCTGAAGCGAAGCCGACCCGCGTGAAGAAGCGGCGCGTCTGCGCCGGCCCCACGCTCGCCATCAGCTCCTCGCGCAGCGTTGCGAGCGCACCGGCATGGATCATCACCATCCGTTGACCGGCCAGCCAGATGCGGCCATCGCTGGTCGAGAAATGAATCAGCCGCCGTAGGTCGGCGTCCGTTGGCATCGGGGGCAGGCTGGGGCGTGGCATGTCGTCTCCGTCGAGATTTTCTTGTGAAATCTGTTTTTATGTTCCAGCCGGCCGGGGTGTGTCTGCGGACTTCACCATTTCATCAAGTCGGCTTGTCTGCATTCTTTAAATGATCAAACAGCGCGTCAGATCAAGCAATTGGCGGCGCTGCCCGGGGGCGGATTCCATTCTGGTTAACCGCTATTGTGCGTGCCAAACGTGAATTTCGTCTCAGGGCTTTCCCTTAAATTATCGAGATTTTTTGCCACGCGACCGGAATGTGGCACGGATGGTGCATTGAGGTCCGGGCATGGAGGCGACCTCGACCATGAATCGAACCACAACCGATCAACCACTACTCGACCCGAGCCGCAAGTGCGTCCGGGTGACCGGCACCAACAATCGCGGCTTCGTTGAATTCGAGCTGTCGGTCGGCGGTGCACCCGAGATGTTCGTCGAGCTGACATTGCCTCCTGCCGCATTCGACCTGTTCTGCCTGGAACAGCGCGTCACGCGGCTGGATGACGAAACGAACCCATGATCTTGAGGAGCAAGAAGTGACCATCGAGCTGAAAACAGTCGACATCAAGCCGCTCCGGCACACCTTCGCCCATGTCGCGAAGCACATCGGCGGCGACAAGACGGCGTCGCGGTATCAGGAAGGCATGATGGGCGCGCAGCCCCAGGTGAATTTCCATTACCGCCCGACCTGGGATCCGGACTACGAACTCTTCGATGCGTCGCGCTCGGCGATCCGGATGGAGAACTGGTACGCCTTGAAGGATCCGCGCCAGTTCTACTACGCATCGTGGACGACAACCCGCGCGCGCCAGCAAGACACGATGGAATCGAACTTCGAGTTCGTCGAGTCGCGCCGGATGATCGAGCTGATGCCCGACAACGTCGCGCAGCACGCGCTCGACGTGCTGGTGCCACTGCGCCATGCCGCATGGGGCGCAAACATGAACAACTCGCAAATCTGCGCGCTCGGTTACGGCACCGCGTTCACCGCACCGGCGATGTTCCATGCGATGGACAACCTTGGGGTTGCGCAATACCTGACGCGTCTTGCGCTGGCGATGGCCGAGCCCGAAGTGCTCGACGCGGCGAAGGCGGCGTGGATGTCCGATGACGCATGGCAACCGCTGCGCCGCTATGTCGAAGACACGCTTGTCGTCAGCGATCCGGTCGAGCTGTTCATCGCGCAGAACCTCGCGCTCGACGGGCTGCTGTATCCGCTCGTCTATGACCGCTTCGTCGACGAACGGATCGCGCTCGCGGGCGGCTCTGCCGTGGCCATGCTGACCGCGTTCATGCCCGAATGGCACACCGAATCGAACCGCTGGATCGACGCCGTCGTGAAGACGATGGCCGCTGAATCCGACGATAACCGTGCGCTGCTCGCGCGCTGGACGCAAGACTGGTCGGCCCGCGCCAGCGCAGCACTTGCGCCGATTGCCGAACGCGCGCTGAAGGACACCGCAGGCGCGGCGCTTGACGAAGTGCAGGAGCAGTTCCGGGTGCGCATCGCGAAGCTCGGCATCGCGCTCTGACGACGGACGTTCATCTTTCATCGAAGGAACACTCGCATGTCCAACGTATTCATCGCCTTCCAGGCCAATGAGGATTCCCGGCCGATCGTCGAGGCAATCGTGGCCGACAACCCGCGCGCGATGGTCGTCGAATCGCCCGGCATGGTCAAGATCGACGCACCCAATCGGCTGACGATCCGGCGCGAAACGATCGAGGGGCTGACCGGCTCGCGCTTCGACCTGCAGCAACTGCACATCAGCCTGATCACGCTGTCTGGCCACATCGACGAAGACGACGACCAGTTCACGCTGAGCTGGGCGCACTGAACGCCGCGCATCGCGCACCGATACCGACAATTACGGAGACAAGAATGGACACCCCAACGCTCAAGAAAAAGCTCGGCCTGAAGGATCGCTACGCGGCGATGACGCGCGGCCTGGGCTGGGAGACGACCTACCAGCCGATGGACAAGGTCTTCCCGTACGACCGCTACGAAGGCATCAAAATCCACGACTGGGACAAGTGGGTCGACCCGTTCCGCCTGACGATGGACGCGTACTGGAAATACCAGGGCGAGAAAGAAAAGAAGCTCTACGCGGTGATCGATGCGTTCACGCAGAACAACGCGTTCCTGGGCGTGACCGACGCGCGCTACATCAACGCGCTGAAGCTGTTCATCCAGGGCGTGACCCCGCTGGAATACCTTGCGCACCGTGGCTTCGCCCATGTTGGCCGGCACTTCACCGGCGAGGGCGCACGCGTTGCATGCCAGATGCAATCGATCGACGAGCTGCGGCACTACCAGACCGAAACGCATGCGATGTCGACCTACAACAAGTTCTTCAACGGCTTCCACCATTCGAACCACTGGTTCGATCGTGTCTGGTATCTGTCGGTGCCGAAGTCGTTCTTTGAAGATGCGCAGTCGGCCGGCCCGTTCGAATTCCTCACCGCGGTGAGCTTCTCGTTCGAATACGTGCTGACGAACCTGCTGTTCGTGCCGTTCATGTCGGGCGCCGCGTACAACGGCGACATGTCGACCGTCACATTCGGCTTCTCGGCGCAGTCAGACGAATCGCGCCACATGACGCTGGGTATCGAGTGCATCAAGTTCCTGCTCGAACAGGACCCGGACAACGTGCCGATCGTGCAGCGCTGGATCGACAAGTGGTTCTGGCGCGGCTACCGGCTGCTGACGCTCGTCGCGATGATGATGGACTACATGCAGCCCAAGCGCGTGATGAGCTGGCGCGAATCGTGGGAGATGTACGCCGAACAGAACGGCGGTGCGTTGTTCCGTGATCTCGCGCGCTATGGGATTCGCGAGCCCAAGGGCTGGAAGGATGCGTGCGAAGGCAAGGACCACATCAGCCATCAGGCGTGGTCGACGTTCTACGGCTTCAACGCCGCAGCGCCGTTTCATACGTGGGTGCCGAAGGAAGACGAGCTTGCGTGGCTGTCGGCCAAGTATCCGGAGACGTTTGACCGCTACTACCGCCCGCGCTTCGAACACTGGGGCGAGCAGGCAGAGGCCGGCAACCGCTTCTACATGAAGACGCTGCCGATGCTGTGCCAGACCTGCCAGATCCCGATGCTGTTCACCGAACCCGGCAACCCGACGAAGATTGGCGCGCGCGAGTCGAACTACTTCGGCAACAAGTTCCATTTCTGCAGCGACCACTGCAAGGAAATCTTCGACCACGAACCGCAGAAGTACGTGCAGGCGTGGCTGCCGGTGCACCAGATCTACCAGGGCAACTGTTTCAAGCCCGGCGTTGATCCGACAGCCGAAGGCTTCGACCCGCTCGCCGCGGTGCTCGACTACTACGAACTTGAGCCCGGCCGAGACAACATGGATTTCGAAGGTTCGGAAGATCAGAAGAATTTCGCGGCATGGCGCGGCCAGACCACGAGCAACTAATCAGGAGACGAACATGGCTGTCATTGCGCTCAAGCCCTACGACTTCCCGGTGAAGGATGCGGTGGAGAAATTTCCAGCGCCGCTGCTCTACATCTGCTGGGAAGAGCACCTGATGTTTCCGGCGCCGTTCTGCCTGCCGCTGCCGCCCGACATGCCGTTTGGCGCGCTGGCCAGCAACGTGCTGCCGTCGATCTACAGCTATCACCCCGATTTCTCGCAAATCGACTGGGATCGGGTCGAGTGGTTCCGGTCTGGCGAGCCGTGGACGCCGGACGCATCGAAGAGCCTGGCCGACAACGGTCTCGGGCACAAGGATCTGATCAGTTTCCGCACACCAGGCCTCAATGGCATTGGCGGCGCGAGTTTCTGACCGTCACCTGCACGCGTGGCGGGCCCCCCCAACCCGCCCGCCCCACACAAACAACACCCAAAAAAAAATAGTGACCAAAAATAAAAATTTGCGCTGGGGGGGGCGATAGAGG
>CAUPMS010000021.1:0-78614 GCA_963512445.1 uncultured Ralstonia sp.
TGCCATCTGGTTGATTTGACGACACGCCCTAGGGCAGGGTACGGCCACACCGTCGCGGCACTGGCGTTGGCGTTGGAGCGAATCGCTTCGCACGCCACGCTTTGTGCGGCGGCATTGCGGCTGCGCACAGCGACTTCGAATTCAGCGCCCAACTTCAAGGTTCCGGACTTCGACTCGGCGGTTCTGAACTCCTGCCTGACGGTTCTGAACGCTGGCTTTGCGGTTCCGGAACCTCTACCTCAAGGTTCTGAACTTCAACTCCGAGGTTCCGAACTGCTGCTTAGGGGTTCTGAACTCTGACATTGGGGTTCTGGAACCTCGACTTTGAAGTTCCGAACTGCGAATTTGAGGTTCTGAACTGTAACTTTGAGGTTCCGGAACCACGACTTGGGGGTTCGGAACTTCAATCGCAAATTTGCGAGCTTTCAGCAAGAACAAGCACACAGCGCCACGGGTGATGGCCAGCCGGTTTGGCCGTTCCTGCCCTTGATGGCGCCTTGAATTTTTGTAAGCGGGCGGAAAAAAGAAGGACCGCTGTCTGAGCGAAGCGAGTTTCGGTCCTTCTCCGCCCGGTTACGAAAATTCAAGGAGTGTTTCGCCATCTCGGGCGCGCCTTTCTTTGCTTACTTTCTTTGGCAAGACAAAGAAAGTGAGTCAGCCCCGGCAGGGGATGAAACAAGGGATGCACCACCACCAAAAAACCAGCACACAACCACCACCAACACATCAAACAACCTTGGCCTATGATGACGCCTCCCCCAGCTTCACCGAGCCATCATGTCCAATCCCATCAAGCTAGCTCCGGTAGAGCTGGCAAAGTCCTATCGCCTCCTGAACCACGGCCCGACCACGCTGGTCACGAGCGCCCACAACGGCGTACGCAACGTCATGGCTGCCGCCTGGGCCATGCCGCTGGATTTCGATCCACCAAAGGTATTACTCGTAGTCGACAGCCGCACGCTCACGCGTGAGTTGATTGAAGCCTCCGGCGTATTCGCACTGAACATCCCCACCCGCGCGATTGCCGAGACGACGCTGACTGTCGGCACGCTCTCCGGCCGCAACGTGGACAAGTTCGAATCGCTGGGCCTCGCCACCATGCCTGCCCGCACCATCGACGTCCCGCTGGTGGCCGGTTGTGCGGGCTGGCTGGAATGCCGCGTCATTCCCGAGCCGCACAACGAGAAGCGCTACGACCTCTTCATCGCCGAAGTGACCGCCGCCTGGGCAGACCCCGCGCTGTTCAGCAATGGCCGCTGGCACTTTACCGATGCTGGCAGCAAGACCGTGCACTACCTTGCAGGCGGCGCCTTCTTTGAAACGGGCGATGCATTTACCGTGGAGGCCAAACAACCATGAGCGACATCGCAATCCGCCCGTTGACTGATGAGGATGCCCAAGCGTTCAAAGCGCTGCGGTTGAAGGCCATCCAGGATGCGCCGACCGCCATCTGGCCGACGCACGATGAAGAGTCGGGGCGCACGCTGGAGGAAACGCGCAACCGCATTCGCACGACCGATCACCAGATCGTATTCGGTGCGTTTGCGGGGGCTGTGCTGATTGGCATTGCCGGGTTGCGCCGGGAGCCGCTGGCGCAGGTTGCCCACAAAGCCGTGCTGTGGGGCGTGTTTGTCGACCCTGCGCACCGGCGTGGCGGTATTGCAGGTCGTCTGCTGGATGCGACGATCGCGCATGCGCGCACGGCACACGTGTTGCAGATCCAACTGTGCGTGAATGCCGAAAACCCGCGTGCGCAAGCGCTGTATCGCAACGCGGGTTTTGAGACCTTCGGCGTCGAGCGCCGCGCCATGCGTGTCGATGATCGTTTCTACGACGAGGAACACATGGCGCTGCGGCTCGACGCCTGAGCCGTCAGGCGCACGCCATCAGGTCGGCCACGCCCTGGCTGGCCTGTGCACGGATGCTCGCCACATCCAGCCCACACACCACACCTTCATCTACCACCACGCGCCCGCCGATGATGCTGGTGCGCACGGTGATGGGCTCGCCCGCCACCACGGGCGCGAGCGCCGGGTCGTGGAAGCCGTAGAAGCGCGGGTGGTTGATGTCGTAGAGCACCAGGTCGGCCGCTTGCCCGATTTGCAGCGTGCCGACTTCGCTCAAGCCCAGCACGCGTGCGCCGCCGGCCGTGGCCCAGTGGATCACGTCTTCGGCGGTGGTGGCGCTGGCGCCTTGTGCGGCGCGGTGGATCAGCCAGGCGGTGTTGACTTCGCCGGTCATGCTGCCCGATTCGTTTGACGCCACGCCGTCCACCCCCAGCGACACCGGCACACCGGCCGCAACCAGTTGTGGCACCGGTGCGATGCCGCTGCCCAGCCGGCTATTGCTGACCGGGCAGTGTGCGATGCCGCTGCCCGTTTGCGCGAGCATGCGGATCTCCGATGGTTGCAGGTGCACGAGGTGCGCGAACCAGACGTCCGGCCCCAGCCACTCGTGCTCGGCCACAAACTCCACCGGCAGGCAGTTGTATTTCTCGCGGCAGAAGCGCACGTAGTTGTCGGTTTCGGACAGGTGCGTGTGCATGCGCAGGTTCATACCGCGCGCAGCATGCGCCAGCTCCACCAGCAATGCCGGCGGCAGCGAGAACGTGGGCGTGGTCGGTGCCACCACCACACGGCGCATCGCGTCAGGGGCGTCGTCGTGATAGCGATGCTTGAGCCGCTCGATGTCGGCCAGCATCTGGTCGAGCGTTTCGGGTTGCAGTGCCGTCTTCGAGAAGCCCGGATGGCTGTTGGCCGATTCGATTGCGCCGCCGCGGCACAGCACGAAGCGCATACCAAATTCATCGGCCACGTCGAACAGCATGTCGCCCGACTCGGTGCTGCCGCTGGCGTGATAGAGGTAATGGTGATCGGCACACGTAGTGGCGCCCGACAGCAGCAGTTCTGCCATGCCCAGGCGCGCGGCGGTGCGCATCAGCTCCGGCGTGAACAGCGGCAGGCGCGGATACGGCACGCTGGCCAGCCAGCCTTGCAAGTCCTGGTTCATGCCTTCCGGCACGGCCTTGAGCAGGTTCTGGAACAGGTGATGGTGGGTGTTGATCCAGCCGGGGTAGACGATGCAGTCACGGGCGTCGATCACGCGCTCGCCGGGGCGGGGCATGAGGTCGGGGCCCATCTCGGCGATGCGGCCGCTGGCGATGCGGATGTCGACGGCCCCGGCGCGTGCGGCGTCACCGCGCAGGCCGGTCATGACGGCCATGGGGCGGCGGATGAGGATGTCTTGAGGCGTGTTGTGCATGGGGGTTCCGATGAAGAATCAGGCGCGGCCAGCCGTGCGCACGACGGATGCCGGCACGTGCTCTTCTTCCGTGCCGTTGAGCAGCAGGTTCAGCGCCACCGACACCAGGCAGGCGATGACCACGCCGCTATGCAGGAACGGTTGCGACCAGTCGGGCATTTGCTTGAACAGCGCGGGGGCGAGCACCGGCACCAGCGCGGCGGCAATCGTGAAGCCCACGATCAGCACGTTGTAGCGGTTGTGTTCGTAGTCCACGCGTGACAGCGTCTGGATGCCCGCGGCCGCCACCACACCAAACATGGCGACGCCGGCACCGCCAAGCGCGGCCGGCGGCGTGGCGGCAATCACGGCGCCGGCCTTGGGCACCAGTGCCACCAGACACATCAGCACGCCGCTCACGGCCACCACCCAGCGGCTGCGCACGCCGGTGAGCACCACCAGACCGACGTTCTCCATGAAGGCGATGAACGGGAAGGCCGCAAACATGCCGGCAATGGCGCTGGCCAGGCCGTTGGCGCGCAGACCATTGATGGCTTCTTCCTCCTGAATGGGCTTTTCGACAATGTCACCAATGGCCAGGAACAGGCCCATCGATTCCACCATCTGCACGATCATCACCACGATCATGGTCAGCGCCGGCACCAGGGCAAAGATGGGCATGCCGAAGTGGAACGGCACCGGCAGCGTCGCCCACGGGGCTTCCGCCACGCCATGGAAGTTGCCCATGCCCAGCGCGCAGCCGAGCAGCGTGCCGACAATCATGCCGATCAGCACGGCGAGGTTGCGCAGCAGCGGCGTGCCGAAGCGGTTGATGAGGAGGATGGTGAGCACCACCACGACGGCCACCATCAGGTACAGCGGCGCACCGAAGTTGGCGGCGTTGCGTCCGCCGCCCACCCAGTCATAGGCGACCGGAAAGAGCTGCAGGCCGATGACGGTCACGATGCAGCCCGTGACCACCGGTGGAAAAAATCGCCGCAGCCGCCCCACCAGCGGTGCGGCGAGCAGCGTAAACAGCCCGGCCGCAATGACCGCACCGCACACGCCCGCGAAACCCACGGCAGGGTTGGTGCCGATGGCAATCACCGGCCCCACGCTGCTGAATGCCACCCCCTGCAGGATCGGCAACCGTACCCCGAACTTCCAGAACCCGATGGTCTGCAGCAGCGTGGCAATGCCCGAGCAGAACAACGTTGTGCTGATGAGGACAATGGTGTCTGCCTGCGACATCTTGAGCGCCGACGCAATGATCAGCGGCACCGCAATGGCGCCGATGTACGACACCGCCATATGCTGCAAGCCCAACGTCAACATCTGTCGGGTCGACAAGATCTGGTCGACCGGGTGTACGGCTGTTGTCATGGTTGTCTCCTATCGTTGTCATGCCCGGGGCTTGCCAGAGGCCGCCCGCAGGTCAGGGGGATGTCATGTCATGGCATGCTCAGGCCGCCAGACACGCGTTGAAACCGTCCTGCAGGGCCGCACGATCGAGGTGGCGGCCGATGAAGACGATCTTGCTGCTGCGCGCTTCACTGCCCCAGGGCTGCGTTGCGCGAAAGTCGATGAGGCTGTGCACGCCCTGCAGCACGTAGCGCTGCGCCTGACCCTGCACGGCCAGGATGCCCTTCATGCGGTACAGCGTTTCCGCCTGCTCGTTGCGCAAGGTTTCGATCCACGAGTGAAAGCGGGCGAGGTCCACGTCGGCCGGCACATCAAAGCCCACGGAGCTGACGCTCGGGTCGTGCTGATGGTCGGGCTCATGTTCATGTTCGTGCGCATCGGCATGCATGTGCTCATGGTCGTGATCGTGGTGGTCATGGTCGGCGTCGGCACCGATCTCCAGCAGCTTCTGCGTGGCTTCGAACGCGCCCACGCCGATGATCTTGCCCAAGTCGATCTCGGCATAGCTGGAGGTGACGATGTCCGCCGTGGCGTTCAGCCCGCGGATGCGCCCGCGCAGCGTGGCTACGGCATCGGCGTCCACCAGATCCACCTTGTTGATGACGATGCGGTCTGCGCAGACGATTTGATCGACAGCCTGGTTGTCGACGCCATCCAGTTGCAGATCGTCCAGGTGTGCGGCGATGTGCTTGGCATCGACCATGGTGACGATGGCATCCAGCTCCACATGCTCGGCAATCGGGTCGTCGATGAAGAACGACTGCGCGACCGGGTACGGATCGGCCAGGCCGCTGGTTTCCACCAGGATGTGGTCCAGCCGCTCGGGCCGCGCGACGAGCTGGCGCACGATGCGCACGAGGTCTTCGCGCACTTCCGCCGTGCAGCACACGCAGCCGTTGACCATCTCGTAAATCTCTTCGTTCTCCGAGGCCATCACCAAGCCGCCGTCGATGCCGACCTCGCCGAATTCGTTTTCGATGACGGCAATCTTGCGGCCGTGGTTTTCACGCAGGATGGTGTTGAGCAGCGTGGTTTTGCCGGCGCCCAGGAAGCCGGTCAGGATGGTGACCGGGATCTTGGTGTTGGGGCCGGGAAGCACGGCGTGCAGGTGGGTGTGCGCGGTGTTGTTCGGATTCATGCGATCTCCTTGTCAATCGTGGGTGGGGTACGGACTAAGGTTGGTAAGGCGTGTTCGCCCCAGCGCAGGGCGGTGCCGGCATCGAGCCCGAAGAGGTCGAGTACGCGGCCGAGGGTGTGGTCGATCATGTCGTCCAACGTATTGGGTCGCGCATAGAAGGCCGGCACGGGCGGGGCGACGATGGCGCCCATCTCCGTGACGGCCTGCATGTTGCGCAGGTGTGCAAGCGTGAATGGCGTCTCGCGCGCCATCAGTACGAGCGGGCGGCGCTCTTTGAGCGTGACGTCCGCCGCGCGTGTGAGCAGCGTCGACGAAACGCCGGTGGCGATCTCCGCCAGCGATTTCATCGAACACGGCGCCACGATCATGCCGAGCGCGCGAAACGATCCGCTGGCAATGCCGGCGGCCATGTCGTCGGCACGGTGGTAATGCGTGGCGCGGCCGATCACGTCGGCCAGCTTGTACGGCGTTTCGTGCGTCATCGTCAGCAGTGCAGACCGCGTGACGACGAGGTGCGTTTCCACCTCCAGCGCCCGCAACAGCTCCAGCAGGCGCACGCCATAGATAAAGCCCGACGCGCCGCTGATGCCGACCACCATGCGCGGGGGCGCGGGGCGGAGGTGCTGAAGGTGGCGCGCATTCATGACTGCACTCCGGCTTTGGCGAGAAGCTCGCCTGCCCGCGCAATGACCGCCGGATCGATGCGCGCGCGGATGCCTTCGAAGCTGGCGCCGCGCGTGGCATCGATGCCCATGCGCGAGGTCGTGCCGTGCACGGATGACGACGGATCGAGTGGGCTGCCCGGCAGGCCATCGATCATGAACAGATCCTGATGCGGCTGGAAATGCGTGGCCATGGCCCACAGCACCTGTTCGTCCTGCTGCAGATCGATATCCGAATCCACGGCAATCACGGTCTTGAGGTACGGGTCCCAGCCGAGCAGGGCCAGCATGATCTGGCGGGCCTCACCATCGCGTGTCGGGTTGAGCGCCACGTAGCAGTGGAAGTGCGTGCCGGAGTTGGGGTAGTGCAGCGCCGTGACCGATGGGAAGCGCGCCTTGAGCTTTTCGCTCATCTCCGCTTCGCGCGGCAGGCGGGCCAGCGTGAGGTGCTCGGCGTACTGGCCGCCCACCACGTCGACCAACCACGCATCGCGCCGGCGCATCAGCGCATCGATGCGAAGCACGTTGTTGGTGGAGCGGTCGGATGAGTAGCCGGTGAACTCCCCGAACGGGCCTTCTTCCGCATAGGCGGCCGGGTCGATGGTGCCTTCCAGCGCGAACTCCGCCGCCGCCGGCACGCCGATGCCGTAGCGCGGCGTGCGGACGATGTCCAGCGGCGCGCCCAGCAAGCCGCCGGCCACGGCGCGTTCATCGGCGCCGAAGGGCAGGCGCGCGGCAGCGGCCAGCATGAACAGCGGATGCGCGCCCACCACCATGGCCACGCGCAGTACGTCGCCGCGCTCGCGCGCGGTCTGCAGCATGCGCCACAGGTGCCCGCGCGAGTGCAGGCTGGTGGCCAGCGCATTGCGTGCGTGGCGCATCGAGCGGTGGTAGCTCATGTTCGATACGCCAGTCACCGGGTCTTCCGCCACGATGATGGCGTTGGTGATGTAGGGCGCGCGGTCGCTCTCGAAGTGCTTGATCATCGGCAGCAGCGCAACGTCCACCGCATCGCCCTCGATCACCTCATCGGTGATGGGCCCTTGCGATACGGCACGCGGTGCGATGGGGGCATTCGCACGCGCCTGGAAGGCATCGTGCAGTTGCAGCGGTGGCACGTCGAACAGCCGTGCCAGCCGGGTACGCGAGGCAAAAACATTGGTGACCAGCGGCACCTGCAGGCCGCTGACCTGCTCGCACACCAGCATGGGGTTGCGGTTGCGTGCGGCAAGCTGGTCGATGACGGCGGTGACATCCTGATCGGCGGAGATGCCGTTGCGCAGGGTCAGAACGTCATCGGGATACAGCTCGCGATAGAGATTGGCGAAGACGTGGAAATCTTGGCCTTCGGCAAGCCGGGTCATGCTCATGGCACACCTCGCTAGAGGCGGGCGCCGGATACCACAGAGGCGCGGCGCCCGCGGGATCGGCGCTCAGGCCGCTTCTGCTGTCTGGACGTAGGTCGACTTCAGGCGCAGTTCTGCCTCGGCCAGGTCCTTGGGCGGCTTGGTGGGCTCGATGCCGACCAGTCGCGCAATGTTGTTGCCCAGATAGTCTTCGAGGTGGTCTTCATCAATGCCCAGCCCCTGCGGCGGCGCCGAGCACAGCACCTCCAGCTCACGCAGCCACATGCCGGGCTCGTTGGGCGGCGAATCGGTGCCGAAGACGATCTTGTCGCGCGGCAGCTGCTTCGCAAATTCAACGATGCGCGACTGGAAGCACCAGCCCGATTCGCAGTACACGTTGGGCGTGTCCATCGCCATCCAGAACGCCTCGAACGAGTAGTTGCCGCCGGTCTGGATACCGAAGTGGCCGATGATGAAGTTCACCATCGGGAACTCGCGGATGATCGGGTAGAACATCGTCGGGATGGTGTACGGGCCGTCGCCGGTGTGGATCAGCACCACGATGTTGTACTTGGCGCAGACCTTCATGGCCGGGCGCAGCCAGTCGAGCGCGCGGTCCGGGCGGTAGCCGTGCATGTTGGCGTGCAGCTTGACCATCTTGAAGCCGTATTCCTTGATGTGGAATTCCAGCTCGGCCGCGCCGTTCTCCGGGCCCCAGCGCGGGTTGAAGGTGAAGTTGCCGATGAAGCGGTCGGGGTACTTCTGCGTGAGTTCGGCGATGTACGCCATGTAGTCGCGAATGCCTTCGCGGCCGCGGCGGTTGCCGTCGCGGTAGCCGGTGTTGCCCGGCGGCGGCTGGATGAAGCCCATGTCGATGCGGCGCGGCTTGCCGTTGATCATGTAGGGGCCATCCATCAACTGGATCATGCGCTCGCCGTTGAACGGCGTGCCGGTGTGGCGCCAGGCCTCGTCAACGAGGTTGGTCGGGTGCAGATGGGTATCGATAATCATATGTGCGCTCCGTTCGGTCTGCTTCTGCTGGACGCTCAGGCGACAGCCAGCGCGAGCTGTGCTTGCGCCTCGGCCACGGTCTTGGGCGGACGGGTCGGCTCCAGGCCGATCATGCGGGCGATGTTGTTGCCCAGGTAGTCCTCGAGCGTGTCTTCATCGAGGTTCAGGCCCTGCGGCGGGTCCATGCACAGCACTTCCAGCAGGCGCAGCCACATGCCGGGCTCGTTGGGCGGCGTGTCGGTGCCGAACAGGATCTTGTGCTTGGGCAGCACCTTGGCAAATTCAACGATGCGCGACTGCAGGCACCAGCCCGATTCGCAGTACACGTTGGGCAGTTCCATCGCCCACTGCATCGGCTCGAACACGTACACGCCGCCGGTCTGTACACCGAAGTGCGCCATGATGAAATCGACGTTCGGGAACCGCTTGATCATCGGAATCCATTCCGACGGAATGCTGTAAGGGCCGTCGCCCGTGTGCAGCTTGACGGGCACACCCAGCTCGGCGCATTTCTCGAAGGCCGGCAGCACCCAGTCCAGCGCGCGGTCGGGCCGGTAGGCGTGCATGTTGGCCTGCATCTGGACCATCTTGAAACCGTGCTCAGTGACGTAGCGCTCGATGGCCTCTACGCCGTTCTGCACGCCGCAGCGCGGGTTGTAGACGAAGCAGCCGATGAAGCGGTCGGGGTACGTCTGCACCATCTTGAGCGTGTACGCCATGTAGGCGTCGATGGATTCGCGGCCCGAAAGCTCGCCGTCCGTCCACGTGTAGATGGTGTTGCCCTGCGGCGGCTGGATGAAGGCCTTGTCGATACGGCGTGGCTTGCCGTTGATCATGTAGGGGCCGTCCATCATTTCGAGCAGACGCTCGCCGGTAAAGGGGTCGCCGTCGTGCCACCACGCGAGGTCCACCAGGTCGGTGGGGTAGCAGCTGATGTCGATGATCATCGTTGGATCTCCTGATGACTGGGAGGAAGCGCGTGATGGCTTCCCGGGAGGGCAGGCACGTGCGGCAGCGTGGCGCTCTTTGCTAGGCGTGTGCCTTCCCCTCGCCGGATCGCGTTGATTTGCGTTGATGCCGGATGCGTGCTGCTTGGGGCGCAGTATCGGAGTCAGGGCCGGGGGCCGGCCAATACTATTTGGCGGCGGTCTTGATACGTTGCCGATATCGGCAAGCGGGTGGGAAGAGGGCGGAGGAGGGGCGAGGGCTCAGTCGCCCAGCGTGTCGCGCGCGAGTTGCTGCACTGCGTTTACCACCGCCTGCGCGCGTTCGCCCTGGCCGCGTTGCCAGACGGCATACAGGTTGTAGTGCGCGGGGATGGCCACCTCAGTGAGCTGCACGAGGCGCCCATGTTGCAGCGCATCGGCGGCCAACAGGCCACGCACCAGCGCGACGCCAATGCCGGCCTCGGCCGCCGCCACCATGTTGGCCGCGTTGTCGAACGCAGCCACCACGGCGGGCTCCAGCGGCTCTTGCGCAGCCGCGTCGAGCCAGGGAATCCACGAGCGCCGCGTGTAGCCCAGCAGCGGTAACTCCATCACCGCCGACGGTGCCAGCGGCGCCTGCACACCGTGCTGCTCCAGCAGGGCTGGCGCCGCCACGGCGGTGACGTGGTCGCCACAGATCAGGGCCATCTCGCAGTCATCCCATTCGCCATAGCCGTAGCGCAGCGAGACATCCACGCGCTCGAACGAAGGCCGCTCGCCGCGCGTGGTGGACAGGAACATCACCTGATAGCCCGGCAGCGCCGCCAGCAGCTGCGGCAGCCGCGCGTTGAGCCAGCCCTGCGCGAGTTCGCTGTCGACGTCGACGATCAACGTTTGCGGCACGCGCCGGTTGCGCACCGAAGACAGCGCCCGGTCCACTTGCCCGAAGCCATCCGTGAGCATGCTGGCGAAGAGCTGGCCGGCATCCGTCAGCACGATGCCGCCGGCCTCGCGCACAAACAGCGGCTGGCCGATGAACTCCTCCAGCGAGCGGATCTGCTGGCTGATCGCACTGTGCGTCAGGTCCAGTTGCTGCGCGGCCTTGGTAAAGCTGCCGGTGCGCGCGGCCTGCAGGAAGGCATGCATTGACTGGATCGACGGATAACGCTTGTACATGGCGGCTGTCGGTTAGGCGTTGGCGGGCTGTTAGTTCGACTTACATGGGTTGGCAGAAATCGTCGCTGGCGGGGTGCCGGGGCGCGGCTTCATATTGCAGCCAGTAGCGGCCGCACAAGACGGCCCGGTTTCTGGAGGAAACAATGATGACCGACATTCTGGACAATGGCACCCCCCATGCGCTGGACGATGCCGATGCTGACATGCCCCTGCTGTGGGTGCTGCGCGACCGGCTCAAGCTGACGGGCACCAAATTCGGCTGCGGCGGCGGTTTTTGCGGGGCCTGCACGGTCCACCTGGATGGCGCGCCGATCCGCGCGTGCATCACGCCGGCATCGGTCGCGGCCGGACACAAGATCACCACCATCGAAGGGCTGTCGAAAGACGGCACGCACCCGCTGCAACGCGCCTGGGTGGCAGAGGACGTGCCGCAATGCGGTTACTGTCAATCGGGGCAGATCATGTCGGCTGCGGCGCTGCTGGCAGCGGGCACGCCGGTCAACGACGAGGCCATCACCAATGCCATGGCCGGCAACATCTGCCGCTGCGGCACCTACGGGCGCATCCGCCAGGCCATCAAGCGCGCCGCTGACGAGCGAGGCAAAGCATGAACGCGCCGCATGAATTGCCTGCACCGATGCTCGACGCCCCATCCCGCCGCCGCTTCCTGCAGCAAGGCGCATTGCTGACGGCCGGGCTGGCAGTCGGCTTTCGGCTGCCCGATGCGCTGGCCGCCAGCAAGGATGTCGCCGCGGGCGAGTTCGAACCCAACGCCTGGGTGCGCGTGCTGGCCGACAACACGGTCAAGATCGTCGTCCACAAGCATGACTCCGGCACCGGCACACAAACGGCCCTGGCCGCCTGCGTGGCGGAAGAGCTGGATGTGGACCCGATGCGCATTGCCGTCATCACGCCCGAACATCCGTTCTTCCAGGACTACATCCACCCGATCTGGAAGGTGTATTCCACCGGTGGCAGCACCAGTGTGTCGCTCGAATATGCGCGCCTGCGGCAGGCTGGCGCCACGGCACGCGCGATGCTCGTGAGTGCCGCTGCGCAGCGCTGGGGTGTGGCGCTTGCCAACTGCAGCACGGCGGACGGCACCGTCATTTGCGCCGACGGCCGCCAAGCCACCTATGGCGAACTGGCCGACGCGGCGGGCCGCCAGCCCGCGCCTGCCACGGTCACGCTCAAGAACCCGGCGGACTTCAAATACATCGGCAAGCTGCGCCACAAGCGTGATGCGCTGGCCAAAGCCACCGGCCAGTTCGACTACGGCATCGATGTGGCACTGCCCGGCATGCTGGTGGCCGTGGTGCAGCGCGCGCCCATGCCTGGCGCACGCGTGCGGCGTATCGACAGCGCTGAAACCCTGAAGGTGCGCGGCGTACGCCAGGTCGTCACGATTCCGCTGCGGTCTGACGTGCTGGGCGGCAACCAGGAAGGCGTGGCCGTGCTGGCCGACGACTACTGGGCAGCCAACAGGGGGCGCGCCGCGCTCAAGGTCGAGTGGGACGACAGCGCCTTCGCCGATTTCGACAGCGGCCACGTTGCTGACCATCAGGCAGCGTGGCTCGCCAGCGGCAACGCGCGCGTGGTGCATACCGTGCAGGCGGGCAATACCGATGTGGCGATCGCGCACGGCGCAAAGCGCATCAACGCGGCCTACCGCATGCCCTACAAGCAGCAGAACCCGCTGGAGCCCGTCAATATCACCGCGTGGCTCAAGGACGGAGCCATTCAGTACTGGGGCGGCATCCAGGTGCCGTCGACTGCAATGGAAGCGGCTGAGACGATCTGCGGTTTGCCGCGCGACAAGGTGGTGCTGCACGAGAGGGTGTCGGGTGGCAGCTTTGGCGCGCGCGAGAGCAAGTACTGGTTGTTCGAGGTGAGCTACCTCGCCAAGAAGACCGGCGTGCCGGTCAAGCTGATGAACAGCCGCGAAGACGAGATGCGCGCGCTGTACGGTCACCCCGCCACGTATCACCAGCTCGAAGGCGCGCTCGATGCGCAGGGCCGGTTGGATGCGCTGCGCATTCGGGCAGTGTCGCCCGCCTCACCGGAGCAGTGGGAGCCCGGTTACTTCGATCGGCCCGACCGCATGGACTACAGCACCACCGAGGCCATCTCGAAGTGGGATTTCCCCTACCGCGCCAACCACATGGACATCGGCTGGGTGCGCCACGAAACGGGCATCCCGACGGGCTGGTACCGGGCCGTCAGCTTCATCCCCAATGTGTTCGCCACCGAGAGCTTCATGGATGAGCTGGCCGCTGCGGCCAAGCGTGATCCGGTGGACTTTCGCGCCGCACACATGGCCGACCGGCCGCGCCATGTGGAGGTGCTGCGCACCGTCGCGCAACGCGCCGGCTGGGGCAAGGCCGCGCAAGGGCATGCACTGGGCGTCGCCACGCACCAGGCCTATGACAGCTACATCGCCGTGGTGGCGCAGGTCGGGCGCAAGGACGGTCGTGTCGTGGTGGAAAAGCTCACCTGCGTGGCGGATGTCGGCCTGGCCGTCTCGCGCACCGGCGTGGAAGAGCAGCTTTACGGCGGCCTGATGTGGGGCCTCGGCCATGCGCTGTTCGATCGCATCGACATCCAGGGCGGTGCGGTGCAGCAGAGCAACTTCCACGACTACCCGGTGATGCGCATGTCGGACATGCCCGCCATCGACATCGTTATCGTGGATGGCAACCGCGACAAGCCCGGCGGCGTGGGCGAGCTGGCCAACCCGCCGGTGGCGCCGGCCATTGCCAACGCCATCTTCCGGCTGACCGGCAAGCGCCAGCGCGAGACGCCGTTCAAGCTCGACCTGCAGGCGTAGCGCACACCATGGACATCCGCCTGTTGCGCTACTTCTCGGTACTGGCCGACGAACTGCATTTCGGGCGGGCCGCAGCGCGCCTGTTCATGTCGCAGCCGCCGCTGAGCCAGCAGATTCGTCTGCTGGAAGACGAGATCGGCACGCCGCTGTTCATACGCAGCCACCATCGCGTGGAACTGACGGCGGCGGGGCGTACGTTGAAGGAGCAGGCGCCGCTGGTGTTCGAGCAGCTCAACCGCGCGCTCGATCTCACGCGGCAGGCGGGCCGTGGGCAGGTGGGCGAGCTGGAAATCGGCATGATCAGCTCGGTGATGGTGGGCCTGCTGCCGCAAGCGCTGCGCCAGTTTCGCGAGCGCTATCCGGGCGTCGAATGGCGCCTCAAGGAGATGACGCCCGCCGCGCAGGTGGCGGCGCTCAAGGAACGCCGTATCGATGCGTGCATCTTCCGCCTGGGCCACGAAGATCCCGCCGTGCGCAGCGAGCTATTGCAGCACGAGCCGATCGTGATGGCGCTGCCCGCCACGCACCGCTTGGCCGGGCAGGCCAGCCTCGCGCTCGGCGACTTTGCCGGCGAGCCGTTCGTTGCATTCGAGTCCAAGCGATCCCGCTTTGCCGACCACCTGATGCATCTGTGCATTCAGGCCGGCTTCGCGCCGCTGGTGCGCCAGCAGGTGACGGAGGCGCAGACGCTGCTGGCGCTGGTGAGTGCGGGTTTTGGCGTGGCACTGTTGCCGGGCTCTACGGCCAACCTGGCGCCGCCGGGTGTGGTCTTCCGGCCGCTGGAGCCTGCGCTGCCCGCCGTGCCGCTGTACGTGCACTATCGCGTGGACGACACATCGCCGGTGCTCAAGGCCTTTCTGGAAACGCTGCGGGAGGTCAGCGCGGGTGCCGATGCGACAGCGGTCGAACCTCAGCCGGCGCTGGTCAGCCGATAGTCGGTTGGCCGCATGCCTGTCCATTTGCGGAAGGCGCGATGAAACGCGCTCGGCTCCGCAAAGCCCACGGCGATGGCAATGTCGGCAATCGTGCGGCGCGTGTCCTGCAACTGACCGATGGCAATGTCGCGCCGCAAATCATCCTTGATCGACTGATACGTGTGGCCTTCCAGCTTGAGGCGCCGGCGCATGGTGGCCTCGGCCACGTTCAGCTTGAGCGCCATCGCGTCGGATGCGGGCCAGCTTGCCACCGGCAGGTTGCGCAGCGTCTTGCGCACGCGCGCCGCAAATGAATCGGGGTTGCGGTACTTGACGATGAAGCTGCCCGGCGCATCGCGCAGGAACGCCTTGATGGATGCAGCCGTCTGGATGACCGGCAGGTCGAGAAAAGCAGGCGAGAGATCGACGTAGGACGCGTCGTGCTTGAACGCCATGTCATCGCAGAACATCAGGCGGTATTCCTGCGCATCTTGCGGCGCCGCACACCGGAAGCGCGCGGCAATGAACGGAATGCGCCGCCCCACCAGCCAGCAGACCAGGCCGTAGACCATGATGAGCCACGTGGCATAGGTGAACATTGGCACGGTTTGGTCCATTCGGCGCGCGCCCGCGCGGTGCACGAACACCAGCCGCACGCGCTGCGCATCTTCTTCGATCTGCACATGCAGATCATCCAGCACCAGCCGCAAGAAACCCGTGGCCCGCGCCAGTGCCTGCCGCCCGGTGCGCGCGGTGAGCGCCGCCTGCGTCATCGTCACAAAGCTGCCCCAGCGCATGGGGTGCGCATCCTGCCCGAAGAACTCGTCGTCCATGGCCTGCGCAATGCCTGCCCACAGCGCGCCGTACTGCGCTGACGACACGCGGCTGCGCGGTGAGCTAAGCATCTGCGGCGTGATGCCAGCCGCTGCTATGATCGGCTGCATATCCACGCCGTGCGTGCGTGCACGTGTCACCGCCTCGTTGACGAGGCTGACGGAGACGGTTCCTTTCTCGCTGTTTTTCATCGGTATGGCAAATCCGCTCACGCAAGTTGATCGTGACGGGCATCGAAGCCGCCCCGCCGCGTGCCTACACTTTTTCCCCATCGAATGACCGAGTGGATGCCACCGGCATGGGCAGCACAGTGTAGCGCCCACGCACGCAGCGTCACGCGGTCGGCAAGCAGAGAGCCAAGCGATGGACGATTTCTATACCGAAGAGCAGCGGATGATCCACGACGCTGCGCGCGACTTTGCCACCGAGCGCCTGGCGCCCAACGCCGCGCAGTGGGACCGTGACGGCGCGCTGCCCGATGACGTGGTCCGCCAGATGGGCGAGCTGGGGCTGCTGGGCATGATCGTGCCGCCGGAGTGGGGCGGTTCGTACACTGACTACGTCGCCTACGCGCTCGCGCTGGAAGAGGTGGCCGCCGGCTGCGCTGCCTGCGCAACGATGATGAGCGTGCACAACTCGGTCGGCTGTGGCCCGATCCTCAAATTTGGTACGGAGGCGCAGAAGGCGAGCTATCTGCCGGACCTGGCCACGGGCCGCGCAATTGGCGCGTTCTGCCTGACCGAGCCGCACGCCGGCTCCGAGGCCAACAACCTGCGTACGCGTGCCGTATTACGCGACGGCAAGTGGGTGCTCAACGGCAACAAGCAGTTCGTCACCAACGGTGCGCGAGCAGACGTCGCCATCGTGTTTGCCGTGACGGACCCTGAAGCCGGCAAGCGCGGCATCTCCGCCTTCATCGTGCCGACGGACACGCCGGGTTTTCACGTGGGGCGGCCGGAACACAAGCTCGGTATTCGCGCATCGGATACCTGCCCGATCATGCTGGAAGACTGCGCCGTGCCCGAAGAAAACCTGCTGGGCGAGCGCGGCGAGGGCCTGAAGATTGCGCTGTCGAACCTGGAAGGCGGGCGCATCGGCATTGCCGCGCAGGCAGTGGGCATTGCGCGCGCTGCATTTGACGCGGCACGCAACTACGCGAACGAACGCATCCAGTTCGGCAAGGCGCTGCGCGAGCACCAGACCATCGCCAACATGCTGGCCGACATGGCCACGCGCCTGAATGCGGCGCGGCTGCTCGTCCACCACGCGGCGCGCCTGCGCAGTGCCGACAAGCCCTGCCTGTCTGAAGCGTCGCAGGCCAAGCTCTATGCATCCGAACTGGCGGAGGAAATCTGCTCCAACGCCATCCAGATCCACGGCGGCTACGGCTACCTGGCTGACTACGCCGTCGAGCGCCACTACCGCGACGCCCGCATCACCCAGATCTACGAAGGCACCAGCGAAGTCCCGCGGATGGTGATCGCGCGGCACGTGTAGCACGCCCAGCGCAACACCCGCCGAACACGAAAGAGCGCCCACGCGCCGACCAGGAGACGACGATGAACGAAGTGGCATCTGCAGCAGAGGGCTCAAAGCGGTTTGTCGAGGCACGCGATTTTCTGCTGCGCCATCGCACCGACTACGACCGCGCGTACCGCGAGTTCACGTGGCCGAAGCTGGATACGTTCAACTGGGCACTCGACTACTTTGATGTGATGGCGCGCGGCAACGACAACCCGGCGCTGTGGATCGTCGAAGACCTGCAGGGCGAAGGGCTGAAGCTCTCGTTCGCACAGATGTCCGAGCGCTCGTCGCGCATGGCCAACTTCCTGCGCGGCCTCGGCATTGTGCGTGGCGACCGTCTGCTGCTGATGCTGCCCAATCGCGTCGAGCTGTGGGACGTGATGCTGGCGGCGATGAAGCTGGGCGCGGTTGTGCTGCCTGCCACGACGCAGCTTTCGCCCGATGACGTGCGCGACCGCGTTGAACTGGGCGGTGCGAATTGCGTGGTCGTCGATGCGGCGGAACTGCACAAATTCGATCGCGTTGATACGGGTGTCAAGCGTATCGCTGTGGGTGCGCAGCGTGACGGCTGGATCGAGCTGGCGGGCGCGTACAACGCACCTGCTGATTTCGTTCCCGATGGCCCCACGAAGGCCACCGACCCGCTGCTGCTGTATTTCACTTCAGGCACAACATCCAAGCCCAAGCTGGTCGAGCATACGCACCAGAGCTACCCCGTCGGGCACCTGTCGACCATGTATTGGATCGGCCTGCAGCCAGGCGACATCCACTGGAACATCAGCTCGCCAGGCTGGGCCAAGCACGCGTGGAGCTGCTTCTTTGCGCCGTGGAATGCGCAGGCCTGCGTGTTCGTCTACAACTACGCGCGCTTCGTGCCGAAAGACACGCTGGATGTGCTGGTGCGCTGTAACGTGACCACGCTGTGCGCGCCGCCCACCGTGTGGCGCATGCTGGTGCAGGAGCCGCTGGCGTCGTACCCCGTCAGGCTGCGTGAGATTGTCGGCGCGGGCGAGCCGTTGAACCCCGAGATCATCGAGCGCGTGCGCAGTGCGTGGGGCGTGACCATCCGCGATGGCTTTGGCCAGACAGAGACCACCTGCCAGATCGGCAACTCGCCGGGCCAGCCGGTGGTGCCGGGCTCGGTGGGCCGCCCGCTGCCGGGCTACCGCGTGGAACTGGTTGACCACGATGACCAGCCCGCCAGCGAAGGCGAGATCGTGCTGCCGCTCACGCACCGCCCGCTGGGCCTGATGCAGGGCTATGCCAACAATGCCAAGGCAACGGCTGAAGCCATGCGCAACGGCTACTACCACACGTCTGACGTGGCCATGCGCCGCGACGACGGCTACTTCGTCTACGTGGGCCGCACCGATGACGTGTTCAAGTCGTCCGACTACCGCCTCAGCCCCTTCGAACTGGAGAGCGTGCTGATCGAGCACGAGGCCATTGCCGAAGCCGCCGTGGTGCCGAGTTCCGACCCGTTGCGCCTATCCGTGCCCAAGGCTTTCGTGACGGTGCGCCAGGGTTACGAGGCTGGCCCCGAACTGGCGCGCGCCGTGTTCCTCTTCTCACGCGAGAAGCTCGCACCGTACAAGCGCATCCGCCGCCTGCAGTTCAGCGAGCTGCCCAAGACCATCTCCGGAAAGATCCGTCGCGTTGAACTGCGCCGCCTCGAACTGGAGCGCACCCCCGAACCTGCCCGCATGCCTGGGGAGTTCTGGGAAGAAGATTTCGTCTGATCCCGCTGCCCCTATTGAACCCCGCCATCGATTGCTTAGGAGACCACCATGAGCGCCGTTGCTTCTCTCGCTTCCGCCAAGCCTGCTGCCAATCAGGACACCCCGCCCACCGTCAAGCTGCTGATCGGCGGTGAGTTTGTCGAGTCCCAGTCGAAGGAATGGCGCGACATCGTGAACCCTGCCACGCAGGAAGTGCTGGCGCGCGTGCCATTTGCCACGAAGGACGAGGTCGATGCGGCCATCCAGTCTGCGCACGCTGCGTTTGCCACGTGGAAGAACACGCCGGTCGGCGCGCGCATGCGCATCATGCTCAAATTCCAGGCGCTGATTCGCGAGCACTCACCGCGCATTGCCCGCACACTCACGGCCGAGCAAGGCAAGACACTGCCCGATGCCGAAGGCGACATCTTCCGTGGGCTGGAAGTGGTGGAGCACGCATGCTCGGTGGGCTCGCTGCAGCAGGGCGAGTTTCTGGAGAACGTGGCCGGTGCGGTGGACACCTACACGCTGCGCCAGCCGATTGGCGTGTGCGCGGGCATCACGCCGTTCAACTTCCCGGCCATGATCCCGCTGTGGATGTTCCCGATGGCCATCGTGTGCGGCAACACGTTTGTGCTGAAGCCGTCGGAACAGGATCCGCTGTCGACCATGCAACTTGTTGAGCTGGCGCTGGAAGCCGGTGTACCGCCGGGCGTGCTGAACGTCGTGCATGGCGGCAAGGACGTGGTGGATGCGCTCTGCACGCATGAACACGTGAAGGCGATTTCGTTTGTCGGCTCCACCGCTGTGGGCACGCACGTGTATCGCCTGGGCAGCGAGCATGGCAAGCGTGTGCAGTCGATGATGGGAGCGAAGAACCACGCCGTGGTGCTGCCCGATGCCAACCGCGAGCAGACGCTCAACGCGCTGGCCGGTGCGGCCTTTGGCGCGGCGGGGCAGCGCTGCATGGCGACGTCAGTGGTGGTGCTGGTGGGCGCTGCCCAGCAGTGGGTGCCGGATCTGGTCGCCAAGGCCAAGACGCTCAAGGTGAACGCCGGTGTAGAGCCGGGTACGGATGTCGGCCCCGTCGTCTCACGCGTGGCCAAGCAACGCGTCCTCGGCCTGATCGAATCGGGTGTGCAGCAGGGTGCCACGCTCGCGCTGGATGGTCGCGACGTACGCGTGGCCGGCTATGAAGACGGCAACTTCGTCGGCCCGACGGTTTTCACCGATGTGACGACCGACATGGACATCTACACCCAAGAAATCTTCGGCCCCGTGCTGCTGGTGCTGACCGCGTCCACGCTGGACGATGCCATTGCGCTGGTCAACGCCAACCCGTTCGGCAACGGCGTGGGCCTGTTCACGCAGAGCGGCGCGTCGGCGCGCAAGTTCCAGAGCGAGATCGACGTCGGCCAAGTTGGCATCAACATCCCGATTCCGGTGCCGGTGCCGTACTTCAGCTTTACCGGCTCGCGCGGCTCCAAGCTGGGCGATCTGGGCCCGTACGGCAAGCAGGTCGTTCAGTTCTATACGCAAACAAAGACCGTGACTGCACGCTGGTTTGACGATGCGGCCGCTTCGGGTGATTCGGGCGGCGTGAACACCACCATCAGCCTGCGCTGAGCGGCCAAGGAGCGTTGCTATGAAAATCGCATTCATCGGCCTGGGCAACATGGGCGCCCCGATGGCGCGCAACCTGCTCAAGGCGGGTCACGCGCTCAATGTGTTTGACCTGAACACGCAGGCGGTCGGGGCGCTGGTGGAAGCCGGTGCCGTGGCCGCCGCTTCGCCCAAGGAAGCCGTGACCGGCGCCGAGACTGTCATCACCATGCTGCCCGCCGCCGCCCATGTGCGCCACGTGCTGACGGCGGAAGATGGCGTGCTGGCCGGCATCGGCAAAGGCGTGCCCATCATCGATTCGAGCACCATCGACCCGGCCAGCGCCAAGGCGTTTGCAGCGCTGGCTGCTGACCACGGCAACACCTTCATCGACGCGCCGGTCTCCGGTGGCACGGGCGGCGCCACTGCGGGCACGTTGACCTTCATGGTGGGCGGCAGCGCGGCCGCATTCGAGCAGGTGCGCACAGTGCTGTCCGCCATGGGCAAGAACCTCGTGCATTGTGGGGACACCGGCGCGGGTCAGGGCGCGAAGATCTGCAACAACCTCGTACTCGGCATCACCATGGCGGGCGTGGCAGAGGCCATGTCGCTGGGTGAAGCATTGGGCATCGATCCGAAGGTGCTGGGCGGGATCATCAACACGTCCACGGGCCGCTGCTGGAGCTCTGACACGTACAACCCGTTCCCGGGCGTGATCGAGACGGCGCCCTCTTCGCGTGGTTACACCGGCGGTTTCGGCACCGACCTGATGCTCAAAGACCTTGGCTTGGCCGGTGATGCTGCGAAGTCCGTGCATCAGCCGGTCTATCTCGGCGCGCTGGCGCAGCAGCTTTATCAGACCGTGAGCAGCAAGGGCGATGGCAAGCTGGATTTCTCCGCTGTCATCAAGCTCTATCGGAAAGACGGAGCAGCGTGATGATCGAACTCGACCTCCTCCACGACAACACCATCGTGCTGCTGACGCTCAAGCGTCCGCCCGCCAACGCGTTTACGCCGCAGGGGTTGCTGCAACTGCAATCCACCGTGGAACGCCTGAACGCCGACGCACGCGTGCGCGCCATCGTCATCACCGGCGATGGGCCCAAGTTCTTTAGCGCCGGGGCCGATCTCAACACCTTTGCCGATGGCGACCGCGATGTCGCGCGCGAAGCGGCGGCGCGTTTTGGTGCCGCGTTCGAGGCGTTGCAAAATGCGCGCCCGGTCGTGATCGCGGCCATCAACGGCTTTGCAATGGGCGGCGGGCTGGAGTGCGCGCTGGCATGTGACATCCGCATTGCCGAAGCCCATGCCAAGCTGGCTGTGCCGGAAACCGCCGTGGGCCTGCTGTGCTGTGGCTGCGGCACGCAGACACTGCCGTGGCTCGTGGGCGAAGGCTGGGCCAAGCGGATGATCCTGACTGGCGAGCGTGTCGATGCGCAAACCGCCTTGCGCATCGGCTTGGTGGAGGAGGTCGTGGAAACCGGCGCCGCGCGCGAGGCTGCCATTGCCATGGCGCTGCGGGTGACGACGCTCAGCCCGCAGGCCGTCACCTTCAGCAAGCAGTTGATCCACCAGGCGCGCGACGGCGTGCCGCGCAGCGCGGCGCTGGCCGTGGAGCGCGAGCGCTTTGTCGATCTGTTCGACCACCCGGATCAGCGCGAGGGCGTGAACGCGTTCCTTGAGAAGCGCGCGCCGCGCTGGCAGTCCGCATACGAATCGGAGACGCTGCAATGAGCGCCGCCCAACTGCAGGCGACACCGCCCGATACCACTGCCGCTGAACCCGATGTGTTGATGCGCGTGGTCAATCGCGTGGCCATCATCACATTGAACCGGCCGTCTGCGTTGAACGCGCTGTCGCACGGCATGGTGCGGCAGTTGGCCGTGCTGCTGGAGCAATGCCGCCACGATGACGGCGTTGCCGCGCTGGTGCTGCGCGGTGCGGGTCAGAAGGGCTTTTGCGCCGGCGGCGACGTGCGCTCGCTCTATCAACTCGCGCAACAGGGCCGCATGGATGGCGATGACGGCTGGCTGCAATTCTTTGTCGACGAATACCGGCTTGACTACGCGCTGCACCAGTTCCCGAAACCCATCGTTGCGCTCATGGACGGCATCACCATGGGCGGCGGCATGGGGCTTGGGCAGGCTGCGCGGCTGCGCGTGGTGACCGAGCGCACGAAGATGGCGATGCCCGAAACGCGCATCGGCTTTTTGCCCGACGTGGGTGCCACGCGCTTTTTGAGCGTGATGTCACCGGAGCTGGAGTTGTATGTCGGGCTGACGGGCGTGACGCTTACCGGCGCCGACGCGCTGCATTGTCATCTGGCCGATGTGTGCGTGCCTGCCGAATGGCTTGCCTCGTTTGAAGACCGGCTGCAGCGCATGCCGCACGATGGCGATCTCATGCAGGCGCTGCGCCGCGTGTTCGAGCCGCCGTGCAACATCGTCCCGCACGCACCGTTGGCACAGGCCATGCCGTGGGTGCTGCGCTATTTCGATCGGCGTTCGTCGGTCGATCGTATCGTCGCCACGCTGCGCGAAAGCCTGGAGCGTGAAGCCGCCCGTGAGCCACGCCAGTGGCTGCAGGCCACGCTCGATGCGATGACCACGCATTCACCGACGATGCTGCATGTCACGCGTGAAGCGTTGCTGCGTGGCCGGCAGCTTTCACTGGCCGAATGCTTCCAGATGGAGTTGGGCATCGTCGCGCGCGTGATTCAGGAAGGCGATTTCTGCGAAGGCGTGCGCGCGCATCTGGTGGACAAGGACCATCGCCCCGGCTGGGCGCCCGCCACGCTGCCGCAGGTGCGGCCGGAGCGGGTGCGGGATTTTCTGGCATCGCCGTGGCGGGCGGAGGAGCATCCGTTGGCGGGGTTGGGCGAAGCGTGAATCTCATCCAGGCGGCCTGCATCGGGGCTGGTGTGCGTTATCACCGGCTTTGACGTCACTTCCAGGATCACTTGGGCATCCAGTTGCATGCGTCCGTGCAAGTCGGACTGAAACCGAATTGAACGCGCTGCCCGCCAACCCGCTTGGCAGCTAGGTTCTGGTGGCCGGCGTCAGACGGTTGTCACAATTTCGGCGCTAACTGGCCGGATGTTTTGCCACCCAGGAGCCCCCCATGGCGACATCCGTCGATTCATTTGAGGTGAAGGTGTATCAGGGCGACAGCGCGGTGCTGTTCGCCTTTGACCTGGCCGATGCAGACCGCGCAGACCTCGCCGGTTTTGCCATCCAATGCACACCGCAGGGCGCAGCGCCATACTGGGTGCCGAATCGATTGACGTTCGACACGCCCATTCATGCGGATGCGCCCTTGCAGGCTGGCAAATACGCCGATTCCATTAACGCGCCGTTCCAGTCTTTCCACTGGGTCCACTTTCCGCCGCTCGCGGCTGCGCAGCTCACCTACACGGTGCACGCGCGCTACTTTGCATCGGCGAACCCCGTGCAGCTCGAAACGCGCGCCACGCGCACCGTGAACATCACGCTGCAGCAGCCGATGAGCAACTGGGCCACGGTGGGCATGGTGCGCGGTTATGTGTCGTCGCAGGCGTTCATTGATCACTACGGCGGCAACACGGCGCTGGCGCCGGACAAGCGCGCGCAGACCAAATCGCCGCTGCTGTACGACACGCAGCCGTATCAGAACAAGTACGCCTACCTGGGTGCCACCGGCCGCCGCCTCATCATCGATCTGCTCAACCAGTGCCGGGCGTCCAACGGCTACGGCATCGATGTGCTGGCTTATGACCTGGACGAGCCGGACATCATTCGCGCGGTTGCGTGGCTCGCGCAGAACGGCCGCAAGGTCCGTGTGATTCAGGACAACTACGTTGGCACCGGCGCACACCCGACCGGCCACGGCACGCCCGATGCGTTTGAAACGCAGGCCACCGAAGTCTTCAAGCAGGCCGGTGCGGATGTCCGCCGCACGCACTTCGCGCGCTTCCAGCACCACAAAGCGATCCTGCTGCGCGATGCCGCCGGTAAGCCGGTGCGCGTGCTGGCGGGCTCGGCCAACTTCTCGCTGCGGGGGCTGTATGTGCAGGCCAACAGCGTGCTGGTGTTCGAGCAGGAACCCGCGCAGCTCTACGCGCAGGTGTTCGACCACACGTGGAATTTGATCGGCCAGTACGGTGAAGATGCCGCCGGCAGCCGCAAGGTGGCGGCTGCCTTCCGCACTGATGCGCTGGCTGCCAACTGGCAGGCTGTGCCGCAAGGCGGCGCGCCGCGTGCGCGCTTCGGCTTCTCGCCGCATCAGACCGATGCGTTGTTGGCGGAGGCGGCTGACCGCGTAAAGGGTGCGCTGTCGTCCGTGCTGTTTGCCGTGATGGCCACCGATGGCGGCGGCGAGATGCTGACCACGCTCGAACAGGTCGTGCCGCACAAGGCGGGGCTGCTCTCGCTGGGCGTGATCGACAAACAGGGCGGTGTGGATGCCTTCGCACCCGGCCGCGATGTGCCCTCGCAAACCGTATCGTTCGCGTATTTGAAGGACGAAGCGCCCGCGCCGTTCAAGCAGGAGGTAGACGCTGGCACCGGCCAGCACATCCACCACAAGTTTGTCGTGTGCGATTTCAACGGTGATGAGCCCGTCGTGTTCTGCGGCTCGTCCAACCTCTCGAAAGGCGGCGAGGAGCAGAACGGCGACAGCCTGATCGCTATCTACGAACCGGCCATTGTCACGGCCTACGCGATCGAGGCCATCCGGTTGTTCGACCACTACCGCTTCCGCGCAGGCGAATCGAAGGCCACGGCAGGCAAACCGCTGATGCTGAAGACGACCGGCGCATGGGCCGACCCCTACTACGACCCGCAGAACATCAAGTTCACGGAGCGCACGCTGTTTGCCAAGTCGGGCACGGCAAAAACCGCGGCAGTCGTCTGATCAGTCGTCTGACTAATCGTCTGACCCAAGGCCTTGGCAGCAGCGCTCAGACGCGCCGCTGCCGGTCGCCCCACCATGCATCGCGCAGGCGGCGCTTGGCGATCTTGCCGTTGTCGTCGCGCGGCAGCGCCGTGGTGAACTCGATCTGGCGTGGGATCTTGAAGCCCGCAATCTGGCCGCGCAGCCAGTCGACCAAGGGGTCTGCCTGCAGGTCTTCGCGCTCGGTCTGGACGACAGCCACAAGCCGCTCGCCGTATTCATCGCACGGCACGCCAAAGACGGCGCAGTCCACCACATCGGGGTGGCGCAGCAGCGCGTGTTCGATCTCGGCCGGGTAGATGTTCACGCCGCCCGAGATGACCATGTCCGACGCGCGATCGCACACGTACAGGTAGCCATCCGCATCGAGGTAACCCATGTCGCCGAGCGTGACCAGGCCGTCGCGCTCTATCTTGTTGCGGGCCTCGTCATTGCCTCGGTAGGTGAAATCGGGATAGGCGGGCTGGTGGCTGTAGATCAGGCCGATCTCGCCGGTGGGGCAGGGCGTGCCGTCTTCGCGCAGGATGCGCACTCGCGCGTCGCACACCGGGCGGCCGGCGCTGCCGGGGCGGGCGGCGGCGTCGCGCGGGTCCATCACCGTGATCATGCCGGTCTCGCTCGATGCATACGTCTCATAGATGACGGGGCCGAGCCAGTCGATCATGCGGCGTTTGATCTCGGGCGCGCACGGTGCGCCGGTGGAGGCCACGAACCGCAGCGATGACAGGTCGTAGCGGTTGCGCTCCTGCTCCGTCAGCTTGAGCAGGCGCACGTACATGATCGGCACGAGGTAGACGGTGTCGATGCGGTAGCGCTCGATCTGCTCCAGCACGCGCAGCGCGTCAAAGCGCGCGTTGACCACCAGCACCTCCGCCATCTGCGCGGCTTGCTGCGCGAAGAGGCTCGGCGCGCTGTGATACAGCGGTGCCGGCACCAGCGCGCGGCAGCCCGGCACGATGCCGAACGTGGCCGCCACCACGGCACGCGCCTTCTGCAGGTGCGCGTCGAGCTGATCGAGCGGCACGGCCTGGCGTACGACGCCCTTGGGCCGGCCCGTGGTGCCCGACGTATAGGCCATGTGCCCGCGCGGAGAAACGACGGGGCCGTCGTACGGCGTTTGCAGCGCGAGCCAGTTGGCATAACCGTCGGCGCGGTCGGTGCCTTCCGCATCCACCCGCAGCAGTTGCACGTGGGGCGGCAGTAGCGGTTCAACCGCGTCCACCAGGTCACGATGGCCGATCAACACCTTGGCGCCAGAATCGCGCACCAGAAATTCCACCTCGGCGGGCGTGAAGTGCCAGTTGATCGGGCAGAAGTAGCACCCGGCAATGCGGCAGGCGTGCATCACGTCAATGTAGGCGGGCGCATTGCGCAGCAGCACGCCGATCACGTCGCCCTCTTGCACGCCCATGCGGCGCAAGCCGCCGGCAAGGGCAGAGCCGCGTGCGAGCAGCGTGTCGGCATCGGCCGGGCGGTCATCGAAGATCAGGTGGGCAGTCATGCGTGTCTCCTGTGGCGGGTCTCAATGTCTCGATGTTTCGATGTTTCGATCGGACGGCAGCTCAACCTGCGCAGCATGCCGGATCGCCCCATGCCGAACAATCTGCCCCCGGTTGCGCACACTGGTGAATGCGATTGGACAACGCGTGCCCCGATTGGGCAGAACCCATTTGTGCATCTGCGAGCGAGTGTGGTGATGGCACCTGGGCAGAACGTGGCCGCGCGATGCTGCATATGCACAAGATCATGGCAAGGCAGATAACGCATGCCAAATAGACGGTATTTATCACTTCGCCTTGTTTTGCATCAAAGCGCGAACCAAAATCGACAGAGGCGGAGCCGCTTGCAACACCCGCACTGGGCCCCCTTTCCCGTTCTCTTTCCCCACATCATCCTCCCGTCGAGGAAGAATTCATGCCGCTTACCCATCCGTCACGCCGCGCTTTCCTGAAAGCGACCGTCGTGGCCGGCGTCTCGGTGTATATCGCACCGCTGGGCGGCCGCGCATTTGCCGCCCTGTTTGAAGAAAAAATCCTCACCCCTGTTCAATGGGACCCGAAGACCGGCACACCCAAGTTCCGCATCGACGGCATTGCCAAGGTCACGGGCGACAAGGTCTTCGCGCGCGACATCCGCTCGCGCGATATGCCGCACTGGCCGCAGCAGCAATCGCACGCGTTCATCCTGCGCACCACGCTGGCCGATCGTACGTACGAGGGTTTCGACCTGGGGCTGCTGGGCGATGAACTGAAGCCCGACCGCGTCGTCACCGCAGCGGACCTCGCGCGCGACGGCGTTGTCTTCCCCGCCTTCTATGGCGACGACATGCTGCTGCCTGCAGGCAAGACGCCCGCCTACCTGGGCCACGCCGTCGCCATCCTGATCTATCACGACTTTGCGCGCTTTCGCTTTGCGAAAGACAAGCTCAAGTTCCAGGACAAGATCATCCGCTACGGCGCGCAGACTGGCCCGCTGGAGCGCGACCCGTGGGGCACCTTCCGCTTTGTACGTGTGGGCGGCGCCGGTCCGTTTGACGACGACGTGTTCTCCAGCCTGAAGAACGCGCCGATCTTCCCGAGCATGATGCGCAAGCACGAGCCCGTGTGGCCCGATGGCGTGGACCACGGCAAGCTCGGCGAGCAGGGCATCTTCTACGCCAACCAGATCGCGGCAGAACTCGACAAGCCGCCCGAAGACTGGCTGGTGCTTGAGCGCGAATACAACACGCAATCCATCGACACCGCTGCGCTGGAGAACGACAACGCCAACTGCTGGTACGACAGCACCGCGCAGACGCTGCACATGGTCGTGCCCACGCAAAGCCCGGTGGAAGTGGGCGAGAACGCGGCGGCGATGCTCGCCAAGGCCCGCAGCGCGTTTCCGGTGAAGCAGGTGATCGTGCACCCGTGCTACACGGTGGGCTACGGCTCGAAAGACCACTACAACTTTCCGTTCTACGGCCTGGTGACGGCGCTGTATGCCGATGGCAAGCCCGTGCGCCTGGCCAATGACCGCTACGAGCAGTTCCAGACCTCCATCAAGCGCCACGCGTTCAAAATGCGCTACCGCATCGCCGTGGACAAGAAGACGGGGCTGTTCCAATCGTTCCAGGGCCAGTTCGAGGCCAACGGTGGCGGGCGTGCCAACTTCTCGCCGTCGGTAGCGATGGTGGGCGCAACGGCCGCGCAGTCGATCTACTACTTCCCGAAGAACGACCTGACCGCCGTGGCCATCGCCTCGCGCGCCATTGATGCGGGCTCGGCGCGCGGCTACGGCACGCTGCAGAGCATGGCCGCCACCGAGGTGATGGTCGACGAATTTGCCGAGCAGTTGAAGCTCGACCCGATCGAGTTCCGCCTGAAGAACGCGCTGCGCTCCGGCATGAAGAACACGCAGGGCGCGATTCCTGCCGGTGCCATCCGGGTGGATGAAGTGCTGCAGGCGGCCCGCGTGCACCCGCTGTGGGTGAACCGCGCAAAGAAGAAGGCCGAGTTTGAAGCAGCGCACCCGGGCAAGCGCTACGGCGTGGGCTTTGCGTGCGTGCAGAAGGATTTCGGCACCGGCGCCGAGGCGTCGTTCGCCAAGGTGGAAATCCGCGCCGATGGGCAGATCGCGCTGCATCACGTCGGGGCGGAAATCGGCACCGGCATGTCGACTTCGCAGGCGATTGCGGTGGCGCGCTGGCTGGGCCGTCCCGCATCGGAAGTGCGCGTCGCGGTGACGGACTGGGCAGACCTGCCCGTCGTCACCAGCGGTGATCCGTACCTGATGAGCCAGGCCGATCAGGACAAGGCATCGGCCAACCCGCGCTGGTCTCCGGCGTATGCGTCGCCGTCCAGCGCAACCAACTCGGCGTATTACTTCACGCACAGCACGCGTGAGGCGGCGCGCATCGTCTTCATGCACGGTCTATGGCCTGCTGCCATGGCGATCTGGAGCCAGGGCATTGGCGGCGGCCAGGCGGCCTCGCTAGTGGTGCGCGTGGAAGACGCGCGCTGGGTGGACGGCAAGCTCTCGGCCGGCGGCTTGGAGGCGCTGCCCTACGAGCAGATCGTCAAGAAGGCGCACGAACTGGGCCTGGTGACGGGCGCGGTGGTGCACGTGTTCAACCGCTGGCAATGGACGGAAGCTGATTTCGACGTCAACGGTGCGGCCACGCGCGTGCCGATCGACGGCCTGTCCGTGCGTTACGGCGATGGTGCGGACGACGCCCGCAAGGCCAAGATGACGACGGCCGGTGGCTACCACGTGCTCGATCGCAAGAGGGTTGTCATCGCGCCCACGCAGCGCAACAACGCGTCGGTCACGTACTACAGCGCGGTCGGCACGCTGGTCGAGCTGTCGGTGCACGAGGCCAGCGGCAAGGTGGACCTGCTCTCGCACCACACGATCATGGAATGCGGCAACCAGATCTCGCCGCAGCTCGTGTCGGGGCAATTGCAGGGCGGCCTGGCCATGGGGATCGGCCATGCGCTGCACGAAGCGCTGCCGCTGTATGAAGACGGCCCCGGCAACGGCACCTGGAACTTCAACCGCTACCAACTGCCGCGCGCCAAGGACGTGGCCGTGTGGACGCAGACCGGGACGGTGCTGCCGCCCATATCCGAAACCGATCCGCCCAAGGGCATTGCCGAGGTGGTGATGATCCCGGTGGTGGGCGCCATTGTGAACGGCATTGCGCATGCCATCGGACACCGCTTCACCAGTCTGCCAGTGACCGCGGAAAAGATTCAGGAGGTACTGGCATGAGCATCACCACCCAACCGCTTACCGTGCATATCAATGGCAAGGACGTTGGCCCCACGCAGGTGCCCGAGGGCCTGATGATGATCGACTTCCTGCACGAATACGCAGGCCTCACGGGCTCGCGCCTGGGTTGCGGGCAGGGCGTGTGCCGCGCGTGCACGGTCATCCTCGACAAGCCGGACGGCACCAGCGAAGAAGTGCGCACGTGCATTACCGGCGCGCATTTCTTCCAGAACAAGAAAGTGCGTACCGTGGAAGGCCACGCCAAGCGCGACGAGCGCGGCGAGGTGGTCTCGCTCACGCTTGTGCAGCAGAAGTTCCTGGAGCACTTCAGCTTCCAGTGCGGCTACTGCACGCCGGGTTTCGTCAGCGGCGCGACGGTGCTGGTGGAACGCCTCAAGCGCCAGCCGGTGGCGCGCGACAAGCTCGACGAGACGATTACTGAAGCACTGAACGACCATATCTGCCGCTGCACCGGTTACGTGCGCTACTTCGAGGCCGTGAAGGACGTCGTCCTGAGCACGCCCGGACTCGTCAAGGACGGCAAGTGATGGATATGGCTGAACTGACCCAATGGGCGCGTCGGGCCCTGTTGCCGCTGCTGTCCGCCGCTGCACTGTCCGCCTGCGGCAATGGCGACTCCATCCCGCCAGCGGCTGACCAGCCGCCGCCGGCCAAGCTGACCGGCGCTGATCTCATCAACCGTGGCCGCGCCCTCGTGCGCGCGGCGGATTGCGCCGCCTGCCACACCGCCAGGGACGGCGCACCGTTTGCCGGTGGCGTGCCGCTGGCCTCGCCGTTCGGCACGTTCTACGGCACCAACATCACGCCCGACAAGGAACACGGCATCGGCAAGTGGAGTGCGGACGATTTCTACAAGGCGCTGCACGATGGCGTCACGCCCGACAAACATCTGTATCCGGCGATGCCGTACACCTCGTATCGCGGCCTGTCGCGCGGCGATACCGATGCGATGTACGCGTACTTGACGCAGCAGGTGAAGCCCGTGGCCGTCGTCAACCGCGAGCACGAGCTGCGCTTTCCGTACAACATCCGCATCGCCATGGCGGGCTGGAACGTGTTCTTCCTGAAGAACGCGCTGCCCGATGCATCCGTCGGCAATGCGGCGGCGTGGCAGCGTGGGCGATATCTGGCCAACGCGCTGGGCCACTGTGCGGAATGCCACAGCCCGCGTGGGTTTGCCGGTCAGCTCGATAGCAGCAAGCCGCTGGCCGGTGCTGCGCTGGGCCGCGTGGTCGCGCCGGACATCACGCCCGCAGGCCTGGCCGCACGCGGTTGGACGCAGGCCGATCTGCAGATGTTCTTCAGTGTCGGTATCGCGCCGCAAGGTTCGGCCTTTGGCGAGATGTATCCGGTCGTCCACTTGAGCACGCAGTACCTGAGCCAGGCGGATGTGGGCGCGCTGACGACGTACCTGCTGGGTGACAAAGCGCCCGCGCCGCAACCGCTCAAGCCGGTGGCCGCCACGGCCGCAACGGTTGATAGCGCAGATCAGCTCAAGGCCGGCCGCGCGCACTACCTGGCCGTTTGCGCCGGTTGCCATGGCCGCGATGGCGAGGGCAAGCCGCACGTTGCGGTGCCGATGCTGGGCAACGCCACCGTGCGCAATGCTGATGCGCACAACCTGCTCGTCTCGATGCTCGACGGCATTGAAGCGCAGCGCTTTCCGGGCACGGAAGCCATGCAGGAAATGCCCGGCTTCGCGCACATGAACGACACGGAACTGGCCGCGCTGGCCAACTACCTGCGTACGAGCTTTGGCGGGCAACCCGCCGATATCACCACAGACCGGGTAAAGGGCCTGCGGCAGTAACAGGCAAGCCTGAATGAAAATGCCCACCCAGGTATCACGCCGGGCGGGCATTTTTCCGGGCGCAGCGCGACTGTGCTGAGTTGTGACAGCAGCCACCTTCAGGCACAATCCCCAACCTTGTGGAGATGGCATGCCTCCCTTAACCGCCGGTTAGCGAATCGCGAAACGAAGCGCGAAACCGGCTGATGATGCCTGCAAGTTCCTGAGCGAAGGAAGTTGTAGGCACACGCCCATACGACGTTCTGTCACTCAGGTTTGAGTTCTTCGAATCTGGTCATCATGAAGAAAACGGTTACACGCTCCGAGCCGCTGCTCATGTTTGGGTATCTGTTGCGCTGGCTCTCGTTGGGGGCGCTCGTCGGCATGCTTGCGGGGTTGGGCTCCGCGGCATTGCTGCTGGCGCTGGATTGGGCCACCAACACGCGCACGGCACACCCTTGGCTGCTGTGGTTTCTGCCTGTGGCGGGCCTTGCCGTTGGCCTGCTCTATCACTACACGGGGCGGTCAGTGGAGGGCGGCAACAACCTGCTGATCGACGAGATCCACGACCCGAAGCGCGTCGTGCCCAAGCGCATGGCGCCGCTCATCCTGCTGGGCACCGTTGTCACCCACCTCTTCGGCGGTTCGGCCGGGCGTGAAGGGACGGCCGTCCAGATTGGCGGCAGCTTTGCCGACGTCCTGACCCGGCTGTTCTCGCTGGCCCCGGCGGACCGGCGCATCTTGCTGATGGCAGGTATCAGCGCCGGTTTTGCATCGGTGTTCGGCACGCCGCTGGCCGGCGCGGTGTTTGGGCTGGAGGTGCTTGCAATCGGGCGCCTGCGTTATGACGCGATCCTGCCGTGCTTCATCGCGGCCATCGTGGGCGATCTGGTGGTGCCGCTGCTTGGCGTGCATCACACGCCGTATGTGATCCCGTTTGTGCCGCCTCTCACGCCCATCGCAATCGGCCTGGCGGTGGTGGCCGGCATCGTGTTTGGGCTGGCGGGCATGACGTTCGCGGCGTTGACGCACCGGCTCAGCCGCCTGCTGAAGCATCACATTGCGTTCGGCCCGCTGCGCCCCGTGCTGGGCGGCTGCGTGGTTGTGGCGGCGGCCATGGCGCTTGGTACCGACAAGTACCTGGGCCTCGGCATTCCCGTCATCGTGGATGCCTTTCACAACCCGCTGCCCGCCTACGACTTTGCCGGCAAGGCCGCATTCACCATCGTCACGCTCGCTTCCGGCTTCAAGGGGGGCGAGGTCACCCCGCTGTTCTACATCGGTGCCACGCTGGGCAATGCGCTTGGTTATGTACTGCCGCTGCCGTTTCCGCTGCTGGCAGGTCTCGGGTTTGTGGCGGTGTTTGCGGGCGCGGCCAACACGCCCATCGCGTCGACGTTGATGGCGATGGAGCTCTTCGGCCCCGAGGTCGGTACGTTTGCCGGCATTGCGTGCGTGGTGAGCTATCTCTTCTCGGGCCACACCGGCATTTATCACGCGCAACGCATTGGCCATGCGAAGCGCCCGCCGGAAGCCGAGCCGGCCGGGCAAACGTCCGCCGAATCTGCTGCTGAGCGCGCTTAGCCCCGAGTGGCTCCGGCGGTTGCGTCGGTCAGCCGATCAAACGCCGTAGATGCGTTCGCACAGCCCCGCGCTTGCGCCCAGCTTGCGCGACAGGTCGGACGCCGCCTGCAATTGCTTCGTGACGAAATCGCCAGACGTGCGCGCAGCTTCGAGCCGGGATGCCGCGCCGGACAACGTCAGCGCCGCCATGAACTTGTCGCCGGAGCCGAAGACGGGCGTGGCAAACGCCGCCGTGTGCTGATCGCGTGCGCCTGATGTGAACAGCGGCAGCGCGGGCGCTTCGTCATACAGCGTTTCGCCCAGGCCCCAGTAGCGGAGCACGTGGCTGATGGCCGTATCGTCCAGCGGCAGCGAGGTGCCCGGCAGGCGCGTCTCGCGCAGGCCTTCCGAGGGCTCTGCACGGAACAGGCACAGCCGCCGGCCATGGTCGACGACGTAGTACGATGCGCTCTCCCGGGTGGATGCCGCCAGCGCGTGCAGCACCGGTTCGACCACGGAAGACAAGTGGAAGGACTGCTCATAGAGCTTGCCGAGATACAGCAGGCGCGGCCCGAGCGAATACGCGCCGGACTCGGAGCGGATGACATAGCTCATGCGCTCCAGCGAGTTCATCAGCCGGTACACCGTGGTCTTGTGCATGCCCGAGGCCTGCGCCAGGGCCGCGAGCGACAACGCTTCTGCTCCCGGCTTGAAGCAATCCAGCAAGGCCAACGCCTTTTCTACTGCGGCAACGCCGTCATTCCCCATTCCCAACTCCCCGAACTGGTGGATGGCGGAATTGTACTATGTACAACGCGGTTGTATCTGGCGAAAGGGTAAACGCTACTGGATCGTCTTGCTTGCCGTGGTTATAGTGATTTCACTGAGTACACCAATGTTGTACATAGTACAACTTAACAGACTGAGGCAGTTTTTCCATGAGTACCCCTTCGCACAGCACTTCCGCCATCGTTCGCGATATCGAGCGGGTTTCGCCCACCCTGATCGAGGCCGCAGCCCGCTTCCAGGCAGCCATCCTGGCCGACGTTGCCGGCCGCCGCGGCACCTTGAACGGTCGCGTCAAGCCGCTGGCACCGACCATGAAAGTGGTGGGCCCGGCCGTGACGGTTGAAGTCCGCCCCGGCGACAACCTCGCCATCCACGCCGCCATGGCCATCGCCAAGCCCGGCGATGTGATCGTGGTGGACGGCAAGGGTGACCAGAGCTGCGCGCTGATCGGCGAGATCATGGCCACGCAGGCGCATGCCACGGGCATCGCGGGGTTTGTCATCGATGGCGCGGTGCGCGATTCGCACGAGCTGGCGAACGGTGCGTTCCCGATCTTTTCTGCGGGCTTGAACCCGTGCGGCCCGACCAAGAGCGTGGCGGGGCGCGTGAATCTGCCCGTGTCTGCCGCCGGCGCGACGGTGCACCCCGGTGATCTGGTGGTGGGCGATGCGGACGGCGTGGTCGTCATTCCGCGGGAAGATGTCGAGCGCATTCTCGTGCTCGCGCAGAAGAAGGTGGATGCGGAAGCGGCCCGGATTGCGGCCATCCGCAAGGGCGACACGCGCCCGGGCTGGCTCGAGAAAGAACTGCGCGCCGCAGGCATGCTGGCCGAAGGCGAGGTTCTGTGATGGGCGCGACTGCAAACAAGCCGGTCGTGCTGGTGACGGCGGCTGACCTTGCGCCGCAGGCGCTGGACATGCTGGGCGACTTCGAAGTCGTGTTCGCTGGCAAGCAGCCTACCGAAGACGACATCGTTGCGCTCTGCGCACGTTACAAGCCGGTGGCGATCATCGTCCGCTACGGCAAGGTCAACGCCCGCATCATGGATGCCGCCGCCAACCTGCAGGTGATCTCCAAGCATGGCAGCGGGATCGACGTCATTGACCAGGATGCTGCCGCCGCGCGTGGCATTGCCGTGCGTGCGGCCGTGGGCGCGAATGCGGCCGCCGTGGCCGAACATGCGTGGGCGCTGATCCTGGCGTGTGCCAAGGCCGTGCCGCAGCTCGACGCACGTATGCGTGCAGGGCATTGGGATAAGGCCACTCACAAGTCGGTCGAACTGGATGGCCGCACGCTGGGCCTGGTTGGCCTGGGTGCGATCGGACGTCGGGCTGCCGCCATCGGGGTTGCGTTTGGCATGAACGTCATCGCGTTTGATCCGTACGCCAAGGAGGCGCCGGCCGGCGTCAAGCTGGTCAGCCTTGCCGAGTTGTATGCGCAGTCCGATGTGGTGTCGCTGCACTGCCCGCTGACCGCCGAGAACCGCAAGATGCTGAACCGCGATGCGTTGCGTTGCTTCAAGCCGGGCGCGATCCTTGTCAATACGGCGCGCGGCGGCCTGATCGACGAGCCGGCGTTGGCCGAGGCGCTCGCCAGCGGTCAACTGCGCGCGGCCGGGCTAGACAGCTTCGATGTGGAGCCAATGACCACGCCGCACCCGTTCCAAGGCATTGCGAACGTCATCCTGTCGCCGCATATCGGCGGCGTGAGCGACGCGGCCTACGTGAACATGGGCAAGGGCGCGGCGGCCAATGTGCTCGCCGTGATCGAGGAACGCGCGCGTACCGCCGCGTAATGCCTATGTTCACGCTCTCGCCACCTGCCGTGCGTGAAGCCGAAGTCTTCACGCGCATGCCGGCCAAATTTCGCAAGCCCGATGTCCAGACGGAATGGGCGCGCGCCAATCGCGGCGGGCAAGCCACCGACTCCTTCCTCGAAGGGCCGGTGTGGAGCCCCGACGGCCACGGCCATCTGTACGTGACCGACATCCCGCATGGCCGTATCTTCCGCATCTCGCCCGCGGGCGAATGGGAGCTGGTGGCCGAGTACGACGGTGAGCCCAACGGCATGAAGTTCGTCGACGATGCGCACCTGCTCATCACCGACTACCGCAACGGGCTGATACTGCTCGATATCGCACGCGGTGAGGTCACGCCTTACCTGGAGCGGCGCAATTCGGAACGCTTCAAGGGCGTGAACGACCTGACGTTCGACTCCAGGGGCAACCTGTACTTCACCGATCAGGGGCAGACCGGGCTGCATGACCCGACGGGGCGTGTCTATCGCCTGTCGGCGGAGGGCAAGCTCGACATGCTGCTTAGCAACTGCCCTAGCCCGAACGGGCTTGTGCTGTCGCCCGACGAGAAGGTCTTGTACGTTGCCATGACGCGCGGCAACTGCGTCTGGCGCGTGCCGCTGCAGTCAGACGGCTCGGTGAGCAAGGTGGGGCAGTTCTTCACCTCGTACGGCCCGAGCGGCCCCGATGGTTTGACGATCGATACGGCGGGGCGGCTGTTTGTGGCCAACCCCGGCCTTGGTCGTGCCTGGGTGCTTAACCACCGCGCGGAGCCAGAGGTGATCGTGACCAGCCCGGGGGGCGCGTCGCTCACGAATCTGTGCTTCGGCGGCTCCGAGATGAAGACGCTGTTCATGACGGAATCGGTGTCCGGCACGGTGCTCAAGACCGACATGGATGTCGCCGGCCCACTGCCGCATCAGGCCAAGCCCCAGCCCTAGCATATTGATACGCAACCCCTAGCGCTCATAGAAGCGCGATGGAGGAGACCATGCAAATGTCCCAGACCCTAAGCACCGTCAACGCCCCCGCGCCATCTCATGGTGCAGAGGCGCGCGTTGCTCCTGCGCTTCCCGATGCGGACTACCAGGCGAGCGAACGCACGCTCGCCAAGGCGTTCCGCCGCATCCTGCCGTTCATCTTCGCCTGCTATGTGATCAGCTATCTCGATCGCACCAACGTGGGCTTTGCGGCGCTCACGATGAACAAGGATCTCGGCCTGACCGCCGAGCAGTTCGGGTTTGGAGCGGGGCTGTTCTTCATCGGCTACTTCCTGTTCGAGATTCCGAGCAATCTCATCATGCAGAAGGTGGGCGCCCGGATCTGGATCGCGCGGATCATGATCACCTGGGGGCTGTTTTCGATGGCCACGGCGTTTGTGGTCGGGCCCAAGAGTTTTGCCGCCGCGCGTTTTCTGCTGGGCCTTGCTGAGGCCGGCTTCACGCCTGGCATCTATCTGTATTTCACGCACTGGTTTCCGGGCAGGTGGCGCGCCAAGGTGACGGCGGCGTTTCTGGTGGGCATTCCGGTGGCGAACATGATTGGCTCGCCGATTTCCGGGGCGCTGCTGCAATTGGGCGGCCTGCATGGCTTGCGCAGCTGGCAATGGCTGTTGCTGATCGAAGGTCTGCCGGCGGTGGTGCTCGGCATTGCGTGCCTGTTTGTGCTGGCGGACCGGCCTGAAAAAGCTACCTGGCTGACCGACGACGAGAAGGCCGTGCTCGCGCGCCGCCTTGCGCTGGAGCAACGCGACATCGCGAGCAAGCACGGCAACAACCTGCGCGATGCGATGACCAACTGGCGCGTCTTTGTGCTGGCGTTCATCAATTTCTGCGGCATCGTCGGTTCTATCGGCGTGGGCCTCTGGATGCCGCAGATCATCAAGCAGTTTGGTGTCGAGCATGCCGTGGTCGGCTGGCTGACGGCCATTCCGTATGTCATGGGCGCGGTGGTGATGCTGTGGTGGGCGCGTGTGGCCAACCGCGCGCAGAACCGCATCCCCTATGTGGCTGGCGCACTGCTGGTTGCGGCGGTGGCGCTGGCGGCCAGCACGGCGCTGGATACACCAGCGCTCAAGCTGGCGGCGCTGTGCCTGACGGTAAGCGGCATTCTCGCGTTCCAGGCCACGTACTGGGCGATTCCCTCCAGCTTCCTGACTGGCCGCGCGGCGGCGGGCGGGCTTGCGCTGATCGTGTCGGTGGGCAATCTGGGCGGCTTTGTCGGCCCGTCGATGATCGGTGCGATCAAGCAGTTTTCGCATGGTTTTACCGCGCCGCTGCTGGCGGTGTCGGCGGTGCTGCTCATCGGTGCGCTGGCCATCGCCTGGCTGGGCGACCCGGGTGCCGATGCCGGCGAAGCGGCTGCCCATTGACGGCGCGATCGCAGTACCTTTCTTTCCAGACATCCAACAGCGCCGCGCAGTACGCGACGGCAGCAGGAGACACACATGCAAGTGACGGGCAGTACCGGTGTCACCGATATCGAGCAGCAGACGCTGCGCAAGGTCGTCTGGCGGCTCGTGCCATTTCTCATGCTCTGCTATCTGCTGGCCTTTATCGACCGCGGCAACGTGGGCATGGCCTCGTTGCAGATGAACCATGACCTTGGGTTGACGGCCCGCGTGTTCGGGTTCGGCAGCAGCCTGTTCTTCGTGTCGTACTTCTTCTTCGAGGTGCCGAGCAACCTCGCGCTGCAGCGATACGGTGCGCGCATCTGGATCGCGCGGATCATGATCACATGGGGGCTGATCTCGGCCGCGACAGCACTGGTGCGCGGCCCGGCGTCGTTCTACACGCTGCGCTTTCTGCTGGGCGCCGCAGAGGCGGGGTTCTTTCCTGGTGTGCTGCTGTATCTCTCGTACTGGATTCCGGCCACGCACCGCGCGCGCATCGTGGCGACGTTCATGGTGGCGATTCCGGCGGCGAGCTTTATCGGCTCGCCCATCTCGGCTGCATTGCTGCAGATGGATGGGTTTGCCGGGCTGCGCGGCTGGCACTGGCTGTTCATTCTTGAAGGCATTCCGACGGTGCTGCTGGGCATCGCCTGCCTGGGCTTGCTGACGAATCGGCCGGAAGAGGCCAAGTGGCTGTCGAACGAAGAGCGCCAGTGGCTCACGAACACGCTGGCCGGCGAAGCGCGCGGGCCAAAAAAAGTTGCGCAGATGCCGCTGGCCAAGCTGTTCTGCAACCGCTACGTGCTGTGCCTCGCACTGGTGGATGTGTGCGCGTCGGCAGCGGGCAGCACGCTGTCGGTTTGGCAACCGCAGTTGCTCAAATCCTTCGGGCTGACGGTCATGCAGACGGGGCTGCTCAACTCGGTGCCGTATGCCGTGGCGTCGGTGCTGATGGTGATCTGGGGCCGCCGGTCGGACCGCCTGAAGGAGCGCCGCTGGCACACCGCCATTCCCATGTTGCTGATCGGCCTGGGCCTGTTCGGCACGTCGCTCAGCGGGTCGCTGCTGCCGACCATGGCGATGCTGTGCGCGGTGCTGGTGGGCGCGTACTCGTTCAAGGGGCCGTTCTGGGCGCTGGCCTCCGGCATGCTTTCGAATAGCGCAGCCGCTGCCGGGCTTGCGACCATCAATGCGATTGCCAACCTCATTGGCGGCGGCTTGATGGTGAACGTGTACGGCTGGGTCAAGCAGGCCACCGGCAGCTATGCCCTGGCGTTGATGCCGCTGGCCCTGCTGACGCTGGTGAGCGTGACGACGCTGCTGCTGTTGAGCCGCTCAAAGCCGAACGGGCAGGAAGGGCAGGTGCTGAACAAGACGGAGACCGCCTGACCATGCGCGCGTTCAGCAGAAGGCAGTTCCTGCAGATGGCGGGTGCGGGTGCCGTGGTTACCGCGATGCCCGCATTCGCAGCAGTTGAAGAGGTGTGGTCCAGCGGCAGCGAAAAACCGGCGTTCAAGCTGCCGGCGGGTGCGGTGGACTGCCACATGCATATCTATGACGACCGATTCCCCAGCGCGCCGGGCACCACGCTCCGGCCGCCCAACGCTAGCATCGAGCAGTACCGCAAGGTGCAGGCGCGCCTGGGCGTGCAGCGCCACGTGGTCGTCACGCCCTCGACGTACGGCACCGACAACAGTTGCACGCTGGATGCGCTCAAACGTTTCGGGCCCAACGCGCGCGGTGTTGCGGTGGTCGATACATCCGTGACCGATGCGCAGCTTGCGCAGATGAACGCAGCGGGCGTCCGGGCCATCCGCCTCAACCTGAGCTATCCCGGCGCAACCACGGTTGACATGCTTGCCCCGCTGGCATCGCGCATCGGTGCGTTGGGCTGGCATATCGAGTTGGTGGTGCAGGGCGCGAAGTTGCCTGAGCTGGAGCGGCATCTGCTCGCGCTGCCATGTCCGCTCGTTATCGACCATATTGCGCACGTCCCACAGCCTGGCGGCATGCAGTCCGACGCGATGCGAACCGCACAACGCCTTGTCGACAAGGGCAACACGTGGATCACGCTGTCCGGGCCCTACGTCGACAGCAAGACCGGCGCACCCGCCTATGCAGATGTTGAACCCGTGGCCAAGACGTTCATCAGCATGGCGCCCGAGCGAATGCTCTGGGGCACAGATTGGCCGCATCCGACCGAAAAAGCGCACAAGCCCAACGATGCGGCGCTGGTCGACGCGATCGCCGCGTGGATGGAACGTGCAGATTGGCAGCACATGATCTTTGTTGCCAACCCGGTCAAGCTCTACGGTTTTGTTTGATTGCCCCGGTTCGGGTGAGAGGGATAGGGGTTTCTACGCCTCTCCTCAGCAGTCAAACTGAATCCAATCATTAAATTGACTTATAAAGCGAGCCGTTTGTTGGCGATATTGGCCTCATGAATTAGTCTTTCTTCAAATTCATGAGGAGACCGCCAATGAACGACGCGCATCGCCTGGAAGTCCGCTCGCTGCGCGTGTTCGAGGCGGTGGCGGCCGAGGGCAGCGTCTCACGCGCGGCGAGCAAGCTCGGTGTGACACAGTCGGCTGTCTCGCAGGCCATCTCCCAGATCGAAGAGATTCTCGGCACCAAGGTGCTGGACCGCAGCTGCCGGCCGGTGAAGCTGACGCCCGCGGGCATTGCACTGCGCCGCAACGCCCTCAACGTGGTCGACGAGATGGACCGGTTGCTGGCCCACGTGCGCGAAGCTGATCTCAATCGGCCCGAGGTCCGCATCGGCATGATCGATTCCTACGCGGCAACGGTCGGCCCCGCCGTCGTGAAAGAGGCCACGATGCAGGGCAATCAGGTCCTGCTGTGGTCGGGCCTCGCGTACAGCCACGCGCAGGCACTGCTGCAGCGCCAGCTTGACATCATCATCACCTCCGACCCGATGGAGGACATGGACAAGCTCGTACGGCGCCCGCTTTTTACCGAGCCGTTTCTGATTGCGTTGCCAACCGCACAGCGCGATCGGTTTCCCGAAGGCGATCTGACGGCGCTGTCGCGCGAGTTGCCACTGGTCCGCTTCAGCACGCGATCGCACTATGGGGCGATTACGGAGCGCTACCTTCGGCGCTGTGGTGTGTCTGCCAAGCGCCATCTTGAAATCGATGGGTCGGATGTCGTGCTCGCCATGGTCGCGGCCGATCTTGGTTGGGCCATCACCTCGCCGCTGGTGCTGCTGCAGGGGCGCGCCCATCTCGACAACGTGCACGTCATACCCATCAAGGGTCCGGCGCTGACGCGCACGATCTATCAGATTTCGCGCGCCGGTGAATACGCCGAGACCGCCGAGTCCTTCTACCAGACCAGCCGCCGGATTCTCGATACCTCCGTTTTTGCCGAGATTCGGGCGCTGTTGCCCGGCGTCGGCGCCTCGCTGCACCTCAACTAGACCACTAGAAAAACACATTGGAGACCACATGAAATTGCGACGCCGGACTTTCCTCCTGGCGGCGGCATCGGCCGCCCTTGAACTCCCACTGGCCCAACTGGCGCGTGCGCAGCAGGGCACCGTCATCAACTACGGTGGTTCCGCCTGGCTCGGACACTATCCCGCCTATGTCGGTATCAAGAGCGGCATGTTTGCGGCGAGCGGCCTCGACGTGAAATGGCAATCCTTCGGTACGTCGTCGGCGCGCCTGGGTGGTGTGCTCGCGGGCGGCGTGGACATTGCCGGCACCGGCGTCGTCTCTGCCTTGGCGCTGATGGCACGGGGTTCGAAGCACCTGTCGGTGATTGGCGTGGCGGAGGACTTCGGCAAGGTCGAAGGCCTGTTCGTGCGCAACGACGTCAAGACCGTGCAGGATCTCAAGGGCAAGAAGATTGGCGTGACGTTCGCTTCCAGCGCGCACCTGCTGGTGCTCGATCTGCTGAGCGGGGCGGGGCTCAACCCCGAGCGTGACGTCAACCTCGTCAACGTGCCCGCCCCGGAGCTGACCGCTGCGCTGCAGGGCCGGCAAGTGGATGCCGCCGCAGTCTGGACGCCTTACTTCAACAAGATCCGCGCGATGCCGGACGTGCGCCTGCTGGCGGACGACACCAACTTCAGTCTGCACAAGCAGTTTGGCGTTACACCGGGGCCGGATGTGCTGGTGGCGCGCCAGGCGTTTGCCAAGCAGAACCCCGATGCGGTGCGCAAGTTCCTGCAGACCTACTTCAAGGCCGCCATCATGCTGCGCGACAAGCCGGACGAAGCCGCGAAGTATCTGACAGAGCTGACGGGACTGTCGATGGCCGAGCAGGTGGCCACCATCAAAGAGGCGCGCTGGTACGACCTGAGCCAGCAGAAGACGCTGCTCGACCCTGTGTCGAAGTTCTCCACCGGACTGCAGAAATTGTCTGACCTGCTGGTCACGCACAAACAGCTCGACAAGTCTCCGGCGGTGCGCGACTGGATCGATACCACCTATCTGTGAGCGCGACGGCCATGAATCAGACTGTGCATTCCTCACCTCCGGCGCCAATCGTGCAGCCGGTGAAAGTTCGCCGTGCGCAGGCGCGCCTGCTGCCCATCAGCATCGCGTCGGTCATCGTTCTGCTGCTCGTATGGGAGACGGCTTGCCGCATGGGATGGATCGATCCGATCTTCTTGCCGGCGCCCAGCCAGATCCTGGAACTCGGCATGAAGATGTCGGCCGAGGGCACCTTGCTCGGGCACGTGCTGGCCTCCACGCGGCGTGTGATGGTCGGTTTCTTTGCCGCCGCGCTGATCGCCGTGCCGCTGGGCATCTTCCTGGGTACGTCGCCGCGTGCGCGGGCCGCGTTTGATCCGATCCTGTCGTTTCTGCGGCCGCTGCCTTCCATGAGCTGGATTCCGCTGTCGCTGCTGTGGTTCGGTATTACCGAAACGCAGAAGTACAGCATTGTTTTCATGGGCACCTTTGCGCCGGCGTTGCTGTATGTGATCGACGCCACGCGCAGCATCGATCCGCTGCTGATTCGCGCTGCCCGCAACCTGGGCGCGAACAAATGGCAGGTCATGCGTGAAGTCATCCTGCCCGGCAGCCTCGCGCAGATCATCTCCGGCTTCAAAGTCATCCTGGGCCTGTCGTGGACATGCGTGATCTCCGCCGAGCTGGTGGCCGCCAAGGAAGGCCTGGGCTTTCTCATCATGAACGGCAAGGAATTCTTCCAGACCGACACCGTCATGCTCGGCATGGTCATGATCAGCATCACGGTGCTGCTGATCGACGTGGTGTCTCGCAAGATTGAATCAAGGATCCTGAAATGGCAGAAGTAACCACCTCGGATGCAGATCAGACGATGATCTCCATCGAACACGTCACGAAATCCTTTGGCGATTTCAAGGCGCTGGATGGCGTGAACCTGAGCGTGCGCAAGGGCGAGTTTCTGGTCATCCTGGGCGCATCGGGCTGTGGCAAGTCCACCATGCTGAACATGATTGCCGGCTTCGAGCAGCCGACCACCGGCCGCGTCGTTGTCAACGGCCGGCAGGTGACGGATGTCGACCCGCACTGCGGCATGGTGTTCCAGCAGTACGCGCTGTTTCCGTGGCTCACGGTGCTCGACAACGTGGCGTTTGGCCTGAAGATGAAGGGGGTGGGCGCGGCCGAGCGCCGCGAGGTGGCGCGGCGCTATGTCGAGATGGTCGGCCTGAAGGAGTTTGCTGACCACTACCCGAAGGCGCTCTCCGGCGGCATGCGGCAGCGCGTTTCCATTGCACGGGTGCTGGCCAACGATCCGGATGTCATCCTGCTCGACGAGCCGTTTGCAGCGCTGGATGCCATGACGCGACAGGTCTTGCAGGAAGAGTTGCTGCAGATTTATCAGAAAAGCGGGAAGACCATCGTCTTCATCACGCACTCGATTGACGAGGCGCTCATGTTGTCCACGCGCATGGTGATCCTCGGTGCGCGGCCGGGCCGTGTCGTGTGCGATATCGAGAACGATCTGCCGCTGCCGCGCGATGCCGCCGTGCAGCTCTCACCGCGCTTCAACGCGCTGAAGTCGCAGATCTGGAACACCGTGCAGGCGGAAGTCATGAAGGCACTCGGCAGCGCCGCTGCGCACTGACGAACAAAAAACCTCACCTCAGGTTATGAACATGCAATCTCTGAATGCCTCGGGCAACCCGCCCGCAGGCACTGGCCCGGCTCGTCCCGATCATCCGACGTATCCCGTGTACTGGCAGCGTTCGGGCTGGAACGCCATGCTGCCGGAGCGTGTGCCCAAGCCGTTGCCGGGCACGGCGCGGTTCGGCACCGTTGTCATCGGTGGTGGCTATACCGGCCTGGCTGCGGCCCGCCGGATCGCAGAGCTGCGCCCGGACGAGACCGTGCTGGTGCTGGAAGCATCCACCATCGGCGAGGGCTCTGCGGGGCGGAACTCCGGCTTCCTCATCGACCTTCCGCACAACACGAAGATGGGCGGGCACACCAGCCCGCTGGAGGTAGCGCGCAAGCAGATCCGGATGTACGACGCTGGCCGAACCTGGCTTGAACAGTTGGTGCGCGAGCACGGCATCGACTGTGGCTGGAACCCCGTCGGCAAGTACCACGCGGCTGCCAGCGATGCGGGTGTTGAGAACCTGCGCAAGGTGCTGGATCAGTATCGTGAGTGGGGCATCCGCTTTACTGAATTCGACAGCGAAGGTCTGCAGCAGAAGCTGGGCACCGATTACTACAAGTACGGCTATCACTCGCCCAACAACATCTTCGTGCAGCCCGCCGCATTGATCCGCGGCCTGGCCGATACGTTGCCGCCCAACGTGACGGTGGTGGAAAACGAGCCTGTGGTCTCGCTGTCAGACGTGGCGCCGTTTCGCATCACAACGGCCCGCACGACCCTGACTGCAGATCTCGTGATCCTTGCCAACAACGGGTTCGCCAAGGCACTGGGCATCTTGCGCGATCGGCTGATCACCATCTTCACGTATGCCGCCGTCACGCCACGTCTGCCGGAGTCGGAGCTTGCAAAGCTGGGTGACACGCCGGAGTGGGGCGTGATTCCGGCCAACCGGCTGGGCACCACGCTGCGGCGCATTCAGGGCGGCCGCTTCATGGTCCGCAGCGCTTACTCGTACGAGCGCGAACAACCCACCGACAAAACGCTCGCACTGCTGACCGACTGTTATCGGCGCCGCTATCCGCACATGCAATCCCACCAGTTCGAGTACGTGTGGGGCGGCACGACTGCACTCACGCGCAATGGCGCGACGTTTTTCGGGCAAGTCAGGCCGGGGCTTTACGCGTCGCTGGGCTGCAATGGCGCCGGCGTGCTCAAGGGCAGCATGTTCGGCAAGCTACTTGGCGAGATGGCGGTCGGGGCCGACTCTTCCTATCTGAGTGACGCGCTCAGCCTGGCCCCGCCCAACTGGCTGCCGCCCGAGCCGTTCCGGCGCGTTGGCGTTGTGTCCGCCATCAAGTACCAGGCCGCGGTCGCAGGCGCGGAGCGCTGAATCTTCGTCATCATCACAAGGATCGATATGTCAGACATTCAACGCAGTCACGTTGGCAAGCGGCTCTCGCAAGTGGCCGAGCACCGGGGCGTGCTGTATCTCGCGGGGCAGGTGGCAAGCGACATCACGCAAGACATGGCGGGCCAGACCCGGCAGGTTCTGGCATCCGTTGATGCATTGCTGGCCGAACACGGATCAGACAAGTCGCAGATTCTCTTCTGCCAGATTTACCTGTCCGATATGTCGCAGTTCGCTGCCATGAACGCGGTGTGGGACGCGTGGGTCGTGCAAGGGCACACGCCACCGCGGGCGACCGTCGGTGCGCCGTTGGCATCAACTGAAAAGCTGATCGAAGTGGTGGTGACAGCGGCGCGAATGCCTTGACGCTAGTGGTGTTGCTTACGCGCGGCCGCGCACCCACCGGAACACCGCCGCCAACACCGCCACAAACGGCACGCCCACCACTAGCGTCATGCGGAAATCGGTCATCCAAGCCGTGCTGACAATGATGATTGCCATGGCGATGGCGCCGACGATGGTCAGCACTGGGTAGCCCCACATGCGAAAGCGCAGCGCGCGACCTTCACGCTCCGCCGCACGCCGGAAGCGCAGGTGCGTGACGAAAATGACGAGCCACGTGAGCAGCGCCCCGAACATCGCCAGCGACATCATCAGCAGAAACGAGTGCCCCGGCAGCACCACGCTCAGTACGGCGGCCAATGCCGCGCCGGAACTGGACACCGCCAGCGCGCGCAGCGGCACGCCGCGTTTGCTCACCGCGCCCAGCGCCTTGGGTGCCTGCCCGCCGCGTGCAAGGCTGAACAGCATGCGGGTCGACACATACAACTGCGCGTTCATCGACGACAGTGCAGCCGTGAGCACCACGAAGTTCATCACGCCCGCACCACCAGCAATGCCCAGGATTTCCATCACCCGCACGAACGGGCTCTTGCCGGTGCCGGCCTCTTGCCACGGCACCACAGCCAACATCAGCGCGAGCGTGCAGAGGTAGAAGAACACCAGGCGGAACAGCGTGGAGCGGAATGCACTGGTGGCGGCGGCTTCGGGCTCACGTGCCTCGCCTGCGGCCACGGCAATCAGTTCGATGCCGAAGAAGCTGAAGATGCTGACCACCGCGCCAAACCACACGCCCGACCAGCCGTGCGGCAGAAAGCCGCCCGCGCTCACGTAGTTGTGAAAGCCGATCGGTCCGCCATCGGGCGCGCGATAGATGGCGTAGCTCGCCACTGCCAGAAACGCGACGATGGCCACCACCTTGATCATCGAGCACCAGTATTCGGCCACGCCAAATACGTCGACGCTGCTCGCGTTGATCCATACCAGCACGGCTGAGAACCCAATGATCCACACCCATGCCGGCACGCCCGGAAACCAGTACGCCATGTACACCGCCACCGCCGTCACCTCCGCGCCGATCACGAAGACGACCGCCGCCCAGTACGCATAGCGCACCAGGAACCCGGCGAGTGGGCTGACGTAGTGCTCGGCATACGCGCCGAACGAACCGGTGGTGGGGTGCGCGACGACCATCTCGGCCAGGCAGCCCATCAGCAGCAGGGCTATCGCCGCACCGATGGCGTAGCTGGCAATCACGCCCGGGCCGGCCAACTGGATGGCCGCGCCGCTGCCCAGAAACAGGCCCGTGCCGATCGCGCTGCCGATGGCGATCATGGTGAGCTGCGCAGAAGAAAGGCGGTGCTGCAGGCCGCCTTCGCGTGCGGCCAGCGCTTCGAAGCTGCCGGTGGCCTTGGTCATGGTGTGCTGTCCTGAATCTGAAGAAAGGCACGGATGCGCAGAGGCGCTATCCGTGTGAAGCGGCGCATTTTACGCGGGGGATTCGTCGCCCCGTGCATCGCCCATTCATCGCCCATTCATCGCGCCCTCCGCATAGTTGATCGAAACATTGCGTTTCTCCGATCAACGAAAGCTTTCTAGAGTTCTGCGCACAACCACACAACAGCCTGCAGGCCACGTTGGATCGGCTGCGCGCCAAGAAGAACCACCCACCAACAGAGGAGACCCACCATGAAGCTTCCGATTCTGGGAGGCGCGCTCGCGCTTGCGTGCGCGTTGACCGCATGCGGCGGAAATTCGGACGACGGCCCGGCCGCATCCGTGGCCACAACGGCGTCGGCGCCGGCTTACCGCATCACGATCACCAAGACCGAGCCGGTGACCGGCTCGTTTGGCAGCGTCGGCGCGTACGAGAAGATCACCGGCACCTTCACAGGGGAAGTCGATCTGGCGGACGCGCGCAACGGCATCATCACCGACCTCAAGCTCGCCCCGCGCAACGCCAACGGCAAGGTGGAGTACACATCGGAGTTCGTGCTGTTCAAGCCGGTGGACATGTCCAAGGCCAACGGCGTGCTGCGTTACGACGCGCCCAACCGCGGCAACATCGTCAATCTCGATCCGTACTTTGCGTCGCGCGGCTACGTCTTCCTTTCGGCGGCGTGGCAGGGCGATGTGCCTGAAAGCACCGGCCACGTAGCGTTGGCGGTGCCCGTTGCCAAGAACGCGGACGGCTCCTCCATCACCGGCACCTACCGTGCGGAGTTGCTGCCTACGGTGGCGACCACGGCATCGCTGACGCTGCCCGGCGGCGCCTTCAACGGCGCGATGGTGCCGTACGCACCGGCCAGCCTCGACAACACGCAACCGGGCTACGTGCTCACGCGGCGCATCAACGAGAGCGACTCACGACAACTCATTCCCTCCACCGATTGGAAGTTCGCCCAGTGCGGCAGCGCCGTGCCATTTCCGGGCACGCCGGACCCCGCGAATGTCTGCGTCAAGGGTGGATGGGATCCGCAATACCTCTACGAACTGATCTACGTTGCCAAGGACCCCAAGGTGATGGGCCTCGGCCTTGCCGCCGTGCGCGACATGGTCACGTTCCTGCGCAGCGCGCCGGCGGATGTGTCGGGTGTTGCCAACCCGGTTGCGGGCGCGATCAAGTACGCCATCGGGTCGGGCGTCTCGCAGTGCGGCAACTTTATGAAGACGTTCATCAACCTGGGCTTCAACCAGGCGGCTGACGGTTCGAAAGTGTTCGACGGCGTGTTCGCGCAGATTGCTGCGCGCCAGACGAACATCAACATGCGCTTTGCCGTGCCCGGTGGTGGCGGTGGCGTGCGTGCAGACCACACCGCGTTCGGCCAGGGTGGCCGGCGCGGGCTGGCAAAAGACTATGTCGACGACGTGGCAGGCAGGCAAGGCGGCATCATGACCCGCTGCGATGCATCGGGCACATGCCCGAAATTGTTCGTTGGCTTCAGCGGCACGGAGTTCTGGACGCTGCAGGGCTCGCCCATGTTGACCGACGCCTTCGGCACCAAGGATCTGGTCCAGCCCGACAACGCGCGCGTCTACTACTACGCAAGCTCGCAGCATCTGCTGGGTGCTCCGTCGATTCCCGCCGCCTCGGCCGCTTCGATCTTCGGGCCCGCCTACAACGCGCTGTATGCCACCAACGGCAACACTGGCGTGGTGCCGATCATTCGTGCGCTGTACCAGGATCTGGAAGATTGGGTCGTGCGTGGCACACAGCCGCCCGACAGCCAGGTGCCGCGCATTGCCGATGCCACGCTGGTCAAGCCTGCGCAGGTGGCGTTCCCGGCCATTCCGGGGGTGACGTACACGGGGCTGGTCAACACGTTCCATCTGCTCGACTGGGGCACGCAGTACACGCCGCAGGATGAGACTGGCATCGCCACACAGGTGCCGCCGGCCTATCTGGGCCGCGACTACGCCATCCTTGTGCCGCAGGTGGATGCGGATGGCAACGACATCGCCGGCATCCGCAGCCTGGACGTGGCCGTACCGCTGGCAACCAACACGGGCTGGAACACCATCAACCGGCCGGGCATTGTTGATCAGCCGGGGCTGGTCGGATCCTTCTTCCCGCTGCAAAAGACGGCGGCTGCCCGTGCCAGTGCAAATGATCCACGCCTGTCCATCGAAGAGCGCTATGGCACGCAGAGCGGGTATGTGGCGGCGGTGACGGCGGCGGCCAGCAGTCTGGTGGCGCGGCGCTTCCTGTTGCAGGCGGATGCGGATGCGGCGCTCACTTACGCAACGGCCCATCCGGTGTTGCCGTAAATCACGGCCGGCTACACCACCGCCAGCCTGGGCCGCTCCTGCCGCGGGATGACGACGTTGCGGCCGGCGGCCTTGGCTTCATACAGCCGCCCGTCGGCCAGGCGAACGAGGTCTTCGAGCGTGTCGTCCTCGTCGGCAATGCCCGAGTGCACGGCCACGCCGATGCTCACCGTCAGCCTGCCGTGCGTGCTGCCCACGTTCGGTTCGTCGGCGGCCAGCACGGCGGTGCGGATGGCCTCCGCCACGCGCATGGCGCCGCTCAGGTCGGTGTTCGGCAGCACGGCGACGAACTCTTCGCCGCCGTAGCGGCCAGCAAAGTCGCCGGGGCGCTTGATGCTGTCGTTCAGGCAGCGCGCCACGGTGCGCAACGCGGTGTCGCCAGCAGCGTGGCCGTAGCGGTCGTTGTAGCGTTTGAAGTCGTCCACGTCGATCATCAGCACGGCCATTGGTGTGTGATGCCGATTGGCGCGGCGCCATTCCACATCCAGCACAGAGTCAAGCGCGCGGCGTGTGCCGAGTCCGGTCAGGCTGTCGGTATTGGCCAGCAATTGAAGCTGCCGTTCAATCTCCAGGCGCTTGCTCAGTTGCTGGGAAAACAGCACCGACAGGACCATGAACACCGCATCGAGCATCAGCACGATGCCGCCGATCACCCACGCGCGCTGCCACCACTCGGCGTAGATGTCTTCGGTAGCCAGGCCTACGGTGACGATCAGCGGGTGATTGCCGATATGGCGGAAGCTGAACAGGCGTTCGATGTTGTCGAACGGCGTCACCTCCACGTATGAACCTTCGGACGACAGCAGCCGCTTCTGAAACGCCGGGCTTTGCGCCAGGCTGCTGCCGATGCGTTTGGCATCGTACGGGCGGCGCATGAACAGCGTGCCGTCGGAGCGCGTTAGCGTCACCGCTGCGTGGGGGCCGAGGTTGATGCCGTCAAATAGCCTGCGGAAGTAGTTCAGGCGCAGCGTGCCGACCACCACGCCGTTGAATTCACCATGCGGCCCATTCAGGCGCCGGCTCAGCCCGAGCGATGCATCCGCGCCGGAAATGCGCGGGTTGAACGGCGCGCTGATGTACAGGCCGGCGTCTGGCGAGCCCTGCTGCACCCGGAAGTAGTCGCGATCGCCCAGGTTGATGTGCCGAGGCGGCACCGAGCGTGAATCGACGATGATGTCGCCCGCCGCGTTGGTCACCAGCAGCGAGCCCAGATCCTGCGCGTTGGTCGAGCGGTCGAACAGCACGAGCTGCCGGATGGCAGGCGGCAGCGCAACGATGTCCGGCTCGCGCATGCCGTCAATCACGGCCTGCAATGAGAGGTCATACACCTCGATGTTGCGGGCAATGTCGCGCTGCAGGATCAGCGACAGGTTGTCGGCGCTGTCACGCGCGCGGGCGAGTGCATCGGCGCGCATTTCCTGCAATGACAGCGCAGTCAACGCGGCCAGCACCAGGGACAGCGCTGAAGCGCCAATGATCAATAAGGAAGGGCGGCGCAGGAAGGCACCGGTGGCGCGCTGTAAAGGCATGCGCAGAATTGTAAAAAAATTGAAAACGGTAGCCGTGACTGTGTACCGGACTCGACCTTCCTACGCAATACTGTTTAAGACCTTCTGCGGAAAGAAAACGTTTCCGGAGGGTCGGTCGCAGCCTCGACGCGCAACGTTGCCGGTGGCGCACGGCTTGCTGAACATGGATCGAGTGGCGCCCCGGTGGCGCCGAGCACGCCTTCCCCCGCCCGACATATGCGCATGCCGCCCTCCATGTCATCCTGTTAGGCCTGCTTTACCTATTCTGGGTAAGCACTCTTGGAGAACGTCATGCCAGATAAGCCAGACGACCGCGCCTCGCCCACCCCAGCGCCCGCCAACCCGCATCCGCCCGTAGCCGATACGCACCAGGAAATCCTGCTCGACGAAGGCATTGAGGAAACCTTTCCGGCCAGCGACCCGGTATCCATCGATGTCGGCAAGCCCGATGTGCCGCCCAAGGCGCCGGGGAGCGCGCCCAAACCGTAAAATACGGAATGCGTGTCAACGAATCGGTCACTTCAGCCGTATTACGTGGACCACAAACAACATGCGAATCCGGCACGCGCGCCATGCCATTTGAGGCCGAGGCGCGGGTCGAGAGAAAGCCGGCGCGCGCAACGAGCCCGCGCCGATAGGTCGGGTCCAACCCAGATGTCGATGCCGTGTGGAGCGTGGGCTCAGGCGGTTTGGCTTGCCGCGCTTTCCCGCCCCTGCGTGTTCGGGTTCGCATATCGCTTCGACTAGGCACTCCGCCAAGCCTGCAGGATTTCGTTTTTCACCATGCCTGACGCCGCGTCCAACGACGCCAGTTCAACCTCGCGCCGATCGTCGGCTCCCGCTGCGCCTGCCGCGCCAGCCACCCCTGCGCGTCCCGATTCTGGCCTGGGCCTCGCCGGGTGGATCGTGATCGGGGTGGTGCTCGTGCTGGGCGCGCTGGTGTTCGATAGCCTGTATGCGCTGCTCGACCATGTGCACTATGCCGATATGGTCGCCGCGCTGCAGGCCACACCCCGCTCGCACCTGCTGCTGGCCGTGCTGGCCACAGCGCTGAGCTACGTCGCCCTGACCGGCTACGACGCATCCGGCCTGCGTTACGCAGGCGCGCACGTGGCGCCCGGCACCCTGGCCACCACCTCGTTCATTGCTTATGCGCTGGGCAACACCGTTGGCCTGGGTTCGCTGACGGCGGGGGCGGTGCGTACGCGCTTGTACACGGCGGCCGGGCTCGACGCTGCGCGTGTGACGGAGGCGGTGGCCTTTGACGCGGGCGCGCTGGGCGTGTCCACCACGGCTTTCGGCGCGGTGGGGTTGTTGTGGGGCGCGCCGCACATCGCTGCGATTACGCATCTGCCGGTGGTGTTGCTCGAAGTGGTGGCGCTCCTGGTGCTGGCTGGCGTGGTGGCGTTGCTGGTGCTGTGCATGCAGCGGCGCCACGTGACGTTGTTCGGCCGGTGGGAGATTCGCCTGCCGCCGCCAGGGTTGGCCGCGCGGCAGTTTGCCATCTCGGCGGCGGACATGATTGCGGCTGCGGCTGCGCTGTGGGTGTTGATGCCGGCCGGCGCCGTTGATCTGCCTACGTTTGTGGCATTTTACGCGCTGGCCGTCACGCTGGGCGTGCTGAGCCAGAGCCCGGGTGGCCTGGGCGTGTTCGAGGCCGTCATCCTGCTGGGCTGCAGCGGTCAGGCGCCACCGGCCGAGGTGCTGGCCGCGCTGTTGTTCTACCGCGCGATCTATTTCCTGCTGCCGCTGGTGGTGGCTGCCGCCATGCTAGGCATGTTCGAGTTGCGCTCCGGCGTGGGCGCCCCCTTTGCTGCCCCATTCGGCCGGGCCGCGGTCAAGCTGTCGCCGGGGCTGCTGGCCGCGCTGACGATGGTGGCAGGCGTGATGCTGCTCGTCTCGGGTGTCACCCCGGCCACGGACGAAGCCGAAGACCTCCTGCGCATGCACGTGCCGCTGTTTGTGGTGGAAGCCTCGCACATGATCGGCAGCGTGGCGGGGCTCATCATGCTGTTCGTCGCGCGCGGGCTGCTGCATCGGCTGGACGCCGCGTGGTGGGCGGCGCTGGTGCTGTCGTTGCTCACGGGCGTGTTGGCGCTGCCCAAGGGCATCGCCGTGTCGGAGATGGCGGTGCTGGTGACGCTGGCGGTGCTGCTTGTCATCTCGCGCCGGCAGTTTGACCGGCCGTCGTCGCTGTTCTCGCAGCGGCTGGAGGCCGGGTGGCTGCTCGCGATGGTGTGCGTGTTTGCAGCGTGCGTGTGGATCCTCTTCTTCGCTTACCGCGAGGTGGCCTACGCCAACCAGCTCTGGTGGCAGTTCACCTTCGACGGCGACGCACCGCGTTCCATCCGCGCGCTGATGGCGGTGGCTGTTACCGGGCTCGGCTTCGGCATGTGGCAGCTCTTTCGCAAGGAACCCGGCGTCACGACCTTCCCGAGCGACGAAGAACTCACCCGCGCCGCACAGATCATCCGCAAGCAACCCGCCGCCGATGCCGCGCTCGCGCTGATGGGCGACAAGAGCCTGCTGTTCTCGCCGTCGGGCAACGCTTTCATCATGTATGCCAAGCAGGGGCGATCGTGGGTCGCGCTGTCCGACCCGGTGGGCGCGCAACAGGAATGGCCGGAGCTGATCTGGCGCTTTATCGAAATGGCCGATGCGCACGGCGGCCGTGCCGCGTTCTACAAGACACGGCCGCAAACGCTTTCGCTGTATCTCGATGCCGGCCTGCGTGCCTACAAGTTGGGTGAAGAGGCCTACGTGTCGCTGCCCGAGTTCAGCCTCAAGGGCTCGCGCCGTGCCAATTTGCGCCACGGTGTCACGCGTGGCGAGCGCGAAGGCCTGTCGTTCGAGATCGTGCCGGCGGCAGACGTGCCCACCGTGCTCGACGAACTGCGCGCCATCTCAGACGAATGGCTGCGCAACCAGAACGCGCGCGAGAAGGGCTTTTCGCTCGGCGCGTTTGATGACCGCTACATCCGCAGCCAGCCCGTGGCCGTGGTGCGCGGCCCATCTACCACGAAGGGCGCCATCCTCGCGTTTGCCACGCTGATGTGCCCCGATGTGCTGCGCATCGAGGCCGGTGTCGACCTCATGCGTTATCGCAGCGAGGTGCCGCCCGGTACCATGGATTTCCTGTTCGGCAAGGTCATCCTCCACTTTCAGGCGGAGGGGTATCAGCGTTTCGGGCTAGGCATGGCGCCGATGTCGGGCATGGTTGAGCATCAGCTTGCGCCGCGCTGGCACCGCTTCGGACGGATGATGTTCCGCCACGGCGCGCGCTTCTACAATTTCCGTGGGTTGCGCAATTTCAAGGACAAGTTCGAGCCGGTGTGGGAAGCCCGCTACCTGCTCGCACGCGGCGGCATTGCGCCGCTATTCACATTGACGGACGTCGCTGCATTGATCGGCGGCGGCTTGAAGGGAGTGATCTCCAAATGAGTTGGCAAGCACCGCGCACGCAAGAGGCGCGGCATCGGGGAGGGTTACGCAAAGGCTTGCGCTGGGCTGCGCATCTGAGTGCGATCGGCATGGCGCTGACTGCGGCTTGGGCCATCGCCGCCGATGCACCGGCCGGCGCTTCAGCGCCCAAGCCAGCGCCCAAGCCAGCGCCTGTGCCGGGCCCGGTGCTGGTGCCGGCCGTCGGCATGACGGGCGCCAGTGGCGTTGCGGCCGCGCCTGCGCAGGGCGGAATGAGTAGTGATGCGCCGGCGCGCCTGCAGATGAGCGCCGCTGCCGTCACCGCAAACAAGGCGGCCAACGGTGGCGTGCTTTCGCTGCCGGTGGTGGCGCCGGCCACGCCCGCCGCCGCACCGGGCGCCGCCGAGTTCGTCACGCACGGGCGTTTTCGTGACGTGCCGGTCTACAAGCCGAAGGGCGAAATCCGCTCCGTCGTGTTGATGCTGTCGGGCGATTTGGGTTGGACGCCTGCCGCATCGCGCATGGCCGAGAGCCTGGCCCAGCAGGGCTCGCTGGTGGCGGGCCTGTCGACGCCCGCGCTGTTCTCCAGCCTGGAGGCGGACCAGGGCGACTGCGCCTTCCCCGATGGTGATCTGGAAAACTTCAGCCGTTTCCTGCAGGCGTACGAGAAGGTGCCGGGCTACTACCCGCCCATCCTTGTTGGCGACAACGAAGGCGGTGCGCTGGCCTACGCCATGATCGCGCAGGCGCGCCCGAACATCTTTGCCGCGGCCATGTCGATGGAGTTCTGCCCGGTGCTGGAGCTGCACAAGCCGCTATGCAAGGGTGAAGGCATCCACTTCAGCCGCCGCAAGAGCGAGAGCCGCACCACGGCCAAGCGGGTCAAGCCGCCCGAGAGCGCCGGCGTCGTGCTGCTGCCGGCCACCAAGCTGTCGGCGCCGTGGGTGGCGCTGCAATCGCCGGGCACGCTGACGTCGTTTGCGCGCCGCTCCGGCCCGCTGTGCGAGGCGCGCGCCACGCAAGCGTTCATCGATACGATTTCCGGGGCGCAATCGCTTACGTTGCCAACGATGTTGCCAGCCGCCGCCTCGGGTGCCAGTGTGCCGCCCATCACAGCGAGCGAGCCCTTCAAGGCTGCCTTCGCCAAGCTCGTCGCGCAACGCAAGCCGCCCCCGCCGCCGCCGCCTGCTGCGGTGTCGGACTTGCCGATCATCGAAGTGGCTGCGCAGCCGGGCACGTCCTCGGAGCTGTTTGCGATTTTGCTCTCGGGTGACGGCGGCTGGGCGGGGCTGGATAAAGAAGTGGCGGCCGCGCTGTCAAAGTCGGGCGTGCCGGTGGTCGGCATCGATTCGCTGCGCTACTTCTGGACACCACGCACGCCGGCCTCTGCCGCGGCCGACATGGACCGCCTGGTGCGCTTTTACGCCGCGCGCTGGAAGAAGCAGAAGGCGTTGCTGATCGGCTATTCGCAGGGGGCGGATGTGCTGCCCTTCATCGTCAACCGCATGCCGGCGGCGTCGCGCGAGCACGTGGCGCTGGCCGTGATGATGGGTCTGGGCAAGCGCGCCGATTTTGAATTCCACATGACCAACTGGGTGTCGAGCAGCGCGTCTGGCTTGCTGATCCTGCCCGAGGTGCAGAAGCTGCCGGCGGGCCTGGGCATGTGCATCTACGGCAAGGAAGAGAAGGACACCAACTGCCCCGGTCTGGATCCGAAGCAGGTGCAGCTCGTGAAGCTGCCCGGCGGTCATCACTTTGATGGCGACTACGCCAAGCTGGCACGCATCATCCTCGAAGGCGCGCGCGGCCCGGGCAACGCCCCGCGCTAACCTAGCTTGGCTAGCCGCTGACCGGTGTGCTGGTGCTGGAGGCTAACGACTGCACACACTCGTCCACGCTCAACTCGTGCAGCATCTCGGGCCGCAGCGTGTTGTCGGCGGCGCGTTGCAAGGCCGCCAGCGCGCGCGGCTTGAGCCGCACCAGCATCAGTTGCAAGCCGCGTGCCGCGCATTCGGCGGCAAAGATGCGCAGCGCCTCGATGGCCGAGCCGTCCACGTCCGGCGTTTCTTCCAGGCTGAGCATGATGGCGCGCAGCGCGGGCGCGTGCGGCTGTTGCAGCATCGCGCGCACCTTGCCCAGCACGCGTTCTGTGTTGGCGAAGAACAGCGGCACTTCGGGCCGGACGATCAGCACGCCGGGCAACGGCTTGGCTTCCGGGTGCAAGGACACATCGACGAAATCGTGGCTCTCGCGCAGCCGGCCGAGCACGCTCACGTTGGGCTCGGAGAGCTTGCGCAGCGTCAGCAGCAGGCTCACGCCAATCGCGGCCAGCAACCCGTGCAGCACGCCCAGCACCAGCACGGCAAGCAGTGCGGCAACCACCACGAGACGATCGCGGTGCCACGTCCAATACGGTTTGAACACGGCCGGATGCAGCGAATGGCTGACCGCAAAGATCACGATGGCCGCCAGCACCGGCTCGGGAATGCGCGCGAGCTGCGGCAGGAACAGCCACACGATCAGTGCGACCACAGCCGCCGCGCACAGCCCGGCCAGGCGGGACTGCGCGCCCGCAGCTTCGTTGGCAGATGTGGCTGAATACCCGGCGCCCACCGGCATACCGTGCAGCAACCCCGAGAGCAGGTTGGCGCAGCCCAGGGCGACGAGGTCGCGGTTGGCTGAAATGCTGTCGCCGTGCTTGAGCGCGAAGTTGCGGATCGATCCGTAGGACTCGGCATAGAGGATCAGCATCAACGCGAAGCCGAGTTCGGCGCTTTGCATCCACTGCGTGCGGCTCAGGTCGGGCACGCCAAAACTGATGTTCTGCAAGTCGATGTGGCCGACCACGGCGATGCCGTAGGTGTGCCAGTCGATCCAGTAGCCGGCCGCAATGGCCAGCACGATGACGACCAGCGTGGCTGGAATGCGCCCCCAGCGCCCAAGGATGAACAGCAGGGCGAGTGCGATGGCTCCCAGCGCTGTGCTGTATGGGTTGCCATGGGCCGCGCTGGTGATCAGGTCGAGCGCAACGCGTGGCGTGTCACTGTGGTGCACCGTCACATCGAGGATCTTGGGTAACTGCTTGATGGCAATCGTCAGCGCTAGCCCGAACGTGAAGCCGCGCAGCACTGGCCGCGCGATGAAATCTGACATGCCGCCCAGCCGCGCCGCACCCGCCAGGATGAACAACACCCCCGTCGCGATGATGAGCGCCGCTGCCATCGTGAGGGCCGTGGCGCCGTTGGCGCCGGGCTCCGAGAGCACGGTCGCAAACAGCACGGCCGCTGATGACGATGTGGCCGAGACGATGGCAAAACGGCTCGTGCCGACCAGCGAATAGACCACCAGGCCGCAGAGCAGTGCAATCAAACCAGCCTGCGGCGGCAGGCTGGCGATGCCCGCATAGGCAACGGCTTCGGGCAGCAGCAGACCCGCAATCGAGAACCCGGCGATGACGTCGCGCACCACGCGCTGCTGTGGCGGCTGGGGTGGCGCGGCCAGCGGCGCGAAGCTTTCGGGGCGTTGCAGGGCGGTGGCGGGATGTTCGTTGCTCGGGGGCATGCGATGTGACGGTGGGGCGATGAGCCGATGGCGCTGAAATGGAAGACGCCGCGACCCGGTTGGGCCGCGGCGTGCGGGGTTGCTTCAGGCGTGACTTACTTGGTGCAGGCCTTGTTGCGGCTCGGGCGCATGCCTGCGGCCTTGGCGTCGGCTTCGGTCATGTATTCGCCCTGCTTGGTTTTGCCATAGTAGCGATCGCCCGGGCAATGGTAGACCTTGGTGCTGGCGTTGGCCCACACCTTGTCAGGGCCGCCGCCGGGGGCAACGGTGGCTGCTGCGGCAGCGGCCGGCTTGGCAGGTGCTGCGGCTGCGGGTTTGGCGGCTGGCGCCGGTGCTGGCGCAGCGGCAGGCGCAGCAGGTGCGGCTGCAGCGGCTTTAGCCGGTGCCGGTGCAGCAGGCGCTGCCGCCGGAGCACCGCCCGCACCGGCTTTCTTGTCGACGCCGCCATGGCCGCGGCAAGCGCCCTTGAGCGTCGCGCCGGTGTAGGGCGTGCCGTCCTTGCAGACCGCGTGAACGGCCGCAGGGGCCGCTGCCGGTGCGGTGGCGGGTGCGGCGGTGCCCTGTGCAAGCGCCGAGCCCATCACCAACGCACCCATCGAAAACATCAACGCAGACAGTTTCATAACGAGACCCTTACGAGGTTAACGAGGCACGGAGATACGTGCGTGACCGATTAACGCCAGCCGACAGCGCGCGTTGACAAAACCGAGGGTTTGTCTGAAGACAAACGCTGCAACGTTGATCATTTCGCAACAGTTGGCGTCCTGTGATGCGACTTACGGTGCATCGGCGACCATGCGGCGCCAACGCCATCCCAGCATAGGCAAGATCACACGCCCCCGGGCGAAGTTTCAGGCAAATGCGTCGACACCCTGCACGAGGCGTTTGGCCAGACGGGGCTGGCGCAGTTGCTCAAGCCACCATTGGAGGGCGCGGCCTTCGCCATCGACATCGCCGCTGCGCCAGCCCACGTAGAGCAGGTTCGGCTCGCGCGGGTTGGTGGTGTGTTTCTCCACCAGCTCGCCGCGTGCCAGCAGCGATGCCACGCGGTGCCTTGGCAGCCAGCCGACGCCCAGGCCGTCGCGCTGGGCCAGCGTCTTGGCGCGCATGCTCGGCACGGCCAGTGTTGGTTGCCCGCTGAGCATGCCGTAGGCGCGGCCGGCGGTGGTGCGTGCCGAGTCGGCCACCACCACGGCGCGGTGCCGCGCGATTTCCTCCCGCGTGAGCGGCGCCTCGATGGCCGCCAGCGGATGACGTGGTGACACGGCAAACACCCACTCCACCACGCCCAGCTCGAACCACCCCAGGTTGGGGATGGACGGCGGCTCGTTGGTCGCCCCGATGACGAGATCGGCGCGGCCATCGCGCAGCGCTTCCCACGTGCCGGCCAGCACCTCGTGTGTCACGCGCAGCGCCACGCCCGATTGCAGCGCATCAAACGCATGCATGACCGGCATGAGTGATTCGAACTCCAGCAACTCGTCCGTCACGATCCACAGCCGGTCTTCCCAGCCGTTGGCCACTTGGCGCACGCGCTGCGTAATGCGCGACACATCCTGCGCCAGCCGCGAGGCTTCTTCGGTGAGTAGCACCCCCGCACGCGTGAGCTGCAGCCGGTAGCGGCGCCGGTCAAACAGCAGGGCGTCGAAACGCTGCTCCAGCTGCCGCGCCGCATACGACACGGTCGAGGGCGCCTTGCCCAATTGCGCCGCCGCGCGCGACAGGCTGCCCGTCTGGCGGATGGCCTCCAGCAGCGCCAATTCTTCGTCCGTCAACATGTGCAATTCCTTCGAACGTGTTCATCGTGCTGATCGTATGGCAAACCGCTTGCCCGCGTCCACACTGCAGTCACGCGATTGTTCAAGTTCAATTTTCCTACTGGAGGACATCATGAATCGCTTCGAAGGCAAGACCGTTCTGGTCACTGGCGGCAACAGTGGTATCGGCTTGGCAGCCGCCCAGGCATTTGCAACGGAAGGCGCCCGCGTGGTCATCACCGGGCGGGATGTGGCGGCGCTGGAAGCTGCACGCGCCACGCTTGGCGGCAATAGCATCGCCATCCGCAATGAAACCGGCACCGTGGCCGCTGCGCGCGAGTTGACCCGCCAGCTGCAGGAAGCCGGCGTGCGTCTGGATGCCGTGTTCATCAACGCCGGCATGGCCAGGTTTGCGGCTGTACCGGATGTGGATGAGGCCTTGTGGGACGCCACTTTCAACGCCAACGTGAAGGGCGCGTTCTTCCAGATTCAGGCGCTGCTGCCGATCCTGAATCCTGGCGCGTCGATTGTGCTGAACGGCTCGATCAACGCACGTATCGGCATGCCAATGTCGTCGGTGTATGCGGCGAGCAAGGCGGCGCTGATCTCGCTGGCGAAGACGCTGTCGGGCGAGCTGATCGGCTCGGGCATCCGCGTGAACGTGGTCAGCCCCGGCCCGGTCAGCACGCCCATCTACGGCAAGCTGGGCCTTGATGCCGACACCCTGTCCGCCACCGCAGCACAGATCCAGAGCCAGATTCCGCTCGGCCGCTTTGGCCAACCCGAAGAGATCGCATCGACGGTGCTGCATCTGTCGGCGCCGGAATCAGCCTTCATTGTCGGCACGGAAATCATTGCCGATGGCGGCATGAGCCAGCTTTAAACCTACCCCTTGCTCTGCGGGTCGCCTGTACATCATGCGCGACCCGCGCTGGAGACCATCATGAAGACGCTTTTTAACCTGGCGCGCCACCTGGGTGCCGCGCTCGTCGGGCTGGCCGCGCTGCAAGCGCATGCTGTGTCCACTGTGCAAGACCGCATCGTCGATGCCGCTGGCTTGCAGATCCACACGCTGCAAGCCGGCAGTGGCCCCGAAACCCCCGTCGTGCTGCTGCACGGCTATGCCGAGACCAGCCACATGTGGCTGCCGCTGATCCCGCGTCTGGCCGACCGCCGCGTGGTGCTGGCGCCGGACCTGCCGGGCGCAGGCACGTCGTCGATTCCCGCCTCGGGCTTTGACAAGAAGAAGCTTGCGCTGGACATCCACGCCATGGTGCAGGCCATGGGCCATCGCAAGGTCAAGCTGGTCGGCCACGACATCGGCCTGATGGTGGCGTACGCCTACGCCGCGCAATACCCGGATGAAGTGGAAAGCATCACGCTCATGGATGCTTTTCTGCCTGGCGTGGGCGACTGGCATAAGGTCTGGCTGCTGCGCGACCTGTGGCACTTCCACTTCTATGGCGACACGCCGCTCAAGCTGGTGCAGGGCCGTGAACGCATCTATTTCGAGCACTTCTGGAACGACTTTGCGGCTGATCCGAAGCACTCGGTGCCCGAAGCGGATCGCCGGTTCTACGCGCGCACCTATGCGCAGCGGGGCCGCATGGCAGCGGGGTTCGAATACTTCCACACGTTCCCGCAGGACGCGGAGGACTTTGCCGGCTTCGCCAAGACGCCGCTGAAGATGCCGATGCTCGTACTGGCCGGCGAAAAGGCTTCCGGCGCCTTCCTGATCGAGCAGGCAAAGCTGGTTGCCACCAACGTGAACGGTGTCACCATCAAGGGCTCTGGCCACTGGCTGATGGAAGAGGCGCCTGAGCCGACCATGACCGAGCTGGTGCGCTTTATCAACACCTCTGGTAATGGACAAAAGTTAGGTTCCCCGGGGTGGTGACATATGAATCGCAACAACCCCGGGGGATCAGTTCAACATCCCCTAACGTCTACTGCTTCACTGCCTTAAGGGCGACGTTGGCTTGTCCACGTTTGAAAAGAAGATATTGCTCTTCCGTGCCGAAGAACACCTGACCCGTCGTTTTCGGACCGACGCCCTTTACGTCGAGCGTTCCCGAATATTGCCAGAGCGTCCAAGGATTGCTTCCGCGCAACTGGATGCCCGATGCGCCATAGCTGCCGAGCCAGATCATGAAATCGTCCGCGCGCTTGTCGACAAAGGTGGAAAGGTTGTTGCGGTTGCCATAGAGCAGTGGTGTCTTGTTGTAGTGCGCACGAACATAAGAAGCGAGTTCCAGAATACTGTCCTTGGCCTTTTCCAGCCCCATGGCATTGAAGCAGGAGAGTTGCCGTTCGTTTTCGCCTTTCGGATTGACAACCTCGATGGCGAACGGGAGAGCATTCTGGTCCACCGGCACGATTCCCGACAGGCTTGTCATCTGATCCTTCGGCGACCGGCAGAAGTCATACTTCAGATAGGCACCGTAATCGATGCCCAGCGCCTTGATGTGCGCCCAGCGGTCGTCAAAGGTTTCGTCCGGCCCTGACCAGCCGATCGCTCGCGCATAGATGAAGCGAGGCCGCGTTGTGTTGGAGAAGACCTCCCAGTTGATCTTCCCGTCGGCCGACGAGAGGTCATATCCCTGCACGGGATAGATGTCGGGTGCTTTGAAAACCTTGATGTCGGGGTGTCCGACAATGCTGCTGACCGGCCCGGGGGGCAACGAAAGCTCAGCCGCATTCGTAGCGGGCGGGGGTGGGGGTGTCGGGGGTGTCGCCGCACGCGACGCGGCGCCAGCCGCGATGGCGGCCCTGTCACTCGAAGGACGGGGGGCGAGCGCCCTTAGGTGGGCAGGCGGCCTGACCGTATCGCTCAGGAACCCGAAGTTGGACTCCGCCGGTGGGGCGGTTGCAGCGACGATTGTTCCGCCATAAACGTTGGCTGCGGCCATCGACGGCCCACTTCCGCGATCGGACAGAAAGAAGAATCCACCCCAGGCGATACCGGTCTGCGCAGGTCCGATCCAAGGGTCGCTGAGATGGAAATTCAAATCCGTCGTGGCACGTTCGCGCGCGATTCGTGCATAGGCGCTGGTCAGGTAAGTGGCCAACGCCAGGGTACGTGTGAGACCGCTTTGATGCACGCTGCTGCCGTCGCCAGACACCGTGCTGTAGGCATCCCAATAAAGCGGATCGGCTGAGCCTTGCGTAATGCCGCTGATCAGAAGATCGAAGAAAAGGCTACCCCGCTTGGGATCGAGCGCGGGAACGAGATCGTCGCTTGAACCTGCCGTGAGCGCATAGGAGCCCGGTTTCCGGAACGAGTCAGCGTTGCCGCCGGGAGAGCCACTCGTGAAAAATCCACCGCCATAGCACGCATTGATCAGCGTCAGCACGTGGAAGTAGCGGCCGGCCAGCACCTCGATGTCCGAGGCAAGATCCTGCATCTTGTAGACGTTTGACGAACCCCCAACGTCGCTTGCCGCACTCAGCACGAATGCCGCGCGGGTGTCAGTGCTGCCATCCGACTTGCCGTACCGTCCGTGACCGGAGTAGGCAATCAGGAGCCGGGCCTTCTTATCAAAGTCGGAAGCGCGATTTGGAAGGTAGTCCTCAAGAAAATAGTTGATGTTGTCAACGGTCGCATCCAGATTCCGCAGGACGATGAGCTCATCGAACTTCTGCTTTTCGACCAGGAAACGCACAAGGTTATCCCCGTCCACCGCGGCTGCTGGAAGATCATGACCGGGAAGATTGGGATACTTGTCGTTGACGATGATCAGGCCAATGGCGCGCGTCTGCGCTGCAGTCTTGACGCCAACCGCGTCGGCAATCCGCGTATCAAGTTTTGCATTGGTATCGTTATTGAAATGAACGAAGAATCGACAGTAGATCTCCTTCCGCGCCGGCGCCCCGTTTGGACACGTCCCGGAAAACTCGGGGACTTGTGCCATGGCACTGGTCAGCACGCAGGCCATCGAAATCAGCAAGCCTCGCAGCAGCCTGGGTAGCCCGCCATGGACAGACGAGCGCATCACCGAAACTCCGCCACGCCCAGCGACGAGTAGAACGAGCTCGTTGTCCCTTTGAAGATGTTGGCATCGAAGGGTTCGTTGAACCCGATCGCCATGGTTGCCTTTTCGGTGTACTGCCAGAGCGCCCAGCGCGTGCCGTTGATGCTGTTAGGGACCTCGCTGGCCCGTGCAGTCTTCGGATAGTCCGCCAGCCACAGCGGGTATGAAGACAGGGTTCCAAACAGGGCTTCCGAGCCGATCCGCTCGCGCCACCATGATTTGGCCGTGTAGATCATCGGCTTGCGGTGCAGTTCGGCCTCTACGGTGGAGAGGAAGGTCCTCACCATCTCGATGATCTCGGCGGGCTTACGCTGTGCCCAGCGATCAGGCCCATTCGCTTTTGCCTTGTCCCATTCCAGGTCGACAACTGGAGGCATATCGGTGGCCAGCAGCCCTCCGTTCGCCTTGATCACCTTGACGAACGTTGCCGCCTGGGCCTTGCCCCACGCCTGCGCGGATATTCCTGGATCGCCGCAGGAAAGAAAATGATAGGCACCGCGATGGACCTGACTATCTTTTGGTAACTTGCCTGCCCGCGACCAGAAATTGGAAAACTTTGGATCAAGGTAGTCCGAGCCTTGAGTGGCCTTGATGTAGACAAACCGCACCTTCTTCGTGTGAAGCTGCTCAATCGGAAAGGCAAAGGAGGTGTAGTGGCTGACGTCGACCCCGAACAGTGAATCTTGCCGCGGCTTCTTTTCGACTGTGTCCACCTCGACGTCGTTAGGAAATCGGAATGGCCCATAGAGGTTGAAATACTCCACCGCCTGCTTGGCGTCATCTGGATTCGTGGCAGCGTCAGCCAGGTGGATCAACGCGAACAAGTCGCTACGCGAAGGCTCGTCGGTCAGTTCGGCCAGTCCCAGGGCTGCCGCACTCGTCCCGGGCACGTCAGACGCATTTGAGCCAAGGCCTGCAGATGGCTGGCCTTGCGCGCAGGCAATCGAGGTAACTGCAAGGAGCATCGTGGCGGCGGCAAGATATTTCGACGAAATGCACATGTTCCGTTGCCTCCCATTTAATGCCGTGTCCTTTCCGGCATTCGCTGCCAGGCCCCGCCCATCACAGATACCACCCTGCAAGGGTGGGCCCTGCGCAGAGCTACTCCCAACGGCGACGCGTCATGACCTCGACTGAGTGATGAACCGGTTATAGATCATGGCATTTGCGACGGTATCGGCCATTCGTATAGATAGTTCATGTAAATAAAATTCAGATCTGATTTATTGAAATAAGAAAATCATGAGATGTGAATGTCGCTATCCGTCGCATCAACAGGTGATCGAAATAAAGCTCTGGCCGGGCCGCGGATGCGTGCCGTGGACGCATCCGCTCTTGCTGGGAAGGAAGGACCTCCGCTATTCAACTGGTGGCATACCCCCTCAGAGGGGGAGGTGTTGGGCGCGAAGAATTGCCAATAATTCAATGTGCCATGAAAAAAATCAGCCTGGTCAATGATTATGTTTTTGCGGGAGGGGATATGGTCAGATCACTATGCGCGGCGATTGCCGGTGGAATCCTTGTGGCAGGATGCGGATCTTTACAACCGAGCCTGACAGAGCGGGACCGGTACGTTATCAATACCCCTCAATATCCTGATAATCGCGTTTTCTATTTCAAAAATGGCGGGACTGGGGACGCCGTCACACTGGAATCATCGCTGCAGGTAGACAAGACAAAGGATTATCCGGTCCATGGTGACCCGATTACCGTGGTCGTGAATGGTGTTTCCCTGCCATATGTTCAGGAAGATACCGAAAAGACACGCGACATTGCTGTTATCTTGGACGTCAATACTTCGGCAGACACAAACCAGGAACCATTGGTTGTGTGGTACCAGAGGGCGGTGCGAGGTGGCCAGGCATTGAACTTCGCGAACCTCGTCATTTACAGCAGCCATGCGTGGGATGATCGATACGCGCCCTATTTCAGGATTCGCGTGATGGAAGTTGCTGCCGAAGCCAATCTTGAGACGCGGGAGGCGCTGGCAGAAGTCCAGAAATATGGCACCGGCATTGCCGCGCTTGCACAGAACCCGCTTGCCACATCCATCGTCAGCGTAGCGACCAAGGCAGCCAGCCTGATGTTGGCGTCGAAGCAGAATCAGATGATTCTCGATTACACGGCGCAATTCTATGGGCGTCAATATATCGCGACGGGAAACAATCCCTCGTTGACGCCACTCAAAATCGGCAGATACGCCTTACTCGGCCGGTCACGCTCGGATCTCAAGGAGGTTGAGTTTTGGAAGAATCGGGAGTTTTCCTATTCGGAACTTGGCTACTTTGCTCTCGAAAAGAAAGGCGGTGTCGCATCGAACTTCGTCCCGATGGCCAGTCCTGTCGTCGTGATGTCGGTGCTCAACAGGGAGATGACTGTGCCAACAGAGGTCTCCGCGAAATCCGCCTATCTCACTCAATTGATCGTTAAGGCGACTTCCAGTAATTTCGATAGCATTAAGTCAACAAGTGACGATTTGCATAAAAGTATCAATGCCTACGTCGCACAGCAGAAGGTATATAAGTACCGAACCAAGGCCGACTTGTACTCGGTGATAACACTAATTTCGTCATCGGAGTACTCCAGTGAAACAAAAGCCGATATGAATCGTTTCTTAAGGGCCATCACCGGATGCGTGAATTTTTCTGAGAATGATTGGGCTGATTGGTCGAGCAATTATCTATCCGACATACCTTTTCTTTCAACGGAAGATCAAAAACGACCAGGCCAACTTCTGGATATGGATGCGAGCAAATGCAAGACAAAATCATGAGGTGCCGGTACCTGGTCATCCTGATGCTTCTGTGTCTCAGTGTTGGGAAGGCCGTCGCATGCGATCCTGATTCTTCCAATGTGAAGGCGAAGATCAGCGCAAAGCTCAACAAGATTCAATCGAATACGTCCTGTCTCAGGGCTGGCACTCCAATCGCTGCTCGTGAGCATTGCACACCTCAGCCCTCTCCGACAGCACTGGCCGCGTTTGACACGCTGCTCGACCAGCTGGGCACAGTGATCGACGCGTGCGATACCCCTGCCTGGCGAAAAGAGCATGCCGACCTCTTGGTCGTCAGACGGAAATACTGCGAGGCGTGGGCAGAATTTCAGCAGATACCCAATCCGGTGCTGATGGGCGACAAGTTCAGGGGGCAGGCAGCGGACGCCGGTCTCGCATGTATGCGGTATGGAAAGCCAGGCGCCCCCGAGGATCTTCAAAGTCACCTCGTTGGATTCATCCGCGATGGTCTCGAGCCCGACGCAGACGCAGCGATCACGGACCACAGATTGCGGCGCGATCTTATTGGAAAATGGGTGGACTCCTACGGCGCGCTGACAGGGAAAATCCATCCATCGGCGGTGGAGGTAGTCTCCGTGGTTTCTGCTTCGAGCGCGCTATGGGACGAGCTCGTGAAGCTCATCATGATCGTTCGAACCGAAACAGGAAAGTTTAACTGTTGCCGCATCGCGCACGAGGACGCCAATGTGACCGCAAAGACCATGGAAGATCTTCTAAATCATCGACTGTGATCAACACATGTAGCTACGACTGGTCGAGGAGGACCTCCATGAGACCGCCAAGCGACGAGTAGTGATTGGCCCTGCTATTGGGCTTGTCGTCATCCTCGACGTTCAGAAATCTAAAGGTCTCAGCATTGAAATCGGCCGTGCGTAACTTTTGTCCGTAGCCACCTCCGCGCAATAAGTCGACGGCAAGGTATTGACGAAATGTCAGTAATTGACGTATCGTCAATGCCCATGAAACCTGCTGAAGAAAACCGCCTTCTGCTGCGCGAGGGCCGCAAGATCGTCGAGGCGCTGGGCAAGACGCTGGCGCCGCTGGTGGAAGTCGTGCTGCACGACCTGACCGATCCCGATCATTCCGTCGTTGCCATCGCCAACAACCTGTCCGGCCGCCGGGTGGGCGACGCCGTGACTGAGCTGGGCCTTGCGCGTCTGGCCGATCCGGAGTTCCCGGAAGTCATTGAAAACTACGCCAACCGGTTTCCCGACGGGCGCCCGGCTAAGAGCACATCCATCGGTCTGAAGAACAGCCGCGGCGATTACGTCGCGGCCATCTGCCTGAACATGGACGTTTCCATGTTGAGCGCGGTGACCACCGGCCTCACGCAATTGATGCGCGTCGACGTGGCTGCGCCGCTGGTGCCCGAATCGCTGGGCTCGCGCCGCGTGGAAGACGTGCGCGCCGCACTCGAACACTTTGCCGCCGCGCACAACACCACACCCATGGCCATGACGCTCGACCAGCGCCGTGAAGCCATGCGCGAACTGGCCGCCAGCGGCCTGCTGAACTTGCGCCGCGCGCTGACCGAAGTCGCGCAGACGCTGGGCGTGGCGCGCTCCACCGTCTACACCTATCTTCCTGAAAATAACGAGGACATCGCATGAGCCTGCCCATCTCTTACGAAGACGTTGTTGCCGCGCATGGCCGCTTGCAAGGCGTGGCCCACAAGACGCCCGTGCTGACGTCGAGCACCGCCAACGCGATGACCGGCGCCGAGCTGTTCTTCAAGGCCGAGAACTTCCAGCGCATGGGTGCGTTCAAGTTTCGTGGGGCATACAACGCGTTGTCGCAGTTCACGCCCGAGCAGCGCAAGGCGGGCGTGATCACGTTCTCGTCGGGCAACCATGCGCAGGCGATTGCGTTGTCGGCGAGGCTGCTCGGTATGCGCGCCGTCATCGTCATGCCCAAGGACGCGCCGGTCGTGAAGGTGGAAGCCACGCGCGGCTACGGCGGCGAGGTGGTGTTCTTCGACCGCTATACCGAAGACCGCGAAGCCATCGGCCGCAAGCTGGCCGAAGAACACGGCCTCACGCTGATCCCGCCGTACGACCATCCGCACGTGATGGCCGGGCAGGGCACAGCCGCCAAGGAGCTGATCGAAGACGTCGGCCCGCTGGATGTGCTGCTCACCCCGCTGGGCGGCGGCGGGCTGCTCTCCGGCTGCGCCACGGCGGCGCGTGCGCTGAACCCCGCGTGCAAGATCATTGGCGTAGAGCCCGAGGCCGGCAACGACGGCCAACAGAGCTTGCGCAAGGGCGAGATCGTCCATATCGACACGCCCAAGACGCTGGCCGACGGCGCGCAAACGCAGCACCTGGGCAACTACACGTTTGCCGTGATCCGCGAGCTGGTGGACGACATCGTCACGGTGAGCGATGCAGAACTGGTGAGCGCGATGCAGTTCTTTGCGAGCCGCGTGAAGGCGGTGGTCGAGCCCACTGGCTGCCTGGCTGCTGCGGCTGCACTGACCGGCAAGGTGGACGTGGCGGCCAAGCGCGTCGGCGTGATTCTGTCGGGTGGCAATGTGGATCTGCAGCATTTCGCCAAGCTGGTGCTGGGGTCGGTATGAGCGATGCGCGTTATCTGAATGCGCCGGACTTGCGCCCGCCCGCCGGGCACTACTCGCACGCGGTCTGCGCCAACGGCTTTGTGTTCGTGGCTGGGCAGATTCCGGTGACGCCCACGGGCGAAAAGCTCGTCGATGCGCCGTTCGAGGCGCAGGTGCGGCAGGTGTTGTTCAACCTGGACGCGGTGCTTGCCGCCGCCGGCACGGACCGCTCGCGTCTGGTGCAGGTGCGCGTGTACGTGACCGACATGGAAACGCATTGGCCCGCATTTGATGCGCTGTACCGCGCGTGGATCGGAGAGCTGCGCCCCGCGCGCGCCGTGGTGCCGGTGCCGACACTGCACTACGGTCTGGCCGTCGAGATTGAGGCGACTGCGCTGGCCGGCAATCACGTTTGAACGGCCAGCATCGTCTCCAGCAGCCACGCACCGGCTTGGCCCAGCGTGCGCTTGCGTGACCACACCGCATCGACCGGCACATGGCGGGGCCAGCCGCGCGCATGCACTTCGTGCAGACGATCCGCAGCAAAGTGATCAACCAGCCAGCGCGGCAGTTCCGTCCAGCCGAAGCCCAGCACGGCCATTTCCAGCAGCATCAGATAGCTCGGCGCAGACCACCGGCGCAAGCTGCGCACGGGCGTTGTTTCGGCCCGGGGCCCGACCGGATCAACGAAGGTGTTCAGCCGTAGTTCGCGCGTGTCGCGCAGCACCGCGTGCGGCACTTCCTCGCCACCGTATTGCGCAAGCGGATGCTGCCGGCCCACGAACAGGCCGATCTCCGATTGCTCGGCGATGGTTGCCGCGCCAATGTCGGGCGGATACGCCGGCTGCGTCGCCACCAGGCCGAGTTGCGCGCGGCCCTGCTGGATGATGTCGAGCACGTCTTCGTACTCGGCGATCAGGCATTCGAGCTCCAGTTCGGGAAAGCGCTGTTCGAGCAACGCGAGCGTCTGTTCGTAACGATCGGACTGGTACGTGTCAGACACCACCAGCGTGAGACGTGCCTCCAGGCCGCCAGCCATCTGCGCGGCAAGGCGGTCCATTTGTTCACCGGCCTCAAGCACGCGGCGCACCTGCGTGAGCATCGCGCGCCCGGCTTCAGTCAGCGTGGGTTGGCGCGTGCTGCGGTCAAACAGCGTCAGCCCAAGGTCGATTTCCAGATTGCCGATTGCCTCGCTGACGGTCGATTGCCGCTTGCCCAGCTTGCGCGCGGCGGCGGAGAACGACCCGAGCGTGGCGGCCTCGGCAAAGGCGTGCAGGGCTTCAGGAGAGTGGCGCATAGGGCGTTCCGGGGCGCGTGGATTGACGCAATATATCGGAAAAACCGATGCTATCGAACTGGATAAAGTCGCTTCTACCGATGAAAATCACGCTCATTCATCGGAGTATTGCCATGCAAGTGCCAGCCAAAACCCCCATCGAGCGTGTGTTTCACGCGCTGTCGTTCGAGCTTCTCGCCACCATCATCTGCGCGCCGCTGTTCAGTTGGATCATGGGCGTGCCCCTCGCGCACATGGGCGCCCTGACCCTCATGTTTGCCGGCGTGGCAATGGTGTGGAACATGGTGTTCAACGCGATCTTCGAGCGCGTGGAGCATCGTTACAAGCTATCGCGCACCGTGGCTGTGCGCGTGGTGCACGCCTGCCTGTTCGAGGGCGGCCTGGTCGTGATGCTGGTGCCGCTGGGCGCGTGGTGGCTGAGCGTCAGCCTGTGGGAAGCCTTTGTGATCGATATCGGCATCATGCTATTTTTCTTGCCGTACACGTTCTTCTTCAACCTCGCCTACGACCATCTGCGCGCACGCTGGATGTCGCGCCGTGCGCTGGCCTGATGCAAAGATCGGCCTAGGGCAAAAGGGGCAGTGCGGGCGGTGACGCGCTTCCTATAATGAAATCTTTTTCAAGACGGGCGCGGCGGCCGCAAGGCGCTGCGCCCGTATTGCCTTCATGCCGCGCTTTTCTGTCACCGCATCCCATGCCTCGGCAACCGTGCTGCGCCAATGTTATGTGGCGGCGTGCGCAGGCGATGCTGTGGGCGTGATGAACGTGCTGCGCGATGTGTGCGGCGCGGACTACGCTGCGGCCATGATCCGATGGCGCGTGGATGGGCGCTGGCACTGGGTGGCATCACGCGGCGCACGCTCGGCCGAGGTCCTGTTGCATGCGGTACGCGGTGATGGTGTCGACGCCTGGCCGATGGCCGATGCCGAAGTGCGTGGCGCGGTGTGGCTCGACTACCGCAAGGCAGGCGTGCCGCAGCCCATGCAGCATCGTGCGGCGCCGCAAGCCTTGCTGCCGCATTTTGCGCAAGCGCTGCCGTTGTGCTGGCAACGCGTTGCGGCGCGCGCTGGCATCTCGCCTGCACAGCCGGCCAGCCTGTGGCTGACCAATGCGTTCCACCTGACGCGCCGCGAAGCCGACGTGGCTGATCTGCTGGCGGGCGGCTCCGACCCCGCGAGCATTGCCCGTACGCTGGGCATTTCACTCGACACGGTGCGCACGCACCTCAAGCACGTCTATCGCAAGACCAATACGCACAGCCAATGCGATGTGGTGCGGCTGATGCTGGCGTTGTCCGCGCGCCGGTAGTTCGGGTCGAGTCCGCCACGCTCAGGTTCTGCCCAACCTTTGCGCGTTTGTATAGCGAATACCAGCACCGCATTTCGCGCGGCTAGCCGGTTTGCACTGCGATCAGGCGGGCGCCATCTTCGGCGGTTCGGCAGTCGGCATGCCGTCCTGAAAGAGGGTTTGCAGTTGCGCCCGCAGTTCGGGCGTGTCGGTGTGGTTGTGCACGGAAACAGCATGCTGCACAGCCGCCTCCAGCAGTTCGGCGTCGCTGTCGGCGCTGATGGCGACCGAGCAGTTAGTGTCGCTGGGGAAGGCGCGGCAATCGATATAGCGGCGGCCCATGGCGGTACTCCTGAAATGACGACCGTGCGGCGTGGCAAGACGCCGGTCGCACGTATGTTCGTTATAGATTCGCCGTGCTGGTGCGTCGTCACCCGCGTAGGGTAGGGCGGCAGTTCGGCAGATCAGCGCCGCTGCGGCGGGCGCATCCTTAGATGCGGGGCCGCTGCCATATGCGGGTAAGCGGCAGGCTTACCCGCATCGCGCCTGCCTCTACAATGCACGCACTTTCGTTCGCCAAATCCCTGCCAAAGCCCGTCATGCGTTCATGGCGTATCGACACCCCCAACCTCGCTGGTCGCCTGGATCTGTCTCGCGCGACCGGGCTGGTGTCGGCCGTCGGGTCCAGCGACGTCAATGCCTTTGCCTCGGAGGTCATGAAGACGCTGGGGGATGTGGCGGCGGTGTCGCAATGCACGGTATTCGCCTACGAGTTCGGCAACCGGCCGCGCACGATGTCGGTGGCGGATCACCGTGGCGGGCGCTACCTGCGTGATGTGGCCGATACCTACGCCAAGCGCTTCTACGCCCTGGACGGCAACCAGAAGATCGTCGCCAGCGGCCCGCGCAAGCTCGGGGCGGCGGTGCTGCTGCACCAGCAGACCAGCGAAGACATCGAACACGAGGCCTACCGCGCCGCCTGCTATCAGCAGCCCAACGTGTCGGACCGCCTGTCGCTCCTGCTGCAGCCCGCGGATGACATCTGGCTGTCGGTCAACCTGTACCGCGATCGCAGCGGCGGGCGCTTCAACCCCGGCGAGATTACGCAAATCGAAGCGCTGGCCCCGCTGATCGCCCACAGCGCCAAGCACCACTATGCGCTGAGCGGTCAGGTGCAGATGGGCATTCCACAACTGATGCTGGCGCGCCTGCGCAGCGTGTGCCCGGATTTGTCCAAGCGCGAGCTTGACGTGCTGCGCGGCGTGCTCGAGGGGCTGACCGCCCGCGACATTGGCGACATGATGGGCATCAAGCCGTCCAGCGTCGTCACTTACCAGAAACGTGCCTACCGGCGCCTCGGCATCTCCAGTCAGCGGCAGTTGTTCGCGCTGTGCCTGTCGCCCACTGAGCGTTGAGCGCTGAATACTGGTAGCCCGGCGCGTTGTACCCAAATTGGGGACAAGGCCAGGCAGGCTCAGCCACATACTTTAGCCATCGCCGCTTAGAGCGACCTGGAGACTTCCCACATGCACACGCCCCCACCGGCCGCAGGCACCTTGCCTGCCGGCGACTCCGCCACGCCTGCCCAGTCTGTCATCACGAAAGTTTCGCGGCGGTTGCTGTGGTTCCTCTTCGTGCTGTTCTTCTTCTCGTTCCTGGATCGCATCAACATCGGCTTTGCCGGGCTGACCATGATGAAGGACCTGGGCCTGACCGGCGTGCAGTTCGGCCTGGCGACCACGCTGTTCTATGTCGCCTACATCGCCTTCGGCATCCCCAGCAACGTGGTGCTGGCGCGCATCGGCGCCCCGCGTTGGATCGGCACCATCATGATTGCGTGGGGCCTGGCCTCCACCGCGACGATGTTTGCCACCGACGCAACCACGCTGTACGTGCTGCGCGTGCTGGTCGGGGTCACTGAAGCAGGCTTCCTGCCGGGCATCCTGCTCTATATGACGTACTGGTTTCCCGGTGCGTATCGGGCCCGGGCCAACGCCCTGTTCATGATTGCCATGCCGGTCACAGCCGCGGTCGGGTCCGCGCTGTCCGGCTACATCCTCGCGCTGGACGGCGCGCTCGGCTTCAAGGGCTGGCAGTGGCTGTTTCTGCTGGAAGGGCTGCCTTCGGCCGTGCTTGGCTTGATCGTGTATGCCTACCTGGACGACGCGCCCAGCACCGCGACCTGGCTGGGCACCGACGACAAGCAGGCCCTGCAGCGCATGCTGGCCGCCGAGCACAAGGCTGACCCGGTGCAGCTCAGCCCGGTGGCAGAAGGGCGCGGTCTGATGGCCGAGCTGCTGTCGCCGACGGTCGTCAAGTTTGCGCTCGCGTATTTCTGCCTCGTCAACACGCTGGCCATGGTGGCGGTGTGGACGCCGCTCATCGTCAAGAGCTTCAGCGCCGGTGCCAGCAACCGCACCGTCGGCTTGCTAGCGGCCATCCCGCAGGTCTGCACCATTGTCGCGATGATCTGGTGGGGCCGCCGTTCCGACCGCAAGCAGGAACGCAAATGGCACCTCATGCTGCCGATGCTGTGCTCGGCCGCCGGCTGGCTTTGCACCGCCGCGTCGGCCAGCCCGGTGGTCGCCATGCTGGGCATCTGCCTGGCGTCGGCCGGGTCGTACACCGCCATGTCGATCTTCTGGACCACGCCCGATCATGTGCTGAGCTTTCGCGCCCGCGCCGTCGGCATCGCGGTGATCAATGCGACCGGCAACATCGGCTCGGCGCTGAACCCGCTCGTGGTGGGCTGGCTGAAGGACGTGACGCACAGCTTTATCGCCGGGCTGCTTTTTGCGGCCGTTCTGCTGGTGGTGGGGGCGTTGGTGGTGCGGGTGTTGCCGGTGCAGCCGTCGACCCGATCCGCGGTTTGATGTGAGTGTGAGTGGGCAGGGCGTGAGCGCGAGGTCGCCCCGCCGTGCCGCGCGTTTTACAAGAGGAATGAGCAATGGGTGTTGAATTCAAGCCCTATCCGTTTGCCGCCAAGCACCATGCCGCCACGTTGCCGGTGCTGGAGAACGGTGTCGAAGTGCGGCGGCACGCCGTGGCCATTGTCGGCGGCGGCCCCGTCGGCCTGACGCTGGCATTGGGACTGGCCAGGCACGGCATCCCCTGCGTGCTGATCGAGGCCGACGACTCGGTCTGCCACGGCAGCCGCGCCATCTGCATCTCGCGTCGCAGCCTTGAGATCATCGCGCGCCTGGGCGCAGCCGAGGGCTTTCTGAAGACCGGCCTGCCGTGGACGGGCGGCCGCAGCTTTTACCGCGACGCCGAAGTCCTGCACTTCACCATGCCGCAGGACGAGAACCAGAAGCTGCCGCCGATGGTGAATCTCGCGCAGTACCACATCGAGCAGTTCCTGCTGGACGCCGCAGAGCAGCACGCCGACCTGATCGACATCCGCTGGCAGACACGCGTCACCGCCATTGATGCCCACGCCAACGGCGCCACCCTGCGGCTCGCCACCCCCGCGGGCGACTACGCACTACAGGCCGATTGGGTGGTGGCCTGCGATGGCGGGCGCAGCACGATCCGCGAAGCGCTGGGCCTGAAGCTCCAGGGCACGAGCTATGAAGGCCGCTACGTGATCGTCGACATCGCGCTCAGGAGCGACCGGCCGACCGAGCGTCTGGCGTATTTCGACCCGGCGTCCAATCCGGGCTCCACGGTGCTCGTGCACAAGCAGCCGGACGACGTCTGGCGCATCGACTATCAACTGCGCGACGACGAGGACGCCGAGGCCGCCGTCAAGCCCGAGAACGTGATGCCGCGCGTGCGGAGCCTGCTCGACATGATGGGTGAGCGTGGCGAATGGGCACCGATCTGGATCACGCTCTACAAGGCCAACGCGCTCACGCTGGAGCGCTACCGCCATGGCCGCGTGCTGTTTGGCGGCGACGCGGCGCACCTGGTGCCGATCTTTGGCGTGCGCGGCGCAAACTCGGGCATTGATGATGCCGACAACCTGGCCTGGAAGCTTGCCTACGTCATTCAGGGGAACGCCGCCGACAGCCTGCTCGACAGCTACTCCGACGAGCGCGTTTTCGCCACGCACGAGAACCTCAGCTACGGCACCAAGAGCACCGAGTTCATGGCGCCGCCGTCGTTCGCTTTCGAACTGATGCGCACGGCCGTATTGAGCCTGGCTGTCAAGCACGCGTGCGTGCGCTCGCTGATCAACCCACGGCAGACCTCGGCGATTGCCTACGCGGCGTCGCCCTTGAACGCCCCGCAGAAAGGGGGCGATGTGTTTGCGGTGGGGCCCGCGCCTGGAGCGGTCTTGCCAGAATGCCCGTTGACGCGGGTCGAAGACGGCGTCGCGCAGCAAGCACACCTGACCGATCTGGTGGAGTCGTGCTTTACGGCACTCTGTTTCACCGAAGACGGCACGCTCTCGCCAGAGTGCGCCGCCTTGCAGGCAACGCTGCAAGCCCGGCGGATGCCGCTGCGGCTGGTGCCGATCGCACAGCGTGAGCGTCCTGGTATGCCGGGGGCGTACGCCTGGGACCATACTGGCCGGCTGTTCCCGCTGCTGGGCGCCAAGCCCGGCACGATTTACCTGGTGCGCCCCGACGGCCACGTGCTGGGCCGCTGGCAGTCGGCCACCGCAGAGGACGTCGTCGCGGCCATCCAGGGGGCATTGCACCCCACGTCACCCGCCATGCAGCCCGGAGCCCGCCATGACTGAGAGCGAACTCGATACCGTCTACACGCACCTGTGCAAGACCATGACCGGCCTCGGCGAGGCCAATGCCACGCTGTTCCTGGCCCGTTTTGCCTTGCTGGCGATCGACAGGATCGGCAGTGCCGAGACGGCGCAGCAGCTGATCGCCGCTGCCGCTGACGGCATGGCTGCCTAGGTTTTGGCGATGCTGGCGCCGCGCTCTTCCAGCAGGCCACGCAGCACCGAGCGGTGGCAATGCGCCTCGTCTTCGCAATAGCAGCCGATGGCGAGGTTGGTCTGGTGCGACAGCGCGGCCAGCATGTCGAGCAGGCGCGCGGCGTCACCATCGCGCATCTCGGCGCGGAAGTGGCGCACGAAGGTCTGCCATGTCTTCTCGTCGTGCTCAGCCTGCGCGGTCTGAGCCTGCTTGACGAGTTCGGGCGTGGGTGAGAGCAGCGGCATCCACACGTCGTAGAAATCGCGGCTGGCGAATTCTTCCTTGGGCACGCCGCGCGGGGGGCGCCGCACGGTGCCGATGCGCAGGCCTTCATCGGGGTGACGCGGCTCGCCGAGCCGGACGATGCGTAGTGTCATGAGATGCCTCCGTGCGGATGCTGGCCGTTGTGCTCGGCGCTTATGAACCTTGACGGTTCTGCACCGTCGGGAAGAAGACATCCTTCCACGACGCCGGCTTGTTCTTGAGCGTGCCCACGCGCTGCATGAAATCAGCATAGTGGGCGATGCCGACCGGCGTCGTCGTGAAGCGCGAATCCGGATCGTCGAGGATCTTCTTCACCTCTTCCGGCGAGCTCTTCACCTTCGATTGCGCAATGTAGATCTGTGCAGCCTGCGCCTTGTCCTTGGCGATGAGCGCGTTCGCTTCATCCAGCGCCGCCACGAACGCGGCTGACAGCTTCGGGTTGGCCTCGTAGAACTTCTTGCTGGTGTACGTCATGTCCAGCGTGATGTTGCCGAGCACGTCTACGGTATTGAACACGCGGTGCAGGCCAGGTGCAGCGGCCTCGGTGTATGAGAACGGCGGGGACGCCATGTGGCTGTTGATCTGGCTGCCGCCGGCCAGCATGACGGCGGTGGCGTCGGGGTGCGGCAGCGGCACGGTGATCGGGTCGAGCTTGTTGAACTGCTTGTCGCCGAAGGTCCTGGCGGCGGCCATTTGCAGCACCACGGCGGGCAGGGAGGTCTTGATGCCCGGCACGGCAATGCGGTCCTTGTCGGAGAAATCCGCCAGCGTCTTCACGTTCGGGTTGCGCGTCATCAGATACATCGACGATGAACTGAGCGAGGACAGGCCGCGCACTTCCATCGCGCTGCCGCGCGTTTTGTCCCACAGCGTGAGGAAGCCCGGCACGCCCAGCGAGGCGATGTCGAGCGCGCCCGAGAGCATCGCATCGTTGATGACGTTGCCGCCATCGATGATGCGGTAGTTGACCTTCACGTCGCCCAGGCCGGCGGCCTTGGCCTGCTTCTCCAGCAGGTGCTCGCTGGCCATCACCATGATGGGCAGGTAGAGGATGCCGTAGCCGTGGGAGATGCGGACTTCTTTGGCTTCTGCATGGGCGGTGGTGATGGTGGCGCTGAAGAGCGATGCTGCCAGCGTGGCTGCCATGGTCAGGCGAAGAACATTGCGGCGAGTTTGCTGCATGGGTTGTCTCCTTGTTTTGCTCGGGCTTTATGTTGGTGGTGCATCTCTTGTTTCATCCCCTGCCGGGGCTGACTCACTTTCTTTGTCTTGCCAAAGAAAGT